>DASVDO010000012.1:0-53318 GCA_036381055.1 Burkholderiales bacterium | reverse complement strand
GCGAGCGGCAGCATGTCGGCGTCGAGGCCGGGATAGGCGGACATGATCGGCCCGCCGATCACCCCGCCCGCCCCGGCGAGCGCCGCGCCGAGGCAGAACACGGTGGTGAAGAGCCGCGACACCGGGATGCCCACCGCGCGCGCCATCTCCGGGTCGTCCACGCCGGCGCGGATCATCGCGCCGAGCCGGGTCTTGTCCATCAGCAGGTACAGCACCAGGGCGACGACGACGGCGATCACCACCACCGCCAGCCGGTAGGCCGGGAAGATCATCCCGGCGAAGCGCACCGGGAGCTGCAGCGACGGCGGCGTCGGCACCGGGATCGGGTCGCCGCCCCAGATCATCAGGCACGCGTCGGCGATGATGAACGACACGCCGAGCGTCACCAGCACCTGCGAGAGCACGTTGCCGCCCACCCTCCTCAGGATGAAGCGCTCGAGCAGGCCGCCGAAGATCGCCACCGCCAGCGCGGCGGCGAGCGCCGCCCCCCACAGGTTCTCCCACCAGCCCATCACCGTCACCCCGAGGTAGGCGCCGAGCATGAACAGGCCGCCGTGCGTCAGGTTGGCGATGCGCATCAGCCCGAAGATGAGCGAGAACCCGGCGGCCAGGAGGAACAGCAGCCCTCCCAGCGCCAGGCTGTTGAGCGTCTGGATCGCCCAGTACTGCAATTACGACTCGAGGTTCTTCGCCGGCGGGTAGTCCCGGGTATAGGGCGGATTCTTCAGGTATTCCTCCGGCTTGTACGTCCAGAACTGGCTCACGTTCGGGTAGGTGTGGATCACCGAGTTGACCAGCCGCCCCTCCTTGCGCGTCACCTTGCGGATGTACACGTTGCCGACCACGTTGCCGTACTTGTCGAACGACACCGGGCCGCGGCAGGTGTCGAAGCGGCCCGAGCGCACCGCCTTCATGAACGCCTGCTTGTCCTCGATGCGGCCGTTGATCTTCTGCAGCGTCTGGTCGAGCACCGCGGCCTCGGTGTAGGTCGCCGCGGCGTAGAACCCGGGGTCGTACTTCCACGCCTTGCGGAACGCGGCGGCGAACCGGCGGTTGATCGGGTTGTCGATCTCGGCCGAGTACCAGCAGGCGGTCATGATGCCGAGCGCCTCGTCGCCCATGTTGCGCAGCACCGCCTCGTCGAGCGCGGTCATGCCGCCGACCGGCGCGATGCGGCCCTTCAGCCCGTACTCGTTGAACTGGCGCAGGTAGCGGAAGCCGTTCGAGCCGGCGAAGCCGAGGTAGATCGCGTCGGCCTTGGTGTTGAGCTGCGCGAGGTAGCTGCCGTAGTCGGGCACGGTGAGCGGCGGGAAGGTCTTCTGCACGATCTTGCCGCCCAGCTCCTCGAACACGCGCTGGAAGCCCGCCACCATCTCGTGGCCGTAGGCGATGTCGTCGGCGATCACCACCATGCGCCGGAAGCCGAGCTGCTTGTAGCAGTAGTCGGCCATCGGGTGCGCGCACTGCGAGGCGGTGGAGGTGCCGCGCGTGAACCAGGGATTGGGCTTGCGCTGGGTCATGTCGTCGGCGGCGGCGACCGAGAGCGTGAGCAGCTGCGCCTGGCGGATGTAGTCGTCGGCGGCGAGCGCCGAGGCGGTGTCGAGCGGCCCGATCATGACGTGGATCTTGTCGCGCTCCACCAGCTCCTGGATCTTGGTGCGCGCCTGCGCCGGCACGCCGGCCGAGTCGGCGACCACCAGCTCGACCTTGCGCCCGGCCATCGTGTAGTTGCGCTCCTTCAGGTACTGCTCGAGCGCGCGCTCCATGTCGATGCCGCCCGAGGCGAGCGGCCCGGTCTTCACCGTCACCAGGCCGAGGCGCAGCGGCCCGGATTGCGAGAACGAAGGAAAGCTCGCCGCGGCGGCGGCCGCTCCGCTCGCCTGTATGAACCGTCTACGCGTGAAGCTCATGCCTGGTCTCCTTTAGCTTTTCGAAGAGCTGCTCGTTGCTGAGCACCCAGCCGAGGCAGCGGGCGACGTTCTGAAGCCCGAGCACGTGCAGGTCGTCGCCGTACATGCTCGCCACGCAGTCGGAAAGCACGACCACGCGGTAGTCGAAATTGAACGCGGTGAACGAGGTGTTCAGCACGCAGGTGTTGGTGTTGATGCCCATCAGCAGCAGGTTCTTCACCCCGAGCGTGTCGAGCAGGAAGCGCAGGTCGGTGCCGTAGAAGCAGTCCAGGCGCTTCTTGTTGTCGATCACGTAGTCGCCTTCCCGGTAGAGCTCGGGAATGATCTCGGTGCCGCGCGAGCCCTCGAGGTTGTGCTCGCGCACCGTGCTGCGCCGCCCCGGCGTCAGGCGGTCGGTCTCGGCCTGCGCCGCGTGCAGCGCCTTCCAGAACGGGTTGGTCATGCCCTCGCTGCCGATGCCCTTCAGCTTGCGGTACACGAGGACCACGTGGATCACCGGGATCCCGCTTTGCCTGCAGAAATCCAGGACCTCCCGGGCTTTCGCGACGACCCGCTGCGCGTCCTCGGGCTTCGCCGGCATGGTGGCGACGTCCATGTCGAGGTGGCCGCGGTGCATGTCGATCGTCACCACCGCGGTCTTTCCCGGCTCCAGCTCGAGCTCCTTGTAGAGCCCGGACATCAGGCTGGAGCGGTCTACCAGGGAAACGTTCATGAATTCGGGGTCAGGGTCGTAATTCTTCAGTCAGTGCACCGGCGCGCCCGGCTGCTCGAGCGGATGCGCCGCCGAGAAGGCGTCGAGCTTCATGCATTCCTCGTAGATGCGCATCACCGTCGGCACGCCGGACACGTCGCATTTGAAGTAGCCGATGGCGCCGATCACCTGGCCTGCCAGGCAGATGTCGGCCAGGGTGGGCGCGCCGCCGTGGCAGAAGCGCCCGGTCTCGCGCTCGTTTTTGAGGTGCGGCTCCATGTCCTGCAGCGCCCTGAGCGTCCAGTGCTGCAGCCACCGGTTGCGCGCCGCCTCGTCCAGGCCCATCTCCTTCTCGAGATAGGCGCGGATTCTCGGCACCACCAGCGGATGGCCGTCGGCCGCGGCGATCAGCGCCAGGCCGCGCACCCGCGCCCGGCCGCGCGGATCCTTCGGCAGCAGCGGCGGCTCGGGACGGGTTTCCTCCAGGTACTCGACGATCGCCAGCGACTGGAAGAGCGGCGGCCCGCCCTCGTCCAGCACCAGCGCCGGCACGACGGCCTGCGGGTTCACGGCGCGGTAGGCAGGATCGTGCTGACGGCCCTGCAGGAGGTCGATCGACACCTCCTCGGCCTGCATACCCTTGAGCGCCAGCGCGACCTTGACGCGATAGGTCGCGAGCGAGCGCCAGAAGCCGTAGAGCTTCATGCGGCCAGGCTCTGCAAAGGACCTCCTCCTCTCCGGCGGCAATTTGAGCGTGCCGCCGCAAGCCGTGTCAACCGGGATTCGCGGCGGCCAGCCAGCGGCAGACGATCTCGGCGATCGCCGCCTCGCGGCCGACGTAGAAATGGTCGCAGTCGGGGACGATCTCCACCGTGCACCGGGCGCCCGCGCGGCGGGCGAACTCCTCGGCCGGGTACAGCTCGCGCGGCTCCCGGTCGCCGCGCAGGTAAAGCACCGGGCAGCGCACGCGCGGCGCCAACTCGAGGATGTCCGGGCACCGGGCAAGATCGAGGAAGCTCTCGGCGCTCGCGGCGTACCACCAGCCCGGCAGCAGGATGAGCTCCCTGCCCCGCCCGGCGGCGACCATGCGCTCGGCCTGCGCCGTGACCTCCTCCAGCCGGTCCTGCGCGAGCAGCCCCGCCCGGCAGACGAGCGGCAGCATGTCGCGCCCGCCGCAGTGCGCCGAGAGCAGGACCAGGGCGGAGGTCTGCGGATGCTCGGCGACATGGCGCACCGCCAGCATGCCGCCGTTGCTGTGGCCGATGACCACCGGGCGGTCGAAGCCCTTCCCGGCCAGCCAGCGCGCCGCGAGCCGGTTGTCCTCGATCGCCTCGGCGTAGGTCTGGAACGCCGCGCCCTCCGCGGCGCGGCTGTTACGGATCGCCAGGATGTCGTGCCCGCGGCGGTTGAACGCCAGCGAGGCGAGCCCGATGCGGCCGAGCGCCGGCGGCAGGAAGCGCGGCGCGCCGGTGTAGAAGTTCATCGTGTTGCCGTGAAACAGCAGCGCCGCCTGCCGTGCCGGCCCGCCCTCGGGCTCGTACCATGCGCCATCGAGCGGCGTGGTCGGCGTCGCGATGGTGACCAGGGTGGCCTTCATATGAAGATCGGTATCGCAGGAACGGGCCGGATGGGGGCGGCGATCGGCGCGCGCCTCGCCTCGCTCGGGCACGAGATGATGGTCTGGAACCGCACCCCCGACAAGGCCCGCGCCACCGGCTTGCCGGTCGCGGCGAGCGCGCGCGAGCTCGCCGAGCGCTCCGAGCTGGTGATCACCATCCTCACCGACGCGCCCGCGGTCGAGCAGGTCTACGGCGAGCTGCTGGGCGGCGAGGTGCGCGGCAGGCTGTTCGTCGAGATGTCCACCGTGCGGCCTGCCGTCCCGGAAAGGATTTCCTCCCTGGTGAAGCGCAAGGGCGGCGCCTTCGTCGAATGCCCGGTCGGCGGCACGATCGGCCCGGCGCGCGAAGGGAAGCTGTTCGGCTTCGTCGGCGGCGAGGCGGCCGACGTGGCGCGCGCGCGGCCGGTGCTGGAGCAGATGTGCCGCCGCGTGGAGCACGTCGGCCCGATCGGCGCCGGGGCGCGCATGAAGCTCGCCATCAACCTGCCGCTGCTCGTCTACTGGCAGGCGCTCGGCGAGGCGCTTTCACTGGTGCGCGACCTGGGGCTGGAGCCGGCGCGCCTGATGGACATCCTCGCCGACACCTCGGGGGCGCCGAACATGATGAAGAACCGCGCCGCCACCGTCGCCGCCGCGCTCGCGGGCCGCGAGCCGAGCCCGGTGACGGTGAACGTCGATACGATGAAGAAGGACCTCGCCGAGATGGTCGAGGAGCTGCGCTCGCTCGGCCGCGAATCGCTCGTCGCCCGGGCGGCGCTGGAGGGCTTCGAGCGCGCCTCGCGCGCCGGCCTGGGCGCGAAGGATTGCGCGATGATCCCGGTCGCCTGGAGCCCCGCGCCCGGGAAGGGCTAGGCGCCCTCCACAGGCCTTGCACAGGCTATCCACAGGCGCATCCACAGCCCCCGGACAGCCCGCGCGGTCAGCGCCGCCTGGCTTTGCTCGCGCGGGGACGGGCCTTCAGCTCGCCTTTCGCTGCTGTGCGCGCTCCGTCGTCTCGCGCACCGTGCTGCTCGCTTCGCGCGCCGTGCTGCCGAGCGTCGCCACCTGGGCGGTCGCCAGCCGCACGACATCCTGCGTGGCGCGCGAGGTCAGGGACTGCATCTGCGAAATGAGCGCGATCTGGCTGTCGCCGGCGGCGCGCCAGACGTTGCTCCAGAAATCCATGGTGCGCTGCACCTGCGAGCCGGCGAGCTTCGCCTGCGCCGCGAGCAGCTCGTCCAGGCTGCGGATCTCCCCGAGCTGGCCGCTCGACCGGGCGGTCTCCTCGAGAGCGCTGCGCACCTGCTGAAGCTGCTGGTTCTGAAGCTTTTCCGTGGTTTCTAGCGAGCTCTTCATCAGCTCGTTCATCGTGCGTACGCCGCTGCGGTAGAGGTCGAAGAACTGCGTCTGGGGCTCCTGCATGTGAATCTCCGGGAATGCGAGTCGAATAGCGTCGCTGCGCCGCTCCACTATATCGGCGGCGCCAGGCGCCAGGTATCACACGGATACCGCGTCGCGTTGTCGGCGAATCTGCGACGCTACTTCTCGGCGAGCTCGTGCTGGCGCTTCTGCGCGGTCGCCTTGAATCGAGAGAGCGGCGGCATAAGGTAGCGGCGCAGCTCCTTCGGATCGGCCGGCGGCTCGGCGGGGACCGGACGCGTGCCCTGGATGGTGACGCGCTCCATCAGGCGGCGGTTCGGGTAGTAGTCGTGCAGTGCCGAGTGCTGCACGCCGCGGTTGTCCCAGAACACCACCATGTTCGGCCGCCAGCGGTGGCGGTACTGGTACTCGTGCACGCGCGTCTTGGAGAAGAGCAGGTCGAGCACCATGCGGCTCTCGTCCTCGGCCATGCCCTTGATGTAGAGCGTGAACTGCGGGTTGACGAACAGCACCTTGCGCCGGGTCACCGGGTGCAGCGTCACCACCGGATGGGTGACCGGCGGGTACAGGTCCTCGTACCTGCGAAGCTGCTCGATCTGCTTGCGGTCGCCGCCCTTGAAGAACTCCTTGAACGGCTTGAAGTCGTGCACCGCCTCGAGCCCCGAGAGAAAGCGCTGCCAGCGGTCGGAGAGCCCCTCGTAGACCGCGCTCATGCTGCAAAAGGCGGTGTCGCCGCCGACCTCGGGCACGATCTTCGAGCAGAGCATCGTGCCCATCGGCGGCGCCTCGCGGAACGTCTCGTCCGAATGCCAGACGTCGGTCGCCGCCGGCGGGTTGCCTTCCTTGTTGTCGTAGACGATCAGCTCCGGGCTCTCGGCGCTCGAGGTGGAGAACGGATGCACCGTCAGGTTGCCGAAGGCGCGGCCGAAGCGCTTCAGGTCCTCGGAGGAGATCTTCTGGTCGGGAAAGACGAGCACGCCGTGCTCGGCGTGCGCCAGCCGGATCGCCTCGACGGTCGCCGCGTCGAGCGGCTTCGCGAGGTCGACGCCGGTCACCTCGGCGCCCAGGAACACACCGATTTTCCTGACTTGCATGGCCCTACTCCTTCAGCGCGGCGTTGACCTTCGGCATGACCTGCTCGGCCATCAGCTCCATCGAGCGCCGGCCGAGCGCCGGGTCGAGCCAGTCGTGGCAAGCGTAATACAGCGTGCCGAACGGGCCCACCTTCTCGCGGAAGGCGAGGATCTGCTCGACCACGCTGTTCACCGTGCCGGCGATCACCAGCTTGGGCGTCACCGTATCGGCGGTGATCGACGCGTCGGGCTCGGCCGGGTCGAGCTTGAAGAGGTTGCCGCGCCCTCCCAGGCCGACCAGCTTGCGGACGAGCTGCTTGAAATAGAAGTGGTACGGCCCTTCCGCGCCCAGGCCGTAGCGCTTCGCCGTGCTTTCGTCGTCGGCGACGAAGATCGACTTCGCCACCCGCCAGTCCTTGCCGTCCGGCTTCCTGTTCGCCGAGGTGCAGCCTTCGGCGTAGCGCGGCCAGTGGCTCGCCACCCACTCGGGCAGCAGGAAGTTGGCCGAGATCGGCGTCCAGCCGCGCTTCGCCGCCTCGGTGACGCCTTTGGAATGCGGCGCCACCGCGGTGACGACGATCGGCGGGTGCGGCTTCTGGTAGGGCTTGATGATCGCGCCCTGGCCGATCTCGGCGATCATGGTGTTCTCCGTGGTGACGCTGAAGTACTGGCCCTGCAGCCGGTACGGCGGCTCGCCCTTCCAGATGTCGAGCACCATGTTGATCGACTCGAGGAAGATGGCGTTGCGGTCCTTCCTGTAGTTGCCGAACACCTCGGCGTCGGACAGGAGCCCGCCGGGGCTGATGCCGAAGATGAACCGGCCCTGCAGCAGGTGGTCGAGCATGGCCACCTGCGCGGCGATCGCCGCCGGGTGCGAGTTCGGCATGTTGACCGTGCCGGAGCCGAGCACGATGCGCTTCGTGTCGTGCGCCACGCTGGCGAGGAACATGAGGCACGAGGTGACGTTCTCGGCGAGGTCGGTGACGTGCTCGCCGACCAGCGCTTCGACGTAGCCGAGCCGGTCGGCGAGCAGGATCGCCTCGCGGTCCTCGAGGTAGGTCTGCCACGGCTGCCGCTTCGGCGGGTGCAGCGGCATCATGAAGGTTCCGAGCTTCATCCTAGTTTTCGACCTTCTCTAGGCGGCCGCTTTCGGCCGAGCGGAAAATGGCTTCCAGCGCCGAGACGTTGGCGATCATCTGCGCCTGCGGCACCGGATAGGGCGCGCCGCCGAGCGCCGCCTCGGCGAACGCCTCGAGGTTGGCGAGCACGGCCCTGGCGGGCGGGTATTCCTTCACCCGCTTCTCCTCGCCGCGCACCTGGATGGTGAGCGTCCAGCCGCGCGGCGACTCGGGGTGCGCCTTGTCGCGCACCTCGGCCCAGCCGCGGTTGCCGTACACCGCGAAGCGGCCGTCGAACGGCGTGGCGAGTACCGCGCCGAGCAGCGCGTTGGCGCCCGAGCGGAAGCTCGCCAGGATGCCGAGCGTGTCGCCGTTCGCGAGCCGGCTTCCCAGCGTGCGCACGCTGGCGAAAACCCGCTCTACCGGGCCGAGCAGGCCGACCGACAGGTCGAGCAGGTGGATGCCGGTAGCGGTCATCGGGCCGGCGGGCGCTTCGGTCGGCGAGAGCCGCCAGTTGTCCGCGGGCAGCGAGAGGAACCGGTCCTGCACGAAGTTCGCCTCGATCTGCAGCAGCGTCCCGAGCTCGCCCTCCTTCGCCATGCGCATCAGCTCCAGGATCGGCGGCTCGAAGCGCTTCTCGTGCCCGACCGCGAGGACCACCTTGCCGCGGTTGCAGCTCTCCACCGAGCGCAGCGCGTCGGCGCGCGACATCGCGAGCGGCTTCTCGCAGAAGACATGCTTGCCCGCCTGCGCCGCCGCGACGACCTGCGCGGTGTGCTGCGTGTGCGGCGTGCACAGCACGACGCCTTGCACCGCCGGGTCGCGCAGCGCCTCCTCGAACGACCTGAGCGGCAGGTCCTGCTCGGCGGCGAAGGCGGCGGCGCGCGGATCGGGGTCCACCGCGCACACGGCGCGCAGGCGGGCGCTGGTGCGGATCAGCGGCACCACGGTGCGGCCCCACCAGCCGAGGCCGCACACCGCGACGTTCAGCATCGGCCTGGATCGGGCTCAGGCGGCGGCACGAACCCGCTTCGCGTCGGAAAGCGGCAGGGCGACCGGCTCGTTGCGCTCGGCCGAGAGGTCGGCGGCGAGGTACGCCTCCATCACCATGCGCGCGTGCTCGGGCTGCACCATCACCTCGCGGTCGTACACCACCGCCTCGAGGAAGTGGATCGTCTCGGGCGCCATCGGGCCGGCGTAGGTGTGCTCGACGAACTCGCCGGGCATGGTGGACATGGGCAGCTGCATGCCGTTGCGCACCGTGTTGACGATCACGTCCTTGTGGCTGTCGTCGACCATCACCGCGCCCTCGGTGCCGACCATCTCGATCCAGGTGGAGGAGAAGTTCGGGTAGCCGAGCGGCAGGCTCCAGCCGCCGCCGACCACGATCGACATGCCGCTGTCCATGGTCACCATCAGCCACTGCTGGTCCGGGACGTCGCCGCCCGACAGCTCGCGCATCGCGCCGTAGTTCGCCTGCGAGTACACGCGCACCGGGCGCGCCGGCTCCAGGCACCAGAACAGGAAGTCCAGGTCGTGCGTCGCCTCCATGGCGGCCGGCGAGAGCTTCGAGCGCGCGGTGATCTTGCTGCCGAGCATGCGCGTGATGTGGCGCGACACCAGCGCGCTCACCGGCCGGCCGATGGTCGCCTCGCGGATGCACTTCCTCACGTAGGCGTACTTCGGGTTGAAGCGCTGCGAGTAGCCGATGGTGAACTTGAGCTTGCTGTCGCGCGAGATCTTTATGAGCTCGTCCGCCTCGCGCAGGGTCATGGCGATCGGCTTCTCGAGGAACACGTGCTTGCCCGCGGAAAGAAAATCCTTCGCCATCGGGTAGTGCGTGCTCTCGGGCGTGGCCGAGATGTAGACCGCGTCGATGTCCTTCTCCAGCAGCTCCCGGTAGTCCGCGGTGGCGCTCGCCGGGTTCAGCTTTCCCGCGAGCTCCGCGAGGCGCTCGGCGCGCACCTCGGCGAGGTGCAGCGCCGCCACCAGCGGATGGCCGGCGAGCGTCTCGGCGCGGATGCCGCCGCACCAGCCGGTGCCGACCACCGCTACGGAAATGGGCTTCATCGTCTACCCTCGGAAATGGACGCTTTTCAGGCCCTGGCCTTCTGCATGAACTCGGGGCGCAGCGCCTTCGACCAGTCGGGGATCTGCTTGATCCGCTTGCTTTGCAGCAGCACCTCGGCCTGCTCCTGCATGTAGTCGCGCAGGTTGGCCGGGAAGGTCGGGTTCACGTCGACCGCGCCGAGCGCCTTCTCGAAGGTGTCCTGCGACATCTTGTAGCCCTTCGACTGGTAGTAGCCGTAGATGGTCTGCGAGACCCTCTTCTTGTCGTTCTTGAAGTCGTCGGCCACCTGCAGCCAGGCCTTGAGGTAGCGCACGGTCTCGTCCGGGTGCTCCTGCACGAACTCCGGCGTCGCCGCCATGAACACCGGCATGCGGTCGATGTCCCAGTAGTCGATCACCGTGCTCGCCAGCCCGTCGGCCTCGGCGATCGCGTTGTAGGGCTCGACGTTGATCATCGCGTCGACCGTCTTCGCCGCCATCGCCGCCACCATGTCGTTCACGTTCATGCGCACCTGCTGCCAGTCGCCGGGCTTCAGGCCATGCTTGGGCGCGATGACGTTGACGAACACGTTGCTCACCGACGAGCCGACCTGGTCGGCGACCTTGCGGCCGCGCAGGTCCTCGACGCGCTTGATGCCGAGCTCCTTGCGCGCCATGACGCGCACCGTCTTGCCGACCTCCTCGATCTGCGCGATGGCGACCAGGCCGCCGCGCGAGTGGCCGATGATGAACGACGGCCCGGCATAGGTGCCGAGGTCGACCTGCCGGCCGACCATCTGCTGCATGGTGAGGTTGCCCGAGGGCACGGCGAACTCCTCGAACTTGAGTCCCTGCTTCTCGGGCGCGCCCGAGCGCAGGAAGTAGTAGGTCGCCATGCCCCACATGTTGGTCTGGTAGCCCTGCCGGATGGTCACGCCCTGGGCGAGCGCCGCGCCCGCCCGTCCGAAGAGCGGGCCGAGCAGCGCGGCCGCGCCGGCCGCCGTCACGAAGTCACGCCGTTTCATGCCTCCTCCTGTCGCGTCAGATGGGAAAGCAGCTCTCGCTGGTGCTCGAGGAATTCTACGCTCAGCGGGTCGCGCGGCCGCGCCAGCCGCACCGGCACCACCGCCTTGACCCGCCCCGGGTGCGGGCTCATCACCACCACCCGGTCGGCGAGGTAGACCGCCTCGGCCACGTTGTGCGTCACGTAAATCACCGTCTTGCGGGTCGCCCGCCACACTTCGGCGAGCAGCTTCTGCATCTCCTCCCGGGTCATCGCGTCGAGCGCGGCGAACGGCTCGTCCATGAGCAGCACGCCCGGGTTGTAGGCGAGCGCGCGGGCGATCGCCACGCGCTGCTGCATGCCGCCCGACAGGTGGTGCGGGTAGGCGTGGGCGAACTTCTCCAGCCGCACCAGGCGAAGCTGCTCCAGGGCGATCTTCTCGCGCTCGGGCCTCGGCACGTTCTTCATCTCCAGGCCGAAGGCGACGTTCTGCAGCGCCGTGCGCCAGGGGAAGAGCTGCGCGAAGTCCTGGAACACGATGCCGCGGTCCAGCCCCTGCCCGCTCACCGGCCGGCCGCCGATCAGGATCTCGCCCTGCGAGGGCGTGAGGAAGCCGGCGATCATGTTGAGCAGCGTGGTCTTGCCGCAGCCGCTCGGGCCCACCAGGCAGACGAACTCGGAGGGCGAGGCGCCGAAGCTCGCCTCGCGTACCGCCTCGACCTTGCCGGCGGGCGTGTCGTAGGAGAGCGATACCCTGCGGATCTCGATCGGGCTCATGCCCTGGCGGTGCGCAGCATGCCCCAGCGCAGGATCGTCAGCCGCTCCAGCGAGCCGAACACCAGCCGCTCGAAGACGAAGCCGATCGCACCGATCACGGCGAGCGAGGACAGCATGATGTCGGCATTCAGGAACTCCTTCGCGTCGAAGATCACCCAGCCCAGCCCGAACGCCGAGGCGGCGAGCATCTCCGCCCCGACCACCGCGATCCACGCGCGCTGGAAGGCGAGGCGCAGCCCGGTGATGATGAACGGCGAGGCCCCCGGCACCACCACCTTCCAGAAAAGCCGCGGGCCGCTCGCGCCCATCGAGCGCGCGGCGCGCAGCCACAGCGGGTTCACCGCGCGCGCGCCGCTCCAGGTGTTGATCAGCATGGGAAAGCTCGAGGCGTAGAAGACGATCAGGATGGTGGCGGTGTTGCCCAGCCCGAACCACAGGATGAACACCGGCGCCCAGGCGAGCGAGGGGATCGGCATCAGCGCCGAGACGAGCGGCGACAGGAAGCGCTCGACGGCGCGGTAGCGCGCCATCAGGAAGCCGAGCACCAGGCCGGTCGCCGCGGCGAAGCCCAGGCCGGTGAACACCCGGGCGAGCGTGGCGAGCGCGTGGCCTTCCATCCGGCCGTCGCCGAGCATCGCCCACAGCGTGCGGCCGATCGCCGGCAGCGTCGGCACGAGCGCCGGCGCGAACCAGCCGCTGCGCGCGGTGGCCTCGTAGGCGACCAGGGCGACGAAGATGGAAAGGAGCGCTCTCATGCGGGCCGCTAGGCGGTCATCATCCCCCAGCGCACCACGGTGTAGCGCTCGATCGGCTCGAACGCCAGCTTCTCCAGCGAAACGCCGATCAGCGCGATCATGGCGATGCCGGCGAGCATCGCGTCGGTGTTGAGGAACTCGCGCGAGCCGAAGATCAGGTAGCCCAGGCCCCAGTCGACCGCGGCGAGCATCTCCACCGCGACCAGGATGCGCCAGGCCTGGGCGAGCGCGAGGCGCAGCCCGGTGAGGATGTAGGGCGCGGCGCCGGGCAGGATCACGTGGCGGAACAGGCGCCGCTCGTCGGCGCCCATGGTGCGCGCCGAGCGCACCCAGATCTCCTTCACCGCCTTCACGCCGGTCCAGGTGTTGAGCGTCACCGGGAAGGCCGAGACGAAGGCGACCAGCACGATCGAGCCGGAATCGCCCAGGCCGAACCACAGCAGGAACAGCGGCGCGTAGGCGAGCCCCGGGATCGGCGCGCCGATCGAGACCAGCGGCAGCAGGAACTGCTCGGCGCGCCGCGAGCGGCCCATGAAGATGCCGAGCAGCACGCCGACCACGGCGGCGATCGCGAAGCCCGCGGCGAGGCGGTACAGGGTGAGCGCCGCGTGGTGCGGCAGGATGCCCTCGGCGCTGAGGCGCACGAAGGTCGCCGCCACCTGCTCGAGCGACGGGAACAGGCGCTCCGGGAATCCGCCCCAGCGGGCGAACGACTCCCATATCGCGCCGACGACGACGAACGGCAGGAGGCTGCGCAGGATCGGCAAGGTCAGGCCTTCGGCAGGCCGAGCTGCCCGGCGAGCCAGTCCGCCGTGCGGCCGCGGTAACGGTAGGGACGGTTGTTGGCGTTGTGCCCGCCGTCCTCCACCACCAGGAGCTCCACCGGGCCGGCGACGCTGCGCGCCAGCTGCTCGGCGTCCTGCGCCGGCACCAGGCGGTCCTGGCGGCCGGCGACGATGAAGATCGGGCAGCGGATGCGCTTCGCGGCGTCCGCGAGGGTGAGCCGCTTCGCCTTGAGCCGCGCTTCCTGCTCGCTCGCCGCGTGCGAGCGCACGCGGAAGGTCTCGCGAGTGAGGTCGGGCAAACCGTCCCAGATGCGGTCCCAGGCGAACGGGCCGGACAGCGCGATGCAGGCGCGGATGCGCTTCTCGTAGGCGGCGGCGCGCGGCGCGTAGTAGCCGCCGAGGCTCACGCCCCAGATGGCGATGCGCGAGGCGTCGAGGTCGCTGCGCGTCTCGATCCAGTCGCACACCGCCGAGGCGGCGCGCTCGTAGTCGCCGGCGATCGGTATCTCGTACTCGGCCTCGCCCTGCCCCGGGCCGTCGATCGCCAGGGTGGCGATGCCGCGCGCGAGGAAAGGCTCCTCGTAGGCGTGCAGCTCCTCCTTGGTCGAGTCCAGGCCCGGCGCCATGATCAGCACCGGCGTCGGCGACGGCCCGGCGCCGCGCAGCACGCCGAACAGCGTGCGCCCTTCGAACGGGATCGCCACCCGCTTGCCGGGAAAGGGCCTGAGCAGCGCGACGCCGTCGCGGTAGCACTCGACCGCCTTCATGTGCGCGGCGCGCATCTGGTCGAGGTCCTGCACGAACACGAACTTGGCGAAGTGGTAGCAGGTCGCCGCGCGCACCAGGTGCTCGCCCGCGCTCAGCCTGTAGCCTTCGTTCAGGGCCGAGCGGCCCAGCGCCTCGTGCACCGCGGCGCGCCGGCTCCACGCCGCGCACCAGTCTTCCCAGCGCTCGATCGAGCCGGTGACCTCCTCGAAGTCGGCGAGCGGCACGCCGTTCGACACGAAGCGCGGCGCCCAGTGCGCGATCGCGGACTGTACCTTCGCATCCTTCATACCCTGCCGAGGGCCTGCAGGATGCGCTCCGGCGTGAACGGCATGGCGGTGACGCGCGCGCCGAGCGGCGCGAGCGCGTCGTTGATCGCGTTCATGATCGCGCCGGGCGCGCCGGCGGTGCCGGCCTCGCCCACGCCCTTGGCGCCGAGCTGCGACTGCTCGGTCGGCGTCTCGACGTGCGCGCACACGATGTCGGGCATCTCGCCCGCCATCGGCACCAGGTAGTCGGCCATGTTGCCGTTCAGGATCTGCCCGTCGGGGCCGTACAGGCATTCCTCGTACAGCGCCGCGCCGATGCCCTGCACCACGCCGCCGCGGATCTGCTCGTCGACCAGCATCGGGTTGATCACCGTGCCGGCGTCCTCGACGCACCAGTGCTTGAGCAGCCTGACGAAGCCGGTGTCCGGGTCGACTTCCAGCCACGAGGCCTGGATGCCGTTGGTGAAGGTGAAGGCGTACTGGCGCGGCGTGTAATGCCGCGTGACGGTGAGCTCGGACTGGAAATTGGCGGGCAGCGTGTCGGGACGGAAGTAGGCGATGCGGCCCAGCTCGGCGAGCGCGAGCTTCGCCTCGCCGGTGAGGCGGCTGACGACCTGGTTGCCGCGGATGTCGAGCTCCGCCTTGTCCGTCTTGAGCACCGCCGCCGCCACGTCGAGCGCGTTGGCGCGCAGCGCGCGCGCCGCCTGCAGCACCGCCTCGCCGCCGATGCCCGCGCCGCGCGAGGCCCAGGTGCCGCCGCCGTAGGGCGTGACGCCGGTGTCGCCGGTGATCACGCGCACCTTGTCGAGCGTCACGCCGAGCGCGCTGGCGGCGATCTGCGCGAACACCGCCTCGCTGCCCTGCCCCTGCTCGGTGACGCTGCACATCACCGTGAGCATGCCGGTCGGCTCCAGGCGCAGCGTCGCCCCGTCCTGCGCCGAGATGCGCGCGCCGCCGACCCCGTAGAAGGCCGGCGAGGGATTGGTCACCTCGATCATCGCCGCGAGGCCAATGCCGCGGAAGATGCCTTTCGCCCGCAGCTCACGCTGTTCTTTTCTCAAGTCCTCGTACTTCATCGTCTTGAGCAGCAGGTCGAGCGTGCGGTGATGCGAGAGCTTCTCGAACTTGAGCCCCGACGGGAAGGTGTACGGGTAGGCGTCGTCCGGGATCAGGTTGCGCCGCCGGAGCTCCGCCGGGTCCATGCCGAGCTTTCGCGCGGCGATGTCGACGATGCCCTCGGTGAGCGCCACGGCGATCGGGTGGCCTACCGCGCGGTACTGGCAGGTGACGTTCTTGTTGGTGAAGACGACGTGCATCTTCGCCCGGTACTTCTGGTGCCGGTACGGGCCGCCGGTGAGGTTGACCACCTGGTTGCCCTCGATGCCGCTGGTGCGCGGATAGACCGAATAGGGGCCGATCGCCGTCAGGTCGTCGAGCTCGAAGGCGAGGATCTCGCCGCTCTTCGTGGCCGCGAGCCGCACCTTGCAGCGATGCTCGCGCGCGTGGATGTCGGAGACGAACGACTCGAGGCGGTCGGCGACGAACTTGACCGGCCGGCGCAGCATCACCGACAGCGCCGCGGTGGCCATCTCGTCCGGATACACGTGCACCTTGATGCCGAACGAGCCGCCGACGTCCTTGGTGATCACGCGCACGTTGGCCTCGGGGATGCCGAGGTGGCGCGAGAAGATGTCCTGCATCATGTGCGGCGCCTGCGTCGCCTGGTAGACGGTCAGCGAATGCTCGCCGGCGTTGTAGTCGGCGAGGATCGCCCGGCCCTCGAGGCACACGCCGGTATGGCGGCCGAAGTGGAACGTCTCCTCGACCACCAAGTCGGCCCGCGCGAACGCCTCGTCGACGCCGCCGGTGTCGAATTCCCTTTTGAAGCAGATGTTGTCGCCTAGGTCGGGGTGAAGGGTTTTCCTGTTCTGTAATGCCTCTTCCATGTCGACTACGACGGGAAGCTCTTCCCATTCGGCCTCGATCAGCGCGCAGGCGTCCTCGGCCTGCGCGCGCGACTCGGCGACCACCGCGGCGCACGCCTCGCCCTGCCAGCAGGCGCGCTCGATGGCGATGGCGTGCTGCGCGGGCGAGCGGATTCCCTTGAGATGGTCGAGCACCGCGACCCAGGGCGTGCAGTACTCGGCCACCGCGCGGCCGTCGAACACGCCGATCACGCCGGGCGCGCTGCGCGCTTTCGAGAAATCGAGCTTCCTTATCCTGGCGTGCGCATAGGGGCTGCGGAAGTACACGACGTGCGCGAGGCGCGGGAAGCGCATGTCGTCGATGAACGCGCCGCGGCCCTGCAGCAGGCGCTGCGCGTTCGGCCGCGGCACGCTCTGGCCGATGTAGCCGCGGTCGACCTGCGTGCCCGGCGCGTGCAGCGGCAGCTCGGCCTTACCCACGCATCACCTCCTCGATCGCGTCGACGATCGCCTGGTAGCCGGTGCAGCGGCAGTAGTTTCCCGACATATGCGCCCGGATCTCGTCGCGCGTGAGGTTCTTTTCCCGGGACAGCAGGTCCTGCGCGGCCATCAGCATGCCGGGCGTGCAGAAGCCGCATTGCAGCGCGTTGTGCTCGTGGAAAGCCCGCTGCAGGCGCGCGAGCTCCTTCGAGTCGGAGAGTCCCTCCACCGTGTCGACGCGCCGGCCGTCGGCCTGCACCGCGAGCATCAGGCAGCCGCGCACGATCTCGCCGTCGACGCGCACGGTGCAGGCGCCGCACACGCCGTGCTCGCAGCCGACGTGCGAGCCGGTGAGGCCGAGCTCGTCGCGCAGGAAGTCGACGAGGTGCTGGCGCGCGGCGACGCGCCGCGTGACCCGCGTGCCGTTGACCGTCAGCGTGATGTCGAGAGCGTGTTCCATGCGCGCGCGAGAAGCACCTTGGCGAGATGCAGCTTGGTCGAGGACGAGTGGTAGAGGTCGGCCGGCGGCTGCAGGTCCTTCTCCAGCGCCTTTTGCGCCTTTTCCAGGCTTGCTTCTTCGGCGGCGTGAGCCGCCAGCACCGGCGTCGCGCCGGCGCCGAGGAAGGCGATGCGCCTGCCGCCGCCGTTCACCGCGCCGGCGAGCCCGATGATCGCGTAGTCGCCCTGGCGCCGCGCGAGCTCGAGGAACACCGAGCGCTCGGCCGCCGGGAACTCGGCCGCGGCGACGATCTCGCCGGGCCGCAGGTCGGTCTCGAAAAGCCCCTTGAAGAAGGCCTGCGCGGCGACTCGCCGCTCGCCTTTGCGGCTCTGCAGCACGATCGTCGCCTCGAGCGCGAGCGCCACCGCAGGATATTCCGCCGCGGGATCGGCGAGCGCCAGGCTGCCGCCCAGCGTGCCGCGGTTGCGGATCGCCGGGTGCGCGACGTGGCGCGCCGCCTCGCCGAGCAGCGGCACGCGGCGCGCCACCTCCGGCGAGCGCTCGACCTCGGCATGCGTGACCAGCGCGCCGATGCGCAGGCCGTTCTTCGCCGCGGCGACTTCCCGGAGCGGCAGCGCGCCGATGTCGACCAGCAGCGCGGGCGCGGCGAGCCGCATGTTGAGCGAGGGAATGAGGCTCTGGCCGCCGGCGAGTATGCGCGCGCCGGGGCGCTCCAGCAGGTCGAACGCCTCGGCGAGCGACCGGGGCTTCGCGTAGGCGAACGACGGCGCCTTCACCTCTCTCCTCCTCCTTATCGGCTGGCAGTATGCCAAAAGTCCGCGCGGCTGCGCTACGATCGGCGCTCGAGAGGCAAGGCGCTTCAGGGAGGAGGAACCGATGCCGCTCATCGCCATGAACCGGGAAATGGGCTCGCTCGGCAAGGACGTCGCCCGGGGGCTCGCCGACGCGCTCGGGCTCAAGGTCCAGCACCACGAGATCATCGATCATCTCGCCAACCGCGCGCGCATCCGCAAGAGCCACGCCATCAGCTTCCTGGAAGGCACGCAGGGCCTGCTCGAGCGCCTGAGCGTCGATCAGGTGAAGCTGCGCGTGCTCACCGCCGACGAGATCGTCTCGGCCGCCGAGTCGAGCCCCGGCGTGCTGCTGCGCGGCTGGGGCGCGACCTCGCTGCTGAAGGAGGTGCCGCACTGCATCCGCGTCTGCATCTCGGCCTCGCGCCGCGAGCGCGTGAAGCGCATGATGCGCCGCCTGCAGACCGACGACGAGCCGTCGGTCGGCCGCCTGGTCGAGCAGAACGACGCGGCGGCGCAGGCGGTGATGCGCCGGCACTTCCACGTCGACGTGCGCGACATCAACGAGTACGACGTCAGCTTCAACACCGACCGGGTGAGCGTCGACCAGTGCGTCGACAAGATCGTCGCCATGGTGCACTCGCCGCAGTTCGAGGAGACCGAGGCGTCGCACGACCGGCTGCGCGACGTGGCGATCACGCACCACGTGCGCGCGGCGCTGCGCACGCACGCCGCCACCTCGCACTGCTGGGTGCGCGTCACCTGCACGCACGGCCGCGTGGTGCTCGAGGGCATGGTCGACGACCCCGAGCAGCGCGCCGCCTGCGCCGAGATCGCCTCGCGCATCAAGGGCGTGCTCGCGCTCGAGAACCGGCTGCGCACGAGCGACATCTCGCGCCGCCATTCCGCGTTGTAAAACAGGGACAGACCCTCTTTTCGCGCGGCATTTTCCCCTTCGCGCATCCCCGCCCCTTGGCTAAGGTGCGCGCATGTTGTGGAAGCTGCGACTTTTCTGGGAGCGCCTGGAGCCGGCGGCGGTCGTGTTCTTCGTCGTCGCGACGCTGGTGCTCGGCTCGCTGGCGGCGGCGATGCTCGGCGTGATCGCCGACCGCGAGGCGCGCGAGCGCGAGCGCGCCGCGCTGCGCAGCCGCAGCCTCGATTGCCTGGCGCGCAACATTTACTTCGAGGCGCGCGGCGAGCCGCTCGCCGGCCAGTACGCGGTCGCCGAGGTGACGATGAACCGCCGCGGCTGGGGGCCGTTTCGCAAGACCGTCTGCGAGATCGTCTACCAGCCCGGCGCCTTCTCGTGGACGTCGATGCGCCGGCTCCCCGAGCCGAGCGGCCCCGCCTGGGAGCGCGCCCGGCGCGTCGCCGAGGCCGTCTACTCGCATCGCCACACGCCGACCCTGCGCGGCGCGCGCTACTACCACGCCGTCTACGTCCGCCCGGAGTGGGCGAAGGAAAAGCAGCGAGTGGCGCGGATCGGCCGCCACATCTTCTACCGCTGATGAAATTCAGTAGTCGGCGTGGCCGGGGGTGCGCGGGAAGGGGATGACGTCGCGCACGTTGGAAAGGCCGGTGGCGTAGGCGAGGGCGCGCTCGAAGCCGAGGCCGAAGCCGGCGTGGGGCACGCTGCCGTAGCGGCGCAGGTCGCGGTACCAGCCGTAGTTTTCCTTCCTGATGCCGAGCTCCTGCAGGCGCGCGTCAAGCACGTCGAGCCGCTCCTCGCGCTGGCTGCCGCCGACGATCTCGCCGACGCCGGGGGCGAGCACGTCCATCGCCGCGACGGTCCTGCCGTCGTCGTTCAGCCGCATGTAGAAGGCCTTGATCGCCTTCGGGTAGTTCATGACGATCACCGGGCGCCTGGCGTGCTTCTCGGTGAGGTAGCGCTCGTGCTCCGACTGCAGGTCGGCGCCCCACTTCACCGGGAACTCGAACTTCTCTTTCGCGCGCTCGAGCACCGACACCGCCTCGCCGTAGTCCATGCGCACGAACTCCGCGTCGACGATGCCCTGCAGCTTGGCGAGCAGGCCCTTCTCGATGCGCTCGTCGAAGAACGCCATGTCGTCGGGCCGCTCCTCGAGCACCGCGCGGAACACGTAGCGCAGCAGCGCCTCGGCGAGCTCGGCGTTCGCCGCCAGGTCGGCGAAGGCGATCTCGGGCTCGACCATCCAGAACTCGGCGAGGTGGCGGCTGGTGTTCGAGTTCTCGGCGCGGAAGGTCGGGCCGAAGGTATAGACCTTCGACAGCGCGAGGCAGTAGGCCTCGACGTTGAGCTGCCCGGACACGGTGAGGAAGGTCTCGCGGCCGAAGAAGTCCTGCGCGAAGTCGACCGCGCCGTCCGGCCGGCGCGGCAGGTTGGCGAGGTCGAGCGTCGAGACGCGGAACAGCGCGCCGGCGCCCTCGGCGTCCGCCGCGGTGATGATCGGCGTGTTCACCCAGACGAAGCCGCGCTCGTCGAAGAAGCGGTGGATCGCCCGCGCGATCGTGTGCCGCACGCGCGCCGCCGCGGCGATCACGTTGGTGCGCGGCCGCAGGTGCGCCACCTCGCGCAGGAACTCGAGCGAATGCGGCTTGGGCTGGATCGGGTAGCGGTCCGGGTCGTCGACCCAGCCGACCACGCGCAGCGCCGACACCTGCATCTCGAACGGCTGGCCCTTGGCCGGCGAAGGCACGATCGCGCCGGTCGCCTCGAGCGCGCAGCCGGCGGTGAGGCGCAGCACGTCGCGCTCGTAATTCCCGATCTCGCGCGGCACCACGAGCTGCAGCGGATGGAACGACGAGCCGTCGGACAGGTGGACGAACGAGATGCCCGCCTTCGAATCGCGCCGCGTCCTCACCCAGCCCTTGACCGTGACCGGCGCGCCCTGCGGCGCGCGGCCGGCGAGCACCTCGCGCACGCTGAGCCAGTTCTCTGCCATGGGCGGATATTACCGGTCGCTTTCCCGCTACAGCGTGAAGCGCATGGCGCCGACCAGCGCCCCCGGCAGGCGCGCGCTGGCGCTCGAGCGCTCGCCGTAGGTCGAGGCGTCGAGCAGCAGCTCGCGCTCGCGCGTCAGGGCGACGAGCTCGCTGCCGAGCAGGCGGTAGATCGAGTCGTCGAAGCGCAGCGGCGCGATCGGCCCGGCGATGCGCCCGCCCTCGACCTGGAAGGTGGCGAAGCGCGTCATGCCGGTGATGCGCCCGGCCGCGCGATCGGAGAAATTGAGATACCACAGGTTGGAGACGTAGAGGCCGCGCTCGAGCGCCGCGAGCGCGTCGGCGCTCGCCAGCTCGCCCGCCGAGACCTCGATCGACTCCGGGCTCTCGCCGGCGTTCGCGCCGTTGGTCGCCAGGCCGTACTCGCGCGCCGAGCGAGGCGAGACCAGCGCGTCGCCCAGCCGGCCGGCGCGCACCAGCTCCACGCGCGGCGGCTTGACGAAGCCCTCGGCCTGGAAGCCGGGCGCGATGCCCTCGGCGGTGTTCTCGGCGATGTCGAGCCGCGGCGACAGCGTCGCGCCCTCCTGCATGCGCAGCAGCGGGCTCTGGCGCGTCGCGCGGGCGCGCGCCGAGAAGCCGCCCCACGAGAGCAGGCCGACGATCTCCTCCAGCGCGCGCGGCGCGAGGTAGGCGCGGTACTCGCCCGGCGGCAGCTCGCGCCGCGGCAGCGCGAGCTGCCCGAGCTGCGCCACCGAGCGCGCCATCGCCTCGGCGAAGTCCCCGGCGCGCCAGCGCGCGCCGGCGATCGCCGCCTT
This sequence comes from Burkholderiales bacterium, assembly GCA_036381055.1. Taxonomy (GTDB): domain Bacteria; phylum Pseudomonadota; class Gammaproteobacteria; order Burkholderiales; family SG8-39; genus SCGC-AG-212-J23. The sequence goes on along the minus strand of DASVDO010000012.1, from coordinate 31,756 downwards.
CACCGCCTGGTCGGCTTCGCGGTACACGCTCCAGTCGAGGTTGAAGCTGTCGACCTCGTGCCAGTGGCGCTGGCCGAGCGAGCCGGCGAAGCCGCGATAGAGCGTGCCGCCGGCGTAGATGCCGACGAAGTCGTGCCCCTGCGCGTGGCGCAGCACCTCGTCCACCACCTGCCGCGCGGGCGCCAGCGCGCCGCGGCGCACCCGCTCGCTCGCCTGCGGCGCCTCGTTGACGAGCAGCCACGGGTCCTCGGGCACGTCGTCGAGCGTCCGGCGCAGCTCGCCGAGCGCCGCCTGCGCCGCCTCGTCGTCGGCGCGCGTTCCGGCGAGCGTCAGCCGCACCGCCGCATGGCGCCGGCCGCGCACCAGCCGCAGGGCGAGCACGCGCTGCTCCACGCTTCCCGCCTGGCGCACCTGCGCGCGGTTGAAGCGCACGAAGTCCGAGCGCTCGGCAGAAAGATTGCAGAGCAGCGTCTCCCCGCCGCGCAGCGCGGAGGCGAGCCGCGCGGCCAGCGCGAAGAACGCCTCCTTCACGGCGCGCCGCTCAGCGGCGCACGGGCTGCGGCTCCGGCGGCACCGGCCTGCTCAGGTCGTGCGCCGGCGTGCGCTCGTTGTAGCGCGGCAGGGTGCCCCAGCGCTCGAAGTAGTCGCGCAGCTCCTCCGCGGCGCGCAGGTTCGAGCGCGGCGCGGTGCGGCCGATGTACACCGGAAGGCTGTGGTCCCAGAGCGTGAAAATTCCGGGCTCCTCGGGCACGGCCTGCACGAACTCCTCGACGAATTGCAGGCGCATCGTGGGGGTCTCCAGGGGATCTCCCGGAATGCAGCACGTCGCGTGCCCGCACGACCCGCTAGGCCTCGCCGCCGAACACGTCGACCGCGCGGAACAGGCAGGCCGGCGCCGCGTGCCCGCAGTGGATCGCCTGGTTGGGCTCGCCCTTGCCGCAGTTCTGCGTGCCGTGCACCTCGAAGGTCGAAGGGTCGCCGACGCTCGCGAGGCTGCGCCAGAAGGTCGCCGAGACGCCGCGGTAGTTCGGGTTGCGCACCACGCCGGCGCGACGGCCGTCCTCGATGCGCTCGCCCCATTCGCAGCCGAACTGGAACTTGTTGCGCGAGTCGTCGATCGACCACGAGGCGTTGGTGCGCATCAGCACGCCGCGCTCGATCGAGGCGATCATCTCCTCGAGCGTGCTCTCGCCCGGCTCGACGTTCAGGTTCGCCATGCGATGGATCGGCGGCCGGTTCCAGCCGCTCGCGCGGGCGTTCGCCACGCCCTCGCCGCCGAGCGGCGCGAGCAGGATGCCCTCGCGGATCAGCCAGGCCTTCTCGGCGCGCCGTCCTTCGTCGTCGAAGGCGTACGTCGCGAGCTCCTCCGGCCGCGTCGGATCGAAGGTCACGTTGAGCAGCGCCGAGCCGTAGCGGTAGGTGCCGAACATCTCGGGCCGCACGAAGCTCGTGCCGGCATAATTGCGCTCGTCGCCGAGGATCCGGTCGAGCTCGAGCGGATGGCCGATCGACTCGTGCACCTGGAGCATCATCTGGTCGGGCATGAGCAGCAGGTCCAGGGTGCCCGACGGGCATTGCGGCGCCGCGAGCAGCTGCAGCGCCTCCTCGGCGAGGCGCGCTCCGGCGCCGAGGAAGCCGGAACGCTCGATCTGCTCCAGCCCGCCCTGCTGCGCCTGCTCCAGGCTGCGCGACTGCGTCAGCACGCCGGCGTTGGCGGTGACGCGCAGGTACGGCACGGTGAAGCGGAAGCGCTGCCGCACCTCGCCGCCGGTATTGGTCACGTAGAGGCGCTCCTCCTCGACGACCTGCAGCGCCGCCACCCGCTCGACGATGCGCGCGTCGCGCTTCGCCGCGCGGCATTCCGCGGCGAGCAGGTCGTGGACGGCGCTCGGCGAAAGCTCTACCGGCCGGCCGGGCGACTGGTACTCGCCGCGCGGCGGCGGCAGCTTCGCCGGGTCGGCGCGCACGATCGCCCGCCCGCGCGTCGCCTGCGCCCACTCGGTGGCGCGGTCGAGCGCGCGCTGCAGCCCGGCGGGCGAAAGATCGCCCGTCGCGCAGTAGCCCGCGCCGCCCTCGACCACCGCGCTCACCATCGCGCCGCGCTCGAGCGAAAGCCGCGGCGGCTCGGGCGTGTCCTGGCGAAACGCGAACGTCTCCGCGCGCTCCTCGTGCAGGCGCACCGACCAGAACGGCGCCTCCGACCTGAGCCCCGCCACCCACCCCAAATCAGGGACAGACCACGTTTTTTTCATTCGGCCGGCGGCCCCTTGCCGTCCGACGGGCCTTTCAGCTCGACCAGGTTGCCTTCGGGATCGTGCAGGTAGATCGACACGCCGTTGCCTTCGGCGCCGAAGCGCTCGCGGATCTCGCCGACCGCCACCGCGTGGCTGCGCAGGTGCGCGACGATCGCTTCGCGGTCGAAAGGCTCGACGCGCAGGCAGAGATGGTCCAGGTTGCGTCCCTCACGCCCGGGCGCCGCGCCGCCCGCCCTGCCGAGCGGCCCGTCGACCGACACCAGGTCGATCATCGACGCGCCGGCGCGCAAGTGCGACATCCCGAGCTTCGGCCGGTAGGCGACGTGCGAGCAGCCGAGCACGTCGCAGTAGAAGCGCCGCATCGCCTCGATGTCCCTGACGCGCAGGACCACGTGGTCGATGGCGCGGAGCTCGAGCGGCATGCCGCGATTTTGCACCTGTCGCGCGGCGCTCAGCCGGCGAGCGGCGCGAGCAGCGAGAGCAGCTCCTCGGTCGAATAGGGCTTCACCAGATAGTGCTTGAAGCCCACCAGCCTGCCGAGCTCCTTCGCCGACGTCTGCCCCCAGGCGGTGACGGCGATCAGCAGCGGACAGCGCTCGCGCAGCTCGTCGCGAAGCTGCCGCGCGATCTCGAAGCCGGTGAGCCCCGGCATGCCGATGTCGAGCAGCACCGCGTGAGGCTGGTAGCGGCGCACGAGATGCAGCACCGCGTCGCCGCGGTACACCTCCAGCACCTGGTGGCCTTCGTCCTGCAGGATGGTCGACAGCGTGAGCACCGCGTCGCGGTCGTCGTCGACGACCAGCAGCCGCAGCGAGCGGGCCGGCCGGGCGCGCTTGCGGCTTTCGGCATCGGTGACCAAGCCTGCCGTTTATCCGAAGTCGCGTGAACTCGCCACCTGTCGCCGGCAGGCGACAATCCCGCCCGGAAAATGGGTGACAGTCACGGTTTCAGGAAGCGCGCGAAGAACTCGCGCGTCCGCTCGCGGGACAGGCGATCGGCCTCGCCGTCGTATTCGAGCACGTAGCCGAGATAATTGCGCCGCGGACCGAAACGGTCGAACGTATGCCTGGCATTGGGATACGCGTGAACGGCATAGCGGGGATCCGCGAACTTCTGCGTGCCGGGGGACCAGCCGCACTGGCTGGGCGGCGTCCAGTCGTCCTTCACGGCGAAATGGATCATCACCGGCATGTCCGGATGGAGCGGCGGCCCGGCGGAGACGCAGCCGGGATAGTACGAGACCACAGCGTCGATCGGCGTCGGCTCGCCTTCGTCGAGCACATCGGACGCCCACGCCTGGTAGCGCGGACGCTCGGCCAGCGCAAGCATGGTGCCGCCACCATGGCTGAAGCCGACGGCGCCGATCTTTCCCCGGTGCCAAGGCTGACGACGCACGTCTTCTGCGACCAGCACGAGATCGGCGGCGCGCAGGCGCTCGTTCACGAGATGCGAGCGCCCGCAGACCGTGTGCACGCCGCGGCCGCCGAACGAGTCGACCACCGCCGCGTTGTAGCCCCACCCGTTCAAGGCCTTGGCCCACGACGTTTCATGCGTACTCACGCCCGAGCAGCTGTGGGCGACGAGCACGGTCGGCGCCGGCCGCACGTCGGCCGGAAAGTATTCGACCAGGACCTCGGACGGCTGACCCGAGGCCGCCGGCACGCGCTGCGCCGTCGTGCAGGCCTGGCAGAGCGCCAGGGCGCAGAGCGCAAGAATCTTCCTCATTCGATCCTCCTCCCGGCGCCGAAGGTAGCCGATGAGAGCTAGGTCTTCAAGCGATAGCCGGTGCGGAAGATCCAGCCCACGGCGCCGAGGCACAGGACGAGGAACAGCGCGGTCATGCCCAGGCTCACGCCGACGCGCACGTCGGCGATCTCGAAGAACGCCCAGCGAAAGCCGCTCACCAGGTAGACGACCGGGTTGAACAGCGTCACCGTCTGCCAGGCGGGCGGCAGCACGTCGATCGAATAGAACGTGCCGCCGAGGAACGTGAGCGGCGTGATCACGAGCAGCGGCACGAACTGCAGCTGCTCGAAGCCGTCGGCCCACACGCCGATGATGAAGCCGAGCAGGCTGAAGGTCACCGCGGTGAGCAGCAGGAACAGCAGCATCCAGAACGGATGCTCGATGCGCAGCGGCACGAAGAAGCCGGCGGTGGCGAGGATGATGAAGGCGAGGATCACCGACTTGGTGGCGGCCGCGCCGACGTAGCCGAGCACGATCTCGAGCGCCGAGATCGGCGCCGAGAGCACCTCGTAGATCGTGCCGGTGAAGCGCGGGAAATAGATGCCGAACGAGGCGTTGGTGACGCTCTGCGTGAGCAGCGTCAGCATCACCAGGCCGGGCACGATGAAGGCGCCGTAGGGCACGCCCTCGATCTCCTGGATGCGCGCGCCGATCGCCGCGCCGAACACCACGAAGTAGAGCGAGGTGGTGATCACCGGCGCGACGATGCTCTGCAGCAGCGTGCGCCCGGTGCGCGCCATCTCGAAGGCGTAGATCGCCCGCACCGCGCGCCAGTTCATCGCGGCTCCCTCACCAGGTCGACGAAGATCTCCTCGAGCGAGCTCTGCGTGGTGTGCAGGTCCTTGAACTCGATGCCCGCGGCGGCGAGGTCGTCGAGCAGCCCGGTGATGCCGGTGTGCTCGGCCTGCGTGTCGTAGGTGTAGACCAGCTCGCGGCCGCCCGGCGCGAGGCTCAGCCGGTACGGCGCGAGGCGCTCGGGCACGCACGACAGCGGCTCGGCGAGATGCAGGCTGAGCTGCTTGCGCCCCATCTTGCGCATCAGCTCGTTCTTCTCCTCGACCAGCACCAGCTCGCCTTTGTTGATCACGCCGACCCGGTCGGCCATCAGCTCGGCTTCCTCGATGTAGTGCGTGGTCAGGATGACCGTGACGCCGGCGGCGCGCAGCTCGCGCACCACCTGCCACATGTGGCCGCGCAGCTCGACGTCGACGCCCGCGGTCGGCTCGTCGAGGAACAGCAGCTTCGGCTCGTGCGCCAGCGCCTTGGCGATCAGCACGCGCCGCTTCATGCCGCCCGAGAGCGTGATGATCCGGCTCTTGCGCCGCTCCCACAGCGAGAGCTCGCGCAGCACCTTCTCCAGGTAGGCCGGGTCGGCCGGCTTGCCGAACAGGCCGCGGCTGAAGGCGACCGTCTGGTACACCGTCTCGAACGGCGTGATGGTCAGCTCCTGCGGCACCAGGCCGATCAGCGAGCGCGCGGCGCGCCAGTCGCGCCGGATGTCGTAGCCGCCGACGCTCACCGTGCCGCGCGAGGCGTTGACGATGCCGCAGACGATGCCGATCAGCGTCGTCTTGCCCGCGCCGTTGGGGCCGAGCAGCGCGAAGATCTCGCCTTCGCGGATCTCCAGGTCGATGCGCTTCAGCGCCTGCAGGCCCGTGGCGTAGCGCTTCTCCACGCCGGCGATGCGCAGGATCGTCGGCTTCACGCCGGCAGGCGCAGTTCCAGCGCGGCGCGGTGCCAGCCGCCGAGGCCGGCGGCCGCGTCGTAGGTGCTTTGCAGGAACTCGAGCAAGGTATTGTCCGGGTCTTCCGATGCGCGGAGCGCATCATAGGGGAGCACGAACGCCCCGAGGTTACGGCTGTAATGCGCCGCGGCCGGCTTGACACGCGCGGTAGCGAAGCCCGGCGGCTCCGGGTAGGCGCAGGAGAGGCAGAACCGATACGGCGCCGCGTCGCCGCCGGGCCAGAAGCCGGCGCTCGAGCACTCGTGCGAGTACGCCCGCGCGTGCTCGGCATCGCAACTGCGCGGCGCGTGGTCCTCGTCGAAGGGAATCGCCTGCCAGGCGTGCACGCCGCTAGCGTACACGGTCGCCCGATGCGCTACGGGCCGTTCACCGCATGCCCGAACGGCGCACAGCGCTTGCTCGGCTCCGGCGACACCGCAACCGAGGAGAGCCCATGGCATCCCCCATCGACAGCGCCCGGGAAAAGGCGAAGCATGCCGCGCAATCGCAGAAGGACGCGGCCGCCGCCAACCTGGGCGAGATGGCCGACGCGCTGCGCGGCGCGGCGGGCCAGATGAACGAGCAGAACCAGGCCACGATCGGCCGCGCCGCCGAGCGCGCCGCGGGCGCGCTGCAGAAGATGTCCGAGAAGCTGCGCGCCCAGGACGTCGACGGCCTGGTGCGCGAGGCCGAGGACTTCGCGCGCGCCCAGCCGCTCGCCTTCTTCGGCCTGGCGCTCGCCGCCGGCTTCCTCGGCGCGCGCTACCTGAAGAGCTCGCAGACCCGCCCCTGAAAGGACCGCCATGGCATCGACCCCCACCGACATCCGCAGCGACGGCAAGCCCCTGATGGGCCTGTTCTCCGACCTGTTCCGCGAGACCTCCACCCTGGTGCACGACGAGGCCGAGCTCGCCAAGGCCGAGCTCTCGGAGAAGGTCTCGCGGATCGGCACCGGCGCGGCCGAGCTCGCCGTCGCCGGCGGCGTGACGTTCGCCGGCTTCCTCGTCGTGCTGCTCGCCGCGGTCGGCGCGCTCGACCTCCTGATCGCCAGCCCGCACGCGGCGTGGATCTCGCCGCTCGTCGTCGGCGTGCTGGTGATGATCGTCGGCTACGTGCTGCTCAGGCGCGGCCGGCACAACCTGAGCGCCGAGGGCCTCGCGCCCGAGCGCACCCTGCAATCGCTGCGCGACGACGCGCAGCTCGCCAAGGAGCACGCCCGATGAGCACCCACGGCAACGGCAGCGCCCGCCGACCGGACGAGATCCAGGCCGAGATCGACCGCACGCGCCGCCAGATGGACGGCACGCTGCACGCGATCGAGCAGCGGCTTACCCCGGGGCAGCTCTACGACCAGGGGATCGAGTACCTGCGCAACAACGGCGGCACGGAGTTCCTCTCCAACCTCGGGCAGCAGGCGAAGGCGAACCCGATGCCGGTCGCGCTGGTCGGCATCGGCCTCGCGTGGCTGATGGCGACCGGCCGCGGCGCCGGCATGGAGCCGCAGCCCGGCGCGGACGTGAAGGCGACGCTCGGCGACACGGCGAGCGCGATGCGCGACCGGGCGACGCAGGTGCGCGACACGACGCGCGCGCAGATCGACCGGGCGCGCAGCAGCCTCGACAGCGTGATGCGCGAGCAGCCGCTGGCGCTCGGCGCGCTCGGGCTCGCGCTCGGCGCGCTGGCGGGGATGCTCGCGCCGCGCACCCGGCAGGAAGAGGAGATCGCCGGGAAGATCGACACGATGGCCGGCCCCGGGACGCAGGCCGGCGCACCGCAGCCGCTCGTCGAATCCGGCCAGCAGGCCTAGAAAGCCCGGCGGGCGAAGAGCAGGAAAAGGTCCGCGTCGCGCGCCGAAGGATGCGGCACGGCGAGGCGGCTGAAGCGCAGGCCGGCTTCCAGGGAATCGCTCACGCGCTTCGACGCCTCGAGGCTCAGCATCGCGCCAAGGCGAGTCGTGTCGCCGTCGTCCGAGTGCATGAAGACGAGCGCCGGGCCGGCGCCGGCGCCGATGCGCCAGGTCTCCGACACCGCCCTGACGTACCAGCATTGCAGCGCCGCGCTCTCGCGGCTGACCAGGCGGTTGTCGTTCTCTCGCAGCACGCTCGCCGAGCAGGCGAAATCGGCACCGAAATGCCGCCGCGCTTCCGCCCCGAAGGCGAAGCTCGCGCGCGCTTCTCCGGTGTTCATCATCGCCGCGCCGGCGAAAAGCGCCGCCTCGACGCCGCGCGCCGCGGGCGACGAGCCGCCGGCCGCCGCGCCCGCCTCGCGGCGCTCGAAGTCCGCCTGCAGGCCGAGGAGCAGCGTGCTCGTCGAGAAGCTGCCCGGCGCGATCACGCGGTCGAGCTGCGCGCGCAGCGAGAAAGTCGGGTCGAAGCGGTAGAGCAGCGCCGCCGAGGCGACGAGCGCCCCGCGCTTCTCGTTCGCTTCGTCCCCGTCGTCGCGGCGCACGGTATTGAACGTCCAGAGCAGGCCGCCGCCCAGCTCGGCCGACAGCCGCCCGGCGATCGGAATGCGGCGCATCAGCGCCACGCCGAAGCCGTCGCGGTGCCCTTCGTCGGCATGCCCCTCGTTCTTGTAGAGCAGGTCGGCGTGCCAGTCGCGGCCGAGCCGCGCGCCCAGCGCGAAGGAGGCGACGACGTCGTCGAAAACGGACGGCCCGCCGGCGAGCTTCCCCTTCATCAGGTAGCCGCGGCCGGCGAAGGGCTCGGCGAATGAAGGCGCGGAATAGACGACGGCGAGAGCGGCGAGTACGGCGGCGAGCGCGGCCACGCCGCGCCGCTGCAAAACGCGCGCCTGCTAGGGCCGGACTTCGCTCAGCCGGTCGACCCGCCGCAGCGCGGGAAACAGGCGCGCCCAGAGCGCGACGATCAGCAGCGTGCCGATGCCGCCGGCGAGCGCCGCCGGGACCGCGCCGAAGAGCGACGCCACGAGGCCGGCGCGGAATTCGCCCAGCTCGTTGGTGCAGCCGACGAACAGCACGTGGATCGCGCTCACCCGGCCGCGCATCTCTTCCGGCGAGGCGAGCTGCACGACGGTGGCGCGCACGAATACGCTCATCGCGTCGCCCGCGCCCATCGCGGCGAGGCACGCCATGGAAAGGAAGAAATTGCCCGACAGGGAAAAGCCGATCGCGCCCAGGCCGAACACCGCCACCCCGCCGAAGAGCGCCCGCCCTGCGTGCGGCTGGCGCGGCTCGGCGAGCTGCGCGAGCGCGAGGCTGGTGACGATGGCGCCAGCGGCGAAGGTGCTGCGCAGCAGGCCCAGCCCACCCGGCCCGACGTGCAGGATGTCGCGCGCGAAGACCGGCAGCAGCGCGTTCACGCCGCCGATCAGCACGGCGAAGAGGTCGAGCGAGATGGCGCCGAGCAGGATCGGCTGGCGGCGCACGAAGCGCAGCCCCGCCATGGCGCGCTCGATCGCCGAGCTGCCGGGCTCCTGCTCGCTTTTCACGCGGGTGCGGATCGCGGTCATCGCCACGACCGCGCCGAGCGCGAGCGCGCCGCAGGCGGCGAAGGTGACCGGCGCACCGGCGAGGTAGATCAGCCCGCCGAGCGCCGGGCCGCCGATCACGGCGATCTGCTGCGTCGAGGTCGTCCACGCCACCGACTGCGCGAACCGCTCGCGCGGCACGAGCAGCGGCACGATCGACTTGGCCGCCGGCCCCGACAGCGCGCGCATGGTGCCGGAAAGCACCAGCGCGCCGTAGAACGGCCAGGTGACGGAAACGCGGAACAGCACCAGGAAGAAAAGCACCGCGGCGGCCGTCGCCTGGAACAGATGCGCCGCAGCGAGCAGCCAGCGGCGGTCGACCCGGTCGGCGAGGTCGCCCGCGGGCAGGGTGAGGAGCGCGATCGGCACGAACGCCGCGAGGCCGGCGAAGGCGAGCGTCATCGGATCGCCGGTCAGGTCGTAGAGATACCAGCCGATCGCCACCCACTGCATCTGCGCGGCGAGCACCGCGGCGAAGCGCCCGCCGAGGAACAGCGCGAAGTCACGCAGCCGCAGGACGTGCAAGCGGCGCTAGCCCGGGTCGTGCAGGTCCGGCAGGCGCGGCGGCGCGCCGGAGAAGCCGAGCTCGCGCCAGCGGCTCGCCACGCGCTCGTAGACGTCGCGGCGCACCCGGGTGCTTTGCGGGAACTCCTTCAGCCAGCGGTGCGGCTTGCAGGCGTCGATCAGCGCCTTCGAGCCGTAGGGCCGCGCTTCGCGCGGGAACTGGCTCGGGTCGAGGCCGGTGGACCAGGTCCTGCGCAGGATGTCGATGTCCTCCGACGGATGGCAGCGCGTGCTGAGCGCCCACAGCACCTGGTGCAGGTCGGTCGGATCGACGTCCTCGTCCACCGCGACGATCCACTTGGTAAAGTAGGCGGCCGCGGGCGACTGCGCGACCAGCGACAGCACCTGCGACACGTGCCCCGCGTACTGCTGCTGCAGCGATACCACCGCCATGCCCCAGCCCGAGGCGGCGGCGGGATGCGTATAGACGCCGCGGATTCCCGGCACGCCGAGCGCCTCGAGGCTCTCCCAGATGCGGGCCGAGCGCATGATCGCGTAGTAGGCGCCGATCTCGCACGCGGGATAGCGCGCCATCAGCGCCGCGGTGAGGATCGGGTCGCGGCGCATGTGCAGCGCCTTCACCTCGATCACCGGCTGCGGCGCGCGCGCGCCGCCGTAGTAGCCGGTGAACTCGCCGAGCGGCCCCTCCTCCTGGCGGTCGCCCGGGTGCAGGTAGCCCTCGACGACGATCTCGGCGCGCGCCGGGATCGGCAGCTCGACCGCCACCGCGTCGGTCAGCTCGACGCCCTGGCCGGCGAGCCCGCCGGCCGCGTCGAGCTCGGACTCCTGGGCGCCGAAGACCTGCGCGCCGACCATGAAGAGGATCGGGTCGATGCCGTACGCGGCCACTACCGGGCAGGGCTTGCCGAGCGCCCACCACGCGTCGCGGTCGAGGCCGCCGTGCTTGCCGGGCGAGGTGTACAGGCCGACGCGGCGCGGCCCGTGCAGCATCTGCCGGTACACCGCGGCGTTGAGCCGCCCGGTGCGCGGATCGCGCGTGAAGGTGATGTCGCCGGTGCCGATGTAGCGACCGCCGTCGCCCGGCCAGAACTTCGGCACCGGGAGCCTGGTCAGGTCGACGTCCTCGCCCTCGAGGACGATCTCGTTCACCGGCGCCTTCCCGGGCGGCACGTGCACCGGCGCGATGCGCCGCGCCGCGATGCGTCGCGTTTCCTCGATCAGCTCCGAGACCGAAAGCGCGGGATCGAGCCCCAGCGCCAGCGCGTAGCGCCGCCGGCTCGCGCCGAGCAGGTTGATCAGCACTCGCCCGGTGACGTCCTCGCTGAAGCGCGAGAAGAGCAGCGCCGGCGCGTCCTCGCGCTGCGCCGCCATGTAGGCGATCGCCGCGAGCTCCTGGTCGAGGTCGACCGGCGCGTCGATGCGCTTGAGCTCGCCGGCGGCCTCGATGCGCTCCAGCCATTCGCGCAGGTCGCGCGCGCCGCGCCGGCCGCCCTGGGCGGCCGCCGGCGCCGGCGCGGCGTGTTGTCTCGCAGCCGCTGTTGCGAATTCTTCCACGGATGCGGAACAATACCGCGCAAGGAGGTCTTTTCCAATGAGAATTCGAAACGCCGCGGCGCTCGCGGCTTCGCTGCTCGCTTTTTCCGCGCCCGCGCTCGGACAGCAGATGCCCGAGGTGCTCAACCTGGGCACGCACGGCGTCGGCAGCCTGATCAACGCCATGGGGATCGGCATCGGCAAGGTGCTGACCGAGCACGTCGGCGCGCAGGTGAAGGTGCAGCCCGGCGCCGGCCCGCGGCAGTGGCTGCCGCAGATCTCGAGCGGCGAGGTGCAGCTCGGCATCCTCAACAACTACGACGCGCAGCACGGCCGCGCCGCCGACGGCGGCTACGAGAAGGCGCTGGGCGGCAAGGGCGCGCCGATCCTGCTGCTCACCTCCGGGACGCGCAACTGGCTCGGCCCGGTGGTGTCCGGCGACTCCGGGATCAAGAGCTGCAAGGACTTCAAGGGCAAGCGCGCGGTGGTGCGCTACACCGGCAGCGCCGGCGTCAGCGCGCAGGGCGAGGCGGTGATGGCGAACTGCGGCCTGAAGCCGAGCGACTTCCGCTCGGTGCCGGTCGCCGGCGGCCCGGACAAGGGCATCCAGGCGATCATCGACGGCACCGCCGACATCTCGGGCTCGGGCGCGGTCGGCATGGGCATCATCGCCGAGCTCGACGCGCGCAAGGGCGCGCGCTTCGTCTCGCTCGATCCGTCGCCGCAGGCCTGGGCGCGCTTCACCCGGCATTTCCCCGCGGTGCCGCGCAAGGTCGAGCCCGCGCCGGGACGCGTCGGCATCAGGGAGCCGGTGACGCTCGCCGAGTACCCCTTCTATCTGGTCGGCGCGGCGTCGCTCTCCGAGGAGGCGGCGTACCGCATCGTCAAGGTGCTGTGGGAGAAGAACGAGGAGCTGTTCCCGATCCACGCCCGCCTCAAGGCCTGGCGCAAGGAGGGCTACGTCGACGAGTCGGCGACCATCCCCTACCACCCGGGCGCCATCCGCTTCTACAAGGAAGTCGGCGCCTGGTCGCCGAAGATGGACGCGGTGCAGGCGAAGCTGCTGAAGAAGCGCTGACCGGGGCGTGATGAAGCGCGTCGGGCAGGCGCTCGGCCTGCTCATCGTCGCGCTCGGCCTGGTCGCGGTGTTCGACCTGCCTGCGCGCTTCGGCCTCACGCTCTTCCCGCAGCAGTACCTCGGCGCGTTCTGGGGGCTGGTCAGCTGTCTCACCTTCCTGCGCTATCGCCTGGCGCACAGGCGTCTGCGCGCGCTCGACTACGCCTGCGCCGTCGCCTCGCTGCTGCTCGGCGGCTACATCGCCTACGCCTACCCGGACATCCTCGACACGCTCGGCCTGCTGTCGCTCGAGCGCACCGTCTATGCCGTTATCGCGGTGCTGCTGGTGCTCGAGGCGACGCGCCGCGTCGCCGGCTGGGCGCTGGTGCTGGTGGTCGCCGGCTTCGTGCTGTACGGCCGCTTCGGCGCCTACTTCCCGGGCGTGCTGCAGACGAGCGGCCTCTCCTGGGACCGCCTGGCGAGCCAGCTCTTCTACGCGCCCGACTTCCTGCTCGGCTCGCCGCTGCGCGTCGCGGTGCTGGTGGTGTTCGCGTTCATCCTGTTCGGGCAGGTGCTGTTCCACACCGGCGGCGGCGAGGTGTTCATGAAGCTCGCGCAGGCGGCGATGGGCCCCTACCGCGGCGGCCCGGCGAAGATGGCGGTGTTCGCGAGCGCGCTGTTCGGCACCATCTCGGGCAGCGCGGTCGCCAACGTCGCGAGCACCGGGGTGGTCACCATCCCGCTCATGAAGCGCACCGGCTACCCGCCGGCGTTCGCCGGCGCCGTCGAGGCGGTCTCGTCCACCGGCGGCGCGATCATGCCGCCGGTCATGGGCGCCGCGGCGTTCGTCATGACCGAGTTCCTCGGCATCCCGTACAGCGCGGTGATCGTCGCCGCGCTGCTGCCGGCGCTCGCCTACTACGCGACGCTGCTCGCCCAGGTGCACCTGCGCGCGCTGAAGATCGGCCTGCAGCCGCTGCCGAAGAGCGAGATCCCGGCGCTCGGGCCGGTGCTGCGCGAAGGCTGGCTCTACCTGCTGCCGATCGCGGTGCTGATCGGCGCGATGTTCGTCTGGGACGTCGACGCGGTGATCGCCGCGCTCTACGCCACCGCGGCCAACCTGGCGATCGCGGCGCTGCGCCGCTCGAGCCGGCGGCACCTGCGGCCGGCGGCGCTCGTCAAGCTGTGCGCCGAGGTGGCCGAAGGCATGGTGCAGATCACCATCGTCTGCGCGGCCGCGGGGTTCGTGGTGGGGCTGGTCGCCTACACCGGCGTCGGCGTGTCGCTCGCGCAGGTGCTGGTCAGCGCCGCGGGCGGCCACCTGCTGCTGCTCGCGCTGTACACCGCGGCGGCGAGCCTGGTGCTCGGCATGGGCATGCCGGCCACCGCCTGCTACATCCTGGTGGCGGTGCTGATGGCGCCGGCGCTGGTGAGCGGCGGGGTCGAGCCGCTGCTCGCGCACCTGTTCGTCTTCTACTTCGGCAACCTGTCGTTCCTCACGCCGCCGGTGGCGCTCGCCGCCTACGCGGCCGCGTCGATCGCCCGGGCGCCTTTCGTGCCCACCTGCTGGCAGGCGATCAAGCTGGCGATGTGCGGCTACCTCGTGCCGTTCATCTTCCTCTACAAGCCCGGCATGACGCTGATGGGCTCGCCCGGGCAGATCGCCGGCGCGATCTTCGACGCGGCGGTCGCGGTGGTGCTGCTCGCCGCAGCGGTGGAAGGCTTCTGGCGGCGAGCGCTCGGCTGGGCCTCGCGCGCGGCGCTCGGCGCGGCGTCGCTGCTCATGTTCTTCCCCGGCTGGGACACGCGCATCGCCGGGCTGGCGATCGCCGTGCCGCTCCTCTGGTTCCTTACAAGATCGAGCGGCCCGCGTCCACGAGAAGCTCGGTCCCCGTGACGTACGAGGACTCGGCGCAGGACAGGAACAGGATCGGGTAGGCCACCTCGCGCGGCTCGGCCCAGCGGCCGAGCAGGTTCTCGTTGGCGGTGCGCCTGCGCAGCTCCGCCTCGCTCTGCCCCTGCGCCGCGGCGCGGCGGATGTGGTAGGGCGTGATCGTCGAGCCCGGCAGCACCACGTTCACCCGCACGCCGTGCGGCGCCTCCTCGACCGCCAGGGCGCGCGTCATGCCGAGCAGCGCCGCCTTGGTGGTGTCGTACTGGCCCATGCCCTTGCGGCCCATCACGCCGTACACCGAGGAGACGTTGACGATGGTCGCGTCGCCCGCCTCGCGCAGCGCCGGCAGCGCCGCCTTGCAGCAGTACGCGGTGCCGAGCACGTTGACGGCGAGGATGCGCTGCCAGTCCTCGGCGCTCGCCTCGGCGAGCGCGCGGTAGACCCGCACGCCGGCGACGTTGACCAGCGCGTGCAGCGCGCCGAAGCGCGCCAGCGCCTCGTCGACCGCCCGCTTCGCTTGCGCTTCCTGCGAGACGTCGGCGACGATGGCGAGCGCCTTGTCGCCGAAAGGCCGCGCTGCCGCTTCGACCGCCTCGCCGCTCGCATCGACCAGCGCCACCGAGCCGCCCTCCTCGACGAACAGCCGCGCGGTCGCCTCGCCGATGCCGCCGCCGCCGCCCGTGACCAGGGCGACGCGTCCCTGCATGCGTCCCGCCATCAGGCGCGGACCAGCTGCTGCCCCGGACGCACGACGATGCGCGGCGCGGCGCCGCGCACCCAGTCCTCGCCGGGCGGCAGCACCACGGCGGCCGAGCGCACGCAGAAGGACGCGGGGTCTTCGCGCGGGGCGGCGCCTTTTTCCATCTTGCCTATCGATTCCAGCAATCGCCGGCGCACCCGCACGATGCCGGCGTCGCTCGGCCCGAGATGCTCCCGGGTGCGGTCGACGACCGGCGTCGGCCCCTGGTTCTCCTGGATCGCCTGGTCCTGCACGCCGAAGCCCGGGATGCCGCAGAACATCTTCGTGCGGTGCAGCTCCCAGTCCATGCCGTAGTCGTTGGCGCGGTTGTCGCGCGTGCGGATGTCGCCGTACGGCTCGGAGCTGGGCGGCGCGTAGTCGACGACGTGCGAGCCCTTGCCTTCGACGTGCGGCACCAGCTCCTCGCGGGTCAGCGCGCGCTCGGGATGCCAGGTGACCATCCAGTTCACCACCTGCGTGTCGTTCATCGGCACCCAGATGTGCGACTGCACGATCTTCGCCTCCATGTCGGTCGGCGGCATGGTGTAGAACGGCATCAGGAACTGGCTGACGCGCCAGTAGTGCCGGCCGTCGGGCCAGGTGCGCCGCGCGCCGATCAGCACGCCGTAGTCGGTGTCCTGCACCTCGAAGTACGGCGCCTTGTCGCCGGTCTGCACCGCGGCGCCGACGCCGAAGCTCGCGCGGTCGAGCTCGCGCACCGTGTCGGCGTCGTCGGCGCGCAGCGGCGCGTGCAGGAAGCCGATGTGGCTGGAATCGATGCCGCCCTCGAGCGCCTGGAGCCAGTTGCATTCCTGCACGCGCTTGGAGATGAACACGTTCGGCGCCGGCAGCAGCGTCCACTCGAGCTCGGGCAGCGGCGGCGGCGCGCCCTCGCCCAGGTAGGTCCACACCACGCCGCCGCGCTCGGCGCAGGGGTAGGCGACGTGCCGCACGCGCTCGCAGAAAGGCTTCACCTGGCTCGGCATCTCCAGGCAGCGCCCGTCGGTGCCGAACTTCCACCCGTGGTAGACGCAGCGGATGCCGTCGGCCTCGACGCGGCCGAAGTACAGCGACGCCAGCCGGTGCGGGCACCACTCGCCGGCGATCGCCGCCTGGCCGGCGGCGGTGCGGTACACCACCAGCCGCTCGCCGAGCAGCGCGACGCGCTTCGCGCGGAAGCCGGCTTCCACCTCGGAAGACTGCACCACCGGAATCCAGTAGCTGCGCAGCAGCCGGCCCATCGGCGTGCCGGGACCGACGCGCGTGAGCAGCTCGTTTTCTTTCGCCTTCAAGCGAACCTCCTTGCGCCTTCAGTTTACCTGCCGGCGCAGGAAGAACTGCGTGCCGAGCATCAGCACGGCCGCCTTGTTTCGCTGCTCGAGCAGCTCCCAGCGCCACCTGACGATGCCGCGCTCGGGCCTGCTCGCCGAGACTCGCGCCTCGAGCACGGTGGCGCGCAGGCGCAGCGCGTCGCCGGGACGAACCGGAAGCAGGAAGCGCCACTCGTCGATGCCGGGCGAGCCGATGCACGAGGACTCGCCGAGATACGCGTCGCACATCATGCGCATCATCAGGCAGCCGGTGTGCCAGCCCGAGGCGATCAGGCCGCCCCAGGGCGTGTCCTTCGCCGCCTGCGGATCGACATGGAAGCGCTGCGGATCCCACTCGCGCGCGAAGGCGATGATCTCCTCCTGCGACAGGACGCGCGGGCCGTGGCTGAACACCCGGCCCGGGGTGAAGTCCTCCCACCAGTAGCGGAAGCTCATGGCGCGGCGCTTCGCGCTAGACCATCAGGAACGCTTCGCGCGTCGCGCGGTCCTCGGCGAGGCTCTGCGCGCTGCCCTCGTAGCGGATCGCGCCCTTCTCGATGATGTACACGCGGTCGGCGAGCTGCAGCGCGAACTTGAGGTTCTGCTCCGAGAGCAGGATCGTCACCCCGGTGCGCTTGAGCCGGGTGAGCTGCTCCAGCATCTGCTGCACGACCAGCGGCGCCAGTCCCTCCGAGGGCTCGTCGAGCAGCAGGAGCGCCGGGTTGCCCATCAGGGTGCGCGCCACCGCGAGCATGCGCTGCTGGCCGCCCGAGAGCGAGTCGGCGCGCTGCGGCAGCAGCCGCTCGAGGTCCGGGAAAAGCCGGAAGATGCGCGCCTCGTCCCAGCGCTCGGCGCCCGGGCGCGGCGGCCGCCGTCCGGCCTCCAGGTTCTCGCGCACCGACAGGCCGCGGAACACGCGGCAGTCCTCCGGCACGTAGCCGATGCCGAGCCGGCACACCTCGTCGGACTCGAGCGCGCCGATCTCGCGGCCGGCGAAGCGGATGCTGCCGCTGCGCGTCGGCAGCACGCCCATGATGCTTTTCAGCGTGGTGGTCTTGCCCGCCCCGTTGCGCCCGAGCAGCACCACCACCTCCCCGGCGTCCACCGCGAGGTCGACGCCGAAGAGGATGTGGCTGGAGCCGTAGAAGGCGTGCAGCCCCGAGACGCCGAGCAGCACTAGCGCTTGCGCACGCGCGCGATCTCCTCGCACGGCCGCGCGTAGTCGGCGGTGTTGTAGGCCTTCACGTCGCTCACGCCGATGCCGTCGGGAAAGCGCTCGTCCTTCTTCACCGCGCCGACGAAGAAGTTGTAGAGCGCCATATGGTCGCACGAGCGCACCCGCACCGGGCCGACCGGGCCGGCGAACTGCAGGTTGTTCATCGCCGCGGCCACCGAGCGCGGCTCCTGCGGATCCTTCGCCTTCTGGATGGCGAGCGTCAGCATCTTGCCCGCCACGTAGCCGACCAGCGTCGAGCCCACGGGATAGGTGCCGGTGCGCTTCTGCACCTCGTCGATGAAGCGCGCGTTCTCGGGCGACTTGATGGCGTAGAACGGGTACCAGACGGTGACCAGCGAGCCCTCCGGCATCGAGTCGCGGAACGCCGTCATCTTCACCAGGTCGGCGCCGCTCGTGAAGAAGCGCGTCTTGCCGCTGAACAGGCCGTACGCCCGGGCCGCCTTGAGGAAGTTGATCAGGTCGGCGCTGAACAGCGCCGAGACGATCATGTCCACCTGCGCCGCCTGCAGCGCGGTCGCCTGCGGGGTGAAGTCGGCGGCGCCGAACTTCGGCCACTCCTGGCGCACCACCTGCACGTCGGGCCTCGCTTCCTTGAGCGCGGCGATGAAGTCCTCCGCGAAGTGCTTGCCGAACTCGAAGTCGGGCGCGATGGTCGCCACGCGCTTCACCTGCGGCATGCCCTTGATGTGCGCCGCCATGATGCGGCCGATCTCGTAGGTGCTGAGGTTGCCGCGCGCGATCATCGCGTGCCCCTCCTCGCCGGTGAAGCGCTTGGTGGTGGCGAAGGCGCCCAGGCCGAACGCGTCCTGGCTGCGCAGCAGGTCGGCGAGCGCGACCGCCGCGCCGCTGTGGCTGCCCACGGTGACGTACTTCATCCGCTCCTCGAGGATCATGCGCCGCGCCTCGGTGATCGCCTTCTCGACGCTGATGCCCATGTCGGCGGTCGTGAGCGTGAACTTCTGTCCCTTCACGCCGCCGGCGGCGTTCGCCTCGTCGAGCGCGATCTGGAAGCCGGTGCGGATCGCGTCGGCCTGCGCGGCGAAGCCGCCGCCGTACATGTCGATGAGCCCCATGCGTACCTGCGCCGCGGCGCTGCCCGCCGCCGTCGCGAGCGCCAATGCCAGTGCCAATGACCACGTTTTCATGCCCGTCCTCCTTTCGATTTTGAAACAAAAGCCACCGCTTCGACCTCGATCAGCGCCTCGGGAGCGTTGAGCTGCGCCTGCACGGTGGAGCTTGCGAACGCCACGCCTGACAGCAGCTCGCGGCGCACCCGGTTCATCGCCGCGTAGTCGCGCAGGTCGCGCAGGAAAACCGTCACCTTCACCAGGTCGGCGAGCCGTCCGCCGCCGGCACGGATGATGTTCTCGATGTTCTTCAGGCACTGCCGGGTCTGCGCGGCGATGTCGCCGGCGCCGCGGATGCGCCCGCGGGCGTCGCGCGCCACGACGCCCGAGGTATAGATCAGCGTCCCGTCCGAGACGGCGACGCCCTGGACGTAAGGCCCCTTGGTCTTCGCGACCCGGGGCGAGTACAGCGCTTTCTTCATCCCTCCTCCTTTCCGAATCCGCCGCCGCCGGGCGTCTCCAGCACCAGCTCCTCGCCCGGCTGCAGCACGAACGCCTGCTTGGGATCGACCGCCCGGCCTTCGCGCAGCACCGCCGCCGGCCGGCCCGGCCCGCCGCCGAGCAGGCCGCGCGGCGCGGCCTCGGTGCGCTCCACCATGCACGACACGGTGGCCGGCCGCTCGCCGCGCAGCCGCACGCCGATGCGCTGCCCGGCGCCGCCGCGGTAGCGCCCGGCGCCCGCCGACTCGGGAATCAGCTCGCGCCGCGTGACGAGCACCGGCGTCGCCTGCTCCATGACTTCCACCGGCACGTTGGCGACGTTGCTCGGGAACGCCGTGGCGTCGAGCCCCGGCTTGCCGTTGCGCCCGCCCATGCCGCCGCTCGAGAAGAAGGTGAACACGTAGGGCTTGTCGCGCGCGTCGCGCCCGGCGAGCGTCACCGCCGACAGCACCGAGCTGTCGGCGAGCACGCGTTCCGGCACCACGTCGGCCAGGGCGCCGAAGAGGATGCCGGGGATGTAGAGGCCGACCAGGTGGCGCCCGCCCACCGGCGCCGGGTAGCGCGCGTTGACGATCGACGCCTCCGGCGCGCGCACGCGGATCTGCGCGAAGCTGCCGTCGTTGTTGGGCGATTCCGGCGCGAGCAGGCATTTCAGCGCGTAGCGCGTGAACGCCTCGGTGAAGTTCAGCACCGAGTTGATGCCTTTCGGCACCTGCGGCGAGCTGCCGGCGAAGTCCACCGTGATCCTGCCGCCGCGAATCTCCACCGCGACGCAGATCTCGAGCGGCGTGTCGAAGCCGTCCAGGCTCGCGCGGTCGCGGTAGACGCCCTCGGGCAGCCGGCGGATCGCCTGCGCCATCAGCCGCGCGGTGCGCGAGGTGATCGCGCGCGACAGGCCGTCGAGCGCGGCGAGGCGATGCTCGCGCATGAACGCGGCGAGGCGCCGCGCCGCCGTCTCGTTCGCCGACACCTGGGCCATCAGGTCGCCCAGCACCAGCTCGGGCGAGCGCACGTTCTCCTGCAGGATGCGGAACAGCGCCTCGTTGCGCCGCCCCGCGTCGAACAGCTTCATGCGCGGGATCTGCAGGCCTTCCTCGTACACCTCGGCGGCGGCCGCGGAGAAGATGCGCCCGCCGATGTCCACGGTGTGGCAGTTGCTCGCGGTGAAGCCGACCAGCCGCCGGCCGAGGAACACCGGCGTCACCACGGTGATGTCGTGCTTGTGCCCGGAGACCAGCCACGGGTCGTTGGTGATCAGCACGTCGCCCGGCCGCAGCTCGCGCGGCGAGAACACCCGGAGGAACGACTTGACGCCGGCGCTCAGGCTGCCGAGGTGGCCGGGCGCGCCCTGCACCGACTGCGCCATCATCGTGCCCGCGGCGTCGAACACGCCGGCGGACAGGTCCTCCATCTCGCCCAGCACCGCGGAGAACGAGCTGTTGACCATCGCCGCCGCCTGCTCGCTGGCGATGGAGATCAGCCGGTTCCAGCTCACTTCCAGCTCGATCGGGTCGAAGTCCTTCCTGCTCATGCGCTGCCTCCTGCCGCGGGCACGTTCACCACGAGGTTGCCGAAGCCGTCCATCACCGCGCTGCCGCCCGGCCCGACGACGATCGACGATTCGTCTTCCTCCACGACCGCCGGGCCGCGCAGCGCGGCGCGCGGCGCGAGGTCGTAGCGGCTGTAGACCGGGCACGCGCGGTAGCTTTTCCAGCCGGCGAAGAGCATCGGCCGCGCGCCGCGCGCGCGCACCCTGGCGCGCGCCGCCTTCGCCGCGCGCGAGGGCAGCGTGACGGTCTGCGGGCCCCTCGCCTCGAGCCGCCAGCACAGCACCTCGACCGGATGGCCTTCGTGGCGGCGGTGGTAGATCGCCTCGTAGCGCCGCTCGAAGGTTTCGCGCAGCGCCGCGGCGCAGCCGCCGTGGAAGCGCTCCACGGCGAGCTCGACGGTGATCTCCTTGCGCTGGCCGAGATAGCGCATGTCGGCGCTGCGCACCAGGCGCACCGCGTCCCGCGCCACGCCCGCCTGGCGCAGCGCTTCGCCCGCCTCCTCGCCCATCTCGTCGTAGGCGGCCTGCACGCGCCGCCAGTCGAGGCTGTCGAGCGTGCCGATATAGGTGCGCGCGAGGTGCAGCGCGCGGGGCGCGAGGAGCAAGCCGAGCGCCGAGCCGACGCCCGGCGACGGCGGCACGACGATGCGGCGCACGCCGAGCTTCTGCGCCACGCCCCAGGCATGCACCGGGCCGGCGCCGCCGAACGCGACCAGCACGTGGCCGGAAGGATCGTGGCCGCGCTCCACCGCCTGCACGCGCGAGGCGTTGGCCATGCTCTCGTTCACCACCTCGTAGACGCCGAGCGCCGCCTGCTCGACCGCGAGGCCGAGCCGTGCCGCGACCTGCGCGCCGAGCGCGCGGCGCGCCGCGTCGGGGTCGAGGCGCATGCGTCCGCCGAGGAAGCTGTCGGCGCCGAGGTAGCCGAGCAGCAGGTCGGCGTCGGTCACGGTGGCGCGCTCGCCGCCGCGCCCGTAGCAGGCCGGCCCGGGATCCGCGGCGGCGCTCTCCGGCCCGACCTTGAGCAGGCCGAGCGCGTCGACGCTCACCAGGCTGCCGCCGCCGGCGCCGATCTCGATCAGGTCGACCACCGGGATGCGCAGCGGCAGGCCGCTGCCCTTCTTGAATCGGTAGATGCGCGCCGCCTCGAACTCGGTGCTGATGCTCGGCCGCGCGTCGTGCACCACGCAGGTCTTCGCGGTGGTGCCGCCCATGTCGAAGGACAGCACGCGCGCCTCGCGAAGCTGCTGCGCCACCGCCGCCGCGGTCACCGCGCCCGCGGCCGGCCCGGACTCGCAGATGCGGATGGGCATCTTCTTCACCACCTCCGGGGCGGCGATCGCGCCCTCGGAAAGCATGATGAACAGCGGGCACGAGAGCCCGGCGTCGCGCAGGCCGGCGGCGAAGCGGTCGATGTAGCCCGAGGTGAGCGGCTGCACGTAGGCATTGGCCACCGCGGTGGAGGCGCGCTCGAATTCGCGCATCTCGGGCAGGATGTCGCTCGAGATGCACACCGTCGCGCCCGGCACGGCGCGCACGATCAGCTCGCGCAGCGCGCGCTCGTGCGCCGGATTCATGTAGGAGTGCAGCAGGCAGACCGCGACCGCCTGCGCGCCGCAGGCCTTCAGCGCCTCGGCCACGGCGCGCCCGGCCTCGTCGCCGAGCGGCTCGACGATGCTGCCGTCGGCGGCGATGCGCTCGTCGACCTCGAAGCGGCACGCCGCGTCGACCAGCGGCGCCGGCTTGTCGAGCAGCAGGTCGTAGATGTCGAACTTCTTCTCGCGCCCGATCTCCAGCACGTCCTTGAAGCCGCGCGTCGTGACCAGCGCGGTGTGGGCGCCCTTGCGCTCGATCAGCGCGTTCGAGACGAGCGTGGTGGCGTGCAGCAGCACGGCGACGTCGGCCGGCGCGGCGTCGGCCCGCGCCAGCACGCCGCGCAGCGCCTGCAGGGCGCCGATCGCCGGATCGGCCGGCGTGGTGAGCGACTTGTAGCGCGCCGAGCGGGCGCTCGCCGGGTCGACCATCATGACGTCGGTGAAAGTGCCGCCGATGTCGAGGCCCACCACCCACTGCGGTCGGTTCTTCTTCACTGGCATCCGGCTTCGTGGGTAAAAGCGACGGCGCGCTCGAGCAGCGCGCCGCAATGGAAAAGAAGCGCTTCGCCGCCGTGGCGCGCGGCAAGCTGCACGCCGATCGGCAGGCCGGCGCCCGAGAGGCCCACCGGCACGGCGAGCGTCGGGTGGCCCGAGCTGCTGAAAGGCAGGTTCAGCGTCCAGTCGCCGGTGGCGCCGAGGCCGCGCGGCGCCGGCGCCGGGGTGGCCGGCGTCGCCAGGCAGTCCAGCCCGCGCAGCGCGTCGGAGAGCTCCGCGGCGGCGATCGCCCGTATCTGCTGCGCGCGCAGGTAATCGGCCGCGCCGACGGCGGCGCCGGCCTCGAGCAGGCAGGCGAGCTTCCAGCCGAAGCGCTCGCGCTGCGCGGCGAAGCGCTCGCGATGCACCGCCGCCATCTCGCAATACATCGTGACCACGCCGGCGTCGACGCCGGCTTCGAAGCTCTTCGGCAGCCGGGTCGGCACCAGCTCGGCGCCCGCGCCGGAGAGCGCCTGCAGCGCCGCCTCGAAAGCGCGCTGCGTATCCGCATCCGCCTGGTCCATGAAATAGCGGTCGGCCACGCCGACGCGCGCGGCGCCGCCCGCGCCGGCGGCGGCGCGGCGGCCGGCCAGCACGCGGAACACCAGCGCCGCATCCTCCACCGAGCGCGCCAGCGGCCCGACGTGGTCCATCGACCAGGCGCAGGGAAAGACGCCCGCGCGCGGCACCGCCCCGTAGGTGGGCTTGAGTCCCACGACGCCGCAGTAGGCCGCCGGCCGCACGATCGAGCCGGCGGTCTGCGTACCGAGCGCCGCCGGCGCGAGAAAGGCCGCCACCGCCGCGGCGGAGCCGCTGCTCGATCCGCCCGGCGTGTGCGCGAGGTTCCAGGGATTGCGGGTCGGCGCCGGGTCCATGGCGGCGAACTCGGTCATCGCCGTCTTGCCGAGCACGATCGCGCCGGCCTCGCGCAGCCGGCGCACGAGCGGCGCGTCGCTCGCCGGAACGTGCCCGGCCATGAGCGGCGAGCCGACGTTCATCTCCAGGCCCGCCACCGCCACGTTGTCCTTGACCGCGATCGGCACGCCGTGCAGCGGCCCGCGCGCTCGCCCCCGGGCGATCTCGGCGCCGAGCGCCTCCGCCTCGCGCAGCGCCGCGTCGCGCGCGAGGCGCGCCCAGGCGCGCACGTCGCGCTCGACGCGCTCGCTGCGCTCGAGGAGCGAGCGCACGAGCTCGGCCGGCGAGAGCCGCCGATCGGCGATCGCCCGCGCCGCCTGCGCCACGCCGAGCTGCCAGGGCTCATTCTTCATGCGGCCTCCATGGCTCCAGCGGCTCGGCGTCGTCGGGCAGCGGGAAGGCGCGCACGCGCTCCAGGCAGCGCGCCATCAGCTCGGCGAGCGCGGCGCGGTACCGGGCCAGCTCCTCTTCGCTCGGCGCGGCCATCAGATCACCCCTCCCAGGTAGACCCGCTGCACGTCGGCGGAGCGGCGCACCTCTTCCGGCCGCCCTTCGGCGATGATCGACCCCTGGTGCAGCACCGAGATGCGATCGGCCACGGCGAACACCACCTGCATGTCGTGCTCGGTGAAAACCACGGTCAGCTCGCGCTCGTCGGCGATGCGCCGCACCAGGCGGATCGCTTCCAGGCGCTCGTTCGCGGCCATGCCGGCGGTCGGCTCGTCGAGGAAGAGCACGCGCGGCTGGTTGGCGAGCGATACCGCGAGCTCGAGCTTCTTGCGGTCGCCGTGCGAGAGCGCCGACGCGGCGAGGCCCGGACCGGCGCGCAGGCCCACCAGCTCGAGCAGCGCGCGCGCTTCCTCGCGCAGCTGCGGCGCCGCCGGCCGCAGCAGGCGGTA
This sequence comes from Burkholderiales bacterium, assembly GCA_036381055.1. Taxonomy (GTDB): domain Bacteria; phylum Pseudomonadota; class Gammaproteobacteria; order Burkholderiales; family SG8-39; genus SCGC-AG-212-J23. Next base: position 7,188 of record DASVDO010000012.1, on the reverse strand, counting down.
GAGCCGCGCGCGGTGCGAGAGCAGCGCGATCTGCACGTTCTCCATCACCGACAGGTTGGTGAAGATGCTGGTGATCTGGAACGTGCGGCTCACGCCCTGGCGGAACAGGCGGTGCGGCGGCGTGGCGGTGACGTCGCGGCCTTCCAGGATCACCCGGCCCGCGTCCGGGCGCAGGAAGCCCGTGAGCAGGTTGAACAGCGTGCTCTTGCCGGCGCCGTTCGGGCCGATGATGGCGCGGAACTCGGCGCGCTCGACGGCGAAGGAAACGCCGTTGGCGGCGGCGAGCCCGCCGAAGCTCTTGCGCAGGTCCGCGGCGCGCAGGATCGGCTCAGCCACGGCGCCCCCGCGCGAACCAGCCGACGATGCCCTCGGGCATGAGCATCACGATGGCGATCACCAGTACGCCGAGGATCAGCGCCCAGTACTCGGTGTAGCCGGTGAGAACGGTCTGCAGCACCACGTACACCGCCGCGCCGATCACCGGGCCGACGAAGCTGTGCATGCCGCCGAGCACCGTCATGACGATCGGCACCGCGCTCGCCGTCCAGTTGAGCCAGCCGGGGAAGACGCTCTGGTTGGCGAGCGCGAACAGCGCGCCGGCGAGCCCCGCCAGCGCCCCGGCGATGGCGAACGCGATGGCGCGATGCAGCGCCACGTGTACGCCGATCGCCGCGCTCTTCTGCGGGTTGCTCTTCGCCGCCTGCAGCGCCTTGCCGAACGGCGAGCCGACCAGCAGCCAGAGGAAGCCGAGCATCGCCGCCACCAGCACGAGCGACAGGTAGTACAGGCCGTTCGCCGTGCCGAGCGCGCCTTCGAGCCGCACGCCGGACAGCCCGTCGTCGCCGCCGGTGAGCGAATACCACTTGTAGACCACGGTGTAGAGCAGCATCTGGAACGAGAAGCTCAGCATGCCGAGATAGATGCCGGTCAGCCGCACGCAGAAGAAGGCGACCAGCGCGGCGGCGAGCGCGCATACGACGGGGGCGACGGCGAGCGCGAGCAGCGCGTGCCATGCCGCCTTCTTGACCAGCACGGCGAGCGAATAGGCGCCCAGCCCGAAGAACGCGGCGTGCCCGAACGGCAGCATGCCGCCGAAGCCGAACAGCAGGTTGAAGCTCGCCGCGTAGAGCGCGAACACCACGACCTCGATCGCGACGAACACCCAGAAAGGGCCGGCGAAGAGCGGCGTCGCGAGCAGCGCGACGGCGACGGCGCCGGCGAGCAGCAGGCGCGCGTTCATTCCGGCTTGCCGAACAGGCCCCATGGACGGAACATCAGCACCAGCGTCATGACGAGGAAGGGCAGCACCACCGCGAGCGAAGGCGCCGCGAGCACGCCGAACGCGTTCGCCTGGCCGAGCAGGAACGCGCCCACCAGGGTGCCGGGAAAGCTGCCCATGCCGCCGATCACCACGACCGCGAACGCCTCGATCAGCACCTGCGAGTGCAGCCCCGGCCCCACCGCGACGATCGGCACCGAGAGCCCGCCGGCCAGGCCCGCCAGGCCGCAGCCCAGGCCGAACACCAGGGTGAACAGCCGGTCGGTGCGCACGCCGAGCGCCTTCAGCATCTCGCGGTCGACGGTCGCCGCGCGGATCAGCACGCCGAGACGCGTGCGGTAGAGGAGCGCCCAGAGGGCGAGGCACACCAGGGCGCCCACGACGATCAGGAACACGCGATAGCTCGGCATCACCACGCCGAGGATGCGCAGCGGCCCGTCGAGCCCGGCGGGCAGGGAGCCGGAGTTCTCCTCGCGGCCCCAGATCAGGCGCACCGCGTCGCCGAGCACCAGCACCAGGGCGAAGGTGACGAGGAGCTGGAACGCGGCATCCGAGCGGTAGATGCGCCGCAGCACCAGCATCTCGAAGACCGCGCCGGCGACGAACGTGGCGGCCGCCGAGAAAACGACCGCGGCGGCGAAGGTGAGCGGGCTCTTGCTCGCCGCGCCGACCACCGTCCAGCCGAAGTACGCGCCGAGCATGTAGATCGCGCCGTGCGCGAAGTTGATGATGCGCGATACGCCGAAGATCAGCGACAGGCCGGCGCCGACCAGGAACAGCAGCGCGCCGTTCGACAAGCCGGCCAGGAACTGCCGGGCGAGCACCGTCGGATTGGTGATCCAGTCGAGGTAAAAGAGCTCCATCGCGTTCTTGGCGCCGATTCTGCGCACTCGCGCGCCGCCGGGATATAGCGTCCGCGTACTAGCAGCTATGCGTCATGCGGTATCCTTGCCCGGGGCCATGGAGCTGCGCCAGCTGCGATACTTCCTGCGCGTGGTCGAGCACGGCAGCCTGACGCGCGCCGCCGCGGCTCTGGCGGTCGCCCAGCCGGTGCTCAGCCGGCAGATCCGCGATCTCGAGCACGCGCTCGGGGTGCCGCTGCTCGCTCGCAACGGCCGCGGCATGGTGCTCACCGAGGCCGGCCGCCGCTTCCTGCCGCGCGCGCGCGCCATCACCCGCGACGCGGACCTCGCCCGGGAGGAGGTGCGCTCGCTGCGCGAGCGTCCGTCGGGCACGGTCACGGTCGCCATGGCGCCGATCGTCGGCGCGATCCTCTGGGTGCCGCTGCTCGCCGAGGTGCAGCGCGGCTTCCCCGAGATCCGCCTGCAGGTGGCGGAGGGCTACAGCGGGCACGTCATCGAGTGGCTGGTGCACGGCAAGGCCGATCTCGGCGTCATCTACCAGCCCGACGACAGCGGCGCCATCCGGCACGAGCTGCTGATCGACGAGCGGCTCTACCTGGTCGGCGTGCGCGGCGCGCCGGTGTTCCGCGACGCGAGCATCCCGTTCGCGGAGGTGAGCCGGCTCAGGCTGATCCTGCCCACCATGGCGCACGCGATCCGCCGCAAGATGGAAGCGGTGGCCGCGAAGCGGCGCCTCGCGCTCGACGTGGCGCTGGAAGTCAACGCCTACCCGGCGATCAAGACCATCGTGCTCGCGCAGCGCGCCTTCACGGTCCTTCCCGCGGCGCCGGTGCTCGAGGAGCTGCGCGCGCGCCGGTTCTCGATCGCCGAGATCACCGCGCCGACGCTCTCGCAGAAGGTGGTGCTCGCCACCTCGACGCACCATCCCGCCTCGCTCGCGACGCGCGCGGTGTACCGCCTGATCAAGGACCTGGTGGAGAAGCTGAAGAACGCCGGCGGCTGGCCGGCGCGCTACCCGCCCGGCTAGCTCAGGGCCCGGCGAAGTCCTTTCTCTCGAGCAGGCGCGAGGCGGCGAGGCCGAACACCAGGCCCCAGAACGGCGCGCCGATGTGGAAGATCGGCAGGTCGGCCACGGTGACCAGGAAGCAGACGAGCGCGCCGAAGCTGAAGCGCTCGCGGAACGAGATCTGGAACGCGGTCTGCAGCACGCGCAGCATGGCGAGCCCGGCGAGCGCGGCGATGAACGCGGCCGGCGTGCCGAGCAGCAGCCGCGTGAAGAGCGGCGCGAGCAGGCCGAAGCCCATGGCGAGCGCCGCCACGGCGAGCGCCGCGGTGTAGTGGCGCGACCTGTCGCCGGCGCTCGCGATCACCGCGTTCACCGGGCCGGTGAGGCAGGTCGTCACCGAGCCGACCAGGGCGCTCGCCAGCGCGCCCGCGCCGCACGCCGCGGTGATGGCGTTGACCGGCGGCCGGTGCCCGCTCGCGGTGAGGATGGCGATGCCCTGCGCGTTCTGCACCGTCAGCACCGTGATCGCGAGCGGCAGCACCAGCTCCACCATCGCGTTCCAGGAGAAGCGCGGCGCGTAGAACTGTGGCGTAACGAGGGCAAACAGGCGCCCCGGCTCCACGCGGAAGGTTTTTTCCACCATCATGACGGCGACGCCGCAGGCGAGCGCGGCGACCAGCGGCGGCACGAGGCGGCCGAGGCGCGGCACGGCGGCGAAAGCGAGCCACGCCGCGGTCATCGCCGCGGCGAGCGCCAGGTCGTCGCGGAACGCCTCGACCAGGCCGATGCCGAAGCGCAGGAACACGCCGGCGACCATCGCCATGACGATCGGCATCGGCACCGCCTGCATCGCCCGGCGCACCCAGCCCGACAGGCCGAGCAGCAGCATCAGCACGCCGGTGGCGAGGAAGGCGCCGACCGCCTCGGCGAAGGCGACGTGCGCGAGCGCCGGCCCGAGCAGCACCGTGCCGGGGATGCTCCACAGGAACACCAGCGGCTGCCGGTAGGCGAGCGAGAAAGCGACGGTGATGAGGCTGTTGAGGAAAAAGCCGCCGAAGATCCACGACGCGATGTCGGCTTCCGAAAGGCCGGCGCCCTGCGCCACCGAGAGGATGATCGCCACCGGGCCGGTGCACGCGAAAAGGAACGCCACCAGCGCGTTCCCCAGGTACACGCCGCCCGAGTCGGCGAGGATTTTTCCCGGCCCGGGCAGCGGACGGATCGTTTTTTCCAGCTCCATGTCTCAGTTCTTGTTGTGTGCGAAAGCTAGAATCCGGCGATGGCGCGTCGCGCCCGCATCCTAAGGTATTTCAGCTGGGCGCTCCTGCTCGGCGCGCTGGCGACCGCGGTGTTCGCCGCCTGGCTCGACGTGCGCGTGCGCGAGGAGTTCGAAGGCCGGCGCTTCGCGCTGCCGGCGCGCATCTACGCGCGGCCGCTCGAGCTGCACGCGGGGCTGCGCCTCGCGCCGGCCGACCTGATCGAGGAGCTGCGCGACCTCGGCTACCGCGACCGGCCGCTGCCCGGCGACTCGGGCTGGTACATGCGCGACGGCGACCGGATCGAGATCGCGGTGCGGCCGTTCGTGTTCTGGGACGGCGCGCAGCCGGCGCGCACCATCCGCGTCGCCTTCGACGGCGGCACGGTCGCCTGGGTGAGCGACGCGCAGGGCAACCCGGTCGCCCTGGCGCGGCTCGAGCCGCGCGCCATCGGCGGCATCTACCCGGCGGGCAACGAGGACCGCGTGCTGGTGCGCCTGAACGAGGTGCCGAAGCACCTGGTGCAGGAGCTGATCGCCGTCGAGGACCACAACTTCTACTCGCACCACGGCTTCGACCCGCGCGCGCTCGCGCGCGCGGCGCTGTCGCTGTTCAGCGGCCGCGTGCAGGGCGGCAGCACCATCACGCAGCAGCTGGTGAAGAACTTCTTCCTCACGCCCGAGCGCACGCTCAAGCGCAAGCTCACCGAGCTGATCATGGCGGTGCTGCTGGAGGCGCACTACGGCAAGGACGAGATCCTCGAGACCTACCTGAACGAGATCTACCTCGGCCAGGACCGCGACCGCGCGATCCACGGCGTCGGCCTCGCGGCGCAGTTCTACTTCAACAAGGAGGTGCGCTACCTGAGCGTCGCCGAGTCGGCGCTGCTGGTGGCGATGGTGAAGGGCCCGGCGGTCTACGACCCGCGGCGTCACCCGGAGCGCGCCCTGGAGCGCCGCAACCTGGTGCTGCGCGAGGCGCGCGAGCAGGGCTTCCTGACGATGGAGCAGTACGCGCTCGCGCGCGCCTCCGACCTCGGCGTGACGAGCCGCCCCGGCATGGGCACCTCGCCCTACCCCGCCTTCCTGCAGCTCGTGCACCGGCAGCTTCGGCGCGACTACGACGAGGCCGACCTGCGCTCGGAGGGGCTGCGCGTGTTCACCACCCTCGACCCGCGCGCGCAGGCCGCGGCCGAGGAGGCGCTCGCCAAGCATCTCGCGCGCTTCGACAAGGAGAAGCGCTTCAACAAGGAGCCGGGACTGGAAGGCGCGGTGGTGGTGGTCGACCCGCAGACCGGCGAGGTGCAGGCGCTGGTCGGCGGACGCGATCCGCGCTACCACGGCTACAACCGCGCGCTCGACGCGGCGCGCCCGGTCGGCTCGCTGCTCAAGCCGGTGGTCTACCTGACGGCGCTGCAGGACGCGGCGCATTACACGCTGGTCACGCCGATCGACGACGGCCCGTTCGTGTGGAAGAGCCGCGGCGCGGCCGACTGGGAGCCGAAGAACTACGACCTCGAGTTCCACGGCATGGTGCCGCTGCGCGTCGCGCTCGCGCAGTCCTACAACGTCGCCACCGCGCGCCTGGGCACCGAGATCGGCGTCGACAAGGTGCTCGCCAACGTGAAGAAGCTCGGCGTCGAGCGCGAGCTGAACCCGTTCGCCTCGACGCTGCTCGGCGCGGCGGAGATGAGCCCGTTCGAGGTGGCGCAGATGTACCAGACCATCGCGAGCGGCGGCTTCCGCTCGCCGCTGCGCGCCATCCGCGAGGTGACCACGCAGGAGGGGCGGCCGCTGCAGCGCTACGCGCTGAAGGTCGAGCAGGCGCTGCCGCCGGAGCCTGTCGTGCTGATCACCGCGGCGCTGCAGGACGTGGTGCGCGAGGGCACGGCGCAGGCGCTCAAGCGCTACCTGCCGCCCGAGATCGCCCCCGCCGCCAAGACCGGCACCACCGACGAGCAGCGCGACGCCTGGTTCGCCGGCTTCACCGGCGACCGGCTGGCGGTGGTCTGGGTCGGCTACGACGACAACCGCGCGGCGCGGCTCTCCGGCGCCGCCGCGGCGCTGCCCATCTGGGGCGACCTGATGGCGGCGCTCTCGCCGGAGCCGCTGGCGCTCGCCGCGCCGGAGACCATCGAGCGCGTCTGGATCGACCCGCAGACCGGCCTGCGCGGCGACAGCCAGTGCCCCGGCGCGGTGCAGCTGCCGTTCATCCAGGGCAGCGCGCCGCTCGAGCGCTCGCCGTGCGCGAGCACCGCGGGCGCCGTGGTCGACGCGGTAGGCGAAGGCGTGCAGCGCGCGAAGTCGTGGTTTGAAAGAATATTCGGCCGATGAAGCGCATCGCCCTCACGGTCCTGGTGCTCGCCGGCTGCGCGGTGGGCACCCCCGAGCCCGAAATGCCCGGGCCGGAAGCGCCGCCCGCGCCGGAAGCGCCGCTGGAAGCCGTCCCCCTGCCGCCGGCCCCGCCGGCGCAGGCCGAGGCGCCGCGCGAGAGCGTGGCGATCGCCGGCCTCGTGCAGCGCGCGCGCGCCGACGCCGCCGCGGGCCGGCTCGCCAACGCCGCAGCGGCGCTCGAGCGCGCGCTGCGCATCGAGCCGCGCAATCCGCGCCTGTGGCAGGAGCTCGCGCGGGTGCGCCTGCGCCAGGGCGAGTACCTGCAGGCGGAGAGCCTGGCGCAGCGCTCCAACACCTGGGGCGGCGCCGACAACCGCCTGCGCGCCGAGAACTGGGGCCTCATCGCGCAGGCGCGCCAGGCGCGCGGCGACACCGAGGGCGCGCGCAAGGC
>DASVDO010000011.1:0-39481 GCA_036381055.1 Burkholderiales bacterium | reverse complement strand
CGAGAAGACCGCCAAGCCGGCGATCGCCACGCCGCGCCTCAAGACGCTCAGCGCCCAGCCGATCTCGCTCGAGGTGCGCGACGTGCCGCTGCGCGGCGTGTTCGACGTGATCTCGCGCAGCTCGGGGGTGAGCTTCGTGTTCGACAAGGACGTGCGCGCCGACCAGCGCACCACCATCGTGCTGCGCAACGCCTCGGTGGAGGAGCTGATCCGCCTGGTGCTGCAGACCAACCAGCTCGAGCAGAAGCTGGTGAACGAGACCACCGTGCTGGTCTACCCGAACACGCCGCAGAAGCAGCGCGAGTACCAGGAGCTGGTGGTGAAGAGCTTCTACCTGGTGAACGCGGACGTGCGCCAGACCGCGAACATGATCCGCACCATGGTGAAGACGAGGGATCTCTTCATCGACGAGAAGCTCAACCTGCTGGTGATCAAGGACACGCCGAGCGCGGTGCGCCTCGCCGAGCGGCTGATCGCGGCGCAGGACCTCGCCGAGCCCGAGGTCATGCTGCAGGTCGAGGTGATGGAGGTCGGCACCAGCCGGCTGCTCGAGCTCGGCATCCGCTGGCCCACCGAGCTCGGCGTCGGGCTGGTCGGCGCGGGCGGCACGCCGGGCCAGATCACCGGCACCGAGGCGCGCAACATCAACGGCGACCTGGTGCGCCTCACCTTCACCGATCCGCTCGTGCTGATCTCGCTCCTGCAGCAGGACGGCACCACCAACGTGCTCGCCAATCCGCGCATCCGGGTGAAGAACAAGGAGAAGGCGCGCATCCACATCGGCGACCGGGTGCCGGTGATCACCACCACCGCCGGCGCCACCGGCTTCGTCTCGGAGTCGGTGAACTACCTCGACGTGGGCCTGAAGCTCGAGGTCGAGCCGACCGTGTACCTCGACAACGAGGTGGGCATCAAGGTCGCCCTCGAGGTGAGCAGCATCGGCGGCCAGGTGCGCACCTCCTCGGGCACGGTCGCCTACCAGGTCGGCACGCGCAACACCTCGACCACGCTGCGGCTGCGCGACGGCGAGACGCAGGTGCTGGCCGGCCTGATCAGCAACGAGGATCGCCGCAACGCGAGCCAGGTGCCGGGGCTCGCCAACCTGCCGGTGCTGGGACGGCTGTTCCGGAGCAACGACGACACGGTGAACCGCACCGAGGTGGTGCTGCTCATCACGCCGCACGTGATCCGCAACATCCAGCGGCCGGGCGTGCGCATGGAGCAGTTCAACTCCGGCACCGAGGCCGCGATCGGCGGCGCGGCGCTGTCCGTGCCCGCGATCCCGCCGAGCTTCCCGCCGACGCCGCCGGAGAACGAGCCGGCGCCGTCCGCGCCCGCGCAGCCCGCGCCCGAGTCGCGCGAAGCGCTGCCGCCGGCGGCGGGCCCGCAACCCTATCCGCCGGGGGAGCGATGAAGGCGCGCGGCTTTACCCTCGTCGAGCTGCTGGTCACGCTGACCATCATCGCGCTGCTCGCCTCGGTGGCGATGCCGCTCGCGGAGCTCACCGTGCAGCGCGACAAGGAGCAGGAGCTGCGCCGGTCGCTGCGCGAGATTCGCGAGGCGATCGACGCCTGGAAGCGCGCCGCCGACGACGGGCGCATCGACAAGCCGGCCGACGCTTCGGGCTACCCGCCGAGCCTCGAGGCGCTGGTCGAAGGCGCGCGCGACAAGCGCAAGGCCGACGGCTCGAAGCTGTACTTCCTGCGCCGCGTGCCGAGCGACCCGGTGAGCGGCGAGGAATGGGGCCTGCGCAGCTACGCGAGCCCGCCCGACGCGCCGCAGCCCGGCAAGGACGTCTACGACGTCTACTCGAAAAGCGATGACGTCGGATTGAACGGAGTCCCGTACAGGCAATGGTAAGAAGGCCGAAAGGTTTCACCCTGGTGGAGCTGATGGTGGTGCTCACCATCATCGCCCTGCTCATCTCGATCGTGGTCCCCGACTACATCGGCCGCACGCGGCGCGCCGAGGAGGCGGTGCTCAAGCAGAACCTCGCGACGATGCGCGACGCGCTCGACAAGCACTACGCCGACGCCGGCCGCTATCCCGGCTCGCTCCAGGAGCTGGTGAGCAAGCGTTACCTGCGTGCCATCCCCAAGGACCCGTTCACCGACTCGGCCAGCACCTGGGTCCCCGTGCCGCCGCAGGACAGGAGCAAGGGCAACGTCTGGGACGTGCACTCGGGCGCCAAGGGGTATGAGCGCTACTGAAATTCGGGGACGGAGCCCGAATAGAGCCGCGAAAAGAATTACGACCCTGACCCCGAATGGCTTCACCTACATCGGGCTGCTGATCGTGGTGATGGTGATGGGCGCGGGGCTCGCCGCGGTGGGAGAGCTGTACTCGCACGCCGCGCAGCGCGAGAAGGAGCGCGAGCTGCTCTTCGTCGGCCACCAGTTCCGCGACGCGATCCGGAGCTACTACGAGCGCTCGCCGGGCACGCCGGCATATCCGAAGAAGCTGGAGGACCTGGTCTCCGACAACCGCTTTCCCACGCCGCAGCATCACCTGCGGCGCATCTACCCCGACCCGATGACCGGCAAGCCCGACTGGGTGCTGATCGAGGCGCCGGGCGACGGCGGCATCATGGGCGTGCACAGCCGCTCGCAGGAGGCGCCGATCAAGACCGGCAACTTCGACGCCGCCGACGCCGCCTTCGCCGGCGCGGCGCGATACGCGGACTGGGAGTTCGTCTACGTCCCGCCGCAGCCGCCGCCGCAGTCGAATTCGCCTGCGCCGGCGTCGAATTCGGCTGCGCCTAAGGGGTAGTCCCCGCCCCTAATCGCGCGTCACCGGCGGCCGCCATAATCGTCCGCCGATGCCCGCGGCCCGCCTGCTCGCCTGGGTCCTTATCGGCCTGGCGCCCGCGACGGCTGCCGGGCAGGACGCGCTGCCTTCGTTTGCCGAGCTCGAGGCGGCGGGCGCGGTGATCGGCGCGATCGAGGTGCGCACCGAGGACGTGTTCGACCTCGACGACCCGCGCGAGAACAACTACCTCTATCGCCTCGCCAACCGGCTGCACATCAACACGCGGCCGTGGCTGATCCGCCGCATGCTGCTCTTCAGGAGCGGCGAGCGCGTGCAGCGCCGCGTGATCGAGGAAACCGACCGCGTGATCCGCGCCGGCGCGCCGGTGTACGACGTGTCGATCACTCCGACGCGCTACGAAAACGGCGTGGTCGACATCCTGGTGCGCACGCGCGACACCTGGACGCTCGACCCGAGCGTGAGCCTGAGCCGCAAGGGCGGCGTCAACACCGGCGGCTTCAGCCTCAAGGAAGGCAACTTCGCCGGCACCGGCACGGCGCTCGAGATCGAGCGGAGCCGCGACGCGGACCGCACCGGCAGCCATCTCAAGCTGGGCCACGACCACCTGATCGACGGCTGGACGCGGCTCGCGTTCGACTGGGCCGACTTCAGCGACGGCTCGAGCCTCTCGCTCGCCGCCGATCGCCCGTTCTATTCGCTCGACGCGCGCTGGGCGGGCGGCGCCTCGTACTCGCGCTTCGACCGCACCGACGCGCTGCACCGCAACGCCGAGGAGGTCGGCGAGTACCGCCGCCGCCACCGCTCCTTCGACACGCACCTCGGCTGGTCGCCCGGCCGCCTCGGGCGCTGGACGCACCGCTACAGCGTCGGCGTCTCCTACGCCGAGGACAGCTACACGCCGAGCGACGAGCGCCCGCCGCCGGTGTCGATCCCGGCCGATCGCACGCTCGCCGGGCCGTACCTGCGCTACCAGCTGCTCGAGGAGGACTTCCTGCGCGTCTACAACCGCGACCGCATCCAGCGGCCGGAGGACCTGTCGATGGGCTGGCAGGCGAGCGTGCAGCTCGGCCGCAGCCTCGAGTCGTTCGGCGCCTCCGAGCAGCCCTGGCAGCTCTCCGCGTCGCTCGCCAAGGGCTTTCGCACGCCGGGCGACGCGCAGCTCCTCGCCTCGCTCTCCTACGGCGGCCAGTACGGCGCCGCGGGGCGCGACGTGCGCGCGCTCGGCGCCTCGGCGCGCTACTACCACCCGCAGACCAGCGCCTTCCTGCTCTTCTTCTCGGCGCGCGTGGACGCCGTGACCACCGCCAGCGCCGCCGACGAGCTGCTGCTCGGCGGCGACAACGGCGTGCGCGGCTATCCGTCGCGCTACCAGAGCGGCGTGCGGCGGGCCGTGTTCACCATCGAGGAGCGCTACTACACCGACTGGTATCCGTTCCACCTGTTCCGCGTCGGCTGGGCGCTGTACTGCGACATCGGCCGCGCCTGGGGCGGCGAGCTGCCGAACGCGACGCCGGGCTGGCTCTCCAACATCGGCTTCGGCGTGCGCGTGCTGAGCGCGCGCGCCTCGTCCGGGAACGTCGCGCACATCGACCTCGCGATCCCGCTGCACCGCACCGACCCGGAGATCGACGCGCGGCAGTTCGTGGTGATGACCAGCGCTACTTTCTAGTCATGCGGCCCCAGCGGTCGTGCCAGCGGCCGTCGAAGCAGTGCATCAGCTCGTGGCCGAGCGTGGCGAGGCGCTCGGTGTCGCGCTCGCTGCGGGGCATCGGCGCGTAGATCGTGCACACGCGCGCGCCGTCGGCCCGCGCCTCGTTCCACTTCGAGCAGCCGAGGATGCGGAACACCTCGCGGCGCCCGGAGACCTCCTGGCAGGCGCCGTGCGGGTCGTCGACGCGCTGCCACACCACGTCGACCGGGCCGCCGCGCGGCGGCTCCGGGGCCGCGCACGCCGCCGCGAGCGCGACGCAAACGACGAGCCCGGTCTTTTTCAAAGCAGCATGCGCGCGACGTCCAGCCCCTCGGCGTACTGCACGCCGACCATGCGCCCGGCGAGGCGCGCCACGTCGCGGAAGAGATCGGTCTGGATGCCGCGCGCCGAGAACTGGCTGGCGTGCGCCTCGATGGCGCGCATCTTGGTGTCGATGGTGTCGCTGATGTCGACATAGGCGCGCGGCTGGAAAGCGAGCGGCATCGGCCGGCAGAAGTTCGGCCGGTAGGTGAAGAAATCGAAGTAGCGCAGCCGCTGCGCCGCGCAGGCCGCCTCGTGCACCATCACGTGGTCGCGGTGCACCTCGCCCGGGCCGTGGGCGAGCAGCGCCGCGGGCGCGAGGTCCTTCACCTCGCGGTCGACCAGCGCCACCAGGTCGCACTGGCGCAGGTCCTCGATGCGCTTGCCGGGCGAGTCGATCAGCACGCGCAGCTCGGCGCCGAGGATGTCGGCGGCGCGCTGCGCCTCGCGCCGGCGCAGCGCGTAGTCGCCGGGCACCGAGACCACCGCGAGCACCACGCGCGCGCCGCCGCGGCGCAGGCGCGCCAGCGTGCCGCCGATGCCGAGCTCCGCGTCGTCCGGGTGGGCGCCGAGCGCGAGCACCGTGCGCCCGGCGTAGCGCTCAGGCTGCAAGGCGCTCCTCCGCAGGCGCGGCCGAGTCGAGGATGCGCCGCGCCTCGGGGCCGCAGTTGAGCAGCAGGTCGAGCGCCGACAGGCCGGCGCTGAAATCGGCCGCGCCGCATTGCGGGTAGCGCGGGTGCGAGAACTCCTGCAGCACGAGCGTCACGCCCGCGCGCGCGAAGGCTTCGCGGTCGAGGTAGGCGCGCGAGGCGCCGAGCCCGACCAGCAGAGCGCGCGCGCCGACGCGCCGGCAGATGTCCAGCACCAGCTCGCTCTTCGCGCCCTGCGGGCCGAGCGCCGAGCTGCGCACGAGCGGCGTGCGGATGGCGAACGCGCCGCGCAGCAGCTCGAGCGCCGCCGCGTCGAGCTCGACCAGCCGCTCGTACGGCCGCCGGTAGAGGGCCTCCAGCGCCGGGAGCCAGGCGTGCCGATGCGGCGCCGCGCGGTAGGCGTGGCGCAGCGTCTCGAAGTGGATGCGCGCCCAGTGGCGAAGGCCCTCGCGCCGGTTGTCGATGCGCTTTTCGGCGATCGGCTCGTCGCGCGAGCGCTGCTCCACCGGCACGGTGAGCCAGCGCGGCTCGCCGTCGACCAGCACCCGGGTGCGGTTCTGGTAGTTCTGCCGCTCGAACTGCACATGGTCCAGGATCACGAACAGGTCGGCGCACGCCATGCGGCTCAGGTAGCCGAGCCACGGCAGGTAATGCGGCTGGTGGATGGCGACGAGCATTCGCTCCCTGCGCTTCTCGAGGGAAAGGCTAGGCGCCGCACGGAGTAAATTCGACCGCTCGGCGCTGCGCCGCCCGGCGCGTGCGCAAAGCCCGACAGCGCTTCGATCGGACTAGCCCGCCGCGCCGCGTGTCATAGCAGTGCCTGGCGACAATGGCGCCGTGACGAGCCGCCTGCGCTTCGCCGTCCTCGCCGCCGCGCTCGCCGGCGCGCCGCTCGCCGAAGCGGCCGGCGCGAGAGCGGTGCCGACCTTCGAGTCGCTCGGCCTGTACTGGACGCCGCCCGCGGATCCCGGCGCCGCCGGCTGCACGGTGCGCTACCGGGCGAGCGGCGAGCGCGAGTGGCAGGAAGGCCTGCCGCTCTGGTACGACGAGCGCGACGGCGAATGCCGCGGCAGCCTGGTGCACCTCGCGCCCGGCACGACCTACGAGGTGCGACTGGGCATCTCCGGCCATGCCGCGGGCGCGGAGCTCGAGGCGCGCACCTGGCGCGAGGCTTTCCCGGTCGCGCGCACCGTCACGGTCGGCAGCCGCTCGGGCCTCGCCATCACCGAGGGCGGCTCGCCGCGCGGCTACGTGCTCTACCAGGCGGCGCCCGGCTCGGCGATCGACGCGAGCGGCGAAGCGGTCGGCATCCGCATCGACGCGAGCTACGTGATCGTGCGCGGCTTCACGGTGCGCGGCGCGAAGCAGCACGGCATCCTGGTCGCGCCCGGGCGCCACGACGTGGTGATCGAGGACAACGACGTGAGCGGCTGGGGCAGCTACCGGCACACGCCGGCGCGCGGCTGGCCGATCGGCCGCGACGAGGAGCTGGGCATCGGCGCGCGCTGCGCGAAGGCCGAGCCGGCCTACCGCATGATCGTGCAGCGCAACCGCGTGCACGACCCGCGCTACGGCGCCAACAGCTGGGACTGGGGCCATCCCGCAGGCCCTACCGGCATCGGCTTCTACGAGTGCGGCGGCAACAACGTCATCCGCTACAACGAGGTCACCAGCGACGACCCGCAGCACTACTACAACGACGCGATCGGCGGCGGCGAGAACGGCAGCCGCAAGGGCTTCCCCGGCGCCGACAGCGACATCTACGGCAACGTGGTGACCGGGAGCTGGGACGACGGCATCGAGGCCGAAGGCGGCGGCCGCAACGTGCGCATCTGGGGCAACTACCTCGACCGCACCGCCACCGGCATCGCCACCAGCCCGATCGCCATCGGCCCGCTGTACATCTTCCGCAACGTCTACAACCGCAGCCGGCAGCGCTTCCTGCGCGCGCCGGACGAGGACGACCGCAACGTGTTCGCCAAGTCGGGCACCTGGGCGAAGCTCGGCGGCGGGCGCCGCTACGTCTTCCACAACACGCTGCTGCAGGCGCCGCCCGAGGGCCGCGGGCGCTTCCCGCTCGGCGCCGGCGGCGCCATCCACGGCTCCAAGCGCGACGAGCCGGTGACCAACACCGTCTCGCGCAACAACATCTTCCAGATCTGGAAGCCGCACTGGGAAGTGCTGCGCAACACCGGCGAGGGCAACGACTTCGGCTACGACCTGTACAACGGCAAGCTGAGCGCCCCGGAGCGGCACGGCATCTTCGGCACGCCGCGCTACCGGCCCGGCCACGGCCCGGCGAGCGGCGCCGGCGGCCGCTACCAGCTCGCCGCCGACAGCCCCGGCCACGACGCGGGCGTGCGCATCCCCAACTTCAACGACGAGTTCCGCGGCCGCGCCCCCGACATCGGCGCCGCCGAGGCCGGCATGCCGCCGATGCGCTTCGGCGTCGCGGCGGGACGCGGCGGTTATTCGCTCACCTACACAACGGCCAAATAGCAGTCAGTAATACGCCGTCGTCCCCGCGGCGTAATGGCGTCGTCCCCGCACAGGTTATACGTTGCGCCCACGAAAGCGGAGATCAAGCTACTAAAAGATCGGGGGAAGTCAGTCTGGCCTACGGTCCGCCCCTTCGAAATCAGGGGTTCGACTCTAGTCGTTCGTGCTTCTTAACCCGTCGCAAGACCGCGATGCTTATCTCTTCTACGATCGGCTGGTTCCCACCGATGTGCTCGGATTTCATCTGCGTGAGCTGATGGAACGAAAAGGCGTATCCGCCAGGCACTTCAACCATGTAAACGGGCCCGGCGTAGCCAGAGACTTTTTTGACGCGGATTACGAGGTCCTTCGGGTGCGGATGCTTCAGTAGATCCTGAAGCTTTTTCTCCACTTCGACCTTTGCTTCCGGCGGGAGCCTTCGGTAATCCCTTTCAAAGCAGTCTTTTTGGAAATGATACTTATGGAAGCGGATGCAGCCTACGCCTTTATTGAAGTTATGAGCGCTTCGGCATTGTCGAACGGGCCAATACTCTCGGCGCATTCGTTGCAATTCGATTCCCCGATAGCCCAACGAAGATCATTCACCACGTTATGAAGCTCAGCCACAGCAGCAATGGTCTGACTAAAGTCTTGGACCAAACCTTCTCGTTCCTCGTCGGTAAGCTCTGAATCGCGTTCAGCGCTTTCTCGGGCATTTAGTAGCCGCTGGTAAAAGCCCTTACAGCGCGCTTGTAGTTCAAGAAGCACTTCCTCGACTTTGTCCCATACATCGTTGGCCGCTTTCGGCTTCCTTCCCGCCGTAACATCGTCCAAGGCCTCTTGGAACTTGCCGGACAGCCACGTAAACGAATCGCGGTCCTTCAAGAGTAGGGAATGTGCTCGATCAATCGCATCGAGCAGTTCGAGACGGCGCGCTCGGCTAACGACGACGTCCAATGCAACGTCCCCAAGATCAGTAATGTCCTGGTAGGAAGAGCTGCTTTCCATGTCCCCTCGAGCGCCGATCATGTTTACTTGTAACGCATATCCATGCGTTTTGTTTGACACAGTATAGGCCGCACCGTTTGGTAAACCTAAGTATCTGATTCTTCTGGCGATACATCTAACAAAAGCGTCGCATTTAAGCGACAATCGGCTGCATCGAGGCGTATCGAAGAGACCGCGGGACGCTTCGCAGCTATTCGGCGAGCGCGCGGCAAAGGCCCCGGGCGGCGGCCTCGGCGGCGGTGCGGTGACCGGCGGGAGTCCAGCCGCCGCCGGGCGCGTAGAACTGCCGCTGCAATCCCTCGAGAGCGAGCACCGGAATGGCGCTCGCGCGGCCGAGCTCGGCGAGCCGCGTGTCGGCGTAGGGGAGCGGCTGCTCGAGCTGCAGCGGATGCGGCACCGCCACCACCGCGAGCCGCGCGCCGTAGCGCGCGGCGGCGTCGCGCATGCGCACGAGCAGCTTCCCGGTCACCGTCCACGCTTCTTCCCAGCGCGGGTCGGCGGGCGGCTGGAGCGCGGCGAGCGCGCCGCCGGGATCGGCGTGCGCGCTGCGCAGCGCTTCGGCGCGGTGCGCGAGCTGCAGGAGGCGCGAGAAGTCGGTGACCTCGCGCGCCAGGTCGTAGCGGAACTGCGAGGCGCGCTCGAACGCCTCGAGGTCGACGAACGACTCGTCGAGGCGCAGCGCGCCGCCGCCCGCCAGGCGGAAGAACGGCCGGTCGCGGCGCAGCGCGAGCGCGAACGAGTTCTCGCGCACGTCGTCGCCCTGCGAGAGCTGCACCAGCACGAGGTCCGGGCGGTAGCGCAGCACCGCGCTCTCGAGCAGCAGCGCCTCCTGCGCGGTGCTGTAGCCGGCGACGCCGAAGTTCAGCACCTCGATGCGCCGGTCGGCGCCGATGCCGCAGCGCTCGAGCGCGAGCGGCAGCTGCCACCACCAGGTCTCGCGCAGCGGTACGCCGATCGCCTCGGAATACTCGTCGCCGAGCACCGCGATGCGGTACACGCCGCGGCGCTTGTCGAGCTCGTGGCGCACGTCGCGCTGGCCGAACGAGTTGACCGCGGCGTACACGCCGGACTGCTCGCCGTGCGCGTACGGGCGCAGCGTCCAGCCGAGCGCCGGGTCGGGCCGGTGCCAGATCGGCGCGCCCGCGTCGGCCAGGCGCAGCGCCGCCTCGCTGCCGACCAGCAGCGCCGCGGCCACCGCCGCCGCCATCGCTAGACGGCGTGCCTGGCGCGCGTCGACGATGCGGCCCATAGCGCGTCGTAGGCGGCGAGGAGCTTGGGCGCCTCGTGCCGCCATTCCAGCTCTTCCAGCACGCGGCGGCGTCCCGCCGCGCCCATGATGCGGCGCCGCTGCGGGTCGTCGAGCAGCTCGACCAGCTTCGCCGCGAGGTCGCCCGGGTCGTTGCGCCGCGCGTAGAGCGAGGCGCCCTGCGCCGAGTAGCGGCCCTCGGTCAGGTCGAACTGCACGATCGGCTTGCCGAGCGCCATGTACTCCATGATCTTGTTCATGGTCGAGATGTCGTTCATCTCGGTGGCGGCGTCGGGGTTGACGCATACGTCGGCGGTGTTGAGCATCGCCAGCATCTCCTCGTCCGACACGCGCCCGGTGAAGGTGACGTAGTCGGCGACGCGCAGCTCGCGCGCCAGCGCCTTCAGCTCGTCGAGCGAGGTGCCGCCGCCGACCAGGCCGAAGTGCACGTCGTGGCGCTTCATGCCGTGCACGATGTGCCACACCGCGCGCAGCAGGTAATCGATGCCCTCCTGGCGGCCCATGACGCCGACGTAGCCGACCAGGTACTTGCGGCCCTTCTTCAGCGCCTCGACCGGCGGCCCGATCTTCATGCGCTCCAGGCTCGGGCCGCTGCGCACCACGAACACGCGCCGCGGGTCCATGCCGCCGCGCTCGATGGCGATGCGCCGGTACGAGCGGTTGGTGGCGATCGACACGTCGGCGAGCCGGAAGGTCATGCGCTCGAGGCGCAGCATCGTGCGGTAGAAGAAGTCCTTGCGGCCGAACTTGGCGAGGTAGAGCTCCGGGTTGGCGTCGTGGTGGTCGAACAGGAACTTGCGCCCGAAGAGCTTGTAGAAGCCGCCGATCAGGAAGAAGAGGTCCGGCGGGTTGCAGGCGTGCACCACGTCGAAGCCTCTCGTGAAAAACACCTTCAGGGAAAGCAGGAAGGTCCAGGAGAGCGCTGCGGCGTACTCCACGAGATAGCCGAGCGCGCCCTCGCCCTCGGTCGGCAGGCGGTAGCGCCAGATGGCGATGCCGTCGATCTCCTCGTACTTCAGCTCGCAGCCGTGGCCGGTCGGGCAGATGATCGACACGGTGTAGCCCGCGTCGCGCAGCGTGCAGGCCTCCTGCCAGACGCGCCGGTCGAACGGGCTCGGCAGGTTCTCCACCAGGATCAGGACGCGCTTGGCCATGGGCGGCGCGCGGGCTACTTGACGATCGCGATGCGGAACGGGTCGTCGAGCACGCGCGCCAGCGGGTACGGCACGCGCAGCGCGCCGACGTAGAAGCGCACCGCCGAGAATCCCGCGTCGAGCAGCACCGCGCGGATCTCGCTCGCCCGTCCCTTGGCGCTCGTCCAGAAGGTGCCGCCGTCCTTGAGCGCGCGGCAGATGCCGGGGAGCTGCGACAGCACCAGGCGGGCGCTGAACGCGAGGTCGACGCTCGCCTCCGGCACCGGGATGCGCACGCCGTCGTAGACCATGCGCACCAGGTTGGGCGGCCCGCCGAGCCGGCCCATCAGGTCTTCCGAGGCTTCCAGCGCGTAGACGCGCTCGACGTAGCCGGCGAGCTTGCGCGCGAGCGTGCAGTCGCCGCAGCCCACTTCCATCACCACCGACTCGAGGCTCACGCGCGGCCGCAGGAAGGCGAGCTGGCGCTCGACGTTGCGCCGCCGCCGCTCGATGTGCTTCGCGTCGATGCGGATGTTGTCGGCTACCAGCATATGCCCTCGTACACGCCGGCCACCGAGCGCGAGTCGCACACGCGCACGAAGTCGATGATCGACTGGCCCTCGCCGATGCGCCGCGGCACGTCGGCGAACTCGGGCGAGGCGTTGCCGATCACCACGGTCTCGGCGTGCGCCAGCACCTCGTCGACGCTCGCCACCATCAGCCGCGAGATGTGCGGGATGCGGTTCAGGATGTAGTCGCGGTTCGCGCCGTGCAGGCAGGCGAGGCTCACGTTGCGGTCGTAGACGCGCAGGTCGTAGCCCTTGCCGATCAGGCGCTCGGTCACCTCGACCATCGGGCTCTCGCGCAGGTCGTCGGTGCCGGCCTTGAACGAGAAGCCGAGGATGCCGACGCGCCTGCGGCCCTTCTCGACGATCGCCTGCACGCCGCGCTCGATCTGCAGCTGGTTGGAGGGCAGCACGGCGGAGAGGATCGGCAGCTGCACGTCCAGGGTCTTGGCCTTGTACAGGAGGGCGCGCAGGTCCTTGGGCAGGCACGAGCCGCCGAAGGCGAAGCCCGGCTTCAGGTAATAGGGCGAGAGGTTCAGCTTCACGTCCTGGCAGAAGATCTCCATCACCTTGTGCGCGTCGACCTCCAGCGCCTTGCACAGGCTGCCGATCTCGTTGGCGAAGCCGACCTTCAGCGCGTGCCAGCCGTTGTCGGCGTACTTCACCATCTCCGCGGTCTCGATGTCGGTGCGGATCAGCGGCCCCGGGATGCGCGCGTAGAGCGTGGCGACCACGTCGCCGCTCGCGCGGTTGATCTCGCCGATCACGGTCTTCGGCGGGTGGTAGTAGTCGTGCACCGCCGTGCCTTCGCGCAGGAACTCGGGGTTGATGCACAGGCCGAACTCTTCTCCCGCGCGCTTGCCCGAGTGCTTCTCGAGGAGCGGCACGACGACGTCGCGCATCGTCCCCGGCAGCATGGTGCTGCGCACCACCACGACCGGCGCGCCCGGGTGGCTCGCGAGGGTCGTGCCGATCTGCTCGCAGACGCGGCGCACGTACTTCAGGTCGATGCCGCCGTTCGGCTGGCTCGGCGTGCCGACGCACACCAGCACGACGTCGCTGTGGCGCACCGCGTCCTCGACGCCGGTGGTGGCGCGCAGCCTCCCGGCGGCGACCTCCTGGTGGATGATCTCGTTCAGGTCCTTCTCGATGATCGGCGAGCGGCCGGCGTTGATCAGGTCGACCTTGGCGCGCTCCGGGTCGACGCCGATGACTTCGTGCCCTTCCTTCGCAAGCAGTCCCGCGGATACGGCGCCCACGTATCCGAGGCCCAACACGCAGATTTTCATAGCCGGAAAGCATGCGCGATCCCGGTTGTCCGGCCCACCGACGCGCCGCGCGCCGGCCTAGTCTGAGCGGATCGACGCGCCGGCACGACGCACCGATCGGCTCAGCCACTGCGCGCCCAGGAAAACCGCGGCGAGCGGATAGACGAGCCCGGCCGGCACCCACATCACCAGCCCGGCGAGCTGCTGGTCGGCGAGCTCGTAGCCCGGGTACCAGGAGCCGCGCGAGAACGTCATCAGCGCGCCGAGCACGCCGGTGTGCACCATGGTCGCGAAGAGCGCGCCGATCGCGGCGAGGTGGCGGCGGCCCGGCGCGGCGATCGACCACCAGAAGAGCAGCGCCGAGCCGAAGAAGCTCGCGTGCTGCGCGAAATGCAGCCACGGGCTGGCGAGCGCCGCGGCGAAGAACGCCGGCGCGTGCCAGAGCCAGACCGCGGCCGCGTGCGTGATCGAGCCGAAGGCGGCGTCGGAGCAGAGCCTCGGCACGCGGACGAAGCGTCGCCAGCGCGCCGGCAGCGCCCGGACCAGCATCTTGAGCGGGCGGCCGAGCACGAGGAGCGGCGCGGCGAGCACCATCAGCAGCTCGTGCTGCACCATGTGCGCCCACAGGCGCTCCTCGGCGAGCTCGTGCAGCGGGCCGAGCAGCGCGCCCGCGGCCGCCGCGCAGCCGGCGTAGAAGGAGAGCGCCGCGCGCGTCAAGACCGCCGCGCTAGCGGTGCCGCAGCGCGCGGGCGAGCAGCGCCCCGCCGACCAGCGCGGCGCCGGCGCCGATCAGCATGCCCTTGCCCGACATCGCCCTCGCCATCGCGCCGGCCATCTCGCCGGCGCGCGGCGCCTTCAGCTCGAGGCGGCGCTTCGCCATGCGCAGGCCGAGCTCGGGCAGCTCGGCGGCGAGCTCGCGCTCGGCGTCCGGCAGGAGCGTCGTCTCCTCGTCGGCGACGTGGTGGATCACCTTGCGCATCAGCTCCATCACCGTCGCGTCGAACGCCGCCTCGGCCGGCGACATGCCGCGCAGCGCGAGCACCAGCCGCTTCACCTCGCCATGCTCCGGCAGGCTCTTCGCCACGATGTCCGGGTCGATGCGCTGCAGCGCGGGATAGAAGATCTCCTCCTCGACCTGCGAATGCACCTCGAGGGCGAGGCAGATCGCGTCGACGAGGCCGCGCTTCTCGCGCTGGCTCGCGTCCGGCGAATAGCGGTGGAAGGTGGCGAGCACGCGGCTGTGGTCCGCGCGGATCATGTCGGTGACGCTCGGGCCGAGCTTCTCTGCGATAGCGTTCATGGCTCCTCCGGATCTGGGCGATAACGCCCGAGCAAAGGGCAGGCCCGGTACGGCAGGCAGGCCCGGTACGGCGCTTGCATGACGCCACTCGAAATGGCGAGCGTCTTCCAGCCCTTCCAGGACGTGCTGAACGAGCTCGGCCGGGACCTCGTGGCGCGGCCGCTCGGCATGGCGAGCGGCATGGCGGGCCAGATGATCTCGCGCATCCGGCTCGACCTCGACGAGGACGAGACCGCCTACACGGTGCGCGCCGAGATCCCGGGCGCGCGCAAGGAAGACATCCACGTGAGCGTCGAAGGCAGCGCGGTGTCGCTGAGCGCCGAGGTGCGCGAGGAGACGCACGCCGCCGCCGGCCAGCGCACCCTCTACCGCGAGCGCAGCTACGGCCGGCTGAGCCGCGCCTTCAGCCTGCCGCAGGAAGTCGACTCGCACGCCGCCATCGCGCAGTACCGCGACGGCGTGCTGACGCTGGTGCTGCCGAAGAAGGCGTCGCTCTCGGGCAAGCGCGTGCCGATCAGCTGACCGCGGCGCGCAGCAGCTTCTTCACCGCCGGGCGGTGGATGACGAACGGCGTCTTGGCCGTCCCGGTGCGCTCCAGCGCCTCCACGCACTCGATGTCGACCTTCATCGAGGCGGGAAGCTTCTTGCGGATGTTGGCGAGCAGCCGCGCGGCGTCCTCGTCGCCGAACTGCGGCGTGCCGAGCACCAGCACGCGCACCTCGGTGGCGCTCTCCTGGATCACCTGGATGCGCCGCAGGTGCGCCACGTCTCTCTGGAAGTGGTCGATGCCGGTCAGGCGCACGCCGTCGGGCGAGACCAGGATGTCGCTGTCGCGGCCGAGCACGCCGCAGAACGGGCGGCGGCCCTCGGCGACCTCCCGGACCTGCGCTTCGGTGTAGGAAGCGGGCAGGCGGATCAGGTCGCCGGTGCGGTAGCGCACCAGCGGCATGGCGTGGTTCCACAGGCTGGTGCCGACGATCTCGTAGCGCCGGTTCGGCCCGTCGGCGCCCGACTCGACGAGCTCGACATGCGCGTAGCCCGGCAGGAAGCGGTACTCGCCGGGCGCGCTCGCCCAGGCGAACGCGACTCGCTCGGCCTGGCCGTAGTAGTCGACCAGGCGGCAGCCGAGCGTGCGCTCCGCAAGGCGCCATACCGACGGGTGCAGCACTTCCGAGGAGGTGAGAACGCGCGCCACCTGAAGGCGGATGCCGGCGCGCTCGAGCTGCACGCACAGCGACTCGAGCGAGGTCGGGTAGGCCCACAGGATGTCGGGCGCGAACGACTCCAGCGCCTGCGCGTAGGCGCCGATCGTCGCGGCGTTCAGGTGGTTGGACGAGAGCAGCATGCGCCGGCCGCCGGCGACCGTCTTCCAGTACGGCGGGCGGAAGTCGGACGGGTCCTTGACGTTGTCGCCGCGAAGCTGCGCGATGCGCGCCTCGCCCGGCCGCGCGCCGAGCAGCTCCATCATCCGGTCGATCGCCGCCTGCTCGAGCACCACCGAGCGCAGCGAGCGCGCGAGCGGCAGCGGCGCGCCGGAGGTGCCGCCGGTGCTCGCCCGGGCGACGAGCAGCTGCGGCCCGGCGAGGAAGTCCTGCGGCGCCTCGCGCACCGTCTCCTTGTCGAGCAGCGGCCAGGAGGCGAGATCGCCGCCGCCGCGCACGCGGCGGCCGTACGCGGTGCGCCGCGCGTTCCACAGCATCCTTTGCAATTGCATCGGGTCGGGCGCGGCGAGCTGGCGGCGCGCCCAGGCGTAGAAGAGCGGATTGCGCCGCACGGCGATGTCGCCGAGGCGCAGCGACTTGAGCTTCAGGGCGAGGGGTTGCATGCGAGGGTCTCGTAAAGGCGGCCGAGGCGCTCTGCGTAGCGCTCTGCCGCGAGCGGCTCCACCCGGCGGCGCGCGGCGCGGCCGAGCTGCGAGCGAAAAGCGGGATCGAGAAGCTGCTCGATCGCGCGCGCCAGCGCCGCGACGTCGCCCGGCGGCACCAGCAGGCCGCTCGTCCCGGGCTCGACGAGCTCCGGGATCGCGCCGACCGGCGTCGCGAGCGGCGCGAGGCCCCAGGCCATCGCCTCGAGGAGCGCCATCGGCAGCCCCTCCTGGCGCGAGGGCAGGACGAACGCCTCGGCGCAAGCGAGCAGCGCGTCGCGCTCCTCCGCCCCCAGCCAGGGACGCACCGCGATCGTCTGCGCGAGCCCCGCGCGGCCGATAGCGGCGCGCAGCGCAGCGAGCTCGCCGTTCCCGGCGACGACCACGCGCAGCCGCGCGCGCGTCGCCGGCGCGATCCGCGCCACCGCCTCGACGAGATCGAAGGCGCCTTTCGCGGCGCTGACCAGGCCGAGGTAGACGAAGGTGACCGGCGTCGCGCCCAGGCGCACCGGCAGCGCGCGCGGCAGCGCCACCGGGTTGGGCAGCACGACGATGCGCTCCTCGGCGACGCCGATGCCGGCGAAGAAGCGGCGCCACGTCTCTCCGAGGACGATAAGCGCGCTCGCCTTTTGAAGTACTGCCAAAATCTGTCGCTTCTGGAACCGGGAGATGGAGCGCCAATAATCCATGTAGCCCCCGCCGTGCGCGTGCATCACCACCCGGCAGCCGCGCGCGAGCGCGAGGCGCGCGAGCGCCATCTTGCGCACGCTGCTCGCGCGGCTGGCGAAATGGATGTGCACGAGGTCGGGCTTCGCCTGCGCCGCGGTGCGCCGCCAGGTCGCGCCGAGCGCGCGCAGGAAGACGCCGAGCTTCACCCCCCGGGAGCCTTCGCGCATCGTCGCCACGTGCTCGACCTCGACCTGCGGCGGCAGGGCCGCGATCAGCGAGCGCTCCACCGACGAGATGCCGCCGCGCACCTCGAGCGCCGGGCCGAGCATCAGCACGCGGATGGCGCCGCGCGCCGGCGCCTCGGACGGGAGCTTTTGCGCTGCCGCCATCGCTACAGCTCGAGCTCGGTGCGCAGCTCGCTCGGGCCGCAAAGCCGCGCGCGCCAGACGATGGTGTGGGTGGGCGTGCGCCGGTCGAAGGCGCGCGAGGCCCAGCCGAGGATGGGCGAGGTCTCGCCCTTGTGCACCGAGGAGTCGCCGGCCTCGGGCAGGCGCAGCTTCACCGCGATGCCGTCGCGCGCGATGAGGAAGCCGCCCGGCAGCGCGTCGACGCTGCACGCCTCGGCGCAGTGGAAGAACATCTCCACGTCGTGGCAGCCCTGCATCTCCAGGCGGTCCTCGACGATCAGGCGCCGCGCGCGCTTGTCCAGCTCGAGCAGGCGCCGGTGCCTCACCGGGTCGGGAAGGCGCATGTAGCCGTCGTGCCAGCCTTCGAAGCAGTCCTTGTCGGCGCCGGAGAGCCACAGGCTGCACGCGGCGCGCGCATGGCGCAGCCACAGGAAGTTGCCGCCCTGCTGCGACTGGTCGAGGCCGTCGACGCGCACGGTGTTGTGCGCCGAGGTGCCGCGGAAATACTGCCGCCAGCGCTGCTGCGTGTGGTAGGCGTAGGTGCCCGGATCGATCAGGATCTCGCGCCCGTGCACCGAGAGCGTGAACGACAGCGCGTCGGCATGGCCGTGCGCCGCGATCGAGGTGTAGCCGAGCGGCCCGGCGTCGACCACGGCGCGGATCTCGCGCGGCCGGTCGAAGTCGCAGCCGAGCACGTAGTAGCCGCCCTCGGGAAAGCTCTGGCGCAGCGGCAGGCGCGTCGCCTCCGGGTCGAGCGACTGGAACTCGGCGTCGGCGTGCGGGCCGAGCAGCCAGCGCGCCTTGTCGTCCAGGCGCCGCGCCTTGAGCTTGAAGTCGCCGCGGCGAAAGAGCAGCGCGCCGAGGGCGAGCGCCGAGCGGAAGGGGCAGAAGTCGCTTTCGCGCTCCAGGCGCACCAGGTAGCCGTCGTCCGCGTCGCCGAAGCGCGGCACGTTGCCGCCGGCGTCCATCACGCAGGCGATGAAGTCCATCATCGCCTCGACGCGCGAGACGAAGCCGCTCGAGAAGCGCTGGCCGGCGGCGCGCGCGGCGAGCATCGGCAGCAGCAGCATGTCGAGCACGAACTGCTGGTACCAGAGCGCCTGCTCGCGGTTCACGCCGTCGGGCGCGGTCTGGGCCTGCGCTTCCCTTTCCAGGATCCTTTTCCCGGCGCCGGCCCATTCGTCGGCTTCGCGCCAGTGCGGCCAGGTGAGGCCGGCGATGTAGAGCCCCGCCGCCTCGCCGATCAGGTGGTTGTTGGCCGAGGAATGCGCCGAGAGCCAGTGGCGCACGAAGTGCGCGTGCTGGTAGACCGAGCGCAGCCAGCGGCGGCGCACGTCGGCCTCCAGCGCCTCGCCGGCGAGCTGCCAGGCGATCGACCAGTTCACCAGGCGGATCGCCGCCTCCAGCGCGCTCGCCCAGTTCGGCCCCATGCCGTACGGGCAGGCGAGGAACCAGCTGTCGAGCTGCTCGCCGAGCGCCTCGGCGTACTTCCTGCGGCGCGTCAGCGCGTACGCCTGCGCGAGCGTCGCGAGCTGCAGGTGGCGGTTCGGCTCCCACAGGTACTTGATGTCGCCGACCTTGTCGGGGTCGCGGTAGTCGAGCTGCTTGCCGAAGCGAAGCGGCGCCTCGATGCCGGTCTTCGGATCGCGGTTCCAGCGCGGCGGCAACCCCAGGTCGACGTCGGCGAGCGCGAACACGTCGAGCCGGCCGGCGGCGATGCGCTCGGCCGCGGCGACGTAGGGCCGCGCGTCGATGCTTTCGGCGGCGTGCACCCAGGTCGCGCCCTGGCGCGCGAGGTCGGGCTCGGGCACGCGCGCGGCGAGCCAGCCGGCGCGCTCGGCGCGCGCCTGCGCGAAGCGCAGCGCGCGGTGCGCCATCTCCAGCGGCGACATGCAGCGCAGGCGGTTCAGCCGCCAGCGCAGCTTGCGACGCAGTCCGTCCGAGCCGCCCTCAGGTGGGCGCGGTGCCAGATTTCCAGGTTGAGTAGCGTCCACAGGATCTCTTCGTGGTTCTTGCGCACGGCGAGGTGCTCGTCGAGCAGCCGGTCGAGCACCGCCCCGTCGCAGTAGGCGCGCGCGGCCGATCCCGGCCCGCGCAGCAGGTCGAGCAGGTCGCGCATCTCGCCGCGCAGCGGATCGGCGAGGCTGATGCGGAAGCCGGCCTTGCGCGGCTTCACCGCCGAGTCGGCGAGCAGCCGCCGGTCGGCCTCGCGCAGGATGCGCTTGGTGGTCAGGCCGCGCACGCGCGCCGCGTCGGGCAGCGCCGAGACGTACTCGGCGAGCCGGTGGTCGACGAACGGCGCGCGCAGGTCGAGCGAGGCTGCCGCGCTCATGCGGTCGGCGCGCTCGAGCAGGTTGTCGGGCAGCCAGCCGACCTGCTCGTAGTACAGGATGCGGCGCAGCGGGCTCGTCCTGGCGTCGGCCTCGCCCTCCTCCGCGGCCGCTCCGACCGGGATGACGAACAGGCCGCCCGGCCGCGCCGGCCGCGGCGCGAAGCCGCGCAGGAAAGTGTGGCGCCGGTAGCCGCCCAGCACCTCGTCGCCGCCGTCGCCGGAGAGCGCGACGCGCACCGTGCGGCCGGCCTGCCGGGCCAGGAGGTGCAGCGCGATGTCGGAGGGCCGGCACAGCGGCGCATCGCGCGCCGCCGCGAGCCGCGGCAGCTCGGCGAGGATGTCGCGCGGCGAGAGCACCAGCTCGTGGTGCTCGGTAGCGAAGTGCTTCGCCAGGCGCGCGGCGGCGCCGAGCTCGCTCCTGCGGTCCTCGGCGAAGCCCGCCGAGAAGGTGACGATGCGCTCGCAGTGGCGGCGCATCAGCGCGACGATCGCCGCCGAGTCGAAGCCGGCGGAGAGGAACGCGCCGACGCGCGGCGCGCCGCGCGCCGCCAGGCGCACCGCCTCGTCGAGGCGCTCGATGAAGCCCTCGACCGGCTCGCCGTGCGCGCGCTCGCCGCTCCAGCGCTTGTGCTCCGCCGCCTCGCCGTCGGGCGCGCTCCAGTAGCGCACCTCGTGCAGGCTGCCGTACTGCCAGAGCGCGTAGCTCCCGGGCGCGAGCTTGCGCACGCCTTTGAGCAGCGTGCGCGGGCCGCGCACGTAGCCGGCGGCGAGGTACTCGCCCACCGCGCCGACGTCGACCTCGCGCGCCACGCCGCCGGCGCGCGCCAGCGCCTCGAGCTCGGAAGCGAAGGCGAGCGCCGGCCCGGCGCTGTGCAGGTAGAGCGGCTTCTGGCCGAAGCGGTCGCGCGCGAGCATCAGGCGCTCCTTGCGCGCGTCCCACAGGGCGAGCGCGAACGCGCCGCGCAGCTGCTTCACCGCCTCCTTGTCCCAGTACTGGTAGGCGCGCAGCAGCACCTCGGCGTCCGACTCGCCGCGGAAGGCGAAGCCGTGCCGGCCGAGCTCGCTGCGCAGCTCGGCGGCGTTGAGGATCGCGCCGTCGAGCGCGAGCGAGATGCGCGAGGCCGGGTCGTTGAGCGACGCCGCGAGCACCACCGTGCGGCGCGGGCTGCGGTCGAGGATGCCGGAGACGCTTTCGCCCCTCGCGCGGTGCGCGAGCGCCTCGACCATCGCGCCGAGCGGCGCCGGGTCCGGCGCGCCGCGCAGCGTGGTCGCCCAGCCGGCGATCGCGCCCATGCGCTAGAGCGCCGCGCGCGCGCGCGGCGCCGCGGCGAGCATGAAGTAGAGCGCCGAGAGCTCGGCGGCGGCGCGCTCCACCGAGAAGCGCGTGGCGATGCGCCGCCGGCACGCGGCGCTCATGCGCGCGAGGTGCGAGCGCTCGCGCGCCAGGCGGGCGATCGCGCCGGCGATCGCCAGCGCGTCGCCCGGCTCGATCAGCAGGCCGGTCTCGGCGTCGCCGACCACCTCGGGAATGCCGCCCACCGCGCTCGCCACCGGCACGACGCCCGCCGCCATCGCCTCGAGCAGCACGCGCGGCACGCCGGCGCTGTAGGCCGGCAGGAGCAGCGCGTCGCACTGCAAATAGAGCCGCGCGCGGCCCGCCGCGGCGGTTTCACCCGCGAACACCACGTCGCGTCCGAGGCCGGCGTCGGCGGCCTGGTGGCGAAGGCGCGGCTCCTCGCCGCCGCTGCCGGCGATCACCAGCCGGGCCCGGACGCCGCTCTCGCGCGCAAGCCGCAGCCCTTCGATCATCTCGGCCAGCCCCTGGCCGCTCTCCAGGGGCCCGAGGTACGCGAGGCGCAGCGGCGCATCGGCGGTGACCGGCGCGCGGTTCAGCCGCTGGAACGGCGCGCAGTCGATGCCCGGCGCGATATGCACGACGAGCTGGCGCGGCAGGCGCTCGCGGCAGGACTGCGCCTGCGCCGCCGAAGGCGCGACCAGCGCATCGGCAAGCGCCGCGCAGAGCGCGCGCCCGGCCGGCGGCGGCCCCTCGTCGATCTGCCACAGCACCGCGGCGCCGCCGAGCTTCGCCGCCGCGCTGCGCGCGAGACAACCCGCCGCCGCGTCGAGGTGCACGATCGCCGCGCCGGTGCGCAGCACCGCGGCGGCGAGCGCGAGCGGCCCGCCGCGCAGCTCGACGAGCTCGAAGCGGCCCGCGAGACGCGCCGCGAGCGCGAGGTCGACCTCCCCGGCGACCAGGACGACGGTGCGCTTCACGCGGCTTTCCGCAGGTGCGCGCCGCCCTCGGCCTGCGGCGCGCCGGGCGCGACGCCGGCGTCGGCGTAGAGCGCGTCCAGGCGCGGCAGCACGCGCTCGGGCGAGAAGCGCAGCCGCGCCGACTCGCGCGCCGCGCTGCCCAGCCGCGCGGCGAGCGCGCGGTCGAGCAGCAGCCGCTTCAGCCGCCGCTCCAGGTTGGCGCGGTCGCCGGGCGCGACGAAAAGGCCGCTCACGCTTTCCTGCACCGCTTCCGGGATGCCGCCCACCGGGCTCACCACCGGCGGCACGCCGGCGCTCATCGCCTCGACGAGGCTCGCGGGCAGCGCCTCGTCGTACGAGGGCAGCGCGAACGCCGCGGCGGTCTCGAGCAGCGCGCGCTTGCCCGAGGGCCCGACCCAGCCGATGAACTTCACCGCGTCGCCGATGCCCAGGCGCTCGGCGTAGCGCGCGACCGCCGCGCGTTCGCCTTCGCCGGCGCACACCAGGCGCACGTCGGGCACGGCGGCGCGCACGCCGGCGATCGCGTCGAGCAGGTCGTAGATGCCCTTCTCCACCGCCACGCGGCCGAGGAACAGCACCACGTTCGGCCGCTCGGCGGACGCGGCCGCCGGCACCGTGAGCGGCGGCGGCACGGTGAGCACGTTGGCGTTCTTCGCCACGCCGCGCACCCAGACGCGCTGCGCTTCGCAGGCGACCACCACGCAGGCGGCGCGCGCGAGCAGCGGCGCCGCCTCGTTGCCGAGGCCCGCGCCGTGCAGCTGCACGACGAGCGGGCGGCGCGCCGCGAGCGCCGCGGCGGCGAAGGGCGCCTGCCGCCAGAAGGTGCGCCGCGACAGGTGCAGGTGCACCAGGCTGCGCGGGTGGCGGATCAGCGCGGCGCAGAAGTCGCCGAGCGCCGTCGCCGAGAGCCGCGCCTTCTGCAGCGGGTTGCCGTCGCCGCTCGTCGCCACGTACTCGATCGGCCAGCGCGAGAACAGCCCGTGCGCGCGATACGCGGCGACCACGGCGGCGATGCCGCTGCGCGTGTCGGGCGCGGCGCCGAGCATCACGATCCTGGAATGGAGCGCCTTTTTCATCGTCGGTCCTCCTAGATTCGTCCGCGCCGCGCGAAGGCGTCCACCACGACCAGATCGCCCGCCCGGTTCATGGTGTGCAGGCCGAGCAGGCCGCTCCGCGGCGCGGGCACGATGCGCTCGACCTGGCGCTCGGCGTACTCCTGCGGCGAGAGCCGCAGGACGCGCTGCAGCGCGAGCCCGGCGCCGTAGCGCGGCACGCAGACCTGGGCGGGGCGATAGAGCGCCCCGTCGCGCACGAACAGCCGCCCGGCGGGGCGGCTCGAGCGCGGATCGGACTTGACCGGGTTGCGCGGGTGCGGCTGCCACTCGCCGGTCAGGCGCTCGGCCCAGTACAGGCACAGCTCGTCGTCGTAGAAGCGGCTCGCGCCGGGCGCGCAGTTGGCGAACATCCACCAGCGGTCGTGCGCGCGGTGCAGCGTCGCGTCGACCAGCCGCACGCCCTCGAGCAGCACCTTCTCCAGCTTCCACTCGCGCGGGAAGTCGACGCAGCGCCACAGCTCCACCGTGCGGTTGCGCGCGCTTTCCGGGACCATGTAGAGCGCCCCCTCGTGCTCGAAGAGGAACGGGTACGACAGGTGATGGTCGCGCTCGAGCACCGTGACCGGCGCCGAGCGGCGCCCGGCGCGGTCGACCTCGATCATGGCGATGTGCCCCTTGCGCGTCGCGAACGGCACCTCCTCGAAGAACACGTAGTAGCGGCCGTCCTTCTCCAGCGCGAACGGGTCGGCCCAGTCGCGGTCCTTCGGCGGCACGAGGCGCGTGAAGCCGGCGAGCTCCGGGGTGACGCGCGCATTGAAGGCGAAGGCGAGCGACCACTGCTCGACGCCGAGCGCCTTCTCGGCGGCGCGGCGCGCCAGGCGCGCGGCCATGCGCAGCGCGTCGCGCGCGCCCGGGAGCGGCGCCGGCGGCGCCGCGGCGAGCTGCGGGCAGCCCTGCAGCCAGGCGGGGCCCGAGCGGTGCAGCTCGCGCAGCGCGCGCAGCACGAACTCGCCGGTCTTGCACAGATGGTCGCGGTTGCGCGCCACCGAGAGCACCTCGGTGCGCGAGCACGAGTGGCAGGCGAGGCGCGGCGGCTCGCCGGGCGCGAGGCGCACCTTGAGGCCCGAGGCGGTGAGCGGCTCGCCGGCGGCGGCCTCGTGCACGCCGGCCGCGCGCTCGTCCTCGGCGCCGTGCGGGCCGAAGCAGAAGCGCCACACGCCGTAGCGCGCGATGCCGTCGAGCGCGCGGTCGTCCAGCGCGCCGAGCGCGAGCGCGACGTCGAGCCGGCGCGGCTCGCCGCGCGGCAGGCGCTCGGCGATGTCGACCCGCTCGCTCGGCCCGGCGCCGAACAGCCTGCGGTCGAGCGCCCGGTAGGCGGCCCACAGCGCGTTCTCGCGCGCGGCGGGCCGCTCGGGCGCCGCGACCAGCAGCACCTCGGCGAAGTCCGCGGCGGCGAGGCGCGACAGCGCGTCGACCACCCAGAGCGGCTGCAGGCGCGAGTCGGCCCAGACGCCGACGCGCAGCCGGCGCGGCTGCGGCGACGCGCTGAGCGCTAGAGCCTCCACACGCGCAGGCCTTCCTTGCGCAGGGCGGCGGCGTCGAGCACCGCCTTGACGTCGATCACGCAGCCGCCCGGCACCACCTTCTCGACGATCGCTTCGCTCGGCAGCTCGAGGTAGCGCCGGTGCGCCACCGCGAGGATCAGGGCGTCGGCGGCGGGCAGCAGCTCCCAGGGCAGCAGGCGCACTCCGTACTCCTGCAGCGCCTCCTCGGCGCCCGCCAGCGGGTCGTGCACGAAGGTCTGCACGCCGAACTCGGCGAGCTCGCGCACGATGTCGATCACCCGCGAGTTGCGGATGTCGGGCACGTCCTCCTTGAAGGCGAGGCCCAGCACGTTGACGCGCGCGCCCTTGATGCTGCGCCCGGCGTGGATCATCTGCTGCACGGTCTTGCGCGCGATGTGGCCGCCCATCGCGTCGTTGATGCGCCGGCCGGCGAGGATCACCTCGGGGTGATAGCCGAGCAGCTCCGCCTTGTAGGTCAGGTAATAGGGATCGACGCCGATGCAGTGGCCGCCGACCAGGCCGGGCTTGAAGGGCAGGAAGTTCCACTTGGTGGAGGCCGCCTTCAGCACCTCGCTCGTGTCGAGGCCCATGCCCTCGAAGATGATCGCCAGCTCGTTGACGAAGGCGATGTTCAGGTCGCGCTGCGTGTTCTCGATCACCTTCGCCGCCTCGGCGACGCGGATCGAGGCGGCGCGGTAGACGCCGGCCTTCACCACCGAGGCGTAGAGCGAGGCCACCTTCTCCAGCGTGTCGGCGTCGTCGGCCGACACCACCTTCAGGATGTTCTCGAAGCCGTGCCGCTTGTCGCCCGGGTTGATGCGCTCGGGCGAGTAGCCGACGTGGAAGTCCTGGCGCCAGCGCATGCCCGAGGCCTTCTCGAGGATCGGCACGCATACTTCCTCGGTCGCGCCGGGGTACACGGTCGACTCGTAGATCACGATGGCGCCCGGCTTCATGTAGCGGCCCACCGTCTCGCTCGCCGACTCGAGGGGCCCGAGGTCGGGCTGGCGCGCCGAGTTGATCGGCGTGGGCACCGCGACGATGATGAAGTCGGCGCTCGCCAGGTCGCCCGGGTAGGTGGTCACCTGGAGCGACTTGGCGGCCATCAGCTCGCCGGCGGCGACCTCGCCGGTCGCGTCGACGTAATGGCGCAGGTTCTCGACCCGCTTCTTCGACAGGTCGTAGCCGATGGTCGGCCGCTCGCGGCCGAAGGCCACCGCGACCGGCAGCCCGACGTAGCCCAGGCCGACCACCGCCACCGTGGCGAGCCCGGCTTTCGGCGGCGAGACCTTTTCCGGTTCGGCGATCGCGTCAAGCATTGGCCACCTTCCTCTCTTCGCTGGCAGGGGCCAGATTCTGCGCGTACCACTCGATCGTCCGCTCTAGGCCTTCCCTGATTCGAACGGCGGGTCGGTAGCCGAGCAGCCGCTCGGCCTTCGCGGTATCGGCGCGCGAGAACTGCAGGTCGCCCTTGCGGGGCGGGCGGTGCACCGGCTTCACGTCCTTCAACCCCATGATTTCGGTGATCAGCGAGAAAAGCTCCAATAGGGAGGTCTGATCTCCCAGCGCGACGTTGTAGACCTCGCCGAGCGCCGCCGGGTCCTCGACCGTCGCGGCGAGCAGGTTGGCCTGCACCACGTTGTCGACATGGCAGAAGTCGCGCGCCGCCGTGCCGTCGCCGTACACGTACGCCGGGCGCCCGGCGAGCAGCGCGCCGATCCAGGCCGGGATCACCGAGGCGTAGGCGCCGTGCGGGTCCTGGCGCGGGCCGAACACGTTGAAGTAGCGCAGGCCGATGCTCTTGAAGCCGTAGCAGGCGTCGAACACGCCGGCGGTGAGCTCGTTGACCTGCTTGGTCAGGCCGTAGGGCGAGACGGCGCGGCCGGTCAGCGGCTCGACCTTGGGCAGCGCCGGGTGGTCGCCGTACACCGCCGAGGAGCTGGCGTAGACGAAGCGGCGCACGCCCGCGTTGCGCGCCGCGACCAGCATGTTGAGGAAGCCGCCGATGTTGCACTCGGCGCTCGTCACCGGGTCGTCGATCGAGCGCGGCACGCTGCCGAGCGCCGCCTGGTGCAGCACGACGTCGACGCCGGCGCAGGCGCGGCGGCAGGCGTCGAGCGAGCGGATGTCGCCCTGGATGAAGCGGAAGTTCGGCGAGGCGAGCGCGTCCAGGTTGGCGCGCTTGCCGGTGGAGAAGTTGTCCAGGCCGACGACGTGCTGCCCGAGCGCGAGCAGCTGCTCGGCGAGGTGCGAGCCGATGAAGCCGGCCACCCCGGTCACCAGCCAGGTGCGCGCCGACTGCCTAATGCGCCGGCGCGCGTTTTCGTAGTTGCTCATGCGTTCTCCTTGTCGATGCGATCTCTGCCAGCAGCGCCTCGTAGCGGTCCACCATCGCCTGCTCCGAGAAGCGGCTTTCCACCTTGGCGCGCGCCCTTTCTCCCAGCATTCGCCTGAAGCCGGGCTGCCAGAGGCGCTCGAGCGCGCCGGCGAGCGCCGGCGTGTCGCCGACCGGGAACAGCAGCCCGTCCTCGCCGTCGCGGATCAGCTCGGCGGCGCCGCCCACCTGCGGATGCACCACCGGCCGGCCGAGCGCCATCGCCTCGATCGCCGCGAGCGACAGCGCCTCGGTGAAGCTGGTGAGCGCCACCGCGTCGCACGCCGCGAGAAACGGGCGTACGTCCTGCTGGAAACCGGTGACTGTCACCGTTTTCTCGACACCGTATCGGCGAGCCTGGGCTTCCACCCGCGTGCGTTCGGGGCCGTCGCCGATGAAGAGCGCGCGCGCCGGGATGCCGCGCGCGCGCAGCCGCGCGACGGCCTCGACGAGCTGCGCCGGGTTCTTCTCCGGCCGCAGCACCGCGCACAGGCCGATCACGAAGTCCTGCGGCGGGATGCCGAGCGCGGCGCGCACCCGGGCGCCGGCGGCGGGATCGGCGCGCCAGTACGCCAGGTCGACGCCGTTGTAGATCACCTCGTTGCGGCGCGCGAGCACCGCGCGGCGCCGCCAGTGCGCGCGCTGGCGCTCGCAGACGAACACCGCCGCATCCGCGCGCCAGTAGAGCGGCCGGTAGGCGAGCATCTGCAGCCGCTCCTTGACGCTCCTCAGCCAGGTGGTGTGCAGCGCCACGGCGAGCGGCGCGCCCGCGCGCGCGAGGCTCGCGTACATGAGCGCGTACGAGTTGGTGGCGAGCACCGCCGAGGGCCGGATGCGCGCGAGGAAGGCGTGCAGGTGCGACAGCGCCGACAGGTCGAAGTAGCGCCGCGCGTGCAGGCAGCGCACGCTCGAAGGCGCGGCGAGCGCGAGGCGCGCGAGCTGCGCCGGGATGTTCTTGATGTACACCGCGTGGCACTCGTGGCCGCGCTCGGCGAGCCGGTTGGCGAGCGTGATCGCATGGCGCTCCGCGCCGCCGTGCACCAGCGATCCGGTCAGGAAGACGAGCCTCATGCGCGCCTGCGCCAGGTGGCGGCGAGATAGGGCAGCGCGATCAGCGCCGCGCCGGCGAGCAGCCGCACGAGCGGGCCGCGCCCGGGCAGCCAGGCGCCGACCAGCGCCCAGGCGAGCGCCGCCGCCGCGGCCGCGGCGAGCGCGAGGGTGGCGAGCCGCCCCCAGCGCTGCAGCCGCGCCACCGGCACGCCGGTGAGCCGGGAGATGCGGTTCAGGATGATCAGCCGGTCGAGGACGAGCGCCGCGACGCTGCCCGCCGCGGCGCCGGCGAGGCCGAGGTGCGCGCCGCCGGTCCAGCTCACGGCGACCGATACGCCGAGCAGCGTCGCGTTGAGCAGCGCGTTGAACAGCCCCTGGCGCAGCAGGTACATCACGCTCGAGAGCTCGACCACCAGGATCAGCATGCCGACGATGTAGACGCGCATCACCGGCGCCGCGTCGACGTAGGCGCGGGTGTAGACGAGCGACACCAGGTCCTCGGCGAAGGCGAAGGCGAAGGCGAGGAAGGGATAGAGCGCCCAGCC
Organism: Burkholderiales bacterium; assembly: GCA_036381055.1. Classification (GTDB taxonomy): domain Bacteria; phylum Pseudomonadota; class Gammaproteobacteria; order Burkholderiales; family SG8-39; genus SCGC-AG-212-J23. The sequence goes on along the minus strand of DASVDO010000011.1, from coordinate 10,896 downwards.
GACCATCTCGTTGGCGCGCGCGTTCATCTCCATGGCCGCGCGCATGTCGCCCGCGGCTTCCATGCGGCTCATGCTCGGGAAGAACGCCTCCAGCACCGAGGTGCGGAAGATCTGCACCACCTGGCCGACCAGCGCCGCGATCGAGAAGGCGGCGAAGCTGTGCAGCGCGAAGAGGCTCGCCGCCACCCACTGGTCGGCCTGGCCGCGCAGCGAGTAGAGCGTTCCCGACACGCCGAACGGCGCGGCGTAGCGAAGCTGGCCGGCGAGGCGCGCCGGCTCGAGCCACGGGCGCCCCCAGCCGTGGAAGCGGCCGATGTAGCCGACGAGCAGCGCCAGCTTGAACAGCACCACCGCGAGCAGCAGCCACAGCATCACCGCCAGGTCGCCGGTGAGCCAGGCGCCCGCGGCGAGAAGCAGCGTGCGCGCGAGGCCGGTGGAGATGGTGGCGAAGGCCTGCAGGCGGATGCGCTCCTCCACCGTGGGCAGCATGTCGAGCAGCGTCGCGGTCACCCACAGCACGACGAACGCCGGCACCAGGCCGCCGTACTTGGCGAGCGGCGCGAGGGTCGGCGGCAGCCAGGGGTTGAGCGGGCTCACCGCGGCGGCCGCGGCGAGCCCGGCGACGCCGAGGTACAGGAACGTCTGGTGCACGTAGGCGCGCCGCTCGGCGCGCTCGGCGCGCGGCACGAAGTAGTAGAGCGCCTGCGGCATGCCGAGGCAGGCGAGCGTCAGCACGGTGCCGACGGCGAGCCACAGCAGCCGGTACTCGCCGAAGGTCGCCGCGTCGAGGCAGCGCACCAGCACGACCGGCAGCAGGAACTGCAGCGCCTGGTCGAAGGCCTTGACCGCGCCGAGCGAGAAGGCGCGCCGCGTCAGGCCGTGCGCGGCGATCGCCCTGGCCGCGGCGCTCACGGGGCGAGCTCCGCGAACAGGCGCGCGTAGCGCGCCAGCACCTCCTCGGCAGAGTGGTTGCGGCGGAAGAACTCGAGGCTGTCGGCCGAGGCGCGGCGCCACAGCGCCTCGTCGACGAGCAGGCGCTCGATGCGCTCGGCGCCCTCGTCCACGTCGTCGAACACGGTGTTCGCCGGCGCGCCGACGTCGATCGTCGCGAGCGTCGGCACGCCGCGCGCCCAGGCCTGGAGGAACACGTTGGGCATGCCCTCGGAGAGCGAGGTGCTCACCAGCACGCGCGCCGAGTCGAAGCGCCGCTCGACCTCGGCGAGTGGCAGGAAGCCGGTGAACTCGACGTTGGGCAGCGCCTCGGCGCGGCGGCGCACCGCCTCGTACAGGCCCGGCTGCACCACCTCGCCGCCGAGGCTCGGCCCGCCGACCAGGACGAAGCGGCGGTGCGGCAGGCGCTCGGCGATGTCGAGCAGCCAGCCGGGGCGCTTGTGCGGGTGCAGGCTCCCCACCCAGAGCACCGTCTCGTTGGCGGGCGAGGCGCGGCGCGCGCCCTCGGGCAGGAGGTAGCAGCTCGGCACCAGCACCGCGTCGCGGCCGTGGTTCCTGCGGCAGGCGGCGAGCTGGAAGCGGTTCTGCACCACCACCCGGTCGACGTGCGCCAGGCCGCGCCGGAACAGCCACCGGTCGCGCGCGAAGCGGATCTGCTCGCGCGAGGGCTGGAAGTCGCGGTCCGAGGCGCCGGCGTAGATCGAGCGCCTGCCGTGGCGGCGGCAGAACTGCGCCACCACCTCGGTCCACACCGCGGCCGAGCGCTGGTAGTAGATGTCGGCGTCGGCCTCGCGCAGCGCGCGCCACATGCCGGTCAGCCGCGGATGCAGGAAGCGCAGCACCGGGATGCCGTCGCGCTCGGCGAACGCCTTGATCACCTCGATGCCCTCGTGCACCACGCGCGCCGGCTGGCCGAAGTCGAAGCTGACCATCGACACGCGGTAGCCGTGCGCGGCGAGCAGCCGCGCCAGGATGCACTGCTGCACCTCGGCGCCGCCGACCACCTTGAGCGACGGGTCGGCGCTCAGCACCGGCCAGGCGTAGGGCGCGACGAAGCAGACGTGCGGCTTGCGGTCCGGCAGCCGCTCCTCGGCGGGCGCGGCCGCGCGCAGCGAAGCGGTCGGCATGCCCGGGCTCAGTCCGTCGGCTTGCGCGCGAGCTGGCCGTACATCATGCCGATCGCGATCCACAGGAAGGCGAACTCGGCGGTCGGCCGCAGGCTCGAGCCGGCGAGGCCGGTGATGAAGAAGCACGCGAGGCCGGCCACCGCGCCCTGGAAGAAGCCGCGCAGCTCCGGGCTGATGTAGGCGTTGCTGCCCAGGTCCTTCAGGCGCCGGAACACGTGCCAGTAGTAGGCGAGCAGCAGCGCGAGGCCGATCGCGCCCATGTCGAGCCAGGCCTGCAGGTAGGCGTTGTGCGGGTGCGTGACCAGCAGCGCCGCGTCGGCGAGCACCGCCTGCGACCACATCATCGAGTCCAGGCCGTTGCCCCAGGGCGGCGTGCGCACGATGTCGTACATGAGCGGCAGCCAGATCTCGTCGATGCGGCCGGCCGAGAGCGCGTTCAGGTCGCCGGTGCCGAAGCCGAGCGACATGCGGCCGATCACCGCGCCGGGCATGAAGGCGATGGCCACCGGCAGCAGCAGCACCGCCAGCGCCAGGATGCGCGCGTTCATCTTCCACAGCAGGAACAGGCCGTTCACCACGACGAAGCCGAGGAAGGCGCCGCGCGAGAAGGTGAAGAGCAGCGCGAGCGACAGCGCGCCCATGGTGACCACCAGCACGGTCTTCAGCGTCAGGTTGCGCGACTCGCCCCAGGTGAAGAGCAGCAGCGCGTACGCCACGGCGTAGAGCCGGCCCAGGTCGTTGGCGTGCATGCCGAGCGCCGAGAAGAACTCGCGCGAGTGGATCGAGGCGAGCATGCCGAGCGTCACGCCCGAGGTGGCGACGTAGACGATCGACATCAGGCTCATCACCCACACCGAGATGATCAGCGGCACCAGGAAGCGCTCGGGCTTCTGCGACTGGCGCAGCGCCGCGCCGATCAGGAGCGCGCCGAGCACCAGGAACAGCGGCTTCAGCGCCGTGTCGCGGAAGTAGCCGAAGGCGGTGGTGAAGTTGATCAGCATGAACTCGTAGAAGCGCGGGTGGATCTCGTCCACGTGGCGCATGCCGAGCAGGCCGGCGAACACGATCGGCACGATGAACAGCCACAGGAGCGGCGCCGGCAGGAAGCCGCGCAGGTTGCGGCCGCGCAGCAGGAACGAGCCGAGGGTCGCCGCGAGCACCACGTTCAGCGGGTTCAGGCCGGTGATGCCGAACAGGCTGTGCGGGAAGTAGACGCTGCGCTCCACCGGCAGCATCAGCATGATCAGGATCGCGCCGATGCGGAAGTCGGCGAGCACCGCGACCATGGCGGCGATCGACAGCACGCCGACGGTGGCCTGCACCTCGCCGAAGGCGATGCCGATCCCGGCCAGCGCCGCCGCCAGGCCGAGCGCGCCGAGGGCGAGCCCCATGCCCGCGCCGCGCGCGGCGGGGCGTGCAACAGCGGCCGTCATGGCGCGCTCAGAACGCGTTCATCAGCGTGCCGACGATGCGGGCGCTCGCGTCCGAGAGCTCGCGCACCGCGCGCTCGGTGTCCTCGACCCGGGTGTAGTCGCGCCGCGAAAGGAGCAGCACGTCGGCGGCGCGGAAGGCGATGCTCTGCGCGTCGGCGTAGTCGCCGGCCGGCGGCGTGTCGATCAGGATCAGGTCGTACTCGGCCTGCGCCTTGTTGAGCAGCGCCGCGAAGCTGCCGCGCGAGAGCAGCTCGAGCGGGTTGGGCGGCACCGGGCCGCAGGGCAGCACCGCGAGCCCGGCGAGGCCCGCCACCGGCACCGCCGCCGACAGGTCGGCGCGGCCCGAGAGCACCGAGGACAGGCCGAAGCGGTCGGGGATGTTGAAGATCGACTGCTGGCGCGGCGCGCGGAAGTCGCCGTCGATGAGCAGCGTGCGCTGGCCGAGCTGCGAGAACACCACCGCCAGGTTGGCGGCGACGAAGCTGCGCCCCTCGCGCGCCCCGGGGCTGCACACGGCGAGCGTGCGCCGGCCGGCCTGCGGGTTGAACCAGCGGATCAGGAGCTGCGTGCGCACCGCGCGCAGCTCCTCGACCACCGGGTGGAACGGATCCCAGGCGGCGATCAGCTCCTTCGCCACGCCCTCGGGCCCCGAGACCAGGTAGGGAAACTCGTACTGCTTGGCGAGCGCCTCGCGCAGGTCGGTGTCGGTGATCAGGTTCAGCTCGATCGCCGCCTCGCCGAAGCGCCAGCCCAGCTCGCGCTGGCGCTTGAGGACCTGCTCGGCGTCGGAGGGCGTGAGCTTGCCCTCGTCGATCAGGATCGCGCCGATCGGCCGGCCGCCGGGCCGCGAGGCGCCTTCGATCGGCAGCACGTTCTCGGAAGGTTTGACAAGCATGGCAGTCCTCTCTGTCTCGGTCACCAGGGATGCGGAAGGGCGCGGGCGTTCTGGGCGCCCGCGTAGGCCGGCGAGGGCAACAGCCGGCCGCCGCTCGGCACCCAGCGCGAGAGCTGGCCGAGCGTCGGCACGGCGAGCTTCTGCTCCAGGTCGCCGCGCGAGCGCACCCGGCGGTCGGTCATCTCCAGCAGGTACACCACGCCGGCGGCGAGCAGCAGGCCCATCACCACGGCGAGGATGCCGACCAGGCCGATCTTGGGCGAGGCCGGCTCGAACGGCACCACCGCGGGCGTGAGCATCGCCAGGTTGGTCTGGCGCACGCGGCTCTCCAGCTTGGTGGCGATGTAGCGCGCCTGCGCGCCCTCGTAGGCGCGCTGCGCGCTCTCCAGGTCGCGCGTCAGCACCGCGAGGTCGATGCGCGCCTCGCGCGCCTTCATGATGCGGTCCTGCTGCGCGGCGAGCGCGTTGGCGAGCTCCTGCTCGCGCTTCTTCGCCTGCGCCGCGGCGGCGCCGAAGCTGGCGATCAGCTTCTTGGTCTCGGCGCCCAGGCGCTGCTTGAGCGTCTGCACCTCGAGCGCGGCGCGCTGGTAGGCCGGATGCCTGGGCCCGAGCACCTGCGACTGCTCGTCGAGCCGCGCCTCGGCGGCCTGCAGCGCCGCCTTGACCGTGGTGATGTAGGGGTTGGCGAGCACCTCGGGCAGGTCGCCCGCGCCGACCTTGCCCGCCGCCTCGCGCGCCTGCCGGTAGCGGATCTCCGCCTCGTAGGTGGCGTTGCGCGCCTCGGAGAGCTGCGCCGAGATCTCGGTGAGCCGCGCGTACTCGATGTCCATGCCGCCGTCGGCGCTCACCACGCCGTGCTTCTTCTGGTAGGCGGCGAGGCGGCGCTGCGCCTGCGTCACGTCGTCGCGCAGCGCCTTGAGCTGCTGCTCGAACCACGTCGCGGCCTCGCGCGAGGGCTCGGTGCGCATCTCGAGCGCCGTCTCCAGGTACGCCTTGGCGAAGCCGTTGGCCACCGCGGCGGCCTTCTTCGGGTCGTTCGAGGAGTACTGGATCAGGATGATGTTGCTCGCGCCGCTGTCGACCTTGAGCCGCTCGAGCAGCTCGGCGGCGAGCCACTCCTCGATGCTGCCGACGCCGCCGGTGTCCTCCTCCCACTCCTCGCGCACGCCGGGCTGCTGGGCGAGCTTCAGCTCGCGCACCACGCGCTTCGCCACCTTGCCGCTCTGGATCAGGTCCATCTGGGTGAAGATGTAGCCCGCCCGCTCGCGCGGCGACATGCGCGCCGGGGTGAGCGTCTGCTCGTCGCGCGCGTCGATCAGCACCGTGGCGGTGGCCTCGTAGCGCTTGGGCACGGCGAGCGCCACCAGCACGGCGGCGATCACCGTGAGGGCGAACACCATCAGGAACGCCTTGCGGCGCGCTTTCAGCGCCAGCCAGTACTGCGTCAGGTCCATCTGTGTCCCCTTTCTCTAGAAGATCGATTCTTTGACGTAGATGACGTCGTCGGCCTTGACGATGTCCTGCAGGCGGGCGTCGCGCTCGATCACCTTGCCGTCGGGGCCGGTGCGGCGCAGCTTCACCCGGCGCTCGCTGCCGCGCGGCGTGATGCCGCCGCCGACCGAGATCGCCTGCATCACCGTCATGTGCGGCGTCACCGGGTAGGCGCCGGAGCGCGCCACCTCGCCGTAGATGTAGAACACCGGGGCGCGGTCGACGTACACCGTGTCGCCGCCCTTCAGCTCGAAGCGCCTGTCGAGCGCGCTGACTTCCCGGGTGACGCCGTCGCGGATCACCGTCACGGTCTGCTTGCCGCCGGCGGCGATGCCGCCCGCCGCGGCGATGATGTCGGGCAGCGCGACGTGCGCCTCCTCCAGCGGGTAGCGCCCCGGGCGCGTCACCAGCCCGAGCACCGACACCTGGCGGCTGCGCACCGCGGTGAGCGCGAGCGTCACCTGCGGGTTCTTCAGGAACTGGCCCTTCTTCAGCGCGCGCTCGATGGCGTTCGCCGCCTCGCTCGGCGCGAGGCCGGCCAGCTTCACCGAGCCGAGCAGCGGCATGTCGATCGTGCCCTTGTCGCTCACGCGCGCCTCGGTCGTCAGGTCGGGCTGGCCGAACACCGTCACCCGCACCGCGTCGCCCGGGCCGAGCTTCTGCGCCTGCGCGGCCGCCGCCGCCGAGAACGCCACCATCAGCAACACCACCGCTATGCGAATCATCGTCACCTCTCTCGTTCGGTTCAGCGTTTGTCCGTCACGTATTCGATGCGCGCCGCCTCGCGCAGGCGCCGCAGCTCGGCGGCGGCGAGCTCGAGCCGCCGCCGCCCGGCGAGGAAGCGCTCGATGAGCGGCGCGGCGCGCGCCTCGTCGAGCGGCGCGTCCTCGGCCTGCTCGAGCCGCACCACCGAGATGCCGGCCGGCGCGCCCGCGTAGGCGGGCCGCGTGAACACCGCCAGCTCGCCGCCCGTCATGCGCGCGAGGCGCGGCAGCCAGGCGAGCGGCAGCTCCTCGGCGGGCTGCGCGAGCGACACGAAGCTGAAGCGCGCGCCGCGCACGCGCAGCCAGGCGGCCAGCTCGTCGAGGCTCGCCGCGCGCGCCGCCTCGGCGCGCAGCATGTCGAGCAGCTCGGGCGGCGCGCTCACCACCAGCTCGCGCAGGCGGTAGATGCGCCGCTCGGCGAAGAGCGCCGGGTTCTCGGCGTAGAAGGCCTGCACGCGCTCGCGCGTCACCTCGCCGGCCGCGCCGCGCGCCAGGCGGTCGATCCAGGCGCGCGCCAGCACCTCGCGGCGCGCCGCCTCCAGCGCGGCGCGCACCTGCGGATCGCGGTCCAGGCGCTCCTCGAGCGCGCGCTGCACCAGCAGCTCGCGGTCGATCACCTTCTCCAGCGCTTCGCGCAGCGCCGCGCCGCTCGCGCCCGCCGCGCCGGCGAGCGAGATCTCGGCGCCGTTGACGCGCGCCAGCACGGCGGCGCTCCCGCCGCCGCGCTCGCAGCCGGCGGGGACGAGGCTCAGTGCCGCGACGAGCAGCGCGCGCAGCCGCATCAGTAGGGGCTCGTCAGCCGGCGGTGCGCGACCCACGCGCAGGCGGCGAGGCCGGCCAGCACCAGCGCCCAGCGCCCGCCGTCGCGCGGCGCCGACACCGCGAAGCGCGGCCCGGCCGGCGCGGCGCGCGAGGCGAGGCGAAGCTGCGTCTCGGCCTCGATCCAGCGCGGCGCGGCGAGCGGATCGCCGGCCACGGCGAGCCGGTAGACGTCGGCGAACGAGTAGAGCGCGGGCGGCGTGGCGACCGGCAGGCCGGCCTCGAAGGCGACCAGCGGCGGCTCCGCCGCGTCGCCGTCCGCCGCCGCGGCGGCGAGCGGCGCCGTCGCGAGCACGAGCGACAGGAAAAACGTACGCGCCATCTTCATGTGGGTCTCGGCATCGTAGGGAGCCTCTGTTACGTCACTCGCCCCCGACGCTTCACGCCCGATGCACCGGACGGACTAAAAGAAAAGGCGGGCCGTGGCCCGCCTTTTTCCGAAAAGGGTCAGGACCCTTTTCTCGTCTTCTTTTCTACGGGTTGAGGATGCGCAGCTCCAGCGCCTTGCCGATCGCCTGCGTGCGGTTCACGACGTTCAGCTTGCGCAGGATCTTCTGCACGTGGTTCTTCACGGTGAGCGGGCTGATCTTGAGGATCGCGCCGATCTCGAAGTTCGACTTGCCGAGGTAGATCCACTTCAGGATCTCCTGCTCGCGCACGGTGAGCACGCTGCCGCCGCTCGCCTTGTCGCCCGCGGCCTCGGTGCGCCGCGCGAGCTGCGTGCGCACCCACGCGGCGTGCAGCGACGGGGCGAGCAGCTGCGCGAGGTAGGCCTGGCGCTGGCCGACGCTCGCCGGCCGGCAGGCGAAGGTGAACAGGCTGAGCGCGCGGCCCTCGGCGTCGTGGATGCCGTGCACCAGGAGCTGCGTCGCGCCGAGCTTCTCCAGCTCGCGCGCGAAGGCGCCGCTGCCCACCGCGACCGCGCCGCCGGGCGCCACGTCGATCACCACCGGCTGGTAGCGGCGCTCCTCCCAGGCCTTGAGCAGCGTCGGCGCCACCGCGGTGTCGCGCAGGAACATGTCCGAGAACAGCGTCGGCTCGGGCGTGGTCATGGAGAAGCCGTCGGCGCGGAACGCCGGCGGCTTGCCCAGGCATAGCGTGCAGATCAGCAGCTCGTGCCGGATCAGGCTCTGCAGCAGCCCCTGCGTCCAGCTGAAGAAGTGCGCGCGCGCGTGCACGCGCAGCGACGCGTCGAGGTTGAGGACGATCGACTCGATCTGCAGGAAGTCCGTCGCCGCCGAAGGCGCGGCCGGCGCTTTCGCGTCCGCGCTTCCCGGAAGGATCGGAGCCTGCGCCGTGTCGGGCGAGGGATGCGTGGAGCCGAGCGTCGTGCTGAGTGCGGTTGTCATGGCGCTGTCCATGCTAGAGGGATGATTCGTTCGGACGTTCGACGCGCGCCGGGGCAAAACGCTAGTCCGATGAGGCTACCGGCGGCGCGGCGCCGCCACGTCGTGCCTGAACCCGCATCGCCTAACCTGCTTGCGCCTTGCAAGCTTCCCCCGACAGCGCCTCCCCCGCCCGCGCATCGCCCGACGCCCTGCCGCGCCGCGAGCACCGGCTGCTGCACAGCCAGCCCGGCATGGGCGCGCTGCTGGTCGCGGCGCTCGATCCGCTGGTGGCGATCGGCACGCTCGCCGCCGTGACGGCGGCGCTCGGCGCGCGCTTCGACGGCGCCTGCCTGATCCTCGCGCTGCTCGTCTTCGCCATGACCTTCCCCGGCAGCCTGGCGCGCGAGCGCGCCGGGCCGGGCGAGCTGGCGCTCGAGGTGATCACCGGCTGGCTGGCGGTGCTCGGCCTGCTGGCGCTGCTCGGCTGGGCCTCGCACACCTTCTCGGCGTTCGACCCGCGCGTGCTCGCCGCCTGGGCGATCGCCACGCCGGCGGCGCTGTTCGCCGCGCACCACGCGCTGCCGCGGCTGCTGCCGCGCCTGCTCGCCAGGCAGGGCATCGAGAAGCGGGTGGTGATCGCCGGCGCCAACGAGCTCGGCTGCAAGCTCGCCGAGCGCATCGCCGCCATGCCGCTGCTCGGCCAGCGCATGGTCGGCTTCTTCGACGACCGCTCGCCGGCGCGCATCCGCGAGAGCGGCCGCAACCTCGGCAACCTGGCGGCGCTCGCCGACTACGTGCGCGCCAACGGCATCGACATCATCTACATCGCGCTGCCGATGGCCTCGCAGCCGCGCATCCTGCGGCTGCTCGAGGACCTGCGCGACACCACCGCGTCGATCTACTTCGTGCCCGACATCTTCGTCTTCGACCTGATCCAGGCGCGCGTCGACACGATCGGCGACCTGCCGGTGGTGGCGGTGTGCGAGACGCCGTTCTACGGCTTCAACGGCCTGCTCAAGCGCGCGAGCGACATCGTGCTCGCGCTGATCTTCCTCGCGCTCGCCGCGCCGCTGATGGCGGCGATCGCGCTCGGCGTCAAGCTCTCCTCGCCCGGGCCGGTGCTGTTCAAGCAGCGCCGCTACGGGCTCGACGGCCGGCGCATCGTGGTCTACAAGTTCCGCACCATGACCGTCGCCGAGGACGGCGACGTGGTGCGCCAGGCGACGCGCAACGACGCGCGCATCACCCGCTTCGGCGCGTTCCTGCGCCGCACCTCGCTCGACGAGCTGCCGCAGTTCATCAACGTGCTGCAGGGGCGCATGAGCGTGGTCGGCCCGCGCCCGCACGCGGTTGCGCACAACGAGCTCTACCGCAAGCTGATCCGCGGCTACATGATCCGCCACAAGGTGCGCCCGGGCATCACCGGCCTTGCCCAGGTGAACGGCTTCCGCGGCGAGACGGAGACCGTCGAGAAGATGAAGGGCCGGGTCGAGCAGGACCTCGAGTACCTGCGCAACTGGTCGCTGCTCCTCGACCTGCAGATCGTGCTCAAGACCATCGCGGTCGTCCTGAGGAAGCAGAATGCCTATTAGGCTCTGGCTCGCGGGAATCGTCCTCCTGCTCACGGGGGAAGTGGTGTTCCTGCGGACCCTCGCGCCGCTCGAGCCCGGCAACACGATCGTGCACGTCCTGCTGTACGCCGCGCTCGCGCTCGTGCTCTGGATCGCGACCGACGGGCGCCGCCCGGTCGCCGTGATCGCCGGCGTGATGCTCCTCGGCGCCTTCGAGGCCGCCGCCCTGAACGACTTCATCGCCGCCGCCGCCGCCGCCATCGCCACCGGCGCGGCGCTGTCCTGGTTCACCGGAAGGGGAAAGCCATGTGTGGAATCGTCGCAGCGGTAGCCAGCCGCGATGTCGTCCCGATCCTGATCGAGGGCCTGGAGCGCCTCGAGTACCGCGGCTACGACTCCGCCGGGATCGCGGTCATCAACGGCACCCTGCAGAGGCTGCGCGCCTGCGGCAGGGTGTCCGAGCTGCAGAAGCTGGTCGTTGAAAACCAGCTGCACGGAACCATCGGCATCGGCCACA
>DASVDO010000010.1:0-27919 GCA_036381055.1 Burkholderiales bacterium | reverse complement strand
GAAGCCTTGCGTCCGGTCGATCGCCGGCGCACGCTCACCCAGCTCGAGAAGGACGACTGGGGAGAGCCGCCCTACGACTCGTACGTCGTCACGCAGTGCCATCGGCTGCGCCACGTGCCGCTCCAGGAGCTGACGGTGGAGAACCTGCGCCTGCTGGTCGGGCAGAACATCTCGCTGCGCTATACCGTGCCGCTCGCGCTGGAGCAGCTCTCGCGCGACCCGATGGTGAGCGGCGATTTCTATCCCGGCGACCTGCTCGAGCAGGTGCGGCGAGTGCCGGCCGAGTTCTGGGCGGAGCATCCGCGGCTCGCCGAGGCATGGGAGCGGATCAGGGCCTCGTTGCCCCGTTGACACCCGCGCCGCGGCCCGGGATGCTCGGCGCATGCGAACCCAGTCCGAGAAAGCCCGGGCTTTCCGCGCGCTGCACGAGCGGCCCGGCATCTTCGTCATCCCCAATCCCTGGGACGCCGGCAGCGCCAGGCTGCTCGCCTCGCTCGGCTTCGAGGCGCTCGCGACGACGAGCCTCGGCTACGCCGCCTCGATCGGCCGCCTCGACGGCAGTCTGAGCCGCGACGAGATCCTCGCCAACTGCCGCGCCATCGCCGAGGCGACCGACCTGCCGGTGAGCGCCGACCTGGAGAACGGCTACGCCGACGATCCGAAGGAGGCGGCGCAGACCATGCGGCTCGCCGCCGAGGCGGGGGCGGTCGGCGGCTCGATCGAGGACGCGACCGGCGACCCGGCGAAGCCGATCTACGACTTCGTGCTCGCCGTGGAGCGCGTGGCGGCCGCCTGCGAAGTCGCCCGCGAGCTGCCCTTCCCGTTCACCGTGACCGCGCGCGCCGAGAACTACCTGCACGGGCGGCCCGATTTCGACGACACCGTGCGCCGGCTGCAGGCCTACGCCGCGGCGGGCGCCGACGTCCTGTACGCCCCGGCGGTGCGCGACCTCGAGACCATCCGCCGGCTGGTGGCCGCGCTGCCCAGGCCGGTGAACGTGGTAATGGGCCTCGCCGACCCGGAGCTGACGCTGCAGCAGCTCGAAGCGGCCGGGGTGAAGCGCGTCAGCGTCGGCGGCGCGCTCGCCCGGTACGCGCTCGCCGCGGCGCGCGACGCCGCCCGCGCCATGCGCGAGCAGGGCTCGTTCCGCTGGGTGAAGGACATCGTCGCCGCCAAGGACCTCAGATCTTTTTTGTCACGCTGAGGCCCGCGGCGAAGTAAAGTACGCGCCATGACCACCGCCCTCCTGCTGATCGACATCCAGAACGACTACTTCCCCGGCGGGGCGATGGAGTGCGTCGGCGCCTCCGCCGCCGGCGCCCAGGCGGCGAAGCTGCTCGGCGCGTTCCGCGAGCAGCGCCGCCCGGTGATCCATGTCCAGCACCTGTCGATCCGGCCCGGGGCGACGTTCTTCGTGCCCGGCACGCCGGGCGCCGAGATCCATTCCGGCGTGCGGCCGGTGGGCGACGAGCCGCTCTTCAAGAAGCACTTCCCGAACGCCTTCCGCGAGACGGCGCTGCTCGAGCACCTGCGGCTGTCCAAGATCTCCGGCCTGGTGATCGCCGGGATGATGACCCACATGTGCATCGACACGACGACGCGCGCCGCGGCGGATTTCGGCTTCTCGTGCTCGCTCGCGCACGACGCCTGCGCGACGCGCGCGCTCGCCTTCAACGGCGTGCAGGTGCCGGCCGAGAGCGTGCACGCGGCCTATCTTGCCGGCCTGAACGGCCTGTTCGCCCGGGTGCGCGGGGTCAACGAGCTGCTCACCGAGCTGCGCCCCTAGCGAGTGAGCGAGAGCCTCGCGTTCGCGCTCGGCGCGATGCTCTTCTTCGGCGTGGGCGACCTGGTCTACAAGCGCGCGGCCTCGGCGGGCGTGCAGGCGCACCACTTCCTGATGGTGCAGTCGTGGGGCTTCGGTGCCTCGATGGTGCTCTACGGCGCGCTCACCGGCACGCTGCGCTTCGTCGCCGGCTCGCTGTGGGGCGCGCTCGCCGGGCTGTTCATGTTCACCGGGTTCTACAACTTCGCGAAGAGCCTGCACGGCGGCTCGATCAGCATCAACGCGCCGGTGTTCCGCCTGAGCTTCGTGCTGACCGCCGCGCTTGCCGTCGCGCTGCTCGGGGAGCCGCTCACGGCGTGGAAGTCCGCCGGCATCGCGGCGGCGCTCGCCGCGACGTGGCTGCTGCTCGGCGGCAGGATCGAGAAGGGCAGGGAGCACGCCTCGTCGCTCGCGCGCGTGCTGGTGGCGACGGTCGCGGTGGGCGTCGGCAACTTCGTCTACACGCTCGGGCTGCGCGCCGGCGCGACGCCGGCCTCGCTCATCATCACGCAGGCGGCGATCGTCATCACCTGCTCGACGCTGCTCGTGCGCATCGCCGACGGCGCCATCCGGCCGCGCGGGCCGGTGCTCAGCCATGCGCCGCGCGCTTCGGTGGTGCTCGCGGCGGCCTTCGCGCTGATGGTCGAGGCGATGGCGCGCGGCCAGGCGAGCGTCGCGGTGCCGATCGCGCAGATGGGCTTCGTCGTCACGGCCCTGCTCGGCTTCGTCTTCCTCGGCGAGCGCTTCACCGCGCGCAAGGGCGCCGGCATCGTCGCCGCGCTCGCCGCGCTGGCGAGCCTGGCGCACGGGTAAGGCCGAATTACGACCCTGACCCCGAATTAGCGGGCGCGCAGGCGGCGGTCGCGCAGGCGGCCGAACGGGAAGAGCACCACGTTCTTCAGGCCCTCGATCGGCGAGAGCTGCGAGAGCGAGCGCGAGGCTTCCATGACGAACAGCTGGATCACCTGGCGCTCGCTGTGCTCCTTGCCTTCGTCGATGCGCGAGAGCGCGTGCAGCACGTACCAGCCGAGCAGGAACGAGATGGCGAACAGGAACTCCCAGTGCTGGAACTTGACGACGGTGATCTGGTGCGACTCGCGCGCCGACGCCCAGTGCACCAGCACGTTCAGCTCGCGCGCCGAGAACCAGTCGGCGAGCGCGCCGCCGGAGAGCGAGGCGAGGCCGCCGGCCGCCGCGCCGGCGAGGCCCACCGCGGCGAGGAACGAGGTGCCGCGGCCCTGCGGCGCGAGCTTCAGGCCCAGGTTGCCGGTGGCGAGGCCGATGCCGCCCGAGGCCGCGCCCATGATGATGTGGATGAGGTAGAGCAGCGGCAGCGTCAGCGCGTGCACGTACGGTATCGCGCTGAAGGGAAAGGCCACCAGGCAGCCGAGGTAGGCGGGCACCGCGACCGCCAGGATCGCCTTGTTGGTCAGGCGGTCGGACAGCCGTCCCCACAGGTACATGGTGAGCGCGTTGGCCACCTGGCTGGAGATCCACAGCGTGGTGACGGTGCCCAGGCCGTAGCCGAGCTGCTGCAGCAGGTAGACGGTCAGGAAGGGCGCGGCGAGGTTCGAGGCGAAGTTCCACGAGCCCATGAACACGATCACCGGCCGGAACGCCCGGTCGAGGAACGGCGCGCGCAGCATCTGCAGGAGCGGCGTGCGCGGCCCGGTCGGCTGCATGCGCGGCTCGGGCACCTGCGCCAGGTACCAGGTGCTGACGAAGCCGGCCGCGCCCGCGGCGACGAAGGCGATCGCGTAAGCGTGCAGCTTCTCCTCGCCCGGCCAGTGCTGCACGAGCTGGCCGGCGGCCAGCGCGCCGGTCGAGGCGAGCACGGTCGACCAGAAGAGCCGCCGCGAGAACAGGTCGCCCAGCCCCTGCCCGGCGAGCAGCTGGTGCATCCACGAGTTCACCGAGCAGCCGGTGACCGAGCCGAGCACCGTGATCGCCACCTGCGCGAGCAGGAGCAGCGTGAGGCGCGTCGTGTCGTCGGGCACGAGCGCGAGCGCGGCGAGCGCGACGACGACGAGCCGCGACGTGCTGACCGAGACGACCGCGATCTTCTTCCTCTGGCGCAGCCGCTCGACCAGCGCGATCGCCGGCACCTGCGCGATCTGCGCGAAGAACGGGATCGCCGCGAGGATGCCGATATGCAGCGGCGAGGCGCCGAGCTGCAGCGCGAAGCCGACCAGCACGACGCCGCCGTAGAGCGCGCCGACCATGCTCGCCCACGCGGCGTCGCGCACCAGCGCACGCTTGCCCTGCTCCAGGGCTTCGGGCGTGACCGTGGCCTCCGGGCTCAGGCGCATGCCCGTGACCGCGAAGCAAAGCGCGCGCCGAACTACAGCGCGCCGGTCGAGAAGAAGTGCGCGAGGTAGATGAGGCCCGCGATCGCGAACACCGCGACCACCGCGTTGGCGGTCAGGTTGCGGTGCTTCGGCGACGGCGTCCAGGTGCGCGAGAAGTAGAAGAACGCGAGGAGCGCCGCCACCGCGATCAGCACGCTGAAGCCCGCCTTCGCGCTGTGGCCGAAGGCCTGCGCGATCCAGCCGCCGGGAGAGATCACCTTGTAGATCGTGCCGGCGATGCCGGTCATGACGAGCGCCGTGACGACGAAGCCGACGCCGGCCTGCGCGAGCGATACCACTTCGTGTTTCAGATTCATGCCTCCGGCACTGCAAAGCGCATGCCGGCCCCGCGCCCCTATGAGCCGGATGGCGCGAGCGTCGGGAATCGGCGACGAACTAGTTCACGAACCCCGCTAGGGCCATGAAAGCGGCCGGGCGCGCGGCGTCGCCGCGCGGCGACGCGCCGCATGGCTTAGCATCGCCCCGCCGTGCGTCTTTCCATCCTCGACCAGTCGCCGATCCTGAGCGGCCATGGCGCGCGCCGGGCGATAGAGGAGACGCTCGCGCTCGCCCGGCGCGCCGACGAGCTCGGCTACCACCGCTACTGGCTCGCCGAGCACCATGCGATCGCGGCGCTCGCAGACCCGTGCCCGGAGGTCCTGCTGGCGCGCCTCGGCGCCGAGACGCGCCGCCTGCGCGTCGGCACCGGCGGCGTGCTGCTCCCCTACTACAGCGCCTTCCGCACCGCGGAGACGTTCCGCATGCTCGAGGCGCTCTACCCGGGGCGCGTCGACCTCGGCATCGGCCGCGCGCCGGGCGGCGACGCGCGCACGGCGCAGGCGGTGAGCGGCGGCGGCTTCCCGGACCCCGAGCGCTTCCCGCAGCAGGTGCAGGAGCTGGTGGCGCACCTCGACGGCACTCTGCCGAAGGGGCATCCCTTCCACGGCGTGCGGGTGCAGCCGGAAGTCGACGGCGCGCCCGAGGTGTGGCTGCTCGGCTCCTCCGACTACAGCGGCACGCTCGCCGCGGCGCTCGGCCTGCCGTTCTCCTTCGCGCACTTCATCAACCCGCGCGGCGGCGACGCCGTGGCGCGCTACTACCGCAGCCGCTTCCGGCCCGGCCGCGAAACCGAACCGCGCGTCATGGTCTGCACCTTCGCGATCTGCGCCGAGAGCGACGAGGAAGCCGAGCGCCTCGCCGCGCCGATCGACCTGCGGCGGCTGCACATGGCGCTCAACATCGACAGCCCGTTCCCTACCGACGAGGAGGCGGCGCGCCACCGCTACAGCGCCGAAGAGCGCACCTACGTGATGGGCCAGCGCGCCAAGGCGATCCTCGGCTCGCCGCAGACCTGCCGGCGCGAGATCGAGGCGATGGCCGAGCGCTACGGCGCCGACGAAGTGATGGTGCTCACCATCACCGGCTCCTACGAGACCCGGCTTCGTTCCTACGAGCTGCTGATCCAGGCATTCTGAAGCAGCTCGGCGAGGTGCAGGGTCTCTCGGCCAGCGAGGCCTTCGATCTGCTCCCGGCAGGAGAAGCCGTCGGCGAGCACGGCGGCCTGCGGCGCGCGGGCGAGCGCCGGGAGCACGCCGAGCTCGGCGATGCGCTTCGAGGTCTCGTAGAACTCCGGGCGGTAGCCGAACGAGCCGGCCATGCCGCAGCAGCCGGTGTCCGGGGTAAGCACGTCGCAGCGCGCGAGCTGCAGCAGGTCCGTCTCGGCCTGCATGCCGACGAGCGCCTTCTGATGGCAATGGCCGTGCAGCAGCACCTGCCGGCCGAGGGTCGGCGGCTTGTACCCGATGCCGGTCAGGAACTCGGCGAGGCTCATCGCCGGGATGCGCGCGCCCGGAAGCACCCGCCGCAGCTCGTCGCGGAACACCGATAGGCAGCCCGGCTCCAGCACCACCACGGGCACGTCGCGCGGCAGCACGCGCAGCGCCCGCTCCAGGCTGCGCCTCGCCGCCGCGAGCATGCCGAAGTCGTAGTACGGCCGGCCGCAGCACAGCCGCTCGGCCGGCAACTCCACCGCGCAGCCCGCCTGCTCCAGCACCCGCTGCGCCGCCGCGGCCGTCTGCGGCCGGAAATGGTTGTTGAACGTGTCGTCGAAGAGCACGACCCGGCGTCCCCTGCCGCGCGGCGTGAACCGGGCGCGGAAAGTGCGCGGCGCGAATTTCGGCAGTTGCCGCTCCTTCGCCACGCCGGCGATGCTTTTGCCGGCCCGCGCGAGCAGGTTGGAGACACGCGGAAATCGCGCCGCGTAGGGCGCCCACTCGCCGATGCGCCCCATGCTGAGCGCCTGGCGCGGCCGCCGATGCCGCTCGTAGTAATGCGACAGGAACTCGGCCTTGTACGCCGCCATGTCGGTGTGGGTAGGGCAGTCGCTCGCGCAGCCCTTGCAGGCGAGGCACCACTCGAGCGCCTCCTTCACGTCCTCGCTTTGCCATCCTTCGGTGATCACCTCGCCGCGCAGCATCTCCTGCAGCAGCCGGGCGCGGCCGCGCGTCGAATAGCGCTCCTCGCGGGTGCCGCGGTAGCTCGGGCACATCGTGCCGCCCTGCATCGCGCGGCATTTCCCCATGCCGATGCAGCGCTCGGCGGCGCGCCCGAACCCGTCGCCGATTTCGCTCTTGAACTGGAGGATCGTCCGGGGGGAAGAAGGGCGGTAGTCGGGCCCCATGCGCAGGTGCTCGTCGGCGCGGTACGGATCGATCAGCTTGCCGGGATTCATGCGGTTCTGCGGGTCCCAGATGCGCTTGAACTCGCGGAACGCCTGCATCAGCTCCTCGCCGAACATCGCCGGCAGGAGCTCGCCCTTCGCCTGGCCGTCGCCGTGCTCGCCGGAAAGCGAGCCGCCGTACTTCACCACCAGCTCGGCCGCCTCGGCGAGGAAGCGCCGCCAGTGCGCCACGCCCTCGCGCGTGCGCAGCTGGAAGTCGATGCGCGCATGCACGCAGCCGTCGCCGAAGTGGCCGTAGATCGACGTGCGGTAGCCGTAGCGCGCCACCAGCAGGCGGAACTCGCGCAGGTACTCGCCGAGCCGCATCGGGTCGACCGCCGCGTCCTCCCAGCCGACCACCGGGTCCGGCCGCTTGCCGCCGAGCGCGAGCGCGGTCGCCGAGGCGCCGGTCTCGCGGATCGACCAGAGGCGGCGTATCAGGTCCTTGCGCTCGATCAGCAGGCCGGGCACCTTGCGCGCCTTCGCGAGCGCCTCCTCGCGCGTATCGCCGCCGAACTCGAGCATCACCCAGGCGTTGCCCGGCGGCAGCAGCGCGATGTCGGCGAGGCGCAGGCCGCGCTCGCGCAGCCCGCCGATGATGAACTCGTCCAGCCCCTCGCAGGCGATCGGCCCCGCGGCGAGCAACGCCGGCACCGCGTCGCCCGCGGCGAAGATGTCCGGGTAGCCCTGCACCACCAGCACGCGCTCGCGCGGGCTTTTCACCAGCCGCGCCTCGGCCTGCAGCGTCAGCGCGCAGGTGCCCTCCGAGCCGACCAGCGCGCGCGCCACGTTGAAGCCGTTCTCGGGCAGGAGCTGATCCAGGTTGTAGCCCGAGACCCGGCGCTTGATCTTCGGGAAGCGGCGGCGCACCTCATCGCCGTAGCGGTCGATCAGCGCCTTCAGCGCCGAGTAGATTTCCGCCCGCCGTCCCCCCTGTTCCAGGATTTCCTGGAAATCCGCCGGCGAGGTCTCGCCGCACCAGAACCGCGCCCCGTCGTAGGTGAGCACCTCCAGCCGCTCGATGTTCTCGACGGTCTTGCCCGCCATCAGCGAGTGCGGGCCGCACGAGTTGTTGGCGATCATGCCGCCGAGCGTGCAGCGCGAGTGCGTCGCCGGGTCCGGCGCGAAGGTGAGGCCGTGGCGCTCGGCCGCGTCGCGCAGCGCGTCGCACACCGCGCCGGGCTGCACCCGCGCGAGGCGCGCCGCCGGGTCTACGTCCAGGACCCGGTGCAGGTACTTCGAGCAGTCGATGACCAGCGCGGCGTTCACGCCCTGGCCGCACTGCGACGTGCCGCCGCCGCGCGCGAGCACCGGCACGCCCGCGGCGCGGCACGCCTGCACCGCGGCGACGACGTCCTCGACGCTCTTCGGCAGGACCACGCCGACGGGCACCTGGCGGTAGTTCGAGGCGTCCGCGGCGTAGGCGGCGCGCGCGCCCTTGTCGAAGCGCACTTCTCCCTGCAGAGAAGCGCGCAGCGCGGCCTCGAGTCGCGGAATCACTACCATCTGTAGCGATTCTGTCATAGCAAGTCGCGCGGTCGGCGCATTGACTTTCCGCACCGGTGCGGACTAGTCTCGGCGCAGCGCTCGCAGCGCGCTTCCCCTTCGCGCCGCGATCGTCGTCTCACAGTGATCCGAGTCCCTCAATCCCTCTCCCCTCACGCTTAGGAGTCTTTGCATGGATACCGCTTGGGCCAGAACGCTCTGCCGCCTGCTGATCGCGCTGATGATCTGGACGCCCTACCAGATCGCGACGGCAGGCATCATCGGCACCGACCAGGTCGTCACCTCGTCGGCGCAATCCGATCGCGCGACGCTGCTCGCGTTCATGTCGCGCGGCGACGTGCAGAACCAGCTTCAGGCCCTGGGCGTCGACCCGGCCACCGCGCAGGAGCGCGTCGCCGCGATGAGCGACGAGGAAGTGCGCTCGCTCGCCGGCCGCATCGGCAGCATGCCCGCGGGCGGCATCTCCGACGCCGGCGCCATCCTGCTGGTGCTGCTCATCGCCGCGGCCGTATGGTGGTTCTGGCGGCGCTGAGCGCTCGCGCGAGAGCGCGAAACGCCCGCTTCCTCGCGGGCGTTTTTTTTGCCTGCGCCGCCGCCGCGCTCGGCGGCTGCGCGAGCTTCGTGCCGCAGAGCGCGAAGCTGCACGACGAAGGCATGCCGGCCGGGCTGCCGAAGCACGTCGAGCTCGCCGAGGTGCCGTTCTTCCCGCAGGACGAGTACCAGTGCGGCCCGGCCGCGCTCGCCACCGTGCTCGCCTCCTACGGCGTGAGCGTCACGCCGGAGCAGCTCGTGCCCGAGGTGTACATCCCGGACCGCAAGGGCAGCCTGCAGGTCGAGATGCTCGCCGCGGCGCGCCGCCACGGCCTCGTCTCCTACCAGATCCGGCCGAGCCTGGAAGCGCTGATGCGCGAGGTGGCCGGCGGCAACCCGGTGATCATCCTGCAGAACCTCGGCATCCGCAGCGCCTGGCACTACGCCGTGGCGATCGGCTGGAACTACGACGACGGCGTGCTGATCCTGCGCTCCGGCGAGGACCGGCGCAAGGAGATGCGCTTCCCGATGAACGAGCTGGTCTGGATGCGCAGCGGCTACTGGGCGATGGTCGCGGTGCCGCCCGAGCGCATCCCGGTGACCGCCGAAGAGGACCGCTGGCTCGCCGCCCTCGCCGCCTACGAGCGCGTCGCCGAGCCGCGCCGGGCGCGCATCGCCTACGAGCGCTTCCTCGAGCGCTGGCCGGGCAGCACCGGCGCCTCGATCGGGCTCGCCAACACGCTGCACGCGATGGGCGAGCTGAAGGAGGCCGAAGGCGTGCTGCGCGAAGCGGCGCGCCTCGCGCCCGACTCCCCGGTCGTTCTGAACAACCTCGCGCAGACCCTCGCCGACCAGGGCCGCGCGGAGGAGGCGCTGCCGATCATCGAGCGCGCGGTGGCCGCGGGCGGGCAATTCGCCGATGCCATCAAGGAAACGCGGCAGGAAATCCTGAAGAAGATTTCGCTGAAGAAGAAGGCCAACTAGGCGACGAGGGTTCGCGGATCGAGCGTGTCGATGAGCGGCGGGAGCGGGCAGTCGAGCACCGCGCCGACGAGCCGCATCAGCTCGGCCTCGCCGAGGCGGATCGTGCCGTCCACCGTCACCACGGCGAACAGGCCCTTCACCAGCCTCGCCGTCTCGAGCGGCGCGAGCTCGCGCGCGCGCTCGAGCGCCTCGCTCACCGCCTCCAGGGTCAGCCGCGTGCTGCGCGCCTGCTGCGCGTCGATGCCGAGCTCGCGCGCGCCGGCGCCGATCGCCCGCTCGAGCGCCTCGCCGCGCGCGCCGGAAGCGTCGACTCGAGTGCCGGCGTGGGCGATCACGGCGAGCAGCACGCCCAGCTCGCCGGGCAGGTCGGCGACCCGCTTGCGGCCCTGCATCTTCTTCGCCGGCGCGAGCTGGTAGCGCAGCAGCGTCAGCATCACGAACTCGTGCAGCGACAGCCGCCGGTCGGCGTAGGCGAGGGTCTGCAGCGTGCCGAGGAGGCGCTTCCGGTCCTCCTCCGGCGCGCTCTTCAGCGCCGGCAGCGCGAGGTCGACGACCGGCAGGTGCAGCGCCTCGGTGAGACCGCGCACGAGCGGCAGCGCGGCGCGCAGCGGCTCGATCATCTCGGCCAGTCCCGCGGCCTTCAGCGCGGCGAGCTGCGGCTCGAGCACCTCGTCGCGCGGCGCGGCGAGCAGCGCCGCCACCGCCGCGCCGGCGCTCTCCGGCCGGCGCAGCGCCTCGCGCAACGGCTCGGGCAGCGCCGCGATGAGCGTGCCCGCCTGGTCGACCTTCTCGGCGTCGAGCGTGCCGACCAGCGCGGCGCTCTCGGCCGGCGAGCGCTCCCAGGCCGCGGCGAGGTCGCCGCTGCGGCGGCCGCTGCGCTTCGGCTTCTGCGCGGGCAAGGCGTGCTCGACATCGCGGCGCTGCCGCCAGCGCACCGGCTGGAATTGCGGGTTGATGCGCCGGATGCGCTCGGCGAGCGGCGGGTGGGTGGCGAAGAAGCGCGATACGCTGAGCGCCTGGCCGAAGAACATGTGCGACATCTCCTCGGCGTAGCGCCCGCCCACCAGCGCGCCCGCCGGCGCGTTGCGGATCTGGTCGAGCGCGCCGCACAGCCCGTCCGGGTTGCGCGTGAACTGCACGCTCGAGGCGTCGGCGAGGAACTCGCGCTGGCGCGAGAGCGCGGCCTTGATCAGGCGGGCGAAGAAGAGCCCGACGTAGCCGATCACGAACAGCGCCAGGCCGAGCAGGAAGACCGCGCCGGCGTTGCGGCCGCGGCCGCGCAGGCGGCGCATGACGAAGGCGCCGAGCGAGCCGATCGAGACGATGCCCGCCAGCACGCCGATCAGGCGCAGGTTGAGCGCCATGTCGCCGTTCAGGATGTGGCTGAACTCGTGGCCGATCACGCCCTGCAGCTCGTCGCGCGAGAGCCGCTCCAGCGCGCCGCGCGTCACGCCGATCACCGCGTGCGAGACGTCCTGTCCCGCGGCGAAGGCGTTGATGCCGCTCTCGCCGTCGAGCACGTACACCTTGGGCACGCGCACGCCCGAGGCGATGGCCATCTCCTCCACCACGTTGAGCAGGCGCCGCTCCAGCCGGTCCTCGGTCGCCGGCGCCACCAGGCGGCCGCCCGCCAGCTCGGCGATCGCCTCGCCGCCGCCGCTCAGGCGCAGCATCTCGCGCGCCGAGCCGGCGACGATGCAGGCCGCCGCGCCGAGCGCGCCCCACAGGTAGAGCGAGCTCGGCGGCGGCTCGTGGCGCGCCCACAGCCAGCCCGCCGCGAGCGCCGCGTCGACCGCGGCGATCACCGCGACGACCGCCAGGACGAACAGGACGATCATCCGCCGCGAGCTGCGCCGCGCCTGCTCCTGGTGCTCGAAGAAGTTCATGCCGCGGCGCCCAGCCTGGCGAGCTCGGCCGGGTCCTGCGCCGCGATGAGCGGCGGCAGCGGGCAGTCGAGCGTCGCGGCGATCATGCGCACCAGCTCGGCCTCCTCCAGCGTGAGGCGCCCGTCGGCGCCTGCCGTCTCGCAGCAGGCCTTGAGCAGCGCCGGCTTGGCGAGCGGCGCCAGGTGGCGCAGCCGCTCGAGCGCTTCCGCGAGCATCGCGGTGCTCAGCGATCCGGGCGCGAGCGGCGAGCGATCGCCCAGCTCGACGATGGCCGCGCCGCGCGCGAAGGCCTTGTCGGGCGAGCCGCGGCCGGCGAGCGCGATGAGCGAGAGCACCGCCACCGCGTCGTCCGGGATCTCGGCGAGCGAGCGGTAGCGGGTGCGGATCGGCTGGCCCGCGCCCTCGCGCAGCCGCTGCTTGAGCAGCGTGAACAGCACGAACTCGCGCAGCGTGACGCGCCCGTCGGACTCGACGAGCGCCGCCAGCTCGGCGAGGAAGCGGTCGCGCGCCTTCTGCGGCTGCGACTTGATGGCCGGCACGGCGAGGTCGGCGAGGGTCAGCATGTGCTCGCGCGGCAGGCTGCCGCGCGCGAGCTCGAGCACCGTGCGCTCGGCGCCCTCGGGCCCGCGCAGCGCCGCGCTCACCGCCGCCGGCAGCCGCGCCAGCAGGCGCGCGGCGAAGTCGACCTCCTGCGCGCTCGGCCGGCCTACCGCCGCCGCGCCGAGGCTGCGCACGTGCTTCACCACGTTGCCCGAGCCGTCGATCACCGCCACGTCGCGGCTGCGCCCGTAGCGGCGCGCGCGATAGTCGTCGCGCCGGAAGCGGGGCGCGGCGCGGCGGATGCGCTCGGCGATCGGCGGATGGGTCGGGAAGCTCCACCAGCGCCCGCGCGACGGCGCGAAGAACATGTGCGCGAACTCGCCGCCGCGCGCCGCCCACACGACCGTGGTCGCCGGCAGCGAGAGCAGGCTGTCGAGCGCGCCGGCGATGCCCTCGGGGTTGCGAGTGAACTGCACGCTCGCCGCGTCGGCCAGCAGCTCGCGCTCGCGCGAGATGCGCGCGCGCAGCGCGTCCGCGGCGAGGCTGCCGGGGAAGCCGACGAACGCGACCAGCGTGCCGAACAGCACGCTCAGCGGGTCGCCGCCCGGCGCGCCGTCCGGCCGGCGCGCCGCGAGCGCCGAGAGCGCGAGGCGCTCGCCCATCGCGCCCACCCAGGTAAGCCCCGAGAGCAGCCCGGCGAGGAACATGTTGAGCGCCATGTCGCCGTTCAGGATATGGCTGAACTCGTGCGCGATCACGCCCTGCAGCTCGTCGCGGGTCAGCCTGTCCAGCGCGCCGCGCGTCACGACGAGCACCGCCTCGCTCGGCGAATAGCCGGCGACCAGCGCGTTCACCCCTTGCTCGCGGCGCAGCACGTACACCGGCGGCACGGCGATGCCGGAAGCGACCGCCATCTCCTCGACCACGTTCAGCAGGCGCCGTTCCTTGCCCGCGGCGCGGCCCGGCTCGACGCGGCTCGCGCCGAGGAGCTCGGCCACCGCCTCGCCGCCTTCGCGCAGCCGCCACAGGCGAAGCGCCGAGACGACGAGCATCGGCACGCCGACCAGCAGCGCCACGCTGGCATGGAAGCGCGGCGGCACGCGGCTTAGCGCCTCGAGAAAGGTGGCGCCGAGGCCGCGCCAATAGAGCGGCTCGTCGCCGGCCAGCGGCAGCGCGCCGGCGGTGGCGAGCAGCGCGTAGCCGAGCGCCGCGGCGAGCACGTAGCTCGCCACGACCGCGGCCGCCGCGACGAGGTACCAGGCGAGGAACCAGCGCGAGGTGCGCCGCGCCTGCGCCTGTTGCTCGAAAAAATCCAAGCCCTACCGGAACGAGACCTTCGGCGCCCTTCTCTCCTCGGCCGACTCGGTGGCCTGCAGGAGCTCGGCGGGCCCGAAGCCGAACATGCCCGCGATGACGTTCGCCGGGAACGACTCGCGGCGCGTGTTGTAGACCATCACCGAGTCGTTGTAGGCCTGGCGCGCGAACGCCACCTTGTTCTCGGTGCTGGAGAGCTCCTCCTGCAGCGCGAGCATGTTCTGGTTCGCCTTGAGCTCGGGGTAGGACTCGGCGACCGCGAGCAGGCGCCCGAGCACGCCGGCGAGCGCGCCCTCCGCCTGGCCGAGGCTCTGCATCGCCTGCGGGTTGCCGGGGTCCGCGCCCGCCGCCTGGGCGGCCGCGAGCGCGACGTTGCGCGCCCGGGTGACCGCCTCGAGCGTCTCGCGCTCGTGCTTGATGTAGCCCTTGGCCGTCTCGACCAGGTTGGGGATCAGGTCGTAGCGGCGCTTGAGCTGCACGTCGATCTGGGAGAAGGCGTTCTTGAAGCGGTTGCGCAGCGTCACCAGGCCGTTGTAGAGGGCGATCACCCAGACGACCAGCACCACCGCCACGGCGAGCACGATCCAGCCCATCGGTTCCTCCCTTTTTTCTCTTCTGCCGGCGCGCCGCCTACTATAGCTCATGGTCCGCTTGCTCTGCCGGCTGCTGCGCGCCGAGCGCCACGAGCTGCCGGCGCTCGCCTGGGCGTTCGCCTACTTCTGCCTGGTGCTCGCCGCCTACTACCTGCTGCGGCCGGTGCGCGACTCGCTCGCCGTCGAGATCGGCGCGCAGGCGCTGCGCTGGCTCTTCACCGCGACCTTCGTCGCGATGCTGCTCGCGGTGCCGCTCTTCGGCTGGCTGTGCGCCCGCCTGCCGCGCGCCCGGCTGCTGCCGGTGGTCTACGCGTTCTTCTCGCTGAACCTGCTCGCCTTCGCCGCGGCGCTCGAGGCGCGGGTGTTCTTCGTCTGGCTGTCGGTGTTCAACCTGTTCGCGGTGTCGGTGTTCTGGAGCTTCATGTCCGACCTCTTCGACACCGCGCAGGCGGCGCGCCTGTACGGGGCGATCGCCGCGGGCGGCAGCACCGGGGCGATCGCCGGGCCGCTCGCCGCGGCTTCCCTCGTGCCGGCGATCGGCCTGCGCGGCCTGCTGGTGCTGTCGGCGGCGCTGCTCGCCGCCACGGTGCCGTGCATCGTCATGCTCGGGCGCTGGGCGCGCAGGCACCCGCGGCGCGGCGAGGCGCCGCCCGAGGCGCCGATCGGCGGCGGCATCCTGGACGGCGCGCGCGCGGCGCTCGTGTCGCCCTTCCTGGCGGCGATCTGCGGCTACCTGCTGTGCTACACCGCGCTGTCGACCGCGCTGTACTTCCAGCAGGTGGAGATCCTGGCGCGCGAGCTGCCGGACGCCGCGGCGCGCACGCAGCTCCTCGCCACCGTCGACCTGACCGTGAACACGCTGACGCTCGCGCTGCAGGTGCTCGCCTTCTCGCGCCTCGCGCCGCTGCTCGGCCCGACCGGGATGCTGGTCGTCATGCCGCTCGTGTCGCTCGCCGGCTTCGCGCTGCTCGGCGCGCAGCCGGCGCTCGCCGTGCTGATCGGCTTCGGCATCGTGCGGCGGGTCGGCGAGTTCGCGATCGCCAAGCCGGCGCGCGAGGCGCTCTACACCGTCGTGCCGCGTGCCGAGCGCTACAAGGCGAAGAACTTCATCGACACGGTGGTCTACCGCGGCGGCGACGCGCTCTCCGGCTGGCTGTTCGCCGGGCTCGCCGGCGCGGCGTTCGTGGCGGCGGGAATATCGGTGCTCTGGGCGGCGCTCGGCGCCTACCTCGGCCGTAGAATCGGGCGATGGACGAACGGCGAGGCAGGCGCCGCGGCCGGCGCCGCTTCCTCCTCGGCCTCGGCGCAGCCGCGCTCGTGAAGCCCGCGCAGGCCGAGGCGCGCCATACGCGCGCCATTCCCTCGAGCGGCGAGCGCCTGCCGGTGATCGGGCTGGGCACCTGGCAGACCTTCGACGTCGGCGGCGACGCCGCCGCGCGCGCGCAGCTCGCGCAGGTGCTGCAGCAGCTCGACGGCAACGTGGTCGATTCCTCGCCGATGTACGGCACCTCGGAGTCGGTCGCCGGCGATCTGGTCGCCGCGCTCGGGCTGCGGCCGAAGCTCTTCATCGCCACCAAGGTGTGGACGCGCGGCGAGGCCGAGGGCATCCGGCAGATGGAGACCTCGTTCCGCCGCCTGCGGGTCGAGCGCATGGACCTGATGCAGGTGCACAACCTGCTCGACGTCGCCACGCACACCCGCACGCTCAAGGACTGGAAGGCCGCCGGGCGGGTGCGCTACATCGGCATCACCCACTACACCACCTCGGCGTTCGGCGAGGTGGCGCGCTGGCTCTCGCGCGGCGACTACGACTTCGTGCAGATCAACTACTCGCTCGACGAGCCGCAGGCCGACGACAGGCTGCTCGGGATCGCGCAGGATCGCGGCGTGGCGGTGATCGTCAACCGGCCGTTCGGCCAGGGCTCGCTCTTCCGCCGCGTGCGCGGCAAGCGCGTCCCCGACTGGGCGAAGGCCGAGCTGGGCGTGGAGAGCTGGGCGCAGTTCTTCCTCAAGTGGATCGTCGCCCATCCGGCGGTCACCTGCGCCATCCCGGGCACGAGCAAGCCCGAGCACATGCGCGACAACCTCGCCGCCGGCCGGGGACCGCTGCCCGACGCGGCGCAGCGCGCGCGCATGGCCGAAACGCTGGAAAAGCTCTAGTAGAATCGGCTCTCCTCGAGGAGGAGAAAAATGAAGACCACACTGACGGGCCTCGCGCTCGCGCTATCGCTCTCTTTCGCGCCGCTCGGCGCCCATGCGGCGAAAGAGCTGAAGATCGGCTTTCTGTCCACGCTTTCCACTCCCGCCGGCGGCCTGGGCGTCGAGATCCGGGACGGCTTCAACCTGGCGCTCAAGCTGAAGGGCGGCAGGCTCGGCGGCCTGCCGACCGAGGTGATCATCGCCGACGACGCGCTCAACCCCGACAACGGCCGGCAGCTCGCCGAGCGCATGCTGCGGCGCGACCGGGTGAACCTGATGACCGGCATCGTGTTCTCCAACGTGATGCTGGCCGTGTGGCCGACCATCGAGCGCGCCAAGGTGTTCTACATCGCGCCGAACTCGACGCCCACCTCGATCACCGGCAAGGGCTGCAGCCCGTACTTCTTCTCCGCCTCGTGGCCGAACGAGGCGCACCACGAGGCGGCGGGCGCGTTCGCCAACTCCAGGAACTACAAGAACGCGTTCCTCATCGCGCCGAACTACCCGGCGGGCAAGGACGCGCTCACCGGCTTCAAGCGCATGTACAAGGGCGCCGTCACCGCCGAGATCTACTCCAAGCTGAACCAGCTCGACTACTCGGCGGAGCTCGCGCAGATGCGCGCCTCCAACGCCGACGCGGTGTACGCCTTCCTGCCGGGCGGCATGGGGATCAACTTCATCAAGCAGTTCGTCGCCGCGGGCCTGTCGAAGGACATGCAGCTCATCGTGCCGGGCTTCGTCTCCGACCAGGACGTGGTGCGCGCGGTCGGCGAGCCGATGCTGGGGCTCTTCGACACCTCGCAATGGGCCTACGACCTGGATAACGAGGCGAACCGCAAGTTCGTCGCCGAGTTCGAGAAGGCCTACCGCCGCCTGCCCACGCTCTACGCCGAGCAGGGCTACACCGCGGCGCTGATCATCGACCAGGCGGTGCGCGACGCGAAGGGCAACGTCGAGAACGAGAAAGTGTTCCACGCCGCGCTGATGAAGGCGCCCGAGCGCACGCGGACGCCGCGCGGCCAGTGGAAGGAAGCGCCGAACGGCACGCCGATCCAGGACTACTACGTGCGCGCGCTGGTGAAGGACCGCCAGGGGCGGATCGTCAACCGCAAGATCGCCACCATCCTCCACGACCATCGCGACTACTGGGCCAAGGACTGCCCGATGAAGTAGCGGTCCGGAAAATGGTGACAGTCACCAATAACGGCCCGTGGCGGTCACCATTTTCCGAAATTCGAGTTGATTCGGGCTCCGTCCCTGAATTTGTCCCCGAATTGGGATGTCGGCGACCCTCCTCGCAGAGCAGACGCTGAACGGCCTGCAGTTCGGCCTGATGCTGTTCCTGCTCGCCGCCGGGCTGACGCTGGTGTTCGGCATCATGGACATGATCAACCTGGCGCACGGCTCGCTGTACATGATCGGCGCCTACCTGATGGCGAGCTTCGCCGCGGCCACCGGCTCGTTCTGGCTCGCGCTGCCGCTCGCGCTCGCGGCCACCGCGCTGGTCGGCGCGGCGCTCGAGCTGACGCTGCTCAGGCGGCTCTACCGGCGCGACCACCTGACGCAGGTGCTCGCCACCTTCGCCATCATCCTGATCGCCAACGAGGTGGTGCGCATCGTCTGGGGCTCGCAGCCGATCATGCTCAACGCGCCGCCCGGGCTCGCCGGCCCGGTGACGCTGCCCGGCGGGCTGCAGTACGCGTCCTACCGGCTGCTGATCATCGGCGTCGGCCTGCTGGTCGCCCTGCTGCTTTACTTCCTGGTGACCAGGACCCGGGTGGGCATGCTGGTGCGCGCCGGCGCCTCGAACCGCGAGATGGCACTCGCCATGGGCGTCGACATCCGGCGCCTGTTCACCGCGGTGTTCGCCCTCGGCGCGGCGCTGTGCGCGCTGGCGGGCGCCATGCTCGGGCCGATCCTCGCCGTGCAGGTCGGCATGGGCGAGAACATCCTGATCCTCGCCTTCGTGGTGATCGTGATCGGCGGCGTCGGCTCGATCCGCGGCGCGCTGGTCGGCGCGCTGCTGGTCGGCATCGTCGACACCGGCGGCCGCGCCTTCCTGCCGCTCCTGTTCGGCCTGTTCCTGCCGCCGCAGCTCGCGAGCGGCGCAGGGCCCGCGGTCGCCTCGGTGGCGATCTACCTCCTGATGGCGGTGGTGCTGTACTTCCGGCCGCAGGGCCTCTTCCCGGCGCGCGGATGAGCCGGGTCGTCGCGGCTTTCGTCGCGCTGCTCGCCTTTCCCCTCGCCATGCAGGCGATGGACGCGCTCTTCTACGTGAGCCTCGGAAGCCGCATGCTGATCTACGCCATCGCCGCGACCAGCCTCAACCTCGCGCTCGGCTACGGCGGCATGGTGAGCTTCGGCCACGCCGCGTTCTTCGGCGCCGGCGCCTACACGGTCGGCATCCTCGCCGCCGAGGGCGTGCAGAGCCTGTGGCTCGCCTGGCCGGCGGCGGTGGCGGTGGCGGCGCTGGCGGCGCTGTTCATCGGCGCGGTGTCGCTGCGCACGCGCGGCGTGTACTTCATCATGATCACGCTCGCCTTCGCGCAGATGGTGTACTACCTGTTCGTCTCGCTGAAGACCTACGGCGGCGAGGACGGGCTGCCGATGCGCGGCCGCTCCGACCCCGGCTTCGGCCTCTCGCTCGCCGGCGACCTCGCCTGGTACTACCTGGTGCTCGCGCTCTTCGCCGCGCTGGTCTACCTGCTACACCGCCTGTCGCGCTCGCGCTTCGGCCGCGTGATCGAGGCGATCCGCGAGAACGAGACGCGCGCCGAGGCGATCGGCTTCCCGGTCTACCGCTACCAGCTCGCCTGCTTCGTGATCTCCGGCGCGGCGGCGGGGCTGGCCGGCGCGCTGATCGCCAACCAGTCGGGCTACGTGAGCCCGAGCCTGCTGCACTGGATCCAGTCGGGCACGCTGATGATCATGGTGATCCTGGGCGGCGTCGGCAGGCTGTGGGGCGGCGCGCTCGGCGCGTTCGCGCTGCTCGGACTCGAGCACCTCATCGCCGACTACCAGTTCGAATGGCTCGCGGCGCTCGCGCCGAACTACCAGGACCACGCCGGCCTCGCGGTCGGCGCAGTGCTGCTCGCCATCGTGCTCGCCGCGCCGCAGGGCCTGGCGGGCATGCTCGCCGGGAAGAAGCGCGGGGACGCGCGTGCTTGAGCTGCGCAACGTGTCGAAGCGCTTCGGCGGCGTGGTCGCCACCGACGACGTGACGCTGGAGGTGGCGCGCGGCGAGGTGCACGCGCTGATCGGCCCGAACGGCGCCGGCAAGACGACCCTGATCGCGCAGGTCTCGGGCATGCTGGCGGTGGACAGCGGGCGCATCGTCTTCGAGGGCGAGGACATCACCCGGCTCAAGGCGCACGCGCGCGTGCGCGCCGGGCTGGCGCGCAGCTACCAGGTGACGAGCATCTTCCGCCGCTTCACCGTGCTCGAGAACCTGGCGCTCGCGGTGCAGGCGCGCAGCGGCTCGAGCTTCTCCTTCTGGCGGCCGCTCGCCGCCGAGACCGCCCTCACCGACGAGGCGCGGGCGCTCGCCGGGGAAGTGGGCCTCGCGGACAAGCTCGACGCCGTCGCCGGGAACCTCGCGCACGGCGACCAGCGCGCGCTCGAGGTCGGGCTCGCGCTCGCCACGCGGCCGCGCCTGCTGCTGCTCGACGAGCCGATGGCCGGCATGGGGCCGCAGGAGTCGGCGCGCATGATCGAGCTGGTCGAGCGGCTGCGCGCGCGGCTCACCGTGCTGCTGGTCGAGCACGACATGGACGCGGTGTTCCGCCTCGCCAACCGCATCTCGGTGCTGGTGAACGGGCGGCTCGTCGCGAGCGGCAGCCCGCAGGCGATCCGCGTCGATCCCGAGGTGCGCAAGGCCTACCTGGGAGACGAGCTTGCTGCTTGAGGTGACGCAGCTCGAGGCGGGCTACGGCGCGAGCCCGGTGCTCTTCGGCATCGATCTCGCGATCGAGGCGGGCGAGATGGTGACGCTCCTTGGCCGCAACGGCATGGGCAAGACGACCACCGTGCGCACCATCATGGGCCTTACGCGCGCGCGCGGCGGCGCGGTGCGCTTCCGCGGCCGCGCGATCGAGCGCGAGCGGCCCGAGCGCATCGCGCGCCTGGGCATCGCGCTGGTGCCCGAAGGCCGGCAGGTCTTCCCCAACCTCTCGGTGCGCGAGCACCTCGTCGCCTTCGCCGCCAACCGCTCCGGGCGCAAGGACCCGTGGACGCCCGAGCGCGTGTTCCGGCTTTTCCCGCGGCTCGCGGAAAGGCGCGACAACGCCGGCAACCAGCTCTCGGGCGGCGAGCAGCAGATGCTGGCGATCGGCCGGGCGCTGGTCACCAACCCGCATCTGCTGATCCTCGACGAGGCGAGCGAGGGCCTCGCGCCGCTCGTGCGCGAGGAGATCTGGCGCTGCCTGGCGCGGCTGCGCGAGGAAGGCCAGACCATCCTGATCATCGACAAGTACGTCGAGCGGCTGGTGAAGCTCGCCGACCGGCACACCATCATCGAGCGCGGCCGCGTCGCGTGGCAGGGCAGCTCGCGCGAGCTCGACGCCGATCGCGCGCTCTGGCACAGGTACCTCGGGGTCTGACGGTGATCGGCCTTCAGCCGAGTTTCTTGAATACCCCGTAGCGAGAGACCGTAAAAAGGGAGCCGCGCTGCCTGGTAAGCGGCGCGTTCCAGGGGGTTGCGCCGGATACTCTGGTCTTTGGTAATCAAGACCCAACCTCGACGCCCGATTTCCGATATCCAAACGACGTCCGGCGCATCGCCCGGGAAATGATCAAGATGCACTTCGACAGCCGCGCCGGCAGAGCGCAGCGCGTCGGCAACTTGATATCGGCCAATCTGGTGGTCGAGAAAGAAGGTTAGCGAAGCTAACCTGGCGGCTCTACGCTGCTCGGCGCTCGCACCGGATGGCATTCTGTATGGCCGCCGGTGGCGCGGAATACTCCCGCGCTAAGAGCTCGATGTCGTCCCCCGCGTCAAATCGCTCGGCGAGCACGGACGTTCGCACGCCGACGCCTTGCAAGACCGGCCTGCCAAACGACAGCCGAGGGTCGATAACAACGTCGGCGCTTCCTCGTTTGCCGGCCGCCGGAAACAAGACAATCCTTTCCGGTACTCCCTTCGGATCCCGTCGCACGCGCTGCAACCGGTCGAGGATCATTTCGCGCAGCTGGATTTGGCCCTCCTGCGTCGCGCCGATGATTGCGCCCATTTTCTCCACGAAGAGATCGACGCCATCGGTCTCGAACTGCTCGTCCGCGAGCGGGCGCCTGCTGCCGAAGGTGCGCCGCAGATAGTCAACCGCCCTCCGGACTTTCGGGAGCGGAATTTCGTGCTCGCGCCGAATACCCGCCAGCACGAACGCCTCCACCAGATTGATGAATGAAAGCTGGCGCTGCTTGCGGTCTGCGATTTCGATTACGGGCTTGAAGAACCTGGGCTGGTCGCCTACGGTGTAGCGCTGCCCCAAGAGCCAGGACCTCAGGGTCGACACCGGAATGCGAAGATAGCCGGCGGCCTCCGGGATACCGTAAGCCGGCAACTCTCTGAGATCCCGTTGACCGATGTTCAGCGCTTCAGTGGCTCCCATGCGGTGCCGTACATTACCGCAAAATTCGCCGGGATCGTATCGACCGTGAAAGGCAAATCTTGAATTTCGGGCTGTTCGACTGGATCGAGGCTTCGCCGACGCGCTCGCCGCGCAAGGTGTACGCGCACAAGCTGGAGCTCGCGCAGGCGGCCGACCGCCTCGGCTTCCACGCCTACTTCATCGCCGAGCACCAGGGCACGCCGCTTTCGGTCGACGGCTCGCCGGCGGTGATGCTCTCGGCGATCTTCCAGCGCACCGAGCGGCTGCGCGCCGGCGCGCTCACCTTCTGCCTGCCGTGGCACGACCCGTACCGGCTCTACCAGGAGGTATGCATGCTCGACCAGATGTCGGGCGGGCGGCTCGAGCTCGGCGTCGGCCGCGGCGTCTCGCCGATCGAGTCGCGCATCTTCGGCCTGCAATCGATCGAGCAGTCGCGCGAGAAATACCGCGAAGCG
This sequence comes from Burkholderiales bacterium, assembly GCA_036381055.1. Classification (GTDB taxonomy): domain Bacteria; phylum Pseudomonadota; class Gammaproteobacteria; order Burkholderiales; family SG8-39; genus SCGC-AG-212-J23. The sequence continues at coordinate 5,416 of DASVDO010000010.1, read as the reverse complement.
CTGGAGGTGCTCTTCGCCGCGTGCCGGTCGGAGACGCTGGATTTCCAGGGCAAGCATTTCCGCTACGAGGGCGTGGAGCTCCACGTCAAGCCTTTGCAGAAGCCGTATCCGCCGCTCTGGTTCCCGAGCTCGAACCGGGACTCGATCGACTTCACGGCGCGCCACGGCTACCACACGGCGCTGCTCGGCAAACCCGCGGATGCGCGGCCGCTTTTCGAGCGCTATCGCGAGCTGTGGCAAAAGCACCGCCACGATCCCGGCCGGCACAACGCCCACGTCGCTTCGCCGTTCCTCGCCAAGACGCAGCACCTGGTGATTGCGGAAAGGAGCGACGAGGCGAAGCGCCTGGGCGAGGCGGCGCACCGGGTCTGGAGCTCGCACATCCACCACCTGACGCGCAAGCTCGGCCGGCCCGACGTGCACAACACCGAGCCCTATTCCCCCGACTCCGCGCAACCGCTCATTACCGGTACGCCGGCCGAGGTCGCCGACAAGCTCGGCGAGCTCGTCCGCTCGACCGGCATCAACTACCTGCTCGGCGTCTTCAGCTTCGGCGACCTCGCCCCCGAGGCCGCCCTGCGCTCGCTCGAGCTCTTCGCGGCCGAGGTGATGCCCCGCCTTGGATCAGGGACGGACCCCGTTTATTAGTTGCAAACGCACGCAACTCCGCAGTACGTTTGGGGCATGGCGGCGCGCCCGGCGTTCGATCTCGACCAGCACGTGTTCTTCTGGCTGACGCAGGTGATGGGCGCGCGCGACCGGCGGCTGAACGCCGAGCTGAAGCGCTTCGGCCTGCGCGTGCCGGAGTGGCGCGCGCTCGCGGCGCTCTATTCGCGCCGCCAGTGCACGATGAGCGAGCTCGCCGAGCTGGCGTCGATCGACCGCACGACCCTGACGCGCACGGTCGACCGCATGCAGGAGGCGGGCTGGCTTTCGCGCGGCGCCGACGGCGCGGACATGCGGGTCACGCGCCTCGCGCTGACCGCGGCCGGCGAGCGGCTGTTCGCGCGGGTCTGGCCGGGCGTCTCGCAGCTCAACGCGGCGGCGCTCGCCGGGCTGTCGCCGGCGACGCTGGAGCGCCTGCGCCAGGCGCTCGCGCAGATGAAGAGCAATCTTGACGAGCCGGCCGCCGCCGAGCGGGCGGCCTAGGAGGAGGAACCATGCTGCAGGAACGCATTCCCGACCTGACCCAGTACGTGGAGCCCGACCGGGTGCGACGCGAGGTCTACACCGACCCGGAGATCTTCGAGCTGGAGATGCAGCGCATCCACGAGAAGGTGTGGATCTACTGCGGCCACGAGACGCAGGTGCCGAAGACGGGCGATTACTACACCGTGCAGATCGGCCGCCAGCCGATGATCATGGTGCGCGGCTCGGACGGCGCGATCCACGTGCTCTACAACCGCTGCCCGCACCGCGGCAACATGATCGCCGGCGACCGCAAGGGCAACACCGGCGAGTTCTTCCGCTGCTCCTACCACGCCTGGACGTTCCGGCACGACGGCAAGCTGCGCTCGATCCCGATGATGGAGTCGGGCTACGCCGGCACGCGGCTCAGCAAGGACAGCCCCGAGCTGTGCATGAAGCCCGCGGCGCGGGTGGAGAACTACCGCGGCTTCGTGTTCGCGAGCCTCGCCAAGGACGGCCCGACGCTCAAGGAGTTCCTCGGCAAGGCGATCGTCGCCTTCGACGACATGTGCGACCGCGCGCCCGAGGGCGAGGTCGAGGTGGTGCCGAACTGCTTCCGCGTCATCCAGCACTCGAACTGGAAGATCTTCCTCGAGAACCAGCTCGACGCGCTGCACCCTTCGGTGACGCACCAGTCGACCGGGCGCGCCGCGCACGAGGTGGAGAAGGAGATCGCCGCGCGCACGCCGAAAGGCGAGGCGCCGCTCTCCTACCACATGCTCTCGGCGTTCGCGACGGTGACCATCGACAAGTGGGACAGCTTCCAGACCATCAACTACCCGTACGGGCATTGCATCCTCACCGGCTACATGGGCCTGCGGCCGCAGGATCCCGACACGCTCGCCTACGACAGGATCATGATCGCCAAGTACGGGCAGAAGCGCTTCGAGGAGATCGTCGGCGTCAACATCCACCACGTGCTGATCTATCCCGGGCTCTCGGTGCAGTCGCCGCTGCAGCAGCTGCGCGCGGTGCGGCCGCTCGGCGTCGACAAGACGCTCACCGAGATCTGGCACTTCCGCCTGAAGGGCGCGCCCGAGGCGATCTACCGGCGCTCCCTCGCCTACTACAACCTGGTGAACTCGCCTTCGACGCTGGTCAACGCCGACGACCTGGAGAACTTCTGGAAGTGCCACCAGGGACTCGCCTCGAACGGCGGCGACTGGGTGAGCTTCGCGCGCCACCTCGGCCGCGACATCGAGAAGGACGGCGCCATCGAGACCGCGCCCAACTGCGGCACCTCGGAGGCGCCGATGCGCAACCAGATGAAGGCCTGGGCGGAGTACATGCGTGGCTAAGGGCGACCTGCAGCGCGAGGTCGAGCAGTTCCTCTACCGCCAGGCGGAGCTGCTCGACGACAAGCAGTGGCAGGCGTGGATCGATCTGTTCACGCCCGAGGGCATGTACTGGATGCCGCCCGAGCCCTCGCATACCACCTGGGAGGGCATGCCGGCGATCTTCGCCGAGGACAAGAACCTGATGAACGTGCGCATGAAGCGGCTGCTGCATCCCGACGCCTGGTCGCAGCGACCGCTCTGGGAGACCAACCACGTCATCTCCAACGTGATCGTGGAGAAGGCGACGAAGGACGAGGTGGTGGTGCGCTCGCGCTTCCACATGCTCGAGCTGCGGCGCGACGACGTGCGCCACTTCGCCGGCCGCTACCGGCACACGCTGAAGAAAACCGGCGGCGGCTTCGCCATCCAGCTGCAGCGCGTCGACATGGCGAACGCGCAGGCGGCCTACGACTATGTGATCCAGGCCTGGGTCTAGCGCCGGGAAAATGGTGACAGTCACCATTTTTTGAAGACCCTCGGTAAAACCAGTCTCGTCCTCGGCCTGCTCGTTCTCTGGCAGGCGGTTGCCGCGAGCGGCGGGCCGGCCTACCTGCTGCCGCCCTCGGAGATCGCCAGGAGCTTCGTCGCGGCGCTCGGCACGCGCGAGCTGTACGACCATGTGCTGGCGAGCCTCGGCCGCGCGCTGCCGGGATTCGCGCTCGGCGCGCTGCTCGGCATCCTGCTCGGGCTGGTCGCCGGCGTGCGCCGCGGCTTCGACGAGACGCTGAGCCCGCTGGTGTTCCTCTCCTACCCGGTGCCGAAGATCGTGCTGCTGCCGCTGTTCATGCTGTGGTTCGGCATCGGCGACCTGTCGAAGATCCTGATCATCGCGCTCGCCTGCTTCTATCCGCTGTACATCAACGCCTATTACGGCGCGCGCGCCACGCCGCGCATCCTCGTCTGGTCGGCGCGCAACATGGGCGCGGACGGCGCGCAGATCTTCCGCCGCGTGGTCGTGCCCGCGGCGCTGCCCTACCTGTTCGCCGGGCTGCGCGTGGCGCTCGCGCTCTCGTTCATCGTGATGTTCGCCGCCGAGATGATCAACGCCCGCTCGGGCCTCGGCCACCTGATCCGCGACGCAGAGTCGAGCATGCGCTTCGACCTGATGTACGTGGCGCTCGTCGCGATCGCCATCCTCGGCTACGCCGGCGACCGGTTGCTGCGCCTCGCGCGCTCGCGCGCGCTCGCCTGGCAGGAGACGCACGCGTGACGGAGAAAGGAATTACGACCCTGACCCCGAATTGGCTGCGGCCGCTGGTGCTGGTGGCGGTGATCCTCGCGGCGTGGGAGATGGCGGCGAGGAGCGGGCTGTGGAGCCCGCTGCTCTTTCCGCCGCTCGAGCGCATCGGCCGCGAGCTGCTCGCGTTCGCGACCGGCGCCGAGGGGGCGATGCAGGCGTGGGTGTCGCTGTACCGCGCGTTCGCCGGCTTCGGCGCCGCCGCGCTGGTGGGCGCGCTGCTCGGCCTGGTGATGGGCCGCTCGCCCTTCTTCGCCGGCCTGCTCGAGCCGCTCTTCTCCGGCACCTACGCGGTGCCGAAGCTCGCGCTGTTCCCGATCTTCATCTTCGTCTTCGGCCTGGGCAGCCTGTCCAAGGTGGCGCTGATCTTCCTCGAGTGCCTGTATCCCATGGTGATCATCACCTCGCAGGGCGCGCGCAACGTGCCGCTGCCGCTGCTCTGGTCGGCGGCCAACATGGGCGCCTCGCGCTGGCGCACCCTGCGCCGGGTGGTGCTGCCGGCGACCATGCCGTACGTGTTCGCCGCGCTGCGCGTGGCGCTGCCGGTGGCGCTGATCGTCGTGGTGATCACCGAGATGATCAGCTCGGTCGACGGGCTCGGCTACCTGATCAGCTACTCGCTCGCCTCGCTGCGCACCGACCGCATCCTCGCCCTGGTGGTGGTGATCTCGCTCCTGGGTCTCGCGCTCGACCGCGCGCTGGTGGCGCTGCGAGACCGGTTGGTATACTGGGAAAAGCTCGACACGTACTACGCCTGAGGGGGAGACCGATGTTGCGCGGCATCCTGTTCATGGTCGGCGTATCGCTCGCCGGCGCGGCGCTGGCGCAGGAGCCGACGCTGATCCGCTTCGGCCGCGGCTTCGCCGCCGAGGAGCAGGTCTGGCTGATGAGCGCGCGGCCCGACCTGACGCCCAACCAGGGCAAGAAGTACCGGCTCAAGCAGATCCTCTTCCAGGCGAACCCGGAGCGCTTCCAGGCCTTCCTCGCCGGCGAGCTGGACGCCGGCACCGCGCCCGGCCTCGCGGTGATCTTCGTGCGCGCCCAGGGCGTCGACATGAAGGTCGTCGCCTCGATCTGTCAGGAAGCCGCCGGCAAGCAGTGGTTCAGCACCACCTACATGGTCAAGGACGACGGGCCGATCAAGACCGTCAAGGACCTGAAGGGCGGCACGGTGGGCGTGGTCGGCTACAAGACCGCGACCGACCTGTGGGCGCGCGCCGGGCTGCTCAACGCCGGGCTCGTGCCCGACCGGGACACCAAGGTCTTCTCGCTCGGCTTCCCGGCGATGGGCGACTCGGTGCGCACCGGCAAGATCCAGGCGGGCACCTTCGTCGAGCCGTTCTACTCGGCCGAGGTGGCCAAGGGCGGCCTGCGCAAGCTGTTCACCGCGGTCGAGGCGGTCGGCTACGACCACGAGCTGCTCGACATCTGGTTCGGCGAGAAATTCCTGAAGGAGCACCCCGACGTGGTGCGCGCCTTCCTCGCCGACTACGTCGCGGTCACCCAGTACTACCTCGAGCACACCGAGCAGGCGAAGCGCGACCTGCACAAGGCCGGCTTCGTGCGCACGCCGGTCGACATCTACGTGCGCAACGCCGACTGGAAGCGCGACCCCGACGCGCGCGTCAACGTCGAAAGCCTGAAGAAGCTCGCC
>DASVDO010000009.1:0-132899 GCA_036381055.1 Burkholderiales bacterium | reverse complement strand
GGCGGCACCAGCCAGTGGCCGGCGACCATCTTCCGCGGCATCGACCAGTGGGGCGAGCGCTACGGCTACCTGCTGGTCGACCCGATCGGCGGCGCGATCGGCGCCTTCTCGCACGCCGACGGCATCTCCACCGGCGGCCAGTCGCGCACGCCGATCTGCAAGCTGCCGAACGTGGAGCATACCGAGCAAAGCTTTCCGGTTTTGTTTTTATATAGAAAGGAAATTACGGACTCCGGCGGTGCCGGCAAGTACCGCGGCGGCCTGTCCGCCGAGTCGTGCTTCATCCCGCACGGCACCGACCGCATCACGCACGACACGCTCTCCTCGGGCAACGCCATTCCCACCTCGACCGGCATGATGGGCGGCTACCCCGGCGCGGTGAACCGCTACCGGTTCCTGAAGCGCTCCAACGTGCTGCAGAAGATGAAGGCGAGCGAGCTGGTGCGCGACATCGACGAGCTGCAGGGCGAGCCGCAGACGCTCGGGCTGCGCCAGCAGGACTTCGTGCAGGAGCCCGACGACGTGTACGCGGTGCTGTGGTCCGCGGCGGGCGGCTACGGCGACCCGCTGGAGCGCGACCCGGCGAAGGTCGAGGCCGACGTCGCCAACGGCGACGTGAGCGAGAAGGCGGCGCTCGAGATCTACGGCGTGGTGCCGGGCGACGAGGCGGCGACCCGGCGCCGCCGCCAGGAGCTGCGCGCGCGCCGCGTGCAGGGCCATACCGCCGAGGGCCTGAAGAAGCTGCCGGGCAAGCCGAAGCTGCAGGTGAGCGAGGGCCTCGCGGTGTACGACAACCTGCACTACGGCTGCGCCAAGTGCGGCACCGACCTCGGGCCGATCAGCCACAACTACAAGTCGCGCTGCGTGCGCAACGACATGCCGATCCAGGCGTCGAACCCGATCGTCGGCGATCCCGGGCGCTTCATCGACCCGCGGCCGCAGTTCCGGCAGTTCTGCTGCCCGGGCTGCGGCCTGCTGATCGAGAACGAGATCGCCATCGAGGACGATCCGATCCTGAAGGACGTCGAGATCCTCTCGGGATAAAGGGCCAGAGCAAGGCTAGTGCGGCGGGCCGGCCGAGAAGCGGCGCGCGGCGTCCGCATAGCCGATGCGGCGGCCCGGCGGAACCGGGTGCGCCGCGGTGACCCGCTCGAGCAGGGCACGCACCGCGTCGACGCGCTGCGCGCGCGTCGCCGCATCCAGGAACAGCTGCTCTAGCACGTCCTGCTGGGCATGGCTGCCGCCGAGCCGGTACATGTCGCCGAGCACCGGGCGCATGAGCTGCAGGCATTGCGGGTACTCGCCGCGGCGGTGGCGCCACACGGCCTCGCACACCGGCAGGGCGACGTCGCGCACCACTGACGCCGTGCTGGCCGCTCCCGCACCGAAGGCGCGCATCGCGCCGAGCATTCTCCGGCAGGCATCCTCCCGTCCGTCCGCGGCCAGGGCCATCATCCAGTGGGGCAGCGTGAAGGCGGAGAGGCAATCCCCGATGCGCGCCTCGGCCTTGTCCGCGAGCTCGGTCCAGCGGCCCGCGACGTCGACGCCCTGGCGCTCCAGGCGGAAGAGCAGCGACGCCGCATTCTGCATGTCGATGTAGAGGTCCGGCTGTGCCGCCACCAGCGGCGAGGCGAGATTGCGAATCCGACGGTCGTACAGCTCGAGCACCGCCTCGGTGTCCTCGAGCTCCAGGTGGTACATCGCCCGGTGCCACCACAGGTGGTGCACGAGGTTATTGGCCTGCCCCCAGTACCGCTCGAGGGCGGCGAGGAGCTCGATGCCCTCCTCGCGCCGTCCCTGCATCTCGAGCACGTGAGCGACGGCGTGCGTCGCCCAGAGGTCCGCGGGATCGCGCTCCACGGCCTCGCGCCCGGCGCGCTCGGCCGCCGCGTACTCGCCGCATTCCTCCAGCGCGAAGGCCAGGCAGCCGAGCAGGATGCCGTAGCCCGGCAGCTTCGACCACCGCCCCGTGATGCGCTCGAGGGACGCGCGCATGTCGCGCGGCCGGCCGAGCCAGAAGTAATTGAAATGCGCGAGGCGCATGGCGAGCAGGTCGGCGGGCCAGGCTCGCAGCATGCCTTCCCAGGCGGCGAGCGCCCCGTCGAGGTCGCCGCCGATCCAGGCGGCGAGCGCCTGCACGTGCGCCTGCTCGCGCGGCGTGGCCGCGGCGGCCAGGCGCTTCGCGCTGTCGCAGGCCTGCGCGGCGAGCGCGACGTTGCCCTGCTTGTAGGTCAGCATCAGGAGGTAGCCCCTGACGCAGTGAGCCAGGGCGAACGACGGATCCGCCTCGAGGGTCGCCTTGAGATGCGCGGCGATATCGCTGCGATACCCGAGATAGGCTTGCAAGGTGCGGTTGAAGGCTTCGGCCGCGGCATTGCTCGCCGTCGACAGGTCGAGGCCGTGCAGGTCGTGCATGGTGGCGCTCCCCGGATTGACCGTGCCTGAAGGTAGCGCGCCGGTCCCGCGCGCACATCGCGCGGGTTGCCTATATTGCGGGCGGAGGCTCCCTATTTTCCACGTGCAGCAGGCCGTTGCGGCGTGCGATGTGCACCGCCTGCTGCCGGTTGCTCGCCCCGAGCTTGGCGATGATCGCCGAGACGTGGTGCGCGATCGTCCTGGCCGAGCGATGCAGCCGGGACGAGATCTCGGCGTTCGCCAGCCCCTGGTCGAGGTACGCGAGGACCTCGATCTCCCGCGCGGTGAGCCCGGCCGGGTTGGCCCGCGTGCTGGCGCGCGCGCCGCGCGGCACGCCGCGCACCCCGTGGGCGAGCAGCATGTCGCGGCAGCGCCTCGCGCTCGCCGTAGCGCCCAGGCGATCGAGGATCGCGAACGCTTCGCGCCGCGCCGCGGGATCGCCGTCCATGAGGGCCAGCGCCCGCTCGTAGGGCGTTTCCGGAACCTCCGCCGCCGGCCGCTCCAGGCCGCCGGCGAGCCGCAGCCACAGCGCGTAGCGGCTCAGCGCGAGCGCGGGAAATTTCATCGCGAGCGCCTCGTCGTAGCCCCGGCGCGCATGCTCCAGGCTCGCGCGCAGGTCGCCGCGCAGCCAGTGCATCTCGGCGACCATCGCCTGCGCGCCTACCCGCGAGGCCGGCGACGCGATCTTCGAGCACGCCAGCTCCAGCGCCCGCGCGACCTGGGCTTCGCCGCGTGCGTCGCCGCGGCGGCAGCGCACCAGGCCCTGGCAGGCATTGGCGAAGAACTCCGCCAGGCCGGGCAGCTCGGGCTGCCGCAGGATCGACTCCGCCACGCGCTCGCTGGCGGCCCAATCGCCCTGCTGCAGGTCCAGCCGGGCGCGCAGGCCGAGCAGGATCAGCTTCTGCCAGTCGAAGTCGCGCTCGGCCACGAACTGCAAAGCCTCCGCGAGGATGCGCTCGCATAGCGCCGGCTGCTCGGCCATGAGCGCGAACAGGACATAGAAGACATACGCCTGCGCAGCGAGCGTGTCGTCGCGCTGCCCGAGCGCCAGCTGGAGCGCGCGCGCCGCGCGCTCCAGGTCGGCCGCACGGAAAAACGAGTTGCGGCGCCTTTCACCCATGAGCAGCACGTGGACGAGCGCTTGCGGATTGCCGAGCGATTCGGCCATGGCGATCGCGCGCTGCTGGCTGTCGCCGGCTTCCGCGTGGCGCCCCTGGAGGCTGAGCAGCATCGCGCGGCCGGCGCAGGCCATGGCGAGCTCGCTCGAAGGCCCGTGCGGCTCCAGCAGGCGCACCGCGTCCTCGAGCGCTTGGCCGAACCCGGCCCGCTGCACCGGGAAGTTGCTGAACTCGCCGAAATCGAAGCGCATGCGGCGGTTGCGGCCCTCGGAGAAGGTGTCGCCCGACTCGCGCCAGCAGGCGCAGGCGAGCTCGTTCGCCTCGAGCGCCTTGTCGCGCATCCCGCACGAAAACGCCGCCCAGGCGAGCTTGTCGCGAAGCACGCCGAGCTGGCGGCTTGCCAGGCTGCCGGCGTGGCGTACCGCGGCCTCGTAGAACGCGACCGCCTGCCTGTGGGCGCCGCGGCTCGCCGCCTCGTCGCCGGCGAGCGGCGCATAGCGAAGGATGGCGGCCCCTTCGCCGGCGGCCTCGGCGTGGTGGACCAGGCGGGCGAGCGAGCGCGCGTGCGGCGGCTGGCGCTCGAGCAGGCCTAGCACGCGCGCGTTCAGCGCCTCGCGCCGCCGCGGCGGCAGTGCCTCCTCGAGCACGCGGCGCGTCAGCTCGTGGCGATAGCGGACATGCTGCGGCTCGCCCACCAGCAGGCGCTGCTCCAGGCATTCTTGCAGCGCACCGGCGTCCGGGAGCTCCGCGCTCACCAGCGAGCGCTCCGCGCGATCCGGGATGACCGCGACGAGCTCGGCCAGCGCTCTCGCCGGCGCGGACAGCCGGCGAACCTGCGCGAGCAGCCGGTCGCGCAGCGTCGCCGCGACCCCGGGCTCGTCGCTGCGCAGCAGCTCGGAGGCGAGCAGGGGGTTGCCTGCGGTGAGGCGGTAGAGGTCGGGAATGCTCTTGCCGCGGCCGCCCGCGAGCCGCTGCACCCCGTCCTCGGACAGCGGCTCCAGGCGCACCCTCGTGACGTGGTCCACCGGCACGTCGGCGAGTGCGCGAAGCAGCGCATGTCCCGCGGCGAGCTCCTCGTCGCGGCAGGTCACTGCGAGCAGCGCCCGGTAACGGGCGATGCGCCGCCCGACGAAGCGCACGAAATCCGCCGTGGCATCGTCGCACCAGTGCGCGTCCTCGATGACCACCACCGCAGGCGGCAGCTCACGCAACGCGTCGAGAAAGCTCTGGAAGAGCTCGTACGGGGGACGGCTCGCGGCGAAACCGGCGCGCAGCTCGCCGCCGAGCTGCGCGGCGATGTCGCTGAGCGGACCGAGCGGCCGCGGTGTGGCGAGCGCCTCGCAGGCGCCCCAGAGGACGCGGGCTTCGCCGGCGTGCCCGCGGGTGAACGCCTCGAGCAGCGCGGTCTTGCCGATGCCGGCCTCGCCGCCGATCACGACGGTGCGGCCGCGGGCTTCGTGTGCATCGCGCAGCGCCGCCTGCAGAAGCGCCATCGGCCGATCCCGCTCCAGCAGCACCTTCCTGCCCTCCTCCGTCGTATTAGGCAGGGGCGAAGAAGGCGCGTCAAGATGTCCCGTGCAGCGACGTAGAATCCGGGCGATGGCCGATTTCTCCGCCGTGAGCTACGACGAAGCGATGCGCCGGGCGCGCGAGATCGTGCCCGTGCTGCGCGAGCGCGCGCAGAAGTGCGAGGACGCGCGCGTGCTGCTGCCGGAGAACGAGGCGCTGCTGCACGAGACGGGCCTGTTCCGCTACAGCCAGCCGAAGGCGTTCGGCGGCATGGAGCTGCCGTACGTCGCGGTGGTCGACATCGTCGCCGAGCTGGCGCGCGGCTGCCCGTCCACCGCGTGGAACGTCGGCAATCTCGGCTGCCACCACTGGATCCTCGGCTACTACGAGCCCGAGACGCAGCACGAGGTGTGGGACGAGAACCCCGACGCGCTGATCGCCTCCTCGATCGCGCTTGCCGCCGGGCGCGGCAGGAAGGTGCCGGGCGGCTTCCAGGTGTCGGGGCGCTGGCCGTTCTCCTCGGGGGTCGACAACTGCCAGTGGAACATGCTGGCGGTGACCGTCTACGACGACGACAACAAGGCCGTCGACTGGCGGCTGTGCCTCGTGCCGAAGCGCGACTACCGGATCATCGACACCTGGTACGCGATGGGCATGATCGGCACCGGCTCCAAGGACGTGGAGCTGAAGGAGGTGTTCGTCCCCGAGCGGCGCGCGCTCGAGCTGGCGCGCTGCCGCGGCGGCCTGGAGCATCCCGGCGCGAAGCTCAACCGCGGCACGCTCTTCCGCGTGCCGCTGGTCGCCGCCGCCGGACATCCGCTCTCCGCCGCCGCGCTCGGCGCCGCCGAGGGCGCCTACCAGCACGTGGTCGAGGTGTTCGCCAAGCGCACCGGGACGTACACCGGCGCCAAGGTGAGCGAGTTCCAGGCGGTGCAGATCAAGGTGGCGCGGGCGCGCGTGCTGATCGACTCGGCGCGCGCGCTGATGCGCCAGTCGGCGATCGCCTTCGAGGAGCAGGAGCGCCTGCCGCTCGAGGAGAAGCTGCGCCTGCGCGCGCAGAACACGCTCGCCGTCATGCAGTCGCGCGAAGCGGTCGAGACGCTCTGGTCCTGCTACGGCGCGAACGCGCTCTACACGCGCGACCCGCTGCAGCGCTTCCTGCGCGACACGCAGGCCATGGCGCAGCATTTCTCGTTCAACTTCGACATCGCCGGGTCGGCGTTCGGCACCGTCGCGCTCGGCGGCAGGTTCGTCCACCCGACGATGTAGCGGCGCGCATGCAGGAGCTGATCGCGGAGCTCGGGTATGCGACGCTCTTCATCGGCACTTTCCTCGAAGGCGAATCGGTGCTGGCGCTGGCCGGGGTCGCCGCCTCGTACGGCTACCTCACCTTCGAGTACGTCGTCGCGGTCGCCGCGGTCGGCGCCTTCCTCGGCGACCAGGCCTGCTTCTGGATCGGCCGGCGCTACGGCCCGGCGCTGCTCGCCCGCTACCCGGCGCTCGCCGCCCGGGCCCCGCGCGTCGAGCGGCTGGTGCGGCGCTTCGACGCGCCGGCGGTGATCCTGCTGCGCTTCCTCTACGGCATGCGCATCGCCGGGCCGATCGTCATCGGCTCGTTCGGCATCGCGCCGTGGCGGCTGGCGCTGTTCAACGCCATCGGCGCGCTGATCTGGGCGCCGCTCGTCGCCGGCGTCGGCTACTTCGCCGGCCAGGCGCTCGAGGCCTGGGTCGGCCGGGTGAAGCTCGCGCAGATCGCCGTCCTGATGGTGACGCTGGTGGTGCTCGGCGTGCTCTGGCTGGTCGTGCAGGCCAGGCGTCGGCGCTGAGTCAGCGTGCCGCAAGCCCGGCCGCGTATGCTGCGCGCGGCAAAGGAGCCCCGCGTGGAAAAATCGATTCCCTTCAGGGAAATGAGCTTGCGGCAGAAGACCGTGTTCCTGTGCAAGCTGGTCGTCTGCATCTTCAGCTTCGGCCTCATCTTCCCCAACCTGGGGGACTAGAAGCTCCCGTGTTCGTCGCCCCCGCGAAAGCGGGGGCCCAGGTTTCAGCAGGTAAAATGATCCAGGCACCCTTTCCGCCGGAGGATCGCATGCCCGTCACCAGCCTCAACCACTTCCTGCTCGTCGCCCGCGACCTCGAGCGCACCAAGGATTTCTACTGCCGCGTGCTCGGCATGGAGGTCGACACGGCGCGCCCGGACTTCGGCTTCCCCGGCTACTGGCTGAAGGCCAACGGCGAGACCTGCGTGCACCTCGCCTCGCAGGAGCCGAACGAGATCCGCGACCGCTTCCTGCTGAAGAAGCATCCGAAAGGCACGCAGGGCTCGGGCGCGGTCGACCACATCGCCTTCCTCGCCAAGAGCCCGGACGAGGTGCGCGAGCGCATCCAGAGGAACCAGGTCGAGATGCACTTCCGCAGCTTCCCCGACGCGAAGCCGCCGCTCTTCCAGATCTTCCTCAAGGACCCGGACGACGTGACCATCGAGCTCAACTTCCTGAACGAGAAGATCGACGAGAAGGAATGGCAGGGCAAGGGCTCGGCGTCGGCGATGACGCTGAAGCGCTCGCCCGGCAAGGAGACGGTGGTCGAGCGGCAGAACTAGTCGGGTGCAGGCTCCGCTCGCGGCCCGGGCCGCTCCGCTGCTGCTCGAGCCGATCACGCTGCGCGGCGTGCGGTCGAAGAACCGCATCGTCGTCTCGCCGATGTGCCAGTACTCGGCGCGCGACGGCCACGTCGGCGACTGGCACCTCGTGCACCTCGGCAAGCTGGCGCAGGGCGGCGCCGGCATCGTGTTCATGGAAGCGACCGCGGTGGAAAGCCGCGGCCGCATCACGCACGGCGACACCGGCATCTGGGACGACGCGCACGTCCCCGCCCTGCAGCGCATCTGCGCCTTCATCCGTTCCCAGGGCGCGCTGCCCGCGCTGCAGATCGCGCACGCCGGGCGCAAGGCGAGCATGGCTCGCCCGTGGTACGGCAACGGGCCGCTCACGCCGGCGGATCTCGAGCGCGGCGACCGGCCGTGGCCGATCGTCGCGCCGAGCGCCAAGCCGCTCGACGAGGGCTGGCTCACGCCCAAGGCTTTCGCCGCCGCGGAATTCGCCTCGGTGAAGGCCGCCTTCGCCGCCGCGGCGCGGCGCGCGCACGCGGCCGGGTTCGAGGTGCTGGAGGTGCATGCCGCGCACGGCTATCTGCTGCACTCGTTCCTCTCGCCCGTCGCCAACGAGCGGGACGACGAATACGGCGGCTCGCCGGAGAACCGCATGCGCTTCCCGCTGGAAGTGGTGCGCGCGGTGCGCGAAGCGTGGCCGCAGGACAGGCCGCTCTTCGTGCGCGTCTCGTCCATCGACGACGTGCCGGGCGGCTGGAGCCTCGAGGACACGGTGATCTTCGCGCGGCACCTGAAAGCGGCGGGCGTGGACGTGGTCGACTGCTCCTCCGGCGGCATCACCGGCTCGGCCACCGCGGCGACGCGCACCCTGCTGCCGCGCGTGCCCGGGTTCCAGATCCCTTTCGCCGAGACCGTGCGGCGCGAAGCGGCGATCGCCACCATGGCGGTCGGGCTGATCCTCACCGCGCAGCAGGCCGAAGACGCGCTGCGCGCCGGCCAGGCCGACCTGATCGCCATCGGCCGCGAAGCGCTCTACGACCCGAACTGGCCGCTGCACGCCGCGCAGGCGCTGGGCGCCGATCCGCAGATGGAGCGCTGGCCGGTGCAGTACGGCTGGTGGCTCGCGCGGCGCGAAAGCCTGCTGCGCAAGCTGGGCGTGCGCAAGTAACTAGCGCCGCAGGGTGGCGCAGTAGGATTCATTGCCGGTCCAGGTCTGGTCGACCACGCGGCCGTCGCTGAAGACCAGCGTGCGCTCGCAGCGCTGCACGTCCTCGCCGACCGGCGCGTAGATGCCGCCGATGCCCACGCCCACGCCGACGTTGCCGCTGCCGCCGCCCACGCCGACGCCGATCGAGGGATAGAACGAGCCGCGCGCGCGGCGCTGCTCCGACACCCAGGTGTGGCTCTCGCGGCCGTCGGGCAGCTTGGCGCTGCGCACCGGCTCGCCCCAGGCGCGCACCGCGTCGTCGTAGCTCGCGCCCTGCCAGGTTTCCTTGGCGAGCGGCACGTCGGGTGCCGGCGCGCTCGCGCACGCGGCGAGCAGCGCCGCGATCGCCGCGGCGCTAGATGCGCGCCTGGCTCTGGTTATGCTGGCCTCCGGGCTTCGACACGCCGGAGACCGCCCGGGTCGCCGCCTTGCGCTCGTGGGTGGCGAGGTCGCCGAGCGACACGATGCCGACCAGGCGCTTCTCCCGGTTCACCACCGGCAGGCGGCGCACCTGCACGTCGCCCATGTTCTTCGCCACCTGGTCGAGGTCCTCGTCGTCGTAGCAGTAGAGCACCTTCTCGGTGCTCATCACGTCGCGCACCGGCGTGTCGGGGCCCTTGCCCTGCGCGACCGCGCGGATGGCGATGTCGCGGTCGGTGATCATGCCGACCAGGCGGTCGTTCTCGCCGACCGGCATCGCGCCGGCGTCGATCTCGGCCATCATCCTCGCCACCTCGCGGATCGATTGGCCGGGGGTGGCGACGCGCACGTTGCGCGTCATCGCTTCGTTCACTCGCATCGATAGCCTCCGTGTCGGGATGTAAACGGGCTACTCCCGCCTCATGCCAAGCAGGAAATAGACCGCGACGATGACCGCCGTGACGGTGAGCGCAAGGCACGTGCCGACGGCGAATGCCGCCGCCGGCAGGATGAACATCGGGCCGTGCGCGGCGAGCGCCTCGGCGGGCGTGATGCCGAGGAAAAGCACCGCAGCAATCAGCACCCAGCGCTGGATGTAGGCGATCAGCATCCAGCGCATCGCCCGGTTGTACTGCAGCGCGCATTCGCGCGCCAGGCGCGAGCCGGTGGAGGCGTCCTTGAAGAGCGCGAAGGGATCGAGGTAGAGCAGCACCTGGCGCGCGAGCGGCAGCCGCTCGCGCCGCTCGCGCCGCAGCAGACCTTCGACGTCTTCGCCTTCCATCGCCGCTAGCTTAGCGTCGATCGGTCCCGCCTGCGCGCACCGTGCCGCCGCGCTTGAGGCAGGCTTCCTTGTCCGGCCCGAGCAGCCGGTCGCAGTCGAGCGGCATCTCGCGCTCGCGGCGGCCGAGGCGCTCCCGCCGCTCCTGCTCCTCGGCGATGCAGCGGCTGCGCTCCGCGCCGGCGAGCCGGTCGCACAGGCTCGCGCGCGGCGCGTCGCGCCGCGGCTCCTCGCGCGGCTGCGCGCCGGCGGCCATGCAACACGAGAGAAGAAGCGCCGCGCAGGCGAGCCGGCGCATCGCTACACCGAGGGCGGCTTGGCGACGATCTGCACGCTGCTCGCCTGCGGGCCCTCGTCGCCGAGCTCGGGGCTGAAGCGCACCTCGGTGCCCAGCGAGAGGCGCTCGAAGTCGTCGTGCAGCACGCTGTTGCGGTGGAAGTAGAACTGGCGGTCGTCGAACGTGCGGATGAAGCCGTAGCCTTCGCTGAACAGCTTCTCGACCACGCCGTGCGGCTGGCGGTCGTGCAGCTTCTCCTCGCCGCGGCGCAGCGCCGCGGTCTTCTTCACCTGCCGCTGGATGGCGGCGAAGGCGAGGTTGATGAGCGCGCGCATCTGCGGCGCCATGTCGACGATGTCCTTCTGCTTGCGCACCGCCAGGTCGTGCTGCGGCGGAACGCGCACCTCGACGAGCGCGCTGTAGCGGTTGCCGCTGCTCTTCGCGCTCTCGCGCGCGAGCGTCACCCGGCAGCGCGTGATGCCGCGCGCGAAGCGCTCGAGGTGCCGCAGGCGCTCGAGCACGTAGGCTTCTATCCATTCGGCGCGGTCGAGGTCGTGGAAGATGATCTCCGGGGCTAGCTCCATGCCCGTGGCGGAGCAAAAAACGCGCCGCGCACGGCGCTTGCTGGAGCGGGGCGAAGGAGATTCCATGCCACCCCTACTCTTGGCACTCGCGCTCGGCGCCGGCGGCGCGTTCCTCCTCGATCCCCGGCAAGGACGACGCCGCCGCGCGCTGCTGCGCGGCAAGCTCGCGCGCGCGAGCCGCGAAGCGCGCGAGTTCGGCGACGCCGCGGTGAAGGATTTGCGCGCCCGCGCGCAGGGCCTCTCGGCGCAGGTGCGCTCGATGCGCGGCGGACCGGTGAGCGACGACGTGCTGGTCGGGCGAGTGCGCGCCAAGCTCGGCCGCTACGTCTCGCACCCGCACGCGATCCGCGTCGCGGCGCAGAACGGCTACGTCACGCTGAGCGGCGAGGTGCTGCAGTCCGAGCATGCCGGACTGCTCGCCGCGGTGCACTCGGTGAAAGGCGTGCGCGACGTGACGGACCGGCTCGACGTGCATGCCAGCGCCGAAGGCGTCCCGTCGCTGCAGGGCGGCGTGCCGCCCGCGCGGGAGCGGCCCGAGCTCCGCCAGCGCACGTGGTCGCCGGGCACGCGCGCCCTGGTGGGCGGCACCGGCGCGCTGCTCTCGGTCTACGCGCTCGCGCGCGGCGGCGTGGTCGGCGTCGCCGCGCTCGCCAGCGGCGCGGCGATGATCGCGCGGGCGAAGGCGAATCGCCCGCTCTGGGAGCGGCAATCCGGGCCGGGAAGAATTACGACCCTGACCCCGAATTCATAGGGTCGCGTTGTCGACCGGGAGGCCGAGCGCGACGCGGCCGTAGGTGGTCGCGGCGATGTCGGTGTTGAACGAGAAGTGCTGCTTGACGGCGTGCGCGTCGCGGAAGGCGCGCGCCACGGGGCCGGATTCGTAGAGCCCGGTCGCGCCGGAGAGGCCGAACATGATGTCCACCGCGCGCACCGCCCATTCGACGGCGTAGGCGCCTTCCAGACGGTAGCGCGCCTTGGTCGCGAGATCGGGAATCTTCTGCGCGGCGATCGCCTGCTGCGCCTCGCGGCAGTTGGCGAGCTGCACCAGCCGCGAGGCGCGCGCGTAGGCGGTCGCCTCGCCCAGGCGGATCTGCGTGCTCTGGATCTCGGCGATGCGCGCGCCGGTCATGCGGCCGGTCTGGGCCCCCGCTTTCCCCGCGAAGGTCTCGATCAGGCCCTCGGCGATGCCGAGCGGCACGCCGGACAGCATGTACGGGAAGAGCGCGAACACCGGCACCTGGAAGAGCGGACCCGGGTTGACCGCGCTGCCGGGCGTCGGGCCGCCCTTGGTGTCGGCGACCGCGAGCGTGCGGTATTCCGGGACGAAGGTCTCGGTCGCCTCGACGTCCATGCTGCCGGTGCCGCGCAGGCCGCCGGCGTACCAGTTGTCGATCACCTTGTACTGCGACTTGTGCAGCAGGAACACGCGCTGCTCCGGCGGCGCGTGCTCGTCCAGGTAGGCGAGCGCGGCGAGCATGTTCCACTCCGAGGGATGCACGCCGCTCGAGAACGGCCAGCGTCCCGAGAGCACGTAGCCGTCCTTCACCTTCTTCGCGCGCGCCGCCGGGAAGACGAACGACGAGGCGATCAGCGTGTCGCGCGATTCGCCCCAGATCTCGTCCTGCACCTTCGCCGGGAACATGCCGAGCATCATGTGGTGCGCGGCGTAGTTCACCCACACCCAGGCGGTGGACGCGCAGGCGGTGGCGAGCAGCGCGCCGAAGGTCACCACCGCGTCGAAGTCGAGCTCGGCGCCGCCGACCCGCCTCGGCTGGTGGATGCGGAACAGCTCCGCCTCGTGGAAGTCGCGCAGCGTCTCCTCGGGAAGGCGCCTCAGCTCCTCGGCCTGCGCGGCGCGCTCGCGCAGCTTCGGCAGCAGCGCCTCGGCGCGCCGCCACAGCTCGTCATGCGTGGGTGGCATCCTTGTACCAGTCGAGGATCTGTTCTCCGGTCCACAGCAGCACGCCGGGCCGCTGGCGGATGTGCTCGTAGAGCTTCTCCAGGTAGCCGATGCGGTGCGGCACGCCGGTGATGTACGGGTGCACGCTGATCGCCATGACGCGCGCGCTCTTCTCGCCTTCCTGCCACAGCCGGTCGAACTGGTCGATGCCGCGCCGCAGCCACTCTTCCGAGGGATGCTGCTGGATCACCATCATCGAGATGTCGTTCATCTCCACGGTGTAGGGGACCGAGACCATCGGCCCGTGCGCGGTGTTGATGAGCGTCGGCTGGTCGTCCAGCACCCAGTCGGCGACGTACTCGATGCCCGCCTCGCGCAGCCAGTCGATCGTCTCGTAGGTCTCGGTGAGGCCCGGGCTTTCCCAGCCGCGCGGATTCCTGCCGGTGAATTTCCTTATCGCCGCCAGGGTGTCGCGGATCGCCTTTTTCTGGTCTTCCACGTGGTGCATCGGCCGCTGGACCCAGCCGTGCCCCATGAACTCCCACCCGGCCTCGAGCGCCGCCTTCACCACCGGCGGATAGGCCTCGATCACCGACCCGTTCAGCGCGAGCGTCGCCTTGACGCCGAAGCTCTTCAGCACCTCGAAGAAGCGCCAGACCCCCACCCGCATTCCGTACTCGTGCCAGGCCCAGTTCGGCAGGTCGGGCAGCAGCGGCTGGCCGAAGGGCGGCGGCAGGACCGTGCGCGGCATCGGCCGCTCGATCGACCAGTTCTCGACGTTGACGATGGTCCATACCGCGATGCGGGCGCCGCCCGGCAGCCTGAGCGGCGGCCGCTCGACGATCGCGGAATAGGGGATGCGGTCCTTGGGGAGCATGGCGCCTGCAATGTTACGGTAGGGCCGACGCCGTTTTGGCGCAGGTTTCGACAGGGGCACGCGCTTTGCTCGGGTTGGGCAGCCACGGAGACCTGCCATGAGACTGCTGCTTGCCATTGCCGCCGCCGGCGCCGCCTGGTGGTACTACCAGCGAAGCCACCGCCACGCCGGCTCGACCACCAACGCCAGCGACGCCGTCGACGATATCCGCGTCCCGGCGAACGCCTCCACCGACCAGCAGCTCGACGCCGGCGTGAAGGGGACCTTCCCGGCGAGCGATCCCGTCGCCGTGAGCGCCGAGGGCGAGACCGCCTGGGAGAAGCAGCAGCGCGGCCGCCGCTGAGCGCCGGCCCTAGGCGACGCTCTTCCCCGCCACGCCCGCTTCGTCGATCACCGCCGGTATCTCGGCGAAGTTCATCGGCGCCATGACGTGCGCGCCGGCGACGCCCGGGATGGCGGCCAGCTCGCGCAGCACCTCGATGCAGATCGCGCGGCCTTCGCGCTTCGGGTCGGCGGCCTTTTCCAGCCGCTCGACGAAGGCGTCCGGGATGATCGTGCCGTAGAGCTTTTCCTTCATCCAGCGCGCCGAGCGCGCGGAAGGGATCGGCGCGACGCCGATCAGCAGCGGGATGCGGATGCCGTGCTCGCGCAATCGCGCGGCGTAGCGGCGCACCACGCCGGTGTCCATGCAGAACTGCGTCTGCACGAAGTCCGCGCCGGCGTCGATCTTCGCCTGCAACCCCTGCGGCGCCCAGCCCGGCGGCGGATCGATCGGCAGGTCCGCGGCGCCGAGCACCAGCGGCACGTGGCCGTCGATCGGCGTGCCGGAAGGCAGCCGGCCTTCGCGGCGCATCGCGTTCGCCATCGCCATCAGCTCGCGCGGCGCGAGGTCGTAGACCGGCTTCGCGTCGGGCTGGTCGCCCTTCTTCGGGTCGTCGCCGCCCAGCACCAGCACGTTGCGGATGCCGAGCGACACCGCGCCGAGGAGGTCGCCCTGCAGCGCCAGGCGGTTGCGGTCGCGCACGGTCATCTGGAAGATCGGCTCGATGCCGCTCTGCACCAGGAAGTGCGCGGTGGCGAGGCTCGAGAGGTGCACTTTCGCCCCCGCGCCGTCGGTGACGTTCACCGCGGTGGCGAGCCCCTTGAGCGGCATGGCCCGGCGCAGGAACTCGGCCGGGTCGGTCGAGACCGGCGGCGTGATCTCCGCGGTGACGACGAACTCGCCGCTGCGCAGCCGGGCCTGCAGCACGCTCGCTGCGCGGCGCTCTTGTGTCATGAGCGCGCGATCTTATCATCGGCGAATGCCCGAGCTTCCGGACGTCGAGGTGTATGTCGGGAGCCTGCGCGAGCGCATCGCCGGCCGGAAGCTGCTGCGCGTGCGCCTCGCCAGCCCTTTCGTGCTGCGCACCGCGCTGCCGCCGCTCTCGAGCGCCGAGGGCAGGCGCGTCGCCGGCGTGCGGCGCATCGGCAAGCGCATCGCCATCGCGCTGGAAGACGGCCCGTGGCTCGTCCTGCACCTGATGATCGCCGGGCGGCTGCGCTGGCTCGAGCCCGGCGAGAAGCCGCCGGGACGGATCACGCTCGCGCTGTTCGATCTCGAGAACGGCACGCTCGCGTTCACCGAGGCGGGGACGAAGCGGCGCGCCTCGCTGCACGTCGTCGCCTCGCTCGAGGGCGTCGATCCGGGCGGCGCGGAGCTCGCCGAGCTCGACACCGAGCGCTTCAAGGCGCTGCTCACGCGCGAGAACCGCACGCTCAAGCGCGCCCTCACCGATCCGCGGGTGTTCTCCGGCATCGGCAACGCCTATTCCGACGAGATCCTGCACCGGGCGAGGCTCTCGCCGATCGCCATGACGCAGAAGCTCGCCGAGGGCGAGATCGAGCGGCTTTTCCGCGCCGCGCGCGACACGCTGCAGGAATGGACCGAGCGGCTGCGCCGCGAGGCGGCCGGCGGCTTTCCCGGCAAGGTGACCGCGTTCCGCGACGGCATGGCGGTGCACGGCCGGTTCGGCAAGCCCTGCCCCGCCTGCGGCTCGCCGGTGCAGCGCATCGTCTTCGCCGAGAACGAAACCAACTACTGCGCGCGCTGCCAGACCGGCGGCCGCATCCTCGCCGACCGGGCGCTGTCGCGGCTGCTCAAGAAGAGCTGGCCGAGAACGCTGGAAGAGCTGGAATGATTCGGGGACTGAGCCCGAACTCCACGTCCTCGCCCCGAATCCCGGTCGAGAATTACGACCCTGACCCCGAATCATGATCGCCAGCTTTCGCTTCCATGGCGAGCTCGCCGACTTCCTGCCGCGCGAGCGGCGCGGCGCGCGGTTCGATTACGCGTGCGCTCGCGCGGCGACGCTGAAGAACGCGATCGAGGCGCTCGGCGTGCCGCACACCGAGGTCGGCCGGCTGGCGGTGAACGGGGAGCCGGCGACGCTGCAGCGCGTGGTGCGCGAGGGGGACGCGATCGAAGTGTTCGCCCGGCAGCCGGAAAAGGTGCGCGAACCGCTTTTCCTGGCCGACGCGCATCTCGGCGGGCTTGCGCGCTTCCTGCGCATGCTGGGCTACGACACGCTGCACGACCCGCGCATCGACGACCGCGAGATCCGCCGCCGCGCGCACGACGAGCGGCGCATCGTGCTCACGCGCGACCGCGAGCTCCTCAAGTGCCGCGAGATCATGCGCGGCGCCTATGTGCACGCGATCCGGGTGGAGGCGCAGCTCGCCGAGGTGGCGGCGCGCTTTCGCCTCGCCGAGGACGCCCGGCCCTTCACCCTGTGCCTGCGCTGCAACCTGCCGCTCGAGCCGGTGGAGAAGGCGGCCGTGGCCGAGCGGCTTCCCGGGCGCGTGCGCGAGCTGCAGGAGGCTTTCACGCGCTGCCCGGGCTGCGAGCGCATCTACTGGCCCGGCTCGCACTGGGCGCGCATGCGCTCGGTACTGACCGGACTATGCCCGCCGGTGGATGCGCGCGCCCCGGAAAACTTCTAATGCCCGCATGGACAACGTGGTTCGCCTCGCCGAGTACCGCCGGCGCCGCCTGGACGCCGCGCCGCGGGCGCGCCAGGGCAACTGGGGCGCCCAGTACTACTGCCTGCGCTGCGACGCCGACGAGTTCCGCCTCTACGCGTCGGGCAGCGTGCACTGCGCGCGCTGCGGCGCGTTCATGCGCAACCTCGGCCTTACCGCGTCGCTGGAAGAAGCGTAAGCCCGCTGTAAGCCTTGCCGCCCGGTAAAATCCCGGGCAAGTGAAGCAGGAACACCTTCCCGGCGACGCGATCGTCATCCGCGGCGCCCGCCAGAACAACCTCAAGAACCTCAGCCTCGCGATCCCGACCGGTGAGCTGGTCGTGGTGACCGGCGTGTCGGGCTCGGGGAAGTCGTCGCTCGTCTTCGACACGCTCTACGCCGAAGGCCAGCGCCGCTACGTCGAGACGTTCAGCCCCTACGCGCGGCAGTTCCTCGACCGCATGGACAAGCCGCAGGTCGACGCGGTCGAGGGCATCCCGCCGGCGATCGCCATCGACCAGACCAACCCGGTGCGCACCTCGCGCTCGACGGTCGGCACGATGACCGAGCTGAACGACCACCTCAAGCTCCTTTACGCGCGCGCCGCGAAGCTGTTCTGCCGCGGCTGCGGAAAACCGGTGGTGCGCGACACCCCTTCCTCGATTTTCGAAAACTTGAAACGGGAGGAAACAGCAAGGCTGGTCATTACCTTCCCGGTCCCCGTGCCGAAGAACTTCGCCGAGAAGGAGGTGCTGCAGCTCCTCGAGGCGCAGGGCTACACGCGCATCCACGCGAAGAGCAAGGACTGCATCGAGGTGGTGCAGGACCGCGTGCGCATCGCCTCTACCGACAAGGCGCGCGTCATGGACGCGCTCGACGCGGCGCTGCGAGTGGGCCGCGGCCGCGTCAACGTCTACCCGGAAAACGGTGACAGTCACCCTTTTCCGGAAAGATCGGGCTCCGTCCCCGTCTTCCGGTTCTCGGCGGACCTGCACTGCGCCGACTGCGACATCCACTACAGCGAGCCGACGCCGGCGGCGTTCTCGTTCAACTCGCCGATCGGCGCGTGCGAGACGTGCCGCGGCTTCGGCCGGGTGATCGGCGTCGACTTCGGGCTGGTCGTGCCCAACGAGAATCTCACGCTGAAGCAGGGCGCCGTGCGCCCCTGGCAAAGCCCGAGCTTCAGGGAATGCCAGGACGACCTGGAGAAGTACGCGAAGAAGCGCGGCATTCCCCTCGATGTCCCGTTCAAGGATCTCTCTCCGGCCCACCGCGAGTGGGTTTTAGAGGGAGAACCGCAGTGGATCAGCTGGCGCAAGTCGTGGCCGGGCACCTGGTACGGCGTGCGGCGCTTCTTCAAGTGGCTGGAGAGCAAGGCGTACAAGATGCACATCCGCGTCCTGCTCTCGAAGTACCGCGCCTACACCGAGTGCACCGCCTGCCGCGGCACGCGGTTGAAGCCCGACGCGCTGCTCTGGAAGCTCGACGGCAAGTCGATCCACGAGCTGATGCTCATGCCGCTCTCCGGCGTGAAGGACTTTTTCGAGGGCTTCAGGGCGGAGGACGAAGCGGCGCAGCTCGTGCTGGACGAGATCCGCACTCGCCTGCGCTTCCTGTGCGACGTCGGCCTCGGCTACCTGACGCTCGATCGCCAGTCGCGCACGCTGTCGGGCGGCGAGGTGCAGCGCATCAACCTCACCACCGCGCTCGGCACCTCGCTGGTCAACACGCTGTTCGTGCTCGACGAGCCCTCGATCGGCCTGCACCCGCGCGACATGGGGCGGGTGATCGACGTGATGAAGCGCCTGCGCGACGCGGGCAACACGCTGGTGGTGGTCGAGCACGACCCGCAGGTGATGTTCGCCGCCGACCGCATCCTCGACATGGGGCCCGGGCCGGGCGAGCGCGGCGGCGAGATCGTGTTCTTCGGCACGCCCGACCGGCTGAAGAGCGAGCCGAGCCTCACCGGGGAGTACCTTTCGGGCAAAAGAAAAGCCCCGGAGATGCGCAACGCCGCGCCGCCGCGCATCTTCCTCACCCTCGAGGGCGCGGCCGAGCACAACCTGAAGAACCTCGACGTGCGCTTCCCGCTGGAGCGCCTGGTGTGCGTCACCGGCGTGTCGGGCTCGGGCAAGTCGACGCTCGTCCAGGACGTGCTCTACCCGGCGCTGCTCAAGCACAAGGGCCGCCCTACCGAGGCGCCGGGCCGGTTCCGCGCCCTGAAGGGCGCGCACCAGGTGAGCGACGTGGTGATGGTCGACCAGTCGCCGATCGGCAAGACCACGCGCTCGAATCCAGCCAGTTACGTAGGCGCGTTCGACTGCATAAGGGTTCTATTCAGCAAAACACAAACAGGCAAAGAGCGGGGCTATACCCCCGGCACCTTCAGCTTCAACTCCGGCAACGGCCGCTGCCCGAGCTGCGGCGGCAACGGCTTCGAGCACGTCGAGATGCAGTTCCTCTCCGACGTGTACCTGCGCTGCCCGGACTGCGACGGCCGCCGCTATCGCGCCGAGGTGCTGGAAGCGACGATCCGCGGCAAGTCGATCGCCGACGTGCTCGACATGACGGTCTCGCAGGCGCTGATGTTCTTCTACGCCGAAGCCGAGGTCGTGCGGCGGCTGCGCCCGCTGGTCGACGTCGGCCTCGACTACCTGCGCCTCGGCCAGCCGGTGCCGACGCTCTCCGGCGGCGAAGCGCAGCGCCTCAAGCTCGCCGGCCACCTCGCCGAGTCCGCCTCGGCCGTCGAGGCGAAGCTGTTCCTGTTCGACGAGCCGACCACGGGGCTGCACTTCGACGACGTGGCGAAGCTGCTGCGCGCGTTCCGCCAGCTCCTCGCCGCCGGGCATTCGCTGATCGTCATCGAGCACAACCTGGACGTGATCCGCGCCAGCGACTGGATCGTCGACCTCGGGCCCGAGGGCGGCGACGCCGGCGGCGAGCTGGTGTGCGAAGGCACGCCGGCGCAGGTGATGGCGCATCCGACTTCGCACACCGGCAGGGCGCTCCGCGAGTACGAAGAGAAATTGGTGACGAAAACGGTGACAGGCACCAATTTCGCAACGGCGACGGTCAGCAGTTTCGCGGAGCCGGCCGGGCGTTACCTGGGCAACGCCATCCGCATCCACAACGCGCGCGAGCACAACCTGAAGAACGTCGACGTCGACATCCCGCGCGGGCGCTTCACCGTGATCACCGGCGTGTCGGGCTCGGGCAAGTCGACGCTCGCCTTCGACATCCTGTTCAACGAGGGCCAGCGCCGCTACCTCGAGTCGCTGAACGCCTACGCGCGCCAGTTCGTGCAGGCGGCGTCGCGCCCGGACGTGGACGCGATCTTCGGCATCCCGCCCACCGTGGCGATCGAGCAGCGCACCAGCCGCGGCGGGCGCAAGTCGACCGTCGGCACGCTCACCGAGGTGCACCACTTCCTGCGGCTGCTGTTCGTCAAGCTGGGCGTGCAGCACTGCCCGGACTGCGCGGTGCCGATCGAGCCGCAGAGCGAGGACGCGATCGCGGCGCGCATCCTGAAGGGCTTCCGCAACGAGAAGACGACGCTCCTCGCGCCGCTGGTCGTCAACCGCAAGGGCGTCTACACCGACCTCGCGAAATGGGCCTACGCGAAGGGCTATCCGCATTTGCGCGTCGACGGCAAGCTCCTGCCGACCCGCCCCTTCCCGCGCATCGACCGCTTCCGGGAGCACACGATAGAGCTCCCCGTGGGAACGTTGCAGGTCTCGCCGAGGAACGAGAGCGACTTGCGCAAGACCCTTTCGGCCGCGCTCGAGCTGGGCAAAGGGGTGGTGCACGTGCTCGGCCGCGACGGGATCGAGGTGTTCTCCACCAAGCGCGCCTGCCGCTCGTGCGGGCGCAGCTTCGCCGAGCTCGATCCGCGGCTGTTCTCCTACAACTCGAAGCACGGCTGGTGCCCGGCGTGCTACGGCACCGGCCTGGCGATCGACGAGGTCGAGTGGGACGACGAGCGCGCGAAGACGGGCGCCGAGGACAACGTGCTCGACTCCTGGATCGAATGGCTGGAGATCGACGAGCCCTGCCCCGAGTGCCGCGGCCGGCGGCTGAACCGCGAGGCGCTGGCGGTCACCTGGCGCGGCAAGAGCATCGCCGACTACGGGCAGCAGCCGATATCCGAATTGCAGGATATTTTTTCCAACCTGGATCTTCATGGCAGAGAGCGCGAAATCGCCCGCGACCTCGTCGCCGAGCTGAGCGCGCGCCTCGGCTTCCTCTCCGAGGTCGGCCTCGGCTACCTGACGCTCGACCGCTCCGCGCCGACGCTCTCCGGCGGCGAAGCGCAGCGCATCCGCCTGGCCGCGCAGCTCGGCAGCAACCTGCGCGGCGTCTGCTACATCCTCGACGAGCCGACGATCGGCCTGCACCACCGCGACAACCAGATCCTGCTCGACGTGCTGGAGAAGCTGGAAGCGAAGGGCAACTCGCTCGTGGTGGTCGAGCACGACGAGGACACGATCCGCCGCGCCCACCACGTGATCGACCTGGGCCCGGGCGCCGGCAAGCTGGGCGGCCGGGTGATCGCCACCGGGCATGCCGACGACCTGGTGCGCCAGCCCGAGTCGCTCACCGGGCGCTTCCTGCGCGAGCCGCTGCGCCATCCGCTGCACCCGCGTCGCCCGGTCTCCAAGTCCGACGCCTTTCTGCGCATCGAAAAGGCCAGGCTGCACAACCTCAAAGGCATCGACGTGGCGATCCCGCTCGGCCGCCTGGTCGCCGTCACCGGCGTCTCGGGCTCCGGCAAGTCGACGCTGGCGCGCGACGTGGTGTTCGAATCGCTCTCGGGCAAGCGTCCCGTGGGCTGCAAGTCGCTGAAGGGGCAGAAGGCGCTCGACCGCGTGCTGGAGGTCGACCAGACGCCGATCGGCAAGACGCCGCGCTCCTGCCCCGCGACCTACGTCGGGTTCTGGGACTCGATCCGGCGCCTCTTCGCCGACACGACCGAGGCGCGCATGCGCGGCTGGAGCGCGAGCCGCTTCTCCTTCAACACCGCCGGCGGGCGCTGCGAGGAATGCGAAGGCCAGGGCCTGAAGAAGGTGGCGATGTCCTTCCTGCCCGACGTGCGCGTGGTGTGCGAGGCCTGCGGCGGCGCGCGCTTCAACGCCGACACGCTGAGCGTCAGGCTGCGCGGCAAGCACGTCGGCGAGGTGCTGGCGATGAGCGTCGACGAGGCGCTCGAGTTCTTCGCCGCCCACCCGTCGATCCAGCGCTGCCTGAAGCTCCTCCAGGACGTCGGCCTCGGCTACCTGACCCTCGGCCAGCAGAGCCCGACGCTCTCCGGCGGCGAGGCGCAGCGCATCAAGCTCGTTTCCGAGCTGTCGAAATCCGGCTCGCTGCGCACCCTCTACGTGCTCGACGAGCCGACCGTCGGCCTGCACATGGCCGACGTGGAGAAGCTGATCCACGTGCTGCACCGCCTGGTCGACGCGGGCAACTCGGTGCTCGTGATCGAGCACAACCTCGACGTGATCGGCGAGGCCGACTGGATCGTCGACCTTGGCCCCGAAGGCGGCGACGGCGGCGGGCGCATCGTCTTCCAGGGCCCGCCGGAGAAGGCCGCCGGCGGCAAGAGCCATACGTCGAAGGCGCTGGCGAAATTTCTCTCCGAACGGTCAGCCGGCCGCTAGGGCTCGCGCTCATGGTGACCGCGCCGGTGCTGTGGAGCACCGCCGGCGTGGTGACGCGCCACGTCGAGCGCGCGACGGCGTTCGAGACGGTGTTCTGGAGGAGCCTCTTCGCCTGCGGATTCGTCGCCGCGGCGTTGCTTTTCCAGAAGCGGCGTTTCGGGTTCCGGCGCCCCGTGTGGGTCTCCGGCGCGATGTGGGCCGTGATGTTCACGGCGTTCATGCTGGCGCTGCAGCTCACCAGCACCGCCAACACGCTCGTGGTAATGAGCGTCAGCCCGCTCCTCACCGCCCTCCTGGCGCGCGCGTTCCTCGCCGAGCCGATCGCGCTTCGCACCTGGCTCGCGGTGAGCGCCGCCGCGGTCGGCATCGCCTGGATGTTCGCTAGCGGCCTCGGCGCGCACAGCGCCCGCGACTATCTGGGCATGGCCATCGCCGCCATGGTGCCGGTTGCCGCGGCGATCAACGTCGTCACGCTGCGCGCGAGCGCGGCCAGCGTCGACCTGCGCCCCGCGGTCATGCTCGGCGGCGCGATCTCCTGTCTCGTCGCCGCCCCGCTCGCCTTCCCGCTCCAGGCGACCGGCAAGGACGTCGCCCTGCTCGGCGCGCTCGGCGTCTTCCAGCTCGGTCTGCCGTGCCTGCTGCTCGTCGTCGCCAGCCGCGCGCTGCTCGCGCCGGAAATCGCGCTGCTCGGCCTGCTCGAAGTCCTGCTCGGCCCGCTCTGGGCCTGGCTCGGCGCCGGCGAGGCGCCGGCGCGCGCGACGCTCGTCGGCGGCGCCATCGTGCTCGGTGCGCTGGTGCTCAACGAAGCGGCGGCGTTCCGCCGCAGCGCGAGATGACCCGCTCAGCGCGTCTCGAGCACCGCCTCGACGAAGCGCCGCGTGCGCTCGAGGCGGGGATTGCGCAGGATGGCCTGCGGCGGGCCGTCCTCGACGATCACGCCCTGGTCGAAGAACAGCACGCGGTCCGAGACGCTCTCGGCGAAGGCCATGTGGTGGGTGACGATCACGAGCGTCATGGTGCGCTTCTCGGCGAGCGCGCGCACGAGCTGCAGGATGCCGCCCACCAGCTCCGGGTCGAGCGCCGAGGTGATCTCGTCGAACAGCATCACCTTCGGCTGCATGGCGAGCGCGCGCGCGATGGCGACGCGCTGCTTCTGCCCGCCGGAGAGCTCGGCCGGCCGCGCGTGCGCCTTGTCGGCGAGGCCGACGCTCGCGAGGTGCCCGAGCGCCTGCTCGCGCGCCGCCTCGCGCGCGAGGCCCAGCACGTGCACCGGCGCTTCCATCACGTTGCCGAGCGCCGTCATGTGCGGGAAGAGGTTGAAGTGCTGGAACACCATGCCGACCTTGCCGCGCACGCGGCGCAGGTGCCGCTCGTCGGCCGGCACCTCTTGCCCGCCGCGGCGCTGCGTCCAGGGCGACTCGCCCTCGATCTCGACGCGCCCGGCGTCGGGCCGCTCGAGCGTCATCAGCAGCCGCAGCAGCGTCGACTTGCCCGAGCCGCTCGGGCCGATGACGCTCACGATCTCGCCGTGCGGGATGTCGAGATCGATGCCGCGCAGCACCGGCAGCGCGCCGTAGGACTTGTGCAGCTCGCGCAGGCGCACGACCGGGCCGGCCGTCATGCGTGCACCCTGAGCTTGCGCTCGGCCAGCCGGACCAGCGCCGCCGCGGCCAGGCTGAGCGCGAGGAAGAGCAGCCCGACCAGCGTGAGCGGCTCGACGTAGCGGAAGCTTTGCGCGCCGAGCAGCTTCGCCGTCTGCAGCAGCTCGACGACGGTGATCGCCGAAAGGAGCGGCGTGTCCTTGAACATCGCCACGAGATAGTTGCCGAGCGCCGGCACGATCGGCGGCAGCGCCTGCGGCAGGACCACCGCGGCGAGCGTGCGCCAGCGCCCGAGGTTGAGCGCCGCGGCGGCCTCCCACTGCGCCTGCGGCACCGACTCCAGCCCGGCGCGGTAGACCTCCGAGCAGTAGGCGGCGTAATGGATGCCGAGCGCGCTCACGCCGGCGGCGAGCGGCGAAAGGCGCACGCCCGCCTCGGGGAGCACGTAGAAGAGGAAGAAGATCTGCACGAGCAGCGGCGTGCTGCGCACGAACTCGACGAAGAACGCCGTGGCCCATGCCAGCGCGCGGAAGCGCGAGCGCCGCGCCAGCGCCAGGGCGAGCCCGAGCGTCAGCGCGATCGCCATGCCGAGCACGGTGGCCTGCAGCGTCACGCCGAGCGCCTCGACGAGCCGCGGCGCGATCCGCCAGGCATAGGACAGGTCGAAGATCATCGGCGCTCGAGCAGGCGCACGCCCGCGGTGATGGCGAGCGCCGCGGCGAAGTAGAGCACGAGCACCAGCGAGAAGATCTCGGCGCTGCGCAGCGTCTCGGCGCGCAGCACCTGCGCGGCGAAGGTGAGCTCGGTGATGGTGATGAGCGAGACGAGCGCCGTGTTCTTGAGCAGCTCGATGGCGAGGTTGCCGGCCGGCGGCAGCATGGCGGGCAGCGCCTGCGGCAGGACGATGCGGCGCAGCGTCTGCGCGCGGCTCAGGTTGAGCGCCGCCGCGGCCTCGCGCTGCGCGCGCGGCACCGCCTGGACGGCGCCGCGCACCACCTCGGAGCCGTAGGCGCCGGCGTTCAGCCCGAGCACCAGCACGCCCGCGGTGAACGCCCCGAGCGGCACGCCGAACAGCGGCAGCACGAAGTAGAACCAGAAGAGCTGCACCAGCGCCGAGGTGCCGCGGAAGAGCTCCACGTAGACCGCCGCCGGCCAGCGCAGCCAGCGCGTCGGCGCCAGGCGGGCGAGCCCCGCGGCGAGCGCGACCGGCACGGCGAGCGCCGCCGCCGCCACGGTCAGCTCGAGCGTGACGCCGAGCCCGTGCAGCAGGGGCGCTACGAAGCCTTGCACAGCGAAGCGGCGCTGGCGCCCTTCGGCAGCTCGGCCTCGGTGAAGCCGAACGGCTTGACCGTGGCGAGATGCCCGGGCGTGCCGACGTAGCGCGCGAGCGCCGCGTTGAACGCTTCGAGGAGCTTGCGGTCGTCCTTGCGGAAGCCGAAGGCGCCGTAGCCGCGCACCGGCTTGCCGTCGATCACCAGCTCCTCGAAGGGCGCGGCGCGCTCCAGCGCGTCCGAGCCGGCGCGCGCGAGCAGGCTGTTCACCGTGAGGCTGGTGGCGGCGAAGGCGTCGACGCGCCCCGCCGCGACGCCCTCGAGCGCGCTCGCGGCGTCGGGGAAGACGACGACGCGCTCGTCGGGGATGCCGCTCTTGCGCGCGTACGAGCGCTCCACCGCGCCGGCGACGACGCCGAGCCGCGCGCTGGCATGCTTCGCGACGTCGCGGTAGCCGTGCAGGTCGAGCGGATTGCCCTTCGCCACCACGAACGCCGGCGCCACCGAATAGGTGGGATCGCTGAAGGCGATCTGCGCGCAGCGCTCGGGCAGGATGTACATGCCGGCGGCGATCATGTCGAAGCGGCGCGCCTGCAGGCCGGGAATCAGCGAGCCGAACTCGGTGAGCACGCCCTCGATCTCGCCGACGCCGAGCTGCTTCAGCACGACGCGCGCGATCTCCGGCGCCTCGCCGGTGAGCCGCCCGGTGGCGCTCTCCTGGTAGGCGAACGGCGGCTCGTTGGCGAAGCCGACGCGCAGCCTGCCCTCGCGGCGCGCCTTCTCCAGCGTGCCGCCCGGCGGCTCGCCGCCGCAGCCGGCCGCCGCGGCGGCGAGGCCGGCCGCGAGAACCAGCCAGGCCGCCGCGCGCCGCTCAGGTCGCATCGGCGACGAAGCGGTTCTCCTGCGGCGCGACCGGCCCGGCGTCCTCGCGCGCGGCGATGAACTCGGGGCGCGGCCGCAGGCCGCGGCGCGGCGGCTCGAGGCGGTTCTCGACGCTGTTGTAGACCATGAAGAGATTGGCGCGCGGGTACGGCGAGATGTTGCTGTTCGAGCCGTGCATGGTGTTGCAGTCGAAGAACACGACCGAGCCCGCCGGGCCCTTCATCGCCTGCAGCCCGCCGCGCTCGGCGAGGAAGCCGAGCGCCACCGGGTCGGCGATGCCGACCTCCTGCTTGCGCAGCGACGCCTTGTAGTGGTCCTGCGGCGTCTCGCCGACGCAGGAGATGAAGTGCATGTGCGAGCCGGGCATCAGCATCAGCGGGCCGTTGAACTCGTTGTTCTCGCTGAGCAGCAGCGTGCAGCTCACCGCGCGCATGCGCGGCATGCCGTCCTCGACGTGCCAGGTCTCGAAGTCCGAGTGCCAGTAGAAATCGCGGCCGAAGAAGCCGGTCTTCAGGTTGACGCGCGACTGGTGGATGTACACCTCGCTGCCGAGGATCTGGCGCGCGATGTCGACCAGCCGCCGGTCGGCGGCCAGGCGGCGGTACAGCTCGCTCAGCCGGTGCACGCGGAACACCGAGCGCACCGTGTCGCCGTCGGGCTCGCGGACCGCCTCGTCGCGGGCGCGGATCGCCGGGTCGGCGCACAGGCGGTTCGCCTCGGCGAGGAACAGCGCCGCCTCCGCTTCGCTGAAGAAGCCCTTCAGCAGGATGAAGCCGTCCTTCTCGTAGCGCTTGAGCTGGTGCTGCGAGAGGCCGGGGCCGCCGGCCGGCGAGTACACGACCGGGTCCTGGCGCGGCACGATCGCCGTCTCGGCGTCGACGCGCGACTGATAGATGTCGGGACTGGATACCAATACCATGTTGCCTCCTTTCTCCCGGCCGGCGCTCAGCGCGCCGCCTGCTTTTCCGGCGCCGCTTCGAGCAGCGGGTACACGCCGTTCTCGTCGTGCACCTCCGCCCCGGTGAGCGGCGGGTTGAACACGCACACCAGCCGCAGCGGCGTCCTGGCGCGCAGGTAGTGCCGGTCGTGGGCGTTCAGCGCGTACATGATGCCGGGCCGGATCGGGTGCACCTTGCCGTCGGCGAGCGTCTCCACCTCGCCCTGCCCCTCGATGCAGTACACCGCCTCGAGGTGGTTGGCGTAGTGGATGTAGGTCTCGGTGCCCGGGTAGATGGTCGTCTCGTGCAGCGAGAAGCCCATGCCGTCGCTCTTCAGCAGCATGCGCACGCTCGACCAGTTGGGCGCGCGCACGTCGCGCTCGCCGCCGCGCAGCGTCTCGATGTCGCGGACGATCATTGCGCCCCCGCGACGCGCAGCAGCTTGCGACGCTCCTCCGACGCGGCGAGCGGCACGCCGAGCTCGTGCGCCACGGCGCGCTCGAGCAGCTCGAGCCCGCGGCGCAGGGTGAGCTCGTCGATGGTGAGCGGCGGCAGGAGCTTCAGCACCTGGCTCTCGGCGCCCGAGGTCTCGACGATCAGCCCTTCGCGGAAGGCGCGCGCCGAGATGCGCTCGGGCAGCGCCGGGTCGCGCGCGGCGAGGCCCTGGATCAGGCCGCGCCCGCGCACGCTGAAGCCGCCGCGCGGGTAGGCGCGCGCGATGTGCGCGAGCGACGCGGTGACGACCGCCGCCTTGGCGCGCAGCTCGTCCTCGAGCTCCCTGGTGCGCCAGTAGCGCTCGAGCGCCGCGCGCGCGGTGACGAACGCCAGGTTGTTGCCGCGGAAGGTGCCGCTGTGCGAGCCGGGCGTCCACACGTCGAGCTCGGGCTTCATCAGCACCAGCGCCATCGGCAGGCCGAAGCCGCTGATCGACTTGGAGAGCGTGACGATGTCGGGCGAGATGCCGGCGGGCTCGAAGCTGAAGAAGCTGCCGGTGCGGCCGCAGCCCACCTGGATGTCGTCGACGATCATCAGCATGTCGTGGCGGCGGCAGACGCGCTCGAGGTTGCGCAGCCACTCGAAGCTCGCCACGTTGACCCCGCCCTCGCCCTGCACCGTCTCGACGATCACCGCCGCGGGGTGGTCGAGGCCGCTGCTGCGGTCGGCGAGCATGCGCTCCAGGTACTCGGTGCTGTCGACGCCCTCGCCGAGGTAGCCGTCGTAGGGCATGAAGACGGTGTTGCCGAGCGCCACGCCCGCCGCCTCGCGGAACTTGGCGTTGCCGGTGGCGGCGAGCGAGCCGCCGGAGACGCCGTGGAAGCCGTTGGTGAACGAGACGATGCCGGCGCGGCCCTTCACCTGGCGGGCGAGCTTCAGCGCCGCCTCCACCGCGTTGGTGCCGGTCGGGCCGGGGAACTGCAGCTTGTAATGCAGCTTGCGCGGCCCGAGGATGATCTGCTCGAACGCCTCGAGGAAGGCGCGCTTCGCGCCGGTGCCCATGTCCAGGCTGTGCACCACGCCGTCGGCCTGCAGGTACTCGATCAGGCGCGCCTTCAGCCCGGCGTCGTTGTGGCCGTAGTTGAGCGTGCCGGCGCCGCTGAAGAAGTCGATGTAGTCGCGGCCCGCCTCGTCGCTCAGCACGGCGCCGCGCGCGCGGGCGAACACCGTCGGGAACGAGCGGACGTAGCTGCGCACCTCGGATTCGAGTCGATCGAAGATTTCAAGGCTCATGCGGTGCTCTCTCCTTTCTTGGTTGGGCCCCGAAGGGGCCGACCCGGAACAGCATCTCGGCTTCGTGACGCTCGGCTCCGAAGTCCTCCTCCGTGAACAGCGGCTTCTCGTCCAGCGGCGCGCCCAGCTCGGCGGCAAGGCCGCGGAACAGCCTCGTCGACGGCGCGTTGGAAGGCGTCACCGTCGTCTCGAGGTAGCGGCAGCCGCGCACGGCGGGCCGCGCCAGCAGCTCGCGCAGCATGCGCCGCGCGAGCCCCTGTCCCCGCGCGGCGGCGGCGACCGCCACCTGCCACACGAAGATCGTTTCCTGCCGCTCCGGCGGCCGGTAGGCGGACACGAAGCCCACCGCGCGGCCGCCCTGCCTCGCGATCACGCAGGTCTGCGCGAAGTGCGAGCAGAGCAGCAGGTATGCGTACGTCGAGTTCAGGTCCAGGGGCGGGCACGCCGCGACCAGCGCGTGCGCCGCCTTCCCGTCGCCGATCCCGGGAACTTCCAGCCTCAGCACGCCGGGGGGCGTCCCGCTTCAGCTCCCCGCCGGCGCCGTGATGCTCGCGCCCGTCGTCAGCATGGGCGCGTAGTCGAGCGGCGGCGCTTCCATGAGCTGCACCACGCGCTCGAGCGCCAGGGCGATCGTCGCCTGCTCCAGCTCGGGAAGCTCGTTCAGCGCCCTCGCGAGCGTGCGCTGCAGCGGCGAAGGCGCGGTGCGCGCCACTCTCCGCCCCGCTTCGGTCGCGCTCACGCGCACCCGGCGCCGGTCCTCCTCCGAGCGCTGCCGCGCGATCAGGCCCTTCTCCTCGAGGCGGTCGAGAATGCCGACCACGGTGCTCGGGCTAAGGTGCACCTCGCGGCCGATCGCCGTGGCGGTCACCGCGCCCTTCTCGACCACGTGCAGCAGGCAGACGAGCTGCGGTGCGGTGATCTGGTTCGTCGCCGCGAGCTCGCGCGAATAGAGATCGACGCTGCGGATGATCGCGCGCAGGCTGCGCAGCACGCGCACGTCGTAGCGCGGCGGCGTCTCCTGCTCGGTGGGCCGCACCTCGATCACTTTCGAGGCGATCGCTTTTTCGGGTCGAGCCATAAGATAAGGCTTTGAATATATTGTAATAATATTGCTTCGTACACGAAAGGTTCGCATCGTAACGATTCATGCTGAAGCCGTCAACCACACAAAGGTGTCACGCATGACCATCACCCCCATCTGGGCCGAGCCGCATATCGCCTCGTTCCTGCTCTTCTTCGCGCTGCTCAACCCCTTCCTGATGAGCATCTACCTCGTCGATCTCATCACCGACCTCGAGCGCGGCGTGTTCGTGAAGGTGCTGACGCGCGGCGCGCTGATCAGCGCGGTGGTCTTCTCCGTGTTCGCCTGGGGCGGCGACGCCATCTTCAGCGAGTACCTGAAGGTGCGCTTCGCCTCCTTCCAGGTCTTCGGCGGCATCATCTTCCTGCTGATCGGCGTGCGCTTCGTGTTCAGCGGCGTCGACGCGATGCGCAGCCTGCGCGGCGCCGATCCCGAGCACCT
This sequence comes from Burkholderiales bacterium, assembly GCA_036381055.1. Taxonomy (GTDB): domain Bacteria; phylum Pseudomonadota; class Gammaproteobacteria; order Burkholderiales; family SG8-39; genus SCGC-AG-212-J23. The sequence goes on along the minus strand of DASVDO010000009.1, from coordinate 102,613 downwards.
CGCGGGAACCATCGCCATGCCGTTCATGATCGGCCCCGGCACCGTGAGCGCGAGCGTCGTCATCGGCGCGCGGCTCCCCGTGCTCGACGCCGTGCTGCTTATCTTCGGCACCCTCGCCCTGTGCGTGGCGATGCTCCAGGGGCTCAAGCTCGCGCACGACTACGTGAAGGAATCGCGCGCCCGGCTGATCGACCGCTACCTCGAGGTCGTGGGACGCATCTCGGCGCTCCTCATCGGCACCATCGCCGTCGAGATGCTCTTCGAGGGCCTCGGCACCTGGCTCCAGGACACCACGCCGGTGTGGCGCGGCGGCGGATGAGACGCCAATAGTTACCGAAAAGTGCCTGCTTGGGCCGCGCCGCGAATCCCGCTATCGTCCGCCCATGTCCGCCGACGCACCGCAAGCGCCCGCCCCCGCGCCCGAGTGGCAGGTCGAGACCTGGCTGAACACGCCCGAGCCGCTCAGCCTCGAGAAGCTGCGCGGCCGCGTCATCCTGCTCGAAGCCTTCCAGATGCTCTGCCCCGGCTGCGTCTCTCACGGCCTGCCCCAGGCCAAGCGCGCCGCCGAGATCTTCCAGGGCACCGCTCTCACCGTGATCGGGCTCCACACCGTGTTCGAGCACCACGAAGCAATGGGCCTCGCCTCCCTGAAAGCCTTCCTCCACGAATACCGCATCGGCTTCCCCGTCGGCATCGACCAGCCCGGCCCCGACGGCGACCCCATCCCCCGCACCATGCGCGCCTACGCCATGCGCGGCACCCCAACCCTCATCCTCATCGACGCCCAAGGCCGCCTGCGCCGCCACGCCTTCGGCGCCTACGACGACCTCCTCCTCGGCGCCGAGATCGGCACCCTGCTCGCCGAGGCGGCCTTATAGCGGCAGCGCGAGCCGCTTCTCCACCTCGCGCCGCTCCAATCCAAATGGAGGACGCTGCGCCGCCTACGGCGCGCCCAGCCCTGGTTAAAGCCCGGCGGGGATCATGCGCCTCGCATCTCCATCCCGACGGTGATCACTTTGGTCGTTGGGTGGGCGCGTACGTCGCGGCCGGCGAGGAGGCGGCCGTACCGGATGAGGTCGAGGCGGTCGAGGGGCGGGAAGCGGCCGCCTAGGGCGGCGCCGGAGAGGGTGGCGAGGGAGCCCCAGAAGATGGAGAGGCGGTCGGCGAAGGGCCGGGCGCTTTCCTTGATGAACTTCGAGATGCCGGCGACGAGCGCGGCGTCGGCGTCGCTCGGCGGATCGGCGATGACGAGGCCGAGGTCGACGTCGCTCACGGGACTGAAGCCGCCGTGCGCGAGGCTGCCGAGCGCGTAGGCGGCGACGAGGCGCTCGCCGAAGCGCTGCCGAGCGAGCTCGAGCGCCGCCGCGAGGATCGCCTCGCCGTGCGCCTGCAAGGTCTGCTTGTCGCGCTCTGCCGCCAACTCTAGAGTGGCCGCCCGAGCCGCTTTTCCACCTCGCGCCGCTCCCAGTCCGGGCCGAGGAAGCTGCGCGGCCGGAATACCGAGAGCGCGTGGGCGAGCAAGCCGATGCCCCAGCCCGCCATGACCCACAGCACCCAGAGGCGCTGCGGCGAGGTCACGAGGTTGATCGCCCACAGGCCGGCGATCACGACGGCGTATTGCATAAGGTGCAGGTAGAACCGGCGCAGCTTGCGCACGTAGCGGAACGCCTCGCGTTCCGCGTTCTCGGCGGCGGTCGCTTCGGGGGTCATGGCTTTCTCCGGGGACAAGGTGGCGAAATCGACCTCGAACACCGCGGCGAGGCACTTCAGGGACTCGGGGCTCGCCGGGTGGCCGGCCTCGATGCGCTGGATCGTGCGCACGTTCAGGCCGCTCGCATCGGCGAGCTGCTGCTGCGACCAGCCCCGCTTCAAACGCAGTTTCTGCACGAGCATCGGTTCCCCCGCTGCGGACCGGCCTATACGACACCTTGCCGGCCCGGCGCGCCACGACTCGGCCCCGACACGGACACGACAGACGCCCGCCAGCGGGCGAAACGAGGGTCGCTCACGGCACGGCCTCCCACCTGTGGACGGCGCCTAATCGCCTAGCGGCGCTCGCTACCGACACTGGTAGATGTCCGCAGGTAGCGCAGATCGAAGGCCAACCGCGCGCCGGGCCCGTGCGCCGCCGCGAATAAAAGACCCGCGATGAACGTGAAGTGATCGACGAAAAAGCCGAATTCCGCCTCGCTCGCGCCCCAATGAGACGGACCGTGAAACGCGAGAGCGAGGAAAAGAACGTAGGCCGCCGCGAGCAAGGCGGCTTCTGCGAAGAACGCGCCGGAGAGCAGGCAAACCGCGAGCGCAAGCTCGAACAGCGCAGCGAGCCAGGCAAGAACCTTCGGAGCGAGAAAGCCGGCCGATTCGATATAGGCCGCCGTGCCGTCCATGTCCATCACCTTGAATGCCAGCGCCATGAGGAAGACCACGCCAAAAATCAGGCGCCCTACGAGAACGGCTGCCGTCGCCCACGCGGGCGCATGCACATTCGTCGTCATCGCTGCTCCTGTCATCGCTTGAGAAATTTCAGCAGATGCGCGGCCTCTTCCGCGAGGTCGTTGCCGCACCCGGCGATCGTCCGCAATGCCTGCTCGATCTTCGAGCGCTCGACGGGCAGCACCGTGATGGCGAAGACGGCTTTTCGCCAGTCGTTGCCGTCGCCCAGTTTGAGGGCCGGCCTCGTGCACAGGCTCAGCAGCGGGTCGAATGATGCCGGGTCGGCCAGGTCGATCAACACCTCGAGGGCCATCTCCTGGCATCCCTGCAGCCACTGCTCCTCCAGCGCGATATCGCAGAGAAGCGGCGTAAAGCTGCGGTCCGGCGCCGCGAGCGCGAGGACCAACGCGCGAGAAAGCATGGCGGGATTGCGGCTCGCGTAGGCCTGTTCGAGGCGCTCCCGTACGAAGCCGGGCGCCGGCTTCACCACTTCTCGATGGAGGTCATTGCAGCTTCGGGCCGTGTCGTTTTCTTCTGCGTGCTGAGCACCTTACGCCGGCACGCGGCGCCCGGCAATTGCCCGCGAGCCGGCCGGCCCACGGGGAAATGCGCATTCACGCCGATTTTGCGGTTACAATGCGCGGCAAGCTTTCTGTTACGCCTCTTTCCGGTTAGCGTTTCAGTCGTTGCAGGCGCTCCACCCTGGAGCTCCCAATAACAAGCTAGTTAGGCATCCGCCTGAACCGGTCGAAGGGCTTCCCTTCGCAGGCCGAGTGCAGGAGACATCCGATAGTTACGTTCGAATCCCTCGGGCTCAAGCCCGAGCTGCTCCGCGCAGTCGCGGAACAAGGCTATACCCAACCCACCCCCATCCAGGCCAAGGCGATCCCTGTCGTGCTGGCGGGGAAAGACCTCCTCGGGGCCGCCCAGACGGGCACCGGCAAGACCGCCGGCTTCACTCTCCCCCTGCTCCAGATCCTGAGCGCCAAGGCGAACGCCAGCCATTCCCCGGCCCGGCACCCGGTGCGCGCCCTGATCGTCACGCCGACGCGGGAGCTGGCGGCGCAGGTGGAGGAAAGCGTCCGCACCTACGGCAAGTACATCCCGGTCAAGTCGATCACGGTCTACGGCGGCGTCGGCATGCAGCCGCAGATCGACGCGCTGAGGAAGGGCGTCGACATCCTGGTCGCCACGCCGGGCCGGCTGCTCGACCACGTGCAGCAGAAGACGGTCGACCTGCGCCAGGTCGAGATCCTGGTGCTCGACGAGGCCGACCGGATGCTCGACATGGGCTTCATCCACGACATCCGCAGGATCCTCGCGCTGCTGCCGGCGAAGCGGCAGAACCTGCTCTTCTCGGCGACTTTCCCGGAGGAGATCCGCAGGCTCGCCGCCTCGTTCATGCAGGAGCCGGTGACGGTGGAGGTGGCGCGGCGAAATACGCCCGCCGAGCTGGTCTCGCAGGTGGCGCACCCGGTGGACGCCGGCCGCAAGCGCGAGCTGCTCGCGCACCTCGTGAAGACCAACGACTGGCAGCAGGTGCTGGTGTTCTGCAAGACCAAGCACGGCGCCAACCGCCTCGCGCAGCAGCTCAGTCGCGACGGCGTGCAGGCCGACGCGATCCACGGCAACAAGAGCCAGAACGCACGCGAGCGGGCGCTCGGCGAGTTCAAGGAAGGCAAGGTGCGGGTGCTGGTCGCTACCGACATCGCGGCGCGCGGCCTCGACATCGAGGCGCTGCCGCACGTGGTCAACTTCGACCTGCCGCACGTCGCCGAGGACTACGTGCACCGCATCGGCCGCACCGGCCGCGCGGGCGCGGAAGGCGAGGCGGTGTCGCTGGTGAGCGCCGAGGAGCGCCCGCTGATGGCGGCGATCGAGAAGCTGATGAATCGCACGGTGGAGACGCGCGTCGTGCCGGGCTTCGAGCCGGGACGCGCGCCGCAGCAGCGCCAGCCGCAGCACCGGCCGCAGCAGCACCGGCCGCAGCAGCCGCCGCGTCCCCAGCAGCAGCGCCACGGCCGGCAGAAGCAGCGCCAGCCGCAGCGCGGCGGCCGGCCGAACGGCCATCCGCGGCCGGAGTTCGCCCGTCCCGAGAGCTCGGCGTACGAGGACCAGATCCGCGAGGCGCGCGCTCGCATGGCCGCCGAAGGCGAGGCGCTGCCGCCGCGTCCCGCCGCGGAGCGCGGCGATCCGCAGCTCCCTGGCGGCGGACGCAAGCGCCGGCGCCGCCGCGGCCGCGGCGGCAACGGGCGCGGCGCCCGGCCGGAGCAGTACGATCCGCGCCGCTCGGAGCCGCGCGAGCCCGCCTACGCGCAGCACGCCAAGCCGAGCAAGCCGGTGACGGTTATCCACAAGAAGCGCAGCATCCTCGGCATGGTCGGCGCTTTGCTCGGCCGCAAGCCGCAGGACGGCGAGGAATAGCTCGAGCGTCGGCACGCGGATTGCTCCCCTGGGCTACCACCTGCGTAGGAGGACTGCCCATGAGAGAGCGAATCCATTCCGATCTGACCGCGCCCGCTGTAGAAACGTATCGCACGGCGCGTAACCGCGTCACCGACTACCCCGGGACCATCGCGGCCATCGTGATCGGCATCGGCGTCACCGCCGCCCTGCTGTGGGCAGCGCGCCGCGCCGGCGGCTGGCGCAACCTGCAGGAGCAGGCGATGGACCGCGCGCGCATCGGCTACGACCGCGCGCGCGAGGGCTACGACCGCGCGCGCGAGGCGATCAAGCAGCGCTCGCAGGAGCTCACGCAGTAGCGCGCGCTCCTTCGGCGCGGGGCTGCGCGGCCTAGAATAGCCGCATGCGAGAGCCCCAGCCGAAGACGATCTACCTCAAGGACTACACCCCGCCGGCGTTCCGCGTCGAGACGGTCGATCTCGACGTCGACATCCGCGACGACCACGCGCTGGTGCGCGCGACGCTCGGGCTGCGCCGCAACGCGCCCGGGCCGCTCGTGCTCGACGGCGACGAGCTGCAACTTCTGGAAGTCAGGCTGAACGGCACGCAGCCCAGGCATGTCTTGACGGCCGAGCGCCTGACCATCGAGGATGCACCGGACGCGTGCACCCTCGAGACGGTGACGCGCATCGTGCCGCAGAAGAACACCAAGCTCGAGGGCCTGTACGCGACGAAGAACGGCTTCGTCACGCAGTGCGAGGCCGAGGGCTTCCGCCGCATCACCTGGTTCGTCGACCGGCCCGACGTGATGGCGCGCTACACCACCACGGTGCGCGCCGACCCGAAGCGCTACCCGGTGCTGCTCTCCAACGGCAACCTCGTCGCCTCGGGCGAGGGCTGGGCGAAGTTCCACGACCCGTTTCCCAAGCCCTCGTACCTGTTCGCCCTGGTCGCCGCCGATCTCGACGTGCTGCAGGACGAGATCGTCACGCGCTCGGGCAGGCGCAAGGCGCTCTTCGTCTACGTCGAGCGCGGCAAGCTCGACCAGGCGCGCTGGGCGATGGACTGCCTGAAGCGCGCCATCCGCTGGGACGAGAAGCGCTTCGGCCTGGAGCTCGACCTCGACCAGTACCGCATCGTCGCGGTCGGCGACTTCAACTCCGGGGCGATGGAGAACAAGGGCCTGAACATCTTCAACACCAAGTACGTCCTGGCGCGCTCGGACACCGCCACCGACACCGACTACGTGAACATCGACCGGGTGGTCGCGCACGAGTACTTCCACAACTGGACCGGCAACCGCGTCACCTGCCGCGACTGGTTCCAGCTCTCGCTCAAGGAAGGGCTCACCGTGTTCCGCGACCAGGAGTACGGCGCCGACACCTACTCGCGCGCGGTAACGCGCATCCAGGAGGTGCGCGGCCTGCGCGCCGCGCAGTTCCCCGAGGACGCGAGCCCGATGAAGCACCCGGTGCGGCCGCAGTCGTACATGGAGATCCGCAACTTCTACACGATGACCGTGTACGAGAAGGGCGCCGAGGTGGTGCGCATGCAGCACCGTCTGCTCGGCGAGGAGAAGTTCCAGGCCGGCATGCGCCTGTACTTCCAGCGCCACGACGGCCAGGCGGTGACCTGCGACGACTTCGTGCAGGCGATGCAGGACGCCTCGGGCATCGACCTGTCGCAGTTCAAGCGCTGGTACGACGTGGCCGGCACGCCGGTTCTCGATTGCACCGGCCGGTACGAGAACGGGACATTCACCCTGACGGTGAAGCAGTCGATGAACCCGCCGTTCCACATCCCCTTCGCGGTGAAGGTCGGCCCGCACGAGCGGATGCTGTCGCTGCGCGAGCGCGAGGAGCGCTTCGTGTTCGAAGGGCTGAAGCAGAAGCCGGTGCCGTCGCTGCTGCGCGGCTTCTCGGCGCCGGTGATCCTGAACTACCCGTACGGCGAGTCCGACTTGCTGCATCTGCTCGCGCACGACGACGATCCGTTCAACCGCTGGGAGGCGGCGCAGCGGCTCGCCGCGGCGGTGATCCTGGAGCACGGCGGCGTGCCCTCGGCGAGCTTCGTCGAGGCGGCGCGCAAGGTGCTGCACGAGAAGGACGCGCAGTTCGTCGCCGAGGTGCTGACGCTGCCCTCGGAAGCCTTCCTCGCCGAGCAGATGGCGGTGGTCGATCCCGACCGGCTGCACACGGCGCGCAACACGCTGCGGCGCGACCTCGCCTACGCGCTCAAGGACGAGCTGCTCGGCCTGTACGGCAGGCTGCAGAGCAAGGCCCCCTACTCGCCGGACCCGGCGTCGATCGGCCGCCGCGCGCTGCGCAACCTGTGCCTCGGCTATCTCGGCGAGCTCGGCATGTCGGCGCTCGCCTACGAGCAGTTCCGCGGCGCCGACAACATGACCGACGCGATGGCGGCGCTCGCCACGCTCGCCAACCTCGACTGCCCGGAGCGGCAGCCGGCGCTCGACGCGTTCTACGAGCGGTGGAAGGACGAGCCGCTGGTGGTCGACAAGTGGCTCGCGGTGCAGGCGGGCTCGCGCCTGCCGCACACCGTCTCGCAGGTGAAGAAGCTGCTCGGCCACCCGGCGTTCGACCTCAAGGTGCCGAACAAGGTGTACGCGCTGATCCGCAGCTTCTCGGCGAACCACGTGCGCTTCCACGCCGCCGACGGCTCGGGCTACGCCTTCCTCGCCGACCAGGTGATCGCGCTGAACTCGCTCAACCCGCAGGTCGCGGCGCGCATGGCGCGCGCCTTCGACCGCTGGAAGCGCTTCGACGCCGGGCGGCAGGCAAGAGCGAAGGCGGAGCTCGAGCGCATCCGCGACGCGCAGGGCCTGAGCAGGGACGTCGCCGAGGTGGTGACGAAGACGCTGAACGGCTGACGCGCCCGTTCATGGCCACGCTCGCCGCGGCGACCGCCCTCTTCCTCCTCACGCACTTCGTCCCGAGCACGCCGCTTCGCCCGGCGCTCGTCGGCGCGATCGGCGAAGGGCGCTACCGCGGCCTCTACGTGCTGGTAGCGTTCGCGACGCTCGGCTGGATGGCCTGGGCGTACGCGCACGCGCCGGCGCAGGCGCCGCTCTGGACGCCGCTGCGCCACCTGCCGCTCGTCGTCATGCCGTTCTCGCTGGTCCTGGTCGTCGGCGGGCTGGTGAAGCACAACCCGACCGCGGTGGGCGCCGAGCGCATGCTCAAGGAAGAAGAGCCCGCGCGCGGCATGATCCGCATCACGCGCCATCCCTTCATGTGGGGCGCGATGCTCTGGGCGGCGGCGCACATCCTCGCCAACGCCGACGCGAAGTCGACCGTGTTCTTCGGCGCCTTCCTGGTGCTCGCCGGCCTCGGCACGGTGCTCATCGACCGGCGAAAGCGCTCGCTCGCCGACTGGCCGCGCTTCGCGGCGCGCACCTCGAACGTGCCTTTCCTCGCCATCGCGCAGGGACGGAACCGGGTCGTCTGGTCCGAGATCGGCTGGGCGCGGCCGGCGATCGCGCTCGCGCTCTACGCGCTGCTCGTCGCCGTGCACCCCTGGCTGTTCGGCGTGCGGCCCTACTAGCGGCGGTTTGTCGTCCCCGCGAAAGCGGGGACCCATGCACTAATTCGGGCTCCGTCCCCGAATCTTGCGCTGCACGCGCTCGTCGAAGCGGGCGACGTTCACCACGACGCGCTCGTGGCGGCCGTCGCCGATCAGCTCGCGCTCGTCGTGCGCTTCGACGCGGAAAAGCAGGGTCCGTCCCTCGATCTTTTCCACGGCGGCCGAAGCCGTCACGCGCATGCCGACCGGCGTGGCGGCGATGTGGCGGATGTCGAGCACGGTGCCGAGGCTCTGGTGCCCCTCGGGCAGCAGCCGCTCCACCGCGGCGAGCGCCGCGGCTTCGAAGAGGTTGATCATCACCGGCGTGGCGAGCACGCGGATCGCGCCGCTGCCGATCCGCGGCGCGGTGTGCTCTTCGGCAACCACCAGGCTCGCGCTTCCCGTCAGTCCGGGCGCGATGTGCGATAGATCGATCGCCATGCGGCCGATCTTAGGTGGTTTTCAAAGCCTGGGTTCGACAAGCTGCCGCAACTACGACCCTGACCCCGAATTTCCCTAGAGTGGCAGGCCCAGCGCGACCTTCGCGGCGAGCGCGCGCTGCGGCGCCTCCTGGAGCGGATGGAAGCGCGCTCCCTGGGCGTCGCGGAAGAGCTGCTCCAGGCGGTGGCGGCGGAAGAACGCCGCGCCGCCGGCGGCGCCCATCGCGGCGTCGAGCGTGCCGAGCACGCCGCGCGCGACCAGCGTGCGGTCGATCAGGCAGCGCGCGGTGGACGCGGCGCCCGGCCGGCCCTCGGCCGCGCAGGCGAGCCAGTCGGCGTGCGCGATCTGCGCCGCGGCGAGCTGGTTCTCCATCTCGCCCACCTGCTGCAGCAGCGCGTCGTCGGCGCGGCGGCCGCGCACCATCTCGAGCGCGCGCTCGCGCGCCGCCTGCGCGACGCCGAGGTACACCGCGTAGATGAGCGGCAGCGCGATCATCGACAGCATGTCGAAGAGCGGATGCCACTTGCCGCGCGGCCGCCGCGCGGTGACCGCGCCTTCCGGGACGAACACGTTCTCCAGCCGCACGTCGTGCGAGGCGGTGTTGCGCATGCCGAGCGTGCGCCAGGTCGGCTCGATGGTCACGCCGGCCGCCTTGAGCGGCACGGCGAAGTGGATCACCTCCTCGCCCTTGTCGCCCTTCGTCACCGCGGAGGTCACCAGCAGGTCGCCCGCCGGCACGCCGCTGCAGAAGGCCTTGCGCGCGCTCACCCGGTAGCCGCCGTCGGCCGGCACCGCTTCGCCGGAGCTTTCCAGCCAGTCGCCGCCGCCGGTGGAGATCAGCACCAGCCGCTCGCGCGCCACCTTCTCCAGCATCGGCCCGGTGGGCGCCTTCTGGTGGCGCCAGCGCCACGCCGCGAGCGCGACGATGTGCGTGTGCATCGAGAAGGCGAGCGCGGTGCTCGGGCAGGCGCGCGCCAGCGTGGCGAGCATCGCCGCGAGCTCGCCCACCTCCATGCCCTGCCCGCCCAGCTCGGCCGGCACGCCGGCGGCGAGCAGGCCCGAGGCGCGCAGCTCTTCGTAGTTCCCGGCGACGAACTGGTCTCCCTCGGCGAGCTCGCCGGCGCGCGCGGCGAAGCGCGCGCCGAGCTCGGCGATCGGTTCTCTTGCGTTCATGCCACTCTCCTTTGCAGATGGGGGGTCGCGGGCCGCGGCACGGCAGCGAGCGCGCTGAGCAGCAGCCACGACGGAAACTCGCGCATCGCCTGGGCGTCGCCGGCGAGCCGGATCGCGCCGCTGCGGATCGCCTCGCGGATCGGCGCCTCGCCCAGCCAGACGCGGCAGAAAGCGGCGAGGTCGGCGTCGACGAAAAGGTCGACCTCGAAGCCGGGGTCGCTGACGCACAGGTCGGCCTCCTGACCTTCGAGCACCAGCCAGAAGGTCGACGAGCGGCGCAGCGCCGCCGGCACGGCGCGGAAGTCGAAGCGCAGCACGAGGCGGCGCGGCGGCAGGCGCTCGAAGGCGATGCGCCGGCGCATGTCCCACATGAGCAGCCGCGGGTCGAGGCGGTCGCGGCGCACCGGGCTGCCCCAGCGCTGGCCCCATTCGCCCAGGCGCACCACCACCTCGCCGAGCTCGGCGCCCGACGGCGTCAGCTCGTAGGCGCCGCCGGCGCTGCGCACCACGCCCGCCGCGGTAAGCTCGCGCAGGCGCTGCGCGAGCAGCGTGCGCGACATCTTCGGCACGCCGCGGTGGATCTCGTTGAAGCGGCGGCTGCCGAGCACCAGCTCGCGTAGGATGAGCGGGGTCCAGCGCTCGGCGAAGATTTCGCACGCCACCGCGACCGGGCAGAACTGGCCGTAGACCGTCTTCATGGCCGCCACGCTATGCCGGCGCCCCGGGCGGCGCAAGTTCAGGATTTGTACTGGAGAGGCGAATGCGACCCAGGGTGATCATCGTCGGCTGCGGCTTCGGCGGCCTGTGGGCGGCCCGCGGCCTGCGGCGCGCGCCGGTCGACGTGACCGTGATCGACCGCACCAACCACCATCTCTTCACCCCGCTGCTCTACCAGGTGGCCACCGCCGGGCTCTCCGCGCCTTCGATCGCCGCGCCGATCCGGCACATCCTGGCACGCCAGCGCAACGCCACGATGCTCATGGCCGAGGTGAAGGCGGTAGACGTGGCGAGGCGCACGGTGCTCATCGAGCCGGGCGGCGAGCTCGCGTACGACTACCTGGTCGTCGCCGCCGGGTCGGTGAACCACTATTTCGGCCACGACGACTGGGCGCCCTACGCGCCGGCGCTCAAGACGCTCGACGACGCGCTCGAGATCCGCGCGCGCATCCTGACCGCCTACGAGCGCGCCGAGGCCGAGACCGACCCGGCAAAGCGCGCCGCCTGGCTCACCTTCGTGGTGATCGGCGGCGGCGCCACCGGCGTCGAGCTCGCCGGGACGCTGGCCGAGATCGCGCGCCACACGCTGAAGGGCGAGTTCCGCCGCTTCGATCCGCGCAAGGCGCGCGTAGTGCTGGTGGAGGGCACCGACCGAGTGCTGCCGCCCTACCCGCCAAGCCTCTCGGAGAAGGCGCGGCTGCACCTCGAGCGGCTCGGCGTCACCGTCTGGCTGGGCAAGCGCGTGACCGGCGTCGACGCTGACGGCGTCACCCTGGGCGGCGAGCGCCTCGAGGCGAAGACCGTCCTGTGGGCGGCGGGCGTGGCGAGCTCGCCGCTCGGCCGCTTCCTGGGCGGCGAGCTGGATCGCGCGGGAAGAGTGAAGGTGGCGCCCGACCTGTCGGTGCCCGGCCATCCCGAAGTGCTGGTGGTCGGCGACCTGGCGCTCGTGCCCGGCGTGCCCGGCATCGCGCCGGCGGCGAAGCAGATGGGGCGCGCCGCCGCCGCGAACATCCGCAACGACCTGGCAAAGCGCAAGCGGCGGCCTTTCCGCTACCGCGACTACGGCCAGCTCGCCACCATCGGCCGCAACCGCGCGGTGGCGATGTTCGGCAAGTTGCATCTCTCCGGCTACCCGGCCTGGGTGGTGTGGCTGGTCGCGCACATCTACTTCCTGATCGACTTCCGCAACCGCCTGGCGGTGCTGCTCGACTGGGCGTGGTCGTACTGGACCTACGACCGCTACGCCAGGATCATCATCCGCGGCCCCGGCTAGCCCCAGAGCCACGCGGCGCCGCGCACGCCGCTCGAATCGCCGTGCGCATTGCGCGCGAGGCGAGTCGCGACATGGTCCGAGAACACGTGCCTGCCCCACAGGCGCGGCACGTTGTCGTAGAGGCGCTCGACGTTCGATACGCCGCCTCCCAGCACCACCACGTCGGGATCGAGCACGTTGATCACCGTCGCGAGCGCGCGCGCCAGCCGCTCCTCGTAGAGCGCGGGATCGCCGTCGCGCTCCAGCGCCGGCCCGCAGAGGTAGGTCTCGATGCAGCCGGCGCGTCCGCAATAGCATTGCCGCAGCGGCAGGTCCGCCGCCGCCGGAGAAGGAAGCGGGTTATGTCCCCACTCTCCCGCGATGCCGTTCGGCCCGACCAGCACCTTGCCGTCGACCACGATGCCACCGCCCACGCCGGTGCCGAGGATCACGCCGAACACCACCCGCCCGCCCTTCCCCGCTCCGTCCACCGCTTCCGAGAGCGCGAAGCAGTTGGCGTCGTTCTCGATGCGCACCTCCCGGCCGAGCCGCTTTTCCAGGTCCTGCTTGAGTGGCTTGCCGATCAGCCAGGTCGAGTTCGCGTTCTTCACCAGCCCCGTGACTCGCGAGAGCGTTCCCGGGATGCCGATGCCCACCGTGCCTTCGCCCGCCTCGTCCACCAAACCCTTGATGGCTCCGAGCGTCGCCGCGTAGTCGCCGCGCGGCGTCGCGACGCGCTTACGAAACACCTCCCGGCCGCCGTCGAGCGCGATCGCCTCGATCTTGGTGCCGCCCAGGTCCACGCCGATCCGCAGTGTCATGACGCGCGAGCTATGATCTGGCGATGTTCGAAGGATCCGGCTTCCAGGCGACGTACCACGTCACGGCGAAGAAACGCGGCGAAACGAAGCCCGGCGAGTCGTATTTCGGATTCGCGTGCGCGGCGTGCCGGGAGCGTTTCGCGGTCTGGAACGATCCCGGCGAGGGCGGGCAGCCGTTCACCGCCAGGCGTCCGTGCGTGTTTCGCGTCTCGTGCCCGGCGTGCGGCGCCGACCGGCTTTACCGGACGGACCAGGTGCTGCAGTTTCGCGCCTGAGTCAGACCTTGTCGAATTTCGCCCGCTTGATGCGGTCCATGTTCATCCCCTCGATGCGGATGAGCTGGGTCGGGCCGTGGCGCAGCGGCGAGTGCAGGTCGCGCTCGTTGTAGAGGTAGGCCACTCCCGGCGTGAGCTTGTAGGTGCGCACCGGCCGCGCCTTGCCCGGCTTGCCGTCGGCCGGCTCGGCGATGCGCTCGTAGTCGGTCATGTGCGTCTCGCCCTTCGCCTGCCCGTAGATCGCCCACGAGGGGCCGTGGTCGTGCGGCGGCGCGTCCTTCGGGCCGGGATAGTTGTGCGCGAGGATGCAGAAGCCGAGCTGCGGGTCCTCGTAGAGGATGTGGCGCTCGGGGGTGCGCTCGCTCACGTTGGCGGCGACGAACTCGGGGTCGCGCAGCGCCTGCTCGAGCAGCGCGCACACCTTGCGCCGCCCTTCGGGGCCCGGCTCGGCCTTGAGGATGTCGCGGCAACCGCGGGCGAAGCTTTCCAGATTCATAAGCAGCTCCTTTTTTGTCGCTCGCTAGAATAACGCGAGGGGATGCCTTTTTGGAACGGCTCGGCAGCTACGACTACGTGATCGTCGGCGCCGGCAGCGCCGGCTGCCTGCTCGCCAACCGGCTGAGCGGCGATCCCGGCAGGCGCGTGCTGCTCGTGGAAGCGGGCGGCCGCGACGACTACTTCTGGATCCCGATCCCGGTAGGTTACCTCTACACCATCGCCAACCCGCGCACCGACTGGTGCTACCGGACCGAGCCGGACGAGCACCTCGCCGGCCGCTCGATCCACTACGCGCGCGGCCGCGTGCTCGGCGGCTGCTCGTCGATCAACGCGATGATCTACATGCGCGGCCAGAAGGAGGACTGGGACCACTGGGCGTCGCTCGGCAACCGCGGTTGGAGCTGGGACGACGTGCTGCCGCTCTTCCAGTCGCTGGAAGACTACGCGCACGGCGCGGTGGAAACCTACGGCGCCGGCGGCGAGCTGCGCATCGAGGACCCGCGCGTGCGCTGGGACGTGCTCGACGCGTTCCGCGAGGCCGCCGCGGAATGCGGCATCCCGCCGGTGAAGGTGTTCAACCGCGGCGACAACTTCGGCTGCGCCTACTTCCAGGTGAACCAGCGGCGCGGCCGGCGCTGGAGCGCGACCAACGCCTTCCTGCGCCCGGCGATGAAGCGGCCGAACCTCACGGTGCTGACCGACGCCCTGGCGACGAGGATCCGGGTGGAAGATGGCGCCGCGCAGGGCGTCGAGCTGCGCAAGGACGGCGCCGCGTACTTCGCCGAGGCGAAGCGCGAGACGGTGCTCGCCGCCGGCGCGATCGGCTCGCCGCAGCTCCTGCAGCTCTCGGGCATCGGCCCCGCGGAGCTGCTGCGCAGGCTGGGAATCGCCGTGGTGCGCGAGCTGCCGGGCGTGGGCGAGAACCTGCACGACCATCTGCAGATCCGCATGCAGTACAAGGTGCGCGACTGCAAGACGCTGAACGGCGTCGCGAACAGCCTGCTCGGCAAGGCGCTGATGGCGCTCGAGTACTTCGCGTTCCGCACCGGGCCGCTCACCATGCCGCCGTCGCAGCTCGGCGCCTTCGCGAAGAGCGACCCGGCGCAGCCGACGCCCAACATCGAGTGGCACGTGCAGCCGCTCTCGCTCGACAAGTTCGGCGATCCGCTGCACAGCTTCCCGGCGATCACGCCGGCGGTGTGCAACCTGCGCCCGACCTCCCGCGGCTGGGTGCGCATCCGCTCGCGCGAAGCGGCCGAGTACCCGGAGATCAAGCTCAACTACCTGAGCACCGAGGAAGACCGCAGGGTGGCGGTCGACGGCATGCGCTTCACCCGCCGCATCATGGCCACCCGCGCGATGGCCAGGTACGCGCCCGAGGAATACCGTCCGGGCGGCGCGGTTCGCGAGGATGCCGACCTGGAGAAAGCCGCCGGCGAGCTGGGCACGACGATCTTCCACCCGGTGGGCACCTGCCGCATGGGGACCGACCCCGGGGCGGTGGTCGACCCGGAGCTGAAAGTGCACGGCGTGCGAGGCCTGCGCGTGGTCGACGCCTCGGTGATGCCGCGCATCACCTCTGGCAACACCAACGCGCCGACCTACGTCATCGCCGAGCGCGGAGCGCGCCTCATTTGCGGCGCTTCTTCCTGAGCGTGCCGGGACGCAGGTCGGCGAGCATCGGCTGCACCACCGCGCTGAAGCGCGACGGGTCCTCGTAGGAGCGCGCGAGCAGCATCGCCCCCTCGAGCGCGCTGATCAGCACTCGCGCGACATCGCGCGCGGGCGCGCCGGGCCGCAGCGAGCCGCCGCGCCGTCCTTCCTCCACCAGCTTCGTCAGCCAGCGCTCGTTCTCCTCGAAGAACCGGCGCACCGCCTCCTGCATCGGCCTGGGCAGGGTGCTGTATTCGGCGGCGAGCATGCCGCACAGGCATAGCCGGTCGCGCACCATGACCTGGTCGTAGAGCTGCACGTAGCGCACCAGCTTGTCGTAGGCGTCGCCGCCGTCCGAATCGATCGCCTTGAGCGCCTCGCCGAACGCGACGGCATAGCGCTCGAGCAGCGCCCGGCCGAGCTCGGCCTTGGTCGGGAAATGGTGGTGCAGGCTGGCCTTGCGGATGCCGAGCACGGCGGCGATGTCGGCGTAGCTGAAGCCGTTGAACCCGCGCGTCTGGGCGAGGCCCTCGGCGACGTCGAGGATGCGGCTCGCGGTGTCGGCCGGCTGGGAGGCCGCGGCGGGGCGGTCGTTCATGGGTCTTGACAGTTTACCTACCAATCGGTAGGTTGGCCACTACCTACCAGTAGGTAGTCTCACTTTGAGAGGAGGAGTCCAATGGCAGTGAGCGAAAACAAGCTCAACGCGTTTCTCGGCAAGGCGGTGAACGACCTCGGCGCGTCGCTGAGCGCCGTGCTGGTGTCGCTCGGCGACGAGCTCGGCCTGTACAAGGCGCTCGCGCGCGAGCGCCTGACGCCCGGCGAGCTGGCCCGGCGCACCGGGACGCACGAGCGCTACGTGCGCGAATGGCTGGGCAACCAGGCGGCCGCCGGCTACGTCGAGTACGACCCGGCGAGCGAACGCTTTTACCTGAGCGAGGAGCAGGCGGCCTGCCTCGCCGACCCGGACGGGCCGGTGGACCTGCCCGGCGCCTACAGCATCGTCCAGGATCTGTTCCACGTGCGCGACCGGGCGCTGGAGAATTTCCGCACCGGCAAGGGCATGGAATGGGGCGAGCATCACCCCTGCCTGTTCCACGGCACCGAGCGCTTCTTCCGCGCGAGCTACAACGCCAACCTGCTCGGCGCCTGGCTGCCGGCGCTCGACGGCGTGGTGGCGAAGCTCGAGCGCGGCGCGCGCGTCGCCGACGTCGGCTGCGGCCACGGGGCGAGCACGCTGCTGATGGCGAAGCGCTTTCCCCGCTCGCAGTTCTTCGGCCTCGACTATCACGAGGGCTCGATCGCCGTGGCGCGCGAGCGCGCCCGCCAGGCCGGGGTCGGCAACGCCACCTTCGAGGTGGCGGACGCGACCTCCTATGCGCACGACGGCCTCGACTTCATCGCCTTCTTCGACTGCCTGCACGACATGGCCGACCCGGCGGGCGCCGCGCGCCAGGCGCGCCGCGCGCTCAAGGACGACGGCACCTGCATGATCGTCGAGCCGATCGCCGGCGACGAGGTGAAGGACAACCTCAACCCGGTCGGCCGCGTCTACTACGGCGCCTCCTCGCTCATCTGCGTCCCGGTGTCGCTCGCCCGCCGCGGGCCGGCGCTCGGCGCCCAGGCGGGCGAGAAGCGGCTGCGGCAGGTGCTCGTCGACCAGGGCGGCTTCTCGCGCCTGCGCCGGGCGACCGAGACGCCGTTCAACCTGGTGCTCGAGGCGCGTCCCTAGGCCGCCGCCGCATCCTTGGAGCCGCCCGGGGAGGAGCGCTTGAACTCCGGGCGCTCTTCCCTTATCTAATGGCCAGCGCCGCCCCCACCACGCGGCGTCAAGGAGAAAAGGCCAGTGAAGAGAGTGTTCCTGCTCATCGCCACCAACCTGGCGGTCATGCTGGTGCTGTCGATCGTCGTCAGCGTGCTCGGCTTCGACCGCTGGCTCGCC
This sequence comes from Burkholderiales bacterium, assembly GCA_036381055.1. Lineage (GTDB taxonomy): Bacteria > Pseudomonadota > Gammaproteobacteria > Burkholderiales > SG8-39 > SCGC-AG-212-J23. Next base: position 85,423 of record DASVDO010000009.1, on the reverse strand, counting down.
GCCGAGGGCATCGACTACGTGTCGCTGCTCTGGTTCTCGGCGATCTTCGGCTTCGGCGGCGCGTTCGTCTCGCTGCTGATGTCCAAGTGGATCGCCAAGATGTCGGTCGGCGCGCAGACCATCGACGGCTCCGAAGGCAGCACGCAGTACTGGCTGGTCCAGACGGTGCACCGGCTCGCCGACCAGGCGGGCATCGGCCGGCCCGAGGTGGCGATCTACGACGGCCCGCCCAACGCCTTCGCCACCGGCGCGTTCCGCGACTCGGCGCTGGTCGCCGTGTCGACCGGCCTCATCGAGTCGATGAGCAGGGAGGAAGTGGAGGCGGTGCTCGGCCACGAGGTGAGCCACGTGGCGAACGGCGACATGGTGACGCTCACGCTGATCCAGGGCGTGCTCAACACCTTCGTGTTCTTCCTGTCGCGCATCGTCGGCTACATCGTCGACCGCGCGGTGTTCCGCACCGAGCGCGGCATCGGCCCGGGCTTCTTCATCGCCATGATCGTCTCGCAGATCGTGTTCGGCCTGATCGCCTCGATGATCGTCGCCTGGTTCTCGCGCTACCGCGAGTTCCGCGCCGACCGCGGCTCGGCCGACCTGCTGGGCAACGCGCAGCCGATGATCGCCGCGCTGCGCCGCCTCGGCGGCCTGCAGACCGGCGGCCTGCCCGACCAGGTGAAGGCCTTCGGCATCTCCAGCGAGTCGCGCATGGCGCGGCTCTTCGCCACGCACCCGCCGATCGAGGCGCGCATCGCCGCCCTGCAAAACCCCGCCTGAGCGAAAACGGGCAGCAAAAGGGTAGCCAAAAGGGTCGGAGCAATTTTCCAGAAACCGCTGTAAGCGGAAAATTGCTCTGACCCCTTTTCCGTTTCGCTGCGCGGCCTCCCGCGGCGCGCCTTTGCGGTGGAAGATTTCGAGTTCCGCTGGACGCCGCGTTGGCACTCCTCTACTACGTCGCGCTGAACTCGCTCGGGCACCTCGGCTTCGTCGGCTGCCGCATGACGACGACGCTGTTCGCGCTCGAGCTGGGCGCCTCGCCGGCGCTCGCCGGCACGGTGGTGGCGATGTTCGCGATGGTGCCGATGCTGCTCTCGGTGAGCGCCGGCCGCCTGATCGACCGGGTCGGGCCGCGCCGCCCGGTGACCGGCGGGCTGGCGCTGCTCGCCGTCTCGGCGCTCCTGCCCTGCCTGCTGCCGGCGCTCGCCACGCTGTTCGTCTCGAGCGTGCTGCTCGGCGTGTCGTTCATGCTGCTGCATATCGGCCTGAACGCGGTGATCGGCGCGCACGGGCGGCCGGAGCAGCGCGCGATCAACTTCTCCTGGCTGGCGCTCAGCTTCTCGGTGTCCAACTCGACCGGCCCGCTGGTCGCCGGCTACGCGATCCAGGGCCTGGGCCACGCCGCCGCCTACGCGGTGCTCGCCGCCTTCCCGACGACCGCGCTCGCGCTGCTCTGGCTGCGGCGCCGCCACCCGCTGCCGCGGCCGCACAGCGTGCCGCACGCCGGCGAGCGGCGCCTGCTCGACCTGCTGCGCGTGCCGGGGCTGCGGCGCACCTTCATCCTCAGCGGCATGCTGGCGACCGGCTGGGACCTGTACAGCTTCCTGATGCCGCTCTACGGCACGCAGCTCGGCATCGAGCCGGCCAAGATCGGCATCATCATGTCGACCTTCGCGCTCGCCACGCTGACGATCCGCCTCGCCCTGCAGGTGCTGATCCGGCGCGTGCGCCAGTGGCTGCTGATCGCCGGCTCGATGACGCTCGCCGCGTCGAGCTACCTGCTCTTTCCGTTCGTCGCCACGGTGCCGCTGCTGATCGCGCTGTCGTTCGTGCTGGGCATCGGCATGGGCTGCTCGCAGCCGGTGCTCATGTCGCTGCTCTACGAGGCGTCGCCGCCGGGGCGGCAGAGCGAGGCGGTGGGCGTGCGCACCACCATGATCAACGCCAGCCAGACCTTCATCCCGCTCGCCTCGGGGGCGCTGTCGGCGCTGCTCGGCACGGCGCCGCTGTTCTGGCTGCTGGCCGCGACCCTGTACGGCGGCGCCTGGTTCGCGCGGCATAGAATACGCGCGTCATGAAACGGATAACCCTCAGCCAGTTCCTGGTGGCGCGCCAGCGCGACAAGAACCTGATCAACGCCGACCTGCGGCTGCTGATCGAGACCATCGCCCGCGCCTGCAAGGCGATCAGCACCCGGGTGAACAAGGGGGCACTGGCTGATGGATTGGGTTCTGCAGGTAAAAGCAATATTCACGGCGAGGCGCAAAAAACCCTCGACGTGCTGTCCAACGAGATCCTGCTCGAGGCCAACGAATGGGGCGGCAACCTCGCCGCGCTCGCCTCGGAGGAGATGGACGATCCGCGGCCGATCCCGACGCACTATCCGCGCGGCGAGTACCTGCTGCTGTTCGATCCGCTGGACGGCTCGTCCAACATCGACGTCAACATCTCGGTCGGCACCATCTTCTCGGTGCTGCGCTGCCCGAAGAAGGGCGACGGCTCGTTCTGCGACCCCGACGAGAAGGCGTTCCTGCAGCCCGGCCGCAACCAGGTGGCCGCCGGCTTCGCCGTGTACGGCCCGACCACCGTGTTCGTGCTCACCGTGGGCGACGGCGCGCACGGCTTCACGCTCGACCGCGAGACCTACACCTTCGTGCTGACGCACCCGGACATCCGCATTCCGCCGGACACGCAGGAGTTCGCGATCAACGTGTCGAACGCGCGGCGCTGGGAGCCGCCGGTGAAGCGCTACATCGACGAGTGCCTGGCCGGCAAGGACGGCCCGCGCGGCAAGGACTTCAACATGCGCTGGGTCGCCTCGATGGTGGCCGACGTGTTCCGCGTCCTCTCGCGCGGCGGCATTTTCATGTACCCGCGCGACGCCAAGAACAAGGACGGGCGGCTGCGCCTCATGTACGAGGCGAACCCGATGGCGTTCATCGTCGAGCAGGCGGGCGGCGCCGCCACCGACGGCGCGACGCGCATCCTCGACCTGCAGCCGAAGGGGCTGCACCAGCGGGTGGCGGTGATACTCGGGTCGAAGAACGAGGTGGAGCTGGTGAGCTCCTACCACAGGTAAAAAGACAAAGGCCGGGGGTCGCCCGGCCTTTCCCTCTCCCTGTGAAACCGGTTTACTTGAGGTGCTTCGAGACCAGCTTGGTCATCTCGAACATCGATACCTGGGACTTGCCGCCGAACACGGGCTTGAGCTTCTCGTCGGAGTTGATCATGCGCTTGTTTTTCTTGTCCTGCAGCCCGTTGCGCTTGATGTAGGCCCAGATCTTCTTCGTCACCTCCGTGCGCGGCATGCCGCTGGAGCCCACGACGGCCGCGAGCGGGCCGGTCGGGGTCATCGGCTTCATGAAGGCGGCGTTCGGCTTGCGCTTCTTCCCCGCCTTCTTCGCTTTCTTCTTCGCCATCTAGTTTCTCCTCTGAACGTTCAGTGTGGTCGCGACCGCCGTAGAGCGCGGTGGACGAGAAGATGCCGAATTGCCGAGAGCGTGTCAACGACTTTCCGAGGGAAAACGCGGGTTCTGCCTGGGCGCGACGGTAGAATCCCGTCATGAACATCGCCGACCTGCGCCAGGAGTACATGCGCGCAGGGCTCTCGGAAGCCGACGCGCAGCGCGATCCGATCCGGCAGTTCGAGCGCTGGTTCAAGGACGCGCTGGACGCCGGGTTGCCGCTGCCGAACGCCATGACCCTCGCCACCGCCGACGCCTCGGGCGCGCCCGACGCGCGCGTCGTCCTGCTCAAGGGAATCGAGGACGGCGGCTTCGTCTTCTACACGAGCTACGCCAGCCGCAAGGCGCGCGAGCTCGCCGCGCGCGGCGCCGCCTGCCTGCTGTTCCTCTGGTCGGAGCTCGAGCGCCAGGTGCGCATCGAGGGCGCCGTGGAGAAAGTCTCGGACGCCGAGTCGGACCGCTATTTCGCGAGCCGCCCGCTCGGCGCCCGGCTCTCGGCGTGGGCCTCCGAGCAGAGCGCGCCGGTGCCCTCGCGCGCCTACCTGGAGGATCGCCTGGCCGAGATGCGGCGCCGCTTCGGCGACGCGCCGCCGCGGCCGCCGCACTGGGGCGGCTACCGGGTGCGGCCGCACGCCGTCGAGTTCTGGCAGGGGCGGGCCGACCGCCTGCACGATCGCCTGCTCTACGTGAAAAACGCCACGGGGTGGGCCCTGCAGCGCCTTGCGCCCTAGCGACGCCTCGTCGCGCGAGGCGATCGTCCTGCTCGCGCTGACCGCGTTCAGCTCGGGCCTCGCGTTCCGCTGCGTCGAGCCCATGCTGCCGCAGCTCGCCGCCGACTTCGGCGTGAGCGTCTCGGCGGCCTCGGCGGTCGTCACCTCGTTCGCCTTCGCCTACGCCGGCGCGGTGCTGGTGCAGGGGCCGCTCGGCGACCGCTTCGGCAACCTGCCGGTGGTCACGATCGGCAGCGCGCTCTCCGGGCTGGCGGCGCTCGGCTGCGCCGCCGCCTGGGACCTGACGTCGCTCGCGGCGATGCGCTTCGTCATGGCGCTCTTCGCCTCGGCGCCGGTGACGCTCGGCCTCGCCTACATCGGCGAGAAGGTGCCGCTCGCCGAGCGGCAGGCGACGATCGCGCGCTTCATCATCGGCTCGATCACCGGGCAGACGCTCGGGCCGCTGTTCGGCGGCGCGCTCACCGACCTGGTGAGCTGGCGCGCCTCGTTCGCGTTGCTCGGCCTGGTGTTCCTGCTCGCCGCCGCGGTGCTCTACCTGCGCACCCGGCCGTCCTGGCCGCGCCTCGCGCCCGGCCCCTTCCGGCCGCTCGCCACGCACGCGGCGCTGCTCGCGCGCACGCCGGTGCGCTGGCTGGTCGCCGTGGCGACCGCGGAGACCTTCTTCTTCTTCGGCGCCTACGTGTTCCTCGGCGCCTTCCTGCGCGCGCGCTACGGGCTGAGCTTCACGGCGATCGGCCTGATCCTCGCGGGCTACGGCGTCGGCGGGCTGCTCTTCTCGTCGCTGGTGCGCTGGCTGGCGCGCACGCTCGGCGAGCGCCGCATGATGGTGGCGGGCGGCGTGATCGGCGCGCTGTTCTTCACGCTGTTCTCGCTCATCCCGAGCTGGGAGGCGGTCGCGCCGCTCACCATCGTGCTCGGCGTGTCGTTCTACCTCATACACAATCCGGTGCAGACGCGCGCCACCGAGGTCGCGCCCGACGCGCGCGGCGCGACGATGGCGCTCTACAGCTGCGCCTGGGCCGGCGGCCAGGCGCTCGGCGCGGCGGCGATGGGCATCGCCGTGGCGTACGCGGGCTACACGCCGATGATCATCGCCTTCGGCCTCGGCTGGGCCGGGCTCGGCCTGTGGCTGTACGCCAACGTCTGGCGCCTGCAGCCATGAACGCCGACGTGCTGGCGTTCGTGCGGCGGAGCTTCGGCGAGCCGGTCGCGACGGCGAGCCTGCCGGGCGGCGTCTCTTCCGATATCTGGCGCGTCGACCTGCCGTCGGGCCGGGTGTGCGTGAAGCGCGCGCTGCCGCGCCTGCGCGTGGCGCAGGTCTGGGAAGCGCCGGTCGAGCGCAACCGCTACGAGCGGCGCTGGCTGCAGGCGGCGGACGCCGCCGCGCCCGGCAGCGCGCCGAAGGTGCTCGCCTGGGACGACGCGCGCGGGCTGTTCGCCATGGAATACCTGGAGCACCCGGTATGGAAGACGTTGCTCGCCTCGGGCGAGGCCGACCCGGCGGTCGCGCGCCGCGTCGGCGAATCGCTCGCCGCGATCCACGGCGCCACCGCGTGCCGCGACGAGGTGCGCGCACAGTTCCCCACCGACGACATCTTCTACGCCATCCGGCTCGAGCCGTACCTGGTCGCCACCGCCGCGCGGCACGACGACCTGAAGGAAACGCTGCTCGCGCTCGCCGGCCGCACCGCCGCGACGAAGCAATGCCTGGTGCACGGCGATGTGAGCCCGAAGAACATCCTGGTGCGCCGCGAAGGCCCGGTGTTCCTCGACGCGGAATGCGCCTGGTACGGCGACCCGGCGTTCGACCTGGCCTTCTGCCTCAACCACCTGTTCCTGAAGTGCGTCTGGGTGCCGCGCGCGCGCGCCGGCTTCCTCGAATGCTTCGCCGCGCTCGCCTCGGCGTACCTTTCGCGGGTGGCGTGGGAGGCGCCGCGCTCGCTCGAGGCGCGCGCGGCGACGCTGCTTCCCGGGCTGCTGCTCGGCCGAGTCGACGGCAAGTCGCCGGTCGAGTACCTCGACGAGGCCGGGCGCGCGCGGGTGCGCGCGCTCGCGCGCGGGCTGCTCGCGCGCGGCCTCGATTCGCTGACAATGCTGCGCCAGGCATGGCAAGAATCATCGACGTAAGGGCGCGGCGGGTCTGGGACTCGCGCGGCCGGCCGACGGTCGAAGCCGAGGTGACCGTAGGACGCGGCACCAAGGCGCTCGCCACCGGGCGCGCGATCGCGCCGGCGGGCGCCTCCACCGGCGCCGGCGAGGCGCGCTCGATCGACGCCGCGCAGGCGGTGAAGAACGTGAACGGCGTGATCCGCGACGCGCTGCGCGCGCTCAGCGTCGCCGACCAGGCGGCGATCGACCGGCGCCTGGTGCAGCTCGACGGCACGCCCGACCGCAGCCGGCTCGGCGCGAACGCCATGGTCGCGGTGTCGCTCGCCTGCGCGCAGGCCGCCGCGCTGTCGAAGAAGATTCCCCTGTGGCGGCACCTCGCCGGCGAGCGGCGCGTCGCGCTGCCGGTGCCGCAGATCCAGATCTTCGGCGGCGGCGCGCACGCGCGCGGCCGGGTGGACATCCAGGACTACATGGTGATCTGCATCGGCGCGGGAAGCTTCGCCGAGGCGCTGGAATGGACGGCCGAGATCTATGCCGCGGCCGGAAAGCGCCTGGCGAGGCGCGGCGCGCTCGCCGGCGTGGCCGACGAAGGCGGCTACTGGCCGGTGTTCAAGAGCAACGAGGAGCCGCTCGCCGAGCTGGTGGGCGCGATCGCCGACGCCGGCCTCGAGCCCGGCGTCGACGCCGCGATCGCGCTCGACGTCGCGGCGAGCCAGCTCTGGCGCGGCGGCCGCTACCAGCTCGCGCTGGAGGACCGCTCGCTCGGCGCCGAGCAGCTGCACGCGATGCTGCTGCGCTGGATCGAGCGCTACCCGATCGTCTCGATCGAGGATCCTTTCGCCGAGCACGACGCGGCGGCGCTGCGCGCCTTCACCCGCGCGGCGGGCATCCAGGTGGTCGGCGACGATTTCTTCGTCACACACGCGCGCCGCGTGCGCGGCGCCGACGGCGCGTGCAACACGGTGCTGCTCAAGCCCAACCAGGTCGGCACCGTGAGCGAGACGCTCGCCTGCTGGGAAGCGGCGCGCGAGGCCGGCTACCGCGGCATCGTGTCGGCGCGATCGGGCGAGAGCGAGGACGTGGCGATCGTCCACCTCGCGGTCGGCTGGGGCGTCGGCCAGCTCAAGGTCGGCAGCTTCTCGCGCTCCGAGCGCATGGCGAAGTGGAACGAGGGCCTGCGCATCGAGGAGTCGCTCGGCGCCAAGGCGTTGCCCTTCCCCGCCCGCCGGCTCTTCAAGCGGGCGTCGTAAAAAGGGTGACTGTCACCATTTTCCCCGCGTGAAGATCGTTTTTCATTTCGACGGCTCGGACGCGCTGCGCGAGAGGGCGGCGAAGCTCGGCGTCGAGCTGTGCCCGGAGAGCGACGAAGCGGCGTTCGCGCGCCTGCTGCCGGAGGTCGAGGTGCTCTGGCACGTGCTCAAGCCCGTCACCGCGCAGGTGATCGAGCGCGCGCCGAAGCTCAGGCTGATCCAGAAGATCGGCAGCGGCGTGAACACGATCGATCTCGAGGCGGCGAAGCGGCGCGGCATCGCGGTGTGCAACCTGCCGGGCACCAACAGCCGCGCCGTGGCGGAGATGACGCTGCTCCTGATGCTCGCGTGCCTGCGCCGCCTGCCGCAGCTCGATCGTTCGGTGAGGAGCGGCGCGTGGCCGGACGCGTGGCGCCTGCAGGACCGCTTCGCGGAGCTGGGCGGCCGCACCGTGGGCCTGCTCGGCTACGGCCGGGTGCCGCGCCTGCTCGTGCCGATGCTGCAGGCGCTCGGCGCGCGCGTCCAATACTGGTCGCGCTCGGCCGCCGGCGCGTCGTTCGACGCGGTGGTCGGCACGAGCGACATCGTGTCGCTGCACCTGCCCCTCTCCCCCGAGACGCGCGATATCCTCGATCCGCGGCGCATGAAGCGCGGCGCCATCCTCGTCAACACGGCGCGCGGCGGGCTGGTGAACCGCGATTTGCTTGTCGCTGCCCTCACTACAGGGCACCTCGCCGCCGCGGGACTCGACGTCTTCGATGAAGAGCCTGTCAGCACCGCGGATCCTCTGCTGGCGCTGGAAAATGTCGTGTGCGCTCCGCACGTTGCATGGCTTACGCAGGAGACGCTGGAGCGCAGCATCGCCCTCGCGCTGGACAATGCCGCGCGCCTGGCCGACGGACGGCCGCTGATCCATCGCATCGTCTGATGCGCGCGATGGCGGCGCCGCGCGGCGCCGCGCAGCACGGCAAGCCGGGCGTATTCGTGATTAGTCCGGCGGCACGGAGCCGCCCGCCGCCACCGCGCCAAGCCGTCGGCACTCGACCCGGTAGTCGAGCGTCCCGTCGCGCAGGTCGATGAACCCCACGCCGCCGAGCGCCTTGACCGCGACGTCCAGGCTGCGGACCACTGCCTCGGAGAGGTTGAGGTAGTCGCCGTAGACGCAGACCGCCGGCACGTCGCGATACTTCTTCAGGCCGCGCGCGTACTGCAGCAGCTCGAACATCCGCGACTCGTCGAAGGTCAAGTCGATGACCAGCAGCCGAAAGCCGTCGCGCCGCAGCGCCGCGATAGCCTGGTGCATCGTGCGCACGAACACGAGCTCTTGCCCTGGCAGGCATTCGCGCAGCTTGCCGTCCATTTCCGCGACGGCCGCGCAAAGCACGCGTGTTGCTGTTTTCCCGGCCATGCTGCCCGTCCGGCAAGCGCCGTGCCCGGCTCTAGAGTGTTTCGATGCCCTGGGCGGTGAGCCGGTAGCGCCGGTCGCAGCCGGCGGCGGCCTGCGCGGAATGGGTGGCGAGGATCGCCGCCGCGCCGCTGCCCTTCACCAGCGCGCGGATCAGCTCGATCACGGTGCGCGCGTTCTCCGGGTCGAGGTTGCCGGTCGGCTCGTCGGCGAGCACCAGCGCAGGCTCGCCGACCAGCGCGCGCGCCACCGCGACGCGCTGCAGCTCGCCGCCCGAGAGCTCGCGCGGCGAGCTGTGCTCGCGTCCCTGGAGGCCGACGCGCTCCAGCATCTTCGCGACTCGCCCGGAATCGCTCATGCCGCGCAGCAGGAGCGGCAGCGCCACGTTCTGCGCGACGCTGAGCTGCGGCAGCACGTGGAACGCCTGGAAGATGAAGCCGTAGCGCTCGCGCCGCAGCCGGGTCAGCGCGTCGTCGTCGAGCCCGGTCAGCTCGCGTCCCTCGAAGAAGATCCGGCCCGAGTCGACGGGCTCGAGGCCGGCGATCGCGTTGAGCAGCGTCGACTTGCCGATGCCCGACTCGCCCAGCACCGCGACGTACTCGCCGGCGGCGAGCTCGAGCGACACGCCGTTCAGGACCGTGCGTCCGCCGAAGCGCTTCGTGACGGCGACAAGCCTGAGCACGCTTAGAATCCTACTATGTCCGAGGAGCTGCGCCGCCAGGTCGAGTCGCTGGACCTCGTGCGGCTGGCGTGGGCCGACCCGCACGGCGCCTCGCGCGCCAAGGCGGTCTCGCCCGAGGCGTTCCTCGACGCGCTCGCCAACGGCTACAACATCAACGTCGCCACGACCACGCTCGACTCGGCGGGCGACCGCGTGTTCAGCTCCTTCACCCGCGGCGGCGGCATGGGCCTTCCCGAGATGACCGGCTCGCCCAACCTGGTGATCGTCCCCGATCCTTCGACCTTCCGCGTGCTGCCGTGGGCGAAGGGCGTGGGCTGGGTGCTGTGCGACGAGTACTTCCGCGACGGCACGCCGTTCCACTTCTCGCCGCGGCACCTGCTGAAGAAGCAGATCGCCCGGCTGAAGGAGAAGAAGCTGCATCTGGTCGTCGGGCTGGAGGTCGAGTGGTACCTCGCGCGCGTGCTCGACGAGCGCCTCTCGGACGAGCAGGTCTCGGCGCCGGGCGTGCGCGGTCGCCCGGTCGCCACCGCGCCGATCGAGCCGGGCTTCTCCTACCACTCCGAGAGCAACATGGATCTGATGCAGCCGGTGCTCTCCGAGCTCGCGCGCGCCTACCGCGCGCTCGGGCTGCCGCTGCGCTCGATCGAGAACGAATGGGGACCGGGCCAGGTCGAGTGCACGTTCAGCGCCGAGGAGGCGCTGAAGTGCGCCGACGACATGCTGCTCTTTCGCACCGCCACGCGGCAGGTGTGCCGGCGGCTCGGCTGCTTCGCGACCTTCATGGCGCGCCCGGCGCTGAAGGGCTACTACTCGAGCGGCTGGCACCTGCACCAGTCGCTCGCCGACGCCGCGGGGAAAAACGTCTTCGCCGCGGATAAGGCGCTCCTTTCCAGGACCGGCGAGGCCTGGCTCGCCGGGCTGCTCGAGCACGCCGCGGCGTCCGCGGTGTTCGCCGCGCCGACGGTGAACGGCTACCGCCGCTACCGGCCGAACTCGCTCGCCCCGGACCGCGCCGGCTGGGGCTACGACCACCGCGGCGCGATGGTGCGCGTGCTGGGCGGCGAAGGCCATCCGGCGACGCGCCTGGAGAACCGGCTGGGCGAGCCGGCCGCCAATCCCTACCTCTACATCGCCTCGCAGATCGTCTGCGGGCTGGACGGCATCGAGTGCGGCCTGCAGCCCGGGCCGCGCGACGACGAGCCTTACGCGGCCGAGCGGCCGCTCCTGCCGACCAGCCTCGGCGCGGCGCTCGACGCGCTCGAGCGCTCGGCGCTCTACCGGCGCGAGCTGGGCGAGGTGTTCACAAGCTATTTCCTGCGGCTCAAGCGCAGCGAGCTGAACCGGTACCTGAGCTGGTGCCGCGACAACCGGGCAGCGGAAGGCGAGACCACGCAGTGGGAGCAGAACGAATACTTCGATTTCTTCTAGGAGACGTTCTTCATCGCCGCGCGGTCCTCTGACAGCGCCTTGTGCGCCCGCTCGCTTTCGGCAGGGTCGAGAAACGCCGTCGTGCGGAACCTCGCCTGGATGACCGGCGCGGACAGGAGACCCGCCTCGAGGCCTGCTTTTGCCCACTCTCTGTCTCTCGGCTCGCCGCGAGCGTACTTGGACACCGCGGCATCGTTCGGATCGAGGAAGAACGCGACTATCCCATCGCCGAGCGGCTGGCGTACGAGGCGCCCCTCCCACCCGTCGGGAAGCGTGGCCACGTCGGGAGAGACAGGGTCCAGGTAGTAGCCGTTCTGCTCCTCGAATTCGCTTCCCTGCCCCAGCTTGTGCGCCAGCGCGAAGATCCGGGCGGGGTCGCGCTTCGTATAGCAGTCGACGTCGATCGACATGAGCATGCGTGCGGGGATCTCGCTCGCTTCCTGCACGAGGCCCAATATGGACAGGCTGCCGATGACGACGAACTCGGACTCCCTGCCGAGCTTTTTCGCTTCGCCGAAGAGCTTCCGCAGGTCGCTCAGCTCCATGCCCACGACCACGGGGAGTTCTGGAACAGCGCATCCTCCCATTCGCCGAGCGAGGACATCTCCCTGGCGATGCTGCGCGGCGGCTTGGCAAGCACTTGCGACCACCGTTCGATGTAGAACGGGCTGCAGGATTGCCTGCGCCGCCAAAGCTCCACGCGCCGGCGCGCCCTGGCGACTTTCTCCGGCGCCGATTTTTCGTCGGCGGCCAGCTCGACGGCGAGGCGCAGATGCCTCTCGCGGCGCTCGTGGCGCTTGAGGTCCTGCTGCAGCCGGGCCAGCTTTCGTGCCGCATCGCGGTCGGGCGAACCCAGCTCCGGCAGCGGCGCGCCAAGCGCGCCGAGAAGCTTCTCGATCGTGTCCGATTGAACGGGCTTGCCTTTTCCGCATTCCAGAGCGGACAGCACGGCCCGGGAGACATTGGCTTTCCTCGCCAGCGCTTCCTGCTTCAGCCCCTGGCTTTCCCGCAGCTCCCGGATCAGCTTTCCATACTGAATGGCCAGCATGCGAGGCGGCTCCGAAGTACGTTATACAGTACTCCGTATACTTTAAAGTACATCCGCTCGGACGGTCAAACCCGCCCCCTTCGGCCGAATGGTGTTCCAGAATCGCCGGAATGAACATCTCGACCTTTTCCGACCTGGCGGTGGACTGGGACGCGCTGGTGCGCGAGGACCGGGTGCATCGCTCGATCTACACCGACCCGCGCATCTTCGAGCTGGAGATGACGCGGATCTTCGGCGCGGTGTGGGTGTACCTCGCCCACGAGAGCCAGGTGCCGAGGAACGACGACTTCGTCACCGCGCGGCTCGGATTGCGTCCCCTGATCGTGGTGCGCGACTCGCAGGGCGAGCTGCGCGCCCTCTTCAACCGCTGCACCCACCGCGGCGCGCGCGTCTGCCGCGCCGAGCGCGGCAGCGCGCGCACCTTCCAGTGCCCCTACCACGGCTGGACCTATTTCAACAGCGGCCGGCTGCGCGGCGTGCCCTGGCCCGAGGGCTACGCCTGCGACTTCAAGGACGGCTCGTTCGACCTGGCGCAGGTGCCGCGCGTCGAGAGCTATCGCGGCTTCATCTTCGGCACGCTCAACCCGGACGCGCCCGCGCTCGAGGACTACCTCGGCGGGGCGAAGCGCCCGATCGACGAGTGGCTCGACCGCAACCCCGGCGCGCGGGTCGTGGTCGCGGAAGCGAACCGGCTCAAGTTCAAGGGCAACTGGAAGCTCGCCTACGACAACGCGGCCGACGGCTACCACGTGGTGTTCTCGCACCGCTCGCTGCTCGAGACCGAGAACCGGCACGAAAGCGATCCCGGCAAGGGCATGTCGTTCTACAGGGGCAAGCCCGACGAGGCACCGATGTACGTGCAGGTGTTCGCGCACGGCCACCATTTCAAGGACAAGCGGCCGAACGTCGAGCGGCGGCCGGGCGCGCTGTGGGAGATGGAAGCGCTGCAGCCGGGGATGCGCAGCTACGAGAAGCTGATCCGCGAGCGCCTCGGCGAGCGGGCGAACCGCGCGCTCGACCTCGCCGCCTCCGAGCCGGTGAACATCAACATCTTTCCCAACCTGTCGATCCTCGGCAACCACATCCAGGTCTTCCAGCCCGTCTCGGTCGACGAGACCGACAGCATCTGGTACGCGACCGCGATCGTCGACGAGGCGGACGAGCTCGCCGGCATGGCCGGCGCGGTGAACGCCATCCGCATGCGCACCCAGGAGAGCTTCCCCAACTTCGGCGAGGTCGACGACGCGGCGAACTTCGAGGAGATCCAGAAGGGCCTCGCGGCGTGCGAGGACGAGTGGGTCTACATGCACCGCGGCCTCGGCATCCCCGGCCGGGTGCAGCGGCTCGCCGACGGCAGCCTCAGGGCGCCGGCCACCGACGAGGTGTTCATGCGCGAGCACATGAAGGAGTGGAAGCGCCTCATGGCGTCCCGGCCGGCCGTGGTCGTGAAGCGATGAATTACGACCCTGACCCCGAATGAGCTACGTCGACGACGCGTACTACGAGCGGCTGGTCGCGGCGTTCAGCGACTGGCAGCGGCCGGAGCTGGAGATCCCGGACGTGGCGGTGCGCGAGCAGTGCCGGGCGCTGCTCGAACGCGAGGCGCGGCTGCTCGACCAGGGCCGCTACCGGGAATGGCTGGAGCTGTACGCGCCCGAGTGCGTGCTGTGGGTGCCGGCCGCCGCCGAGCCGGGCGATCCGCGCCGCGAGGTGAGCGTGATCTTCGACGACCGCGCGCGGCTCGAGGACCGCATCTTCCGGCTCGGCACCGGCGCCGCCTGGTCGCAGGTGCCGCCGTCGCGCACGGTGCGCTTCGTCTCGAACGTCGAGCCGTTCCGCACCGAGGAGCGCACCGTGCTGATGGTGCGCTCGAACCTGCTGTTCTCGGAGTTCCGCGCCGGCGAGAGCCGCCTGCTCTCCGGCTGGTGCGCGCACCGGCTGCGCCGGCGCCAGGTGGGCTGGGAGATCGAAGCGAAGCAGCTTAATCTGCTGGAGCGCGACCAGGCGCTGCGCAATCCCAGCGCGCTGTTCTAGGCGCCCGGCCCCGCCTGCACTATCCTTCATCCTTGCGCAAGCCGGTGGCGGTCACTAGACTCCCCCGGTTCGCGGGATCCGCATTCCTGAGGAGGGAAAGATGATCAGAGCCATGCTCGCCGGCGTACTCGCCGGCATGGTGTTCGCCGCGCCGGCCATGGCGCAGCAGAAGCAGCTGAAGATCGGCTTCATCACGACGCTGTCCGGGCCGCAGGGCATCATCGGCAAGCACATGCGCGACTCGGTGGAGCTCGCGCTCGAGCACCTCGACCACAAGGTCGGCGGCCTGCCCACCGAGGTGATCTACGGCGACGACCAGTTCAAGCCCGACGTCGGCGTGCAGGTGGCGCAGCAGATGCTGCAGCGGGACAACGTCGACATCATGGCCGGCATCATCTGGTCGAACGTGATGATGGCCACCATGCCGGTGGTCACCGGCGCCGGCAAGATCATGGTCGGCACCAACGCCGGGGCGAGCCCGCTCGCCGGCAAGGCCTGCAACGAGCTGTACTTCTCGACCTCGTGGAACAACGACCAGTCGCCCGAGGCGATGGGCAAGTACCTGCAGGACTCGGGCGTCAAGGAGCTCTACGTGATGGCGCCGAACTACCAGGCGGGCAAGGACATGGTGGCCGGCCTGAAGCGCTACTACAAGGGCAAGATCGTCGAGGAGCTCTACACCAAGATGGGGCAGCTCGACTACCAGGCGGAGATCACCGCGCTGCGCGCGCGCAACCCGAAGGCGGTGTTCATCTTCTATCCCGGCGGCATGGGCATCCAGTTCATCCGCCAGTGGGTGCAGGCCGGCCTGCGCGACCAGATCCCGCTCTACTCGGTGTTCACCGTCGACGAGACCACCATCCCGGCGCTCAAGGACGCCGCCGTGGGCCAGTACGAGGCGCGCTTCTGGAGCGCCGACATCAAGATCCCGGCGAGCCAGCGCTACGTCGCCGACTTCCGCAAGAAGTTCGGCTACACGCCCTCCTTCTACGGCGCGCAGAGCTACGACGGCATCATGCTCATCGACTCGGCGGTGCGCGCGGTGAAGGGCAACGTCAAGGACACCCAGGGCATGGTCGCCGCCATGCGCAAGGCGAACTACAAGTCGATCCGCGGGCCGTTCAAGTTCAACAACAACCACCACCCGATCCAGGACTTCTACCTGCTGAAGGCGGTGAAGGACTCGAGCGCTCCCGAGGGCGTCGCGATGCACATCGAGAAGAAGGTCTTCGAGGACCACAAGGACGCCTATTACAAAGAGTGCAAGATGAAGTGGTAGAAATGGGGTCGGTCCCCGTCAAGGAAAGGGCGCGCGCGACGCGCCCTTTTTTCTGAGCGCATGACCTTCGCGCTGGTCTTCGAGCAGCTCCTGAACGGCGTCCAGCTCGGCGTGATGCTGTTCCTGCTCGCCGCCGGGCTGACGCTGGTGCTCGGCATCATGAACATGGTCAACCTGGCGCACGGGTCGTTCTACATGGTGGGCGCCTACCTGGCGATCACCGTGGCGCAGAAGAGCGACTCGTACCTGCTGGGCGTCGCCGCCGGCATCCTCGGCACGCTGCTGGTCGGCATGCTGGTCGAGGTGGTGGCGCTGCGCACGCTCTACCAGCGCGACCACCTCGACCAGGTGCTCGCCACCTTCGGCCTGATCCTGTTCTTCAACGAGCTGATCGCGATCCTGTTCGGCCGCTTCGCGCTGTTCGCCTCGCTGCCTTCGTACCTGCAGGGGCACATCGATCTCTTCGCCGGCATCCGCTACCCGCTCTACCGCGCGGTGGTGATCGGCGTCGGCCTGGCGGTCGCGCTGCTCCTCTGGTACGTGGTGACGCGCACGCGCCTGGGCATGCTGATCCGCGCCGGCGCCTCGAACCGCACCATGGTCGCGGCGCTCGGCGTGAACATCAAGCTGCTCTACACCGCGGTGTTCGGCTTCGGCGCCGCGCTCGCCGGGCTGGCGGGCCTGATGGCCGGGCAGATCTACACCGTGCAGCCGGGCATGGGCGAGCTGATCCTGATCCAGGTGTTCGTGGTGATCGTCATCGGCGGCATCGGCTCGATCCGCGGCGCGCTGGTCGGCGCGCTGATCGTCGGCGTGGTCGACACCCTGGGCCGCGCCTTCCTCAAGCCGGTGCTCGGCGCGTTCCTGCCGCCGGTGGCGGCCGATACCGCGGGCCCGGCGCTCGCCTCGATGCTCATCTACCTGCTGATGGCGCTGGTGCTGGCGCTCAAGCCGGCGGGGCTGTTCCAGGCGCGCGGATGAAGGCCGCCACCGTCTTCTGGGCGATCGTCGTCGTGGCGCTGGCCGCGCTGCCGCCGGTGGCGCACGCCTTCGGGCTGGACTTCTACGTGATCCTGGTCCGGCGCATCATGATCTTCGCCATCGCGGCGATCAGCCTGAACCTGATCCTCGGCTACGGCGGCATGGTGTCCTTCGGCCACGCCGCCTACCTCGGCGTGGGCGGCTACGCGGTCGCGATCTTCGCCTTCTACGGGGTGCACGACGGCCTGCTGCAGTGGGGCGTGGCGATCGGCGCGTCGGCGCTGGTGGCGGCCGCGATCGGCGCGGTGTCGATCCGCACCAGCGGCCTGTACTTCATCATGATCACCCTCGCCTTCACGCAGATGCTCTACTACCTGGGCATCTCGGTCGAGGAGTACGGCGGCGACGACGGCCTGCGGCTCGCCAAGCGCAGCGAGCTGCCGCTGGTCGACCTCTCCGACGGTTTCCAGTTCTACTACCTGGTGCTCGCGCTGATGCTCGCCGCGCTGTATCTGGTGCACCGCATCGTCAACTCGCGCTTCGGCATGGTGCTGCGCGCGGCGAAGTCGAACGAGGCGCGCGCGCTCGCCATCGGCTTCTCGCCCTACCGCTACCGCCTCACCGCCTTCGTCGTCGCCGGCGCGATGTGCGGCCTGGCCGGCGCGCTGCTCGTCAACCACACCGACTTCATGACGCCCGAGTACATGCACTGGACGCGCTCGGGCGACATCCTGTTCATGGTGATCCTCGGCGGCATGGGCACCAGCGCCGGGCCGCTGCTCGGCTCGTTCGCGCTGCTGCTGCTCGAGGACATCCTCTCCAACTGGCGCGACCCGCGCTGGATCGGCGAGCACTGGCAGGTGATCCTCGGCCCGCTGCTGGTGCTGGCGGTGATCTTCTTCCGGCGCGGCCTCGCCGGCATCTTCCGCAGGAACCATGGCTGACGCGGCGCTGCTCGAGATCTCGGGGCTGCGCAAGTCGTTCGGCGCGCTGCGCGCCACCGACGGCGTCGACCTCGAGGTGCGCGAGGGCGAGACGCTCGCGATCATCGGCCCGAACGGCGCCGGCAAGACCACGCTGATCGGCCAGCTCGCCGGCAACCTGCGGCCCGACGCGGGCTCGATCCGCTTCGCCGGCGAGGACATCACCGCGCTGCCGGCGCCCAGGCGCGCGCTGAAGGGCCTGGCGCGCTCGTTCCAGATCACCAGCATCTTCCCGGAGTTCAGCGCGCTCGAGAACGTGGCGCTCGCGGTGCAGGCGCACGCCGGACACAGCTTCCGCTTCTGGCGCCCGGCGATGCGCGACCGGGCGCTGCTCGACCCGGCGCGCGAGCGGCTGGCGCTGGTGGGGCTGGAAGCGCGCGCCGACAGCATCGCCGCCAACCTGTCGCACGGCGAGCACCGCCAGCTCGAGGTGGCGATGGCGCTCGCGGGACAGCCGCGCCTGCTGCTGCTCGACGAGCCGATGGCCGGCATGGGCGGCGAGGAGTCGCAGCGCATGATCGGCCTGCTCGGCACGCTGAAGCGCCGCCAGACCATGATCCTGGTCGAGCACGACATGGACGCGGTGTTCCGCCTCGCCGACCGCATCGCGGTGCTGGTCTACGGCCGCATCATCGCGCTCGGCTCGCCGCAGGAGATCCGCGGCAACGAGGAGGTGCGCCGGGCCTACCTGGGAGAGGACGACTGATGCTCGAGGTGAGCGGCCTCGAGACCGCCTACGGCAGGAGCCAGGTCCTGTTCGGCGTCGACCTGCGCATCGGCGAGGCCGAGGTGGTGTCGCTCCTCGGCCGCAACGGCATGGGCAAGACCACGACGGTGCGCTCGATCATGGGCATCACCCCGGCGAAGGCGGGCTCGATCGTCTTCCAGGGCAGGGACATCCGGCGCCTGCCGTCCTACCGGGTGGCGAAGCTCGGCATCGGCCTCGTC
The DNA here is from genome assembly GCA_036381055.1 of Burkholderiales bacterium. Classification (GTDB taxonomy): domain Bacteria; phylum Pseudomonadota; class Gammaproteobacteria; order Burkholderiales; family SG8-39; genus SCGC-AG-212-J23. Next base: position 67,087 of record DASVDO010000009.1, on the reverse strand, counting down.
CCGGAAGGCCGGCAGGTGTTCCCGAACCTCACGGTGCGCGAGAACCTCGTCGCCACGGCGCGGCGCGGCGCCTGGACGCTGGAGAAGGTGCTCGCGCTCTTCGAGAACCTGCGCAGCCGCCAGGGCAACTACGGCAACCAGCTCTCGGGCGGCGAGCAGCAGATGCTCGCCATCGGCCGCGCCCTGATGACCAACCCGCGGCTGCTGATCCTGGACGAGGCGACCGAGGGCCTCGCGCCCCTCATCCGCCACGAGATCTACCGCTCGATCGCGCGGCTGAAGGCCGAGGGCCTGTCGATCCTGCTCATCGACAAGGATGTCGGCGCGCTTACCCGGGTAGCGGATCGTCATTACGTGCTCGAGAAGGGGCGCGTGGTGTGGAGCGGCACCTCGGCCGAGCTCGCGGCCGACTCCGCCCTTCAGCAGCGCTACCTCGGCGTCTAGCGGCGGCGTATAGTCCACGCATGACCCGGCTCGCGGCATCGGACCTGCTCTTCAGGCGCTACAGGATCGAGCCGGGCGTCTGGGGCAAGGTCGAGATGACCGAGGCGAGCAACCGCCGCGGGCGGCTGCAAGGCGCGCTCGCCGCTCAGCTCGGCCGGCAGCTCATCGGCGGCGCGGTGCTGATGCGCTGCTCGATCGCCACCGCGATCGGCATCCGCTGCCCGGACGTCGCCTGGGTCTCGCCCGAGTTCCTCGCCGCCTACGGCGAGATCACGCCGTACGGCCGCGCGCCCGAGATCTGCGTCGAGGTGGTCCCGGCCTCCGACACGCAGGCCGAGCTGCAGGAGAGAATCCGCGCCTACCTCGACGCCGGCGCGCACGAAGTGTGGCTCGTCTCCGAAGCCGGCGCGATGCGCTATTTCGGCGCCGCCGGCGAGAAGCCGAAGAGCGATTTCCCGGTCGCGCTCAAGCTGCCGCCGCCGATCGACAAGCCGTGAAGCGCGAGAACATCGTCGGCCGGGCCAACGTCGAAGACACGCCCGAGCTCGAGGCCTACTACCGGACCCTCGAGGGCGAGGCGCTCGGCGCGCTCTGGACCGTGGCGAACGAGATCGAGCCCTGGTACCCGCAGCCGAAGTCGGTGCCGATGCTCTGGCCGTGGCGCAGGATCGAATCGCACGTGAGGAAAGCCGCGCAGCTCGTGTCCGCCGAAAAGGCGGCCCGGCGCGTGGTGATGCTGGTCAATCCCGGCCGCAAGGAATGGAGCGCCGCCGCGGGGCTCCTCTATACCGGCGTGCAGATCATGAACCCGGGCGAATTCACCTCGGCGCATCGCCACCAGGCCTCGGCGCTGCGCTTCATCATGGAAGGACGCGGTGCCTATACCGTGGTCGACGGCGAGCGCATCGCCCTCGGCGAGCGCGACCTCGTGCTCACGCCGAACGGCACCTGGCACGACCACGGCGTCGAGCCGGGCGGCACCCAGTGCATCTGGCAGGACGGGCTCGACATCCCGCTCATGAACTCGCTCGACGCCAACTTCTACGAAGTGCATCCCCGCGTCGTACAGGAACCCCTTCCGGGAAAAATCGAGAAGAAGAACTGGTCGAAACCGTATTCCCCGGTGTTCCACTACCCGTGGGCCGAGTGGTACGAAAAGCTGAAAAGCGAAGGCGAGGATTCGCCGTACGACGGCAAGCTGCTCGAGTACGCCAACCCGCTCACCGGCGGGCCGGTGATGCCGACGATCGGCGCGCGGCTGCAGCTCCTTCGCCCGGGCGAGGCGACGCGCGCGCATCGCCACACCGGGAGCGCCATCTACCAGGTGGCGAAGGGACGCGGCTGGTCGGAGATCTCGGGGCAGCGCTTCGAGTGGCGGGAGAAGGACATCTTCGCCCTGCCCTCGTGGGCGCCGCACCGCCACGGCAACGCCTCCTCGCGCGAGGAGGCGGTGCTCTTCTCCTTCGACGACCTGCCGGCGATGCGCGCGCTCGGCCTCTACCGGGAGAGCGCCGCCGCGTAATCGCCGGCGAGGTGCCGGCAGATCGAGCGCACGTGGCGATGGTCGGTGCCGCAGCAGCCGCCGACCACCGCGAGCGACGGCAGCAGGGCGCGCAGCGCCACGTACTCCTCGCCGAGCTCCTCGGGGTCGCCGGTGTCGAGCTCGGGCGAGTTGTCGAGCTCGGCATGGCTCTTCTTCGACGAGTTGGCGCGCAGGCCCTGGAGCCTCGCCAGCCAGTCGCCGCCGCGCTCGAGCACCGGCCCGAAGTGCACCGGGTGCGCGCAGTTGATCATGTAGTACGCGGGATAGCCGGCGGTGGCGTCGTCGACGCGCCGGATCGCCTCCGCGAGCGTGTCGCCCGAAGGCAGGCGGCCGTCGGTCTCGACGGTGAACGAGATGCATACCGGGATGGCGTTCTCCCTGGCGGCGGCCGCGACGCCGATCGCCTCCTCGGGGTAGTTCAGCGTGAACGCCGACACCATGTCGGCGTCGGTCGCCGCGAAGGTGTCGATCTGCGCCCCGTGGTAGGACTTGGCCTCGGCGGCGCTCATGCGCCGGTCGGGGAAGTAGCCGTCGCCGCGCGGCCCGATGTTGCCGCTCACCACGAACGGCACCTCGCGCCTCTCCCAGGCCGCGCGCACCTCCAGCATCAGGCCGATCGCGCGGCGGTTGGCGTCGGCGAGCGAGCGCGCGTCGTAGCCCACCTTGGCCGCCCAGTCCGGGTTGGCGCGCCAGGTCGGGCTCTCCAGCACGAAGCCCATGCGCTGCTCGCGCGCGATGCCGGCGTACAGGTCGTAGTAGCGGCGCAGCACGGCGGTGCCCTCCTCGTTGCGCAGGAGATGGAAGGCGGCGCCCTCGGGCAGGTCGATGCCCTGGTGGAATATGAGGGTGGTCTCCAGCCCGCCGTCGCTCATGAAAAGCTTCCCTGCGAGCTGCGGCAGGCGCTTGCGGTATTTGCTCATCGCGATTCGCTCCGTGGAAAATCGAAGCCCGGACGGTATGCCGCGGCCGCTCTCGCCGCCAAAGCCGTTCCGGCAAGGAACCCGACGAATCGGCCATGCCAGCGGTCAGCGCCGCCATCCTCGCCATGCCGGAGACCACCGCCTCGGTGGTCTACGGGATGTACGACCTGTTCATGTCGGCCGGCAGGGACTGGGGCCTGATCGTCGAAGGCAAGCCCGGGCCGCAGCTCGTGCAGCCGGTCGTCGTCTCGTCGCGGCGCGAAGGCTTCGTCGCCGCGAACGACGTGCGCATCACGCCGCAGGCGGGCCTCGAGCAATGGCCGCGGCCCGACCTCGTCTGCGTGCCCGAGCTCGCGGTGCCGCCGGGCGAGCCGCTGGAAGGCCGCTTCGAGGCCGAGATCGCCTGGCTGCGGCGCTGCTACGAGGCGGGCGCGACGCTCGCCACCGCCTGCTCGGGCGCGATCCTGCTCGCCGAGGCGGGCCTCCTCGACGGCCACGAGGCGACGACGCACTGGGCGTACTGCGACGTGCTGGCGCGCCGGCATCCGCGAGTCAAGGTCAGGCCGAACGCCGCGCTGGTGGTCTCCGGCGAAGGCCAGCGCCTCGTGATGGCGGGCGGCGGCACGAGCTGGCTCGACCTCGCGCTCTATCTCGTCGCGCGCACCTGCGGCGTCGAGGCGGCGATGCAGGTGGCGCGCATCTCGCTCATCGACTGGCATCACATCGGCCAGCAGCCCTTCGCGCGGCTCGCGCGCACCCGGCAGGCGCAGGACGCGATCGTCGGCCGCTGCCAGGAATGGATCGCCGAGCATTACCGCGAGAGCGCGCCGGTCGCCGCCATGGTGCGGCTCTCCGGCCTCGCCGAGCGCTCGTTCAACCGCCGCTTCAAGCAGGCGACCGGGCTGTCGCCGATCGAGTACGTGCACACGCTGCGCCTGGAGGAGGCGAAGCACATGCTCGAGACCTCCAGCCGCCCGATCGAGGCGATCGCCGAGGAAGTCGGCTACGAGGACGCGGGCTTCTTCAGCCGCCTCTTTCGCCGCAGCGTCGGCCTCACGCCGGCGCAGTACCGCAAGCGCTTCGCCTCGATGCGCCGCGCGCTGGCCGAGGGCCGCTAGGCGGTTATACTTTTTGATCCCATGATCGCCGCCGCGCAAAACGAGCTGATGACTCGCGTCGGGCCCGACACGCCGTGCGGCAAGCTGCTGCGCCGCTACTGGCAGCCGGTGGCGCTGGTGGACGAGATGACCGGCCCGCGGCCGGTCAAGGCGGTCCGGCTCCTCGGCGAGGATCTCGTCCTCTTCAGGCAGGACGGGCGCTACGGCCTGGTCGAGCGCCACTGCGCGCATCGCGGCGCCGACCTCGCCTACGGCCGCCTGGAAAACGGCGGGCTGCGCTGCTCGTTCCACGGCTGGCTGTTCGGCACGGACGGCAGATGCCTCGAGACGCCGGCCGAGCCCGAGGGCAGCCGGCTGTGCGAGCACGTGCGCCTGCGCGCCTACCCGGTGCAAGAGAGGAGCGGCATCCTGTTCGCCTACCTCGGCGAAGGCGAGGCGCCGGCGTTCCCGCACTTCGACGCCTTCGTCGCGCCGCCGGAGTACACTTTCGCCTTCAAGGGCTACTGGGACTGCAACTGGCTGCAGGCGCTGGAGGTCGGCATCGATCCCGCGCATGCCTCGTGGCTGCACAAGTTCTTCGAGGACGAGGATCCGTCGGCCAGCTACGGAAGGCAGTTCCGCGGCACGCCTTCCGACAGCGACATGCCGATCAGCAAGGTGCTGCGCGAGCTCGACCGGCCGGAGATCCGTGTCGAGCGCACCGACTACGGCATGCGGCTGCAGACGCTGCGCCGCATCAGCGACGCGCACACGCACATCCGCGTCACCAACGTGATCTTCCCGCAGGCGTTCGTCATCCCGATGAACGCCGAGATGACCATCTCGCAATGGCACGTCCCGGTCGACGACTACGGCTGCTACTGGTACGCGATCTTCACCAGCTTCGGCGCCAAGGTGGACAAGGAGACGATGCGCAACCAGCGCCTGAAGACCTACCCGGCGCCCGACTACAAGCCGATTTTCAATCGCGGCAATTCGTGGGGTTTCGACCCGGCCGAGCAGGCGACGAAGACCTTCACCGGCATGGGCTTCGACATCAACATCCACGACCAGTGGGCCTGCGAGTCTCAGGGCCGCATCGCCGACCGCACGCGCGAGCACCTCGGCACGACCGACAAGGGCATCGTGCTCTACCGGCGCCTGCTCGTCGACGCGATCAACCGCAACGAGAAAGGCGAGAAGCCGCTCATGGTGCTCGACGCGGAGAAGGCCACCGAGCTGAAAGGTCCGCCCGCCATCGACGGCATCGGCCCGACGCCGCGCATGGACGACTACTGGAAAGAGGCCGACGCGAAGCGCCGCAGCCAGGCAGCCTGGTCGGCGTGAGCCTGCTCTCGGAAATCGAAGCACGGCGGCTGAAGACCGTGCGCTTCTCCTTCGCCGACCAGCACGGCGTGCTGCGCGGCAAGACGCTCGCCGCGGCCGAGGTGAAGGGCGCGCTGGAGCGCGGCGTCACCGTCACCAGCACGCTGCTGCTCAAGGATACCTCGCACCGCACCGTCTTCCCGGCGTTCACGCCGGGCGGCGGCGTCGGCATGCCCGAGCTGCAGGGCGCCGCCGACGTGCTGATGATCCCGGACCCGTCGACCTTCCGGGTGCTGCCGTGGGCGGCCGACACCGGCTGGGTGCTGTGCGACCTGCGCCTGCAGGACGGGCGGCCGCTGCCCTACGACTCGCGCGCGGTGCTGCGCCGCGCGCTGGAGAAGCTCGACGGCGAGTTCGTCGCCGGGCTGGAGGTCGAGTTCCACGTCTTCCGCATCGTCGACGCGAAGCTCTCGCCCGCCGACGCCGGCCAGCCGGGCAGCCCGCCGGAGGTCGAGCTGCTCACCACCGGCTACCAGTACCTCACCGAGCAGCGCTACGACCAGCTCGAGCCGGTCGTCGAGGTGCTGAGGAAGAACCTGGACGCGCTGCAGCTCCCGCTGCGCTCGTTCGAGATCGAGTTCGGCCCGAGCCAGCTCGAGCTGACGCTCGCGCCGCTCGGCGGCCTCGCGGCGGCCGACGCGATGGTGCTGCTGCGCAGCGCGGTCAAGCAGGTGGCGCGGCGCCACGGCTACCACGCGACGTTCATGTGCCGGCCGAAGCTGCCCAACGTCATGTCGAGCGGCTGGCACCTTCACCAATCGCTTTCCCGGAACGGCAAGAACGCGTTCGTCTCGGCAAGCGAGGATCTTTCCGAAATCGGAAAGCACTGGCTCGCCGGGCTGCTCGCGCATGCGCGCGGCTGCTGCGCCCTCGCCGCGCCGACCCTGAACGGCTACAAGCGCTACCGCCCCTACTCGCTCGCGCCCGACCGCATCGTCTGGGGCAAGGAGAACCGCGGCGCGCTGCTGCGCGTGATCGGCGCGCCGGGCAGCCCCGGCACGCGCATCGAGAACCGCATCGGCGAGCCGGCGGCGAACCCGTACCTCTATTTCGCCTCGCAGATCCACGCCGGGCAGGACGGCCTGGAGCGCCGGCTGCCGCTTTCGCCCTCGGCGGACGCGCCCTACGAGGCGAAGGCCGAGCCGCTGCCGCGCACGCTCGGCGAGGCGCTCGCCGCGCTGCGCGAGGACCGCGTGCTGCGCGAGGGCCTCGGAGAGGCGTTCGTCGACTATTACTGCCGGATCAAGCAGGCCGAGATCGCCCGCTTCGAACTCGAGGTGAGCGACTGGGAGCACCGCGAATACTTCGATCTGTTCTAGGAGGACAAGCCATGGAAATGCGCACGCTCGGCTCGAGCGGCATCAAGGTATCGGCGATCGGGCTGGGACTGATGTCGATGTCGGGCACCTACGGCAACGCCAACGACGAGGAGTCGGTCCGCGTCATCCACTATGCGCTCGACAAGGGCATCAACATGCTCGACTCCTCGGACATGTACGGCTGGGGCCATAACGAGCAGCTGCTCGGCAAGGCGCTGAAAGGCCGCCGCGACGGCGTGGTCGTCGCCACCAAGTTCGGCCAGACGCGCAGCGCCGACGGCAAGCAGGGCGTCGACGGCCGGCCGGAGTACGTGCTGCAGGCCTGCGACGCCAGCCTGAAGCGCCTCGGCATCGACGTGATCGACCTCTATTACCAGCACCGCGTCGACCCGAACGTGCCGATCGAGGAGACGGTCGGCGCGATGAAGCGCCTGGTGGAGGCGGGCAAGGTGCGCGCCATCGGCCTTTCCGAGGCGGCGCCGCCGACCATCCGCCGCGCGCACAAGGTGCATCCGATCGCCGCCGTGCAGAACGAGTATTCGCTGCTCTACCGCAAGGAAGGCGAGGAGACGCTCGCCACGACGCGCGAGCTGGGCATCACGCTGGTCGCCTACGCGCCGCTCGGCCGCAGCATGCTCACCGGCTCGGTCAAGGGCAAGGCCGACCTGCCCGAGGGCGACCGCCGCCTCGCGCACCCGCGCTTCCAGGGCGAGGCGCTGGACAAGAACGTGAAGATCGTGAAGCGCCTGGAGGAGATCGCGGTGGAGAAGAAGTGCACGCCGGCGCAGCTCGTGCTCGCCTGGCTGCTCGCGCAGGGATCCGACGTGGTGCCGATCCCCGGCACCAAGCGCAAGCAGCGGGTCGACGAGAACCTCGGCGCGCTCGAGGTGAAGCTCTCGCCCGCGGACGTGAAGCGCATCTCGGAGGTCGCGCCGGTGGGCGCCGGCGCCGGGCTGCGCTATCCGCCCGAGAACCTGAAGAGGGTCTACCTCTAGGAAGTGCGCGCATACGACGCCGGGCGGTGGCTGCTGCTCGCCACCCTCTGGTCGATGCAGTACATCCTGATGCGCCTGGCGGTGCCGCTGTTCGGCACCGCCATCGTCGCCGAGTCGCGCTCGCTCTTCTCGGCGCTGTTCCTCGTGCCGTGGACGGTGTACGTGGCGCGCCAGGCGATCGGCCTGGGCGCGCACTGGCGCGACCACCTCGTGGTCAGCCTGGTGAACAACGTGCTGCCGTTCGTCTGCTTTGCCTGGGCGGCGAGCGTGCTGCCGGCGGGCTACCTGGCGGTGTTGAACGGCATGGTGCCGCTCTGGAGCGGCATCATCGCCGCGCCGGTGCTCGGCGAGCGGCTCGGCGCGCCGCGCGTCGCCGGCTTCCTGCTGGGCATCGCCGGCGTGGCGCTGATGGTGCGGCTCGGGCCGATCGAGGTCACGCCGCTGACCGTGCTCGCCGCGCTCGCCGGCATGGCGGGCGCGTTCTTCTGGGGCTGGGCCGGCGTGGTGATCCGCCAGCGCACCGGGCGCGTCTCCTCCCTCGGGCTCGCCAGCGGCTCGGTCGCCTTCTCGGCGCTGATCCTCTCGCCCGCCTGGGCGGGCCTGCCTTCGCCCGAGCTCTGGAGCGCCGAGGCGACCGTCGCGCTGGTCGCGCTCGGGCTGCTCTGCTCCGGGGTCGCCTACGTGCCCTTCTTCACCCTGGTGCGCGACATCGGCCCGACGCGCACGCTCACCGTCGGCCTGACCGTGCCGGCGCTCGGCATCCTGTGGGGCTGGCTGTTCCTCGGCGAGACGGTGACCCTTACCATGCTCGCCGGCGCCGCGCTCGTCCTCGTCGCCCTCGTCCTCGTGATGAAGCGCTGATTCGGGGACGGAGCCCGAATCAGCTCGGCGGCTGGATCAACCTGCACTCCGCCACGCCGGCCCTGCCTGTCGCCTCGTCCACTTCCTGCAGGTTCGAGCGTGCCGATATCAGTCCCAGCTTCACTTCCTGCCAGAGGAAGTAGTTGCGGCCGGCCACGGCATTCACCGTGACCGCCGAGCCGTTCTCGGTCTTGGACACCACGGTATGCGGGCCGGGATCGACCTCGAGCAGGAGGTCGGTTTTCGCCGCAGTGTCGCCCACCAGCTTGCCGTCGAGGGCCACCGGCATCTTGATCGCCGCGCCCAGGGTTTCGTTGCGATAGACGTAGCACAACCGCTTGCCAGCGCGACGACCCAGGTCGCCGCCATTGCCGCCCTTCCAAGCATAGTTCTCCCTTGTGATGTGCAGCTCCCCGGCTGCCCGCCCCATTTTCAAATTTGGATTGCCGCTACTTCGTCCGGCCTTCCAGCTCGGCCAGCCGTTTCTTAAGGTTACGCTCCTCGTTCCAGCGCTCCGTGTCGTCGCGCACAATCGCGGCGATCGACTCGACGCGCCCGTTCGCGTCCTTGAGCAGCGCCACGGTGAAGGCGATCGAGAGTGGCCGCCCGTCCTTGCGCAGCGCCGGCACGCGCAGCACCTGGTCGCCGTAGCGCGTCTCGCCGGAGCGCATCACCTTCTCGTAGCCCTCCCAGTGCCGCTGGCGGAAGCGCTCCGGAATGATGAGGTCGAGCGAGCGGCCGAGCGCCTCGTCGGCCGTGAAGCCGAAGAGGCGCTCCGCCGCCGGGTTCCACACGAGGATCCTGCCCTGCGGGTCGGCGACGACGATGGCGTCGCCCGCCGCCGCGACCAGCTTCTCGAAATCCATCAGCCCTCGACCGGCAGCGCCTCGATGCGGTACTCGTGCGAGAGCCTGCGCTTTCGCACCGGGTCCTCGAGCTCCATGCGGAACACCTTCGCCGGGCGAATGCCGCCCTTCGCGGCGAGCGTGCCGCCGAACATCGCCCAGCCGGGCTGCAGCGGATGGCGCGCGAGCAGGTCTTCCGGAGAGCGCATCGCGGCGACGCTGCCTTCCTGGTAGAGCTCGCCGTCGGCCCAGGAGCGCAGCACCAGCTTCTCCCAGTGCGGCTTCACCTCGTCGTAGCGCCACGACTCGCTCGACACCGGCTTCGCGCAGAGCTGCTTGGAAAGCGTGACGCCCACGGTCTCGGCCTTGCGGTCGGTATGGTCCGAGCCGACGGCGACGCGCAGGCCGTCTTCGCCCTGCAACAGGACGAACTCCACCTCGCCGCTCGTGTCGGGTCCCGACACCTGGATCGCGGAAGCGTGGGTGAAAAGCGCGGCGGCGACGCGATAGAAGATCGGCGTCGTCTTCGGCGGCTTGACGCCCAGCGCTTCCAGCTCGCGGATGTGCTTCCTCAGCGCCGCCTCGTCGCGCCCGGTCCAGCCGGCGATCACCAGCGCGTTCACCTGCGTCATTTGCCGACCGTCGCTGCCGTGCGGGAAAACGTGGTCTGTCCCTGTTTTTCGGGTACGTCGTAGCCGGCCATGGCGTCGGCGACCACCTTGTGGAAGTGCGCCCAGGGCGCCTCGCGGAAGTTGTGGTTGCGGATGATGAACGAGGCGCCGGCGTAGAATTTCTCGTACTGCAGGTGCCGGCCGGCGAACTCCGAGCCGATCAGGTCCCAGGCGAGCTTGTAGAGCTTCATGCGCTCGAGCGCCGGAAGCTGCGGCGTCTGCCAGTACTGCTCGAACTGCGCGCGCAGCCTGGCGTCGTGCATCACGCTCACGTCGGCGGGCATCTGGAACACGCCGCCGCCGCACAGCTCGCGCAGCGCCTCGATGATCGACGAGTGGCTCTCGGTGCACCAGTTGAGCGCCGCGTACATGTAGCGGCGGTTGAAGGTCTTCCAGCCCTCCGGCCAGTCCTCGGCGTCCTGGATCTGCCCGGCGATCATGCCGCCGAGCGTCGCCTCGAGCGCCGCGAAGCGTCCCAGCACCTCCTTGACGGCGGGAATCTCGTGCGCCCCGGAGGCCTGCGCGATGCGGCTCGCCAGGCCGACGATCAGCTGCATCTTGGCGTGGAAGCGCACGTTCGACTGGTGGTTGCCGTAGCAGTGGCCGGGCGTCTTGATGTAGATGTCGCGCGCGAGCACCGCGTCCATGTGCACGAACACGCGCTCCCAGGGCACCTTGACGCTGTCGCACATCACCATCGAGTCGGTCTCGTCGAAGCGCCAGGCGAGCGGGCTGTCGAACTCGCTCGTCGCCTCGCGCTCGAAGGCCTTGCGCGACCAGAGCGTGAGGCCGGGCGCGTTGACCGGCACGGCGCAGGTCACCGACTCGGGGAGCTGGTTGGGCGCGAGCGGGATCAGGTTGCCGATCCAGATCTCGTCGGCGAACACCGCGCCGGTGGCGAGCATCTTCATCCCGGAGATCACCAGGCCGTCGTCGTCCTCGCGCACCACGCGCAGCGTCGGCACCGGCAGGTTCTGCTTGACGTAGAACTCCGGGTTGCGCGCCGCCTGCGGCGGCACCACGGCGTAGGCCGCGTAGACGTCGTTGCGGCGCATGTGCTCGTAGTAGCGCACGATGTGCTCGGCGTACTTGCCGAACGCCGCCGGATTCATCGCCATGCCGGTGACGAAGCTCGCCACGTGGTCGGGCGAGCGGCCGAGCAGGCCGTGGCTCATCGTCGCGATCGCGCGGTGCAGCGCGGTGCGCCGGGCGAGGTCCTCTTTGGTTTTCGCCCTGAGGAAATAATTGCTGTAGCGCTCGCCGCCCTCGCTGTAGGCGAGCTCCGGGTCGGCGCGCTTCATGTCGTAGATCGCGGCGATCGAGCGCGCCGCGTTGCGGAACGCGGGGTGCGCGGTCACGTCGTCGACGCGCTCGGCGCCGATGTAGACCACGCGCCCGTCGCGCAGCCGCTCCAGGTGCTCGGCGCCGGTCCTAAGCATAGTAGTGGATCTCGTACAGGATGCAGCCGCCCTTCGTGGTGAACGGCCCGTGCTTCACGCCGGGCGGCCGGCAGGCGTAGGTGGCGGCGAAGCACTGCTCGCCGCCGCGCCCCTGCGCGTCGTTGCCGACGATCAGGTCGCCTTCCACCACGTACACCTCCTCCCAGTGGTCGTGCACGAACGGCTCGGTGGAGTACGCGCCCGGCTCGATCTTCAGCAGCCGCGTGCGGCTGCCGCGCTTCGCCTGCTCGTCGAGGTCGGAAGCGAGGATCTTCTGGTAGAAGCCGGGCGGATAGCCGGGCGGCCGCTCCCAGCCGCTGTTCATGTCGACCTTGACGAATTCGAGGTGTTGCTTGGGCTTCATCGCGATACCTCCGTTGACCGGTCGATTCTCGGCGCCCGGAATTTATCGGTCAATGGCGCCGCGCCGGGCGCGGGCGCGCGGAGAATTACGACCCTGACCCCGAATTAAAGCGAGAGCTCGAGCGCGTACAGGCCGCCGGTGTGGCGGTCGACCGCGAACACGACGCCGCGGTCGTCGACCAGCACGTCGTTGATCTGCGGCGCGCCGACCGGCGAGCCTTCGGGCGCGGGGGGCACGAAGGCGGCGATTTCCCTGGGCTCGAGCGGGTCGCGGATGTCGTAGGCGCGCACGCCGGCGTTGAAGAAGGTGCCGAGCACGATGTCCTCGGAGCGCCAGACGCCCTTCGCCGGCGGGTTCTCGTGCAGGTTGTGCGCGCCGCAGCGGCCGCCGCGCCGGAGCATCGGCTTGACGCCGCTCACCGGCAGCGTGCCGATGCTCACCAGGTTCCTCTCGTCGCGCGCGTCGATCAGCCACACCAGCTTCGGCCAGTCGGCGCCGTCCTTCTGCACGCACTCGTCGGTGACCAGCAGCAGCCCGCGGTCGAACAGCGGCAGCACCGTGTGGTTGAAGCCGTTGTAGGGCGGCGAGTTGGTCCAGCGCGACACCAGCGTCGGATGCGCCTTGTCCGAGATGTCGAGGATCATGATGCCGCCGTCGATGTAGCCGAGGTAGCAGCGGTCGGGGCGCTGCGGATAGACGTTGGTGTTGTGCGCGCGGAACCCGGCGTCGAACCGCGCCGGCAGGCGCTGCGGCGGCGGCGCGCTGTCGCCTTGCATGGTGCCCGGCAGGTGCCAGCGCCCGAGCGCGGTCGGCTTCGAAGGGTTGCGCACGTCGACGATGCGGTAGACCTGGTCGTCCTTCGGGTCGCGCGGCACGAGGTCCGGGTCGCCGCACGACATGTGCACCGTCTCGCCGTCGACGAACCAGAGCTGGTGGCAGCCGCGCGAGTGCGGGCCGGAGGCGTCGAAGAACGACACCGAGCGCGGCTTCTCCGGGTCGCTGATGTCGAACAGCTCGAAGCCCGCGGGCTTCAGGCCGGGCGTCGACACCTGGTAGGCGACCGCCATCAGGTCGCCGGAGCACTCCAGCGAGTTGGAGCGCATCTTGTCGTGCGGCAGGTCGGTCTGCACGATCACCTTCGGCTTGCGCGGCTCGGTGACGTCGACCGCGGTGAAGTTCTTCGGCGCGCTCTCGTGCGCGAGCCACAGGATCCGCCGGCCGTTTTTCACCTGCAGCGACATGCCTTCGCCCATGCCGCCGTAGCCGTTCAGGGTGTGCTGCGCGAGGAGCTTCATCTCTTTGCTCATGGCTCGAACGATAGCATCGGCAAGTGGCTGACCTCTCCGCGGTAGGCCGGAAAGGCGGCGAAATCGGCGCGCATCTTCGCACGCACCGGGGAGGCGAGCGCGGCCTCGAGCGCGCCCGGGCCGTCGAACGCCACCTTGTTTCGCTGCAGCGAGCGCACCGCCCGCCACGGCCCCGCCGGCGCGTCCCAGTCGAGCGGCAGGTACACCTCCAGCTCGCGGATGCCGGGCAGAGCGGCCATCAGCGGCGCGTGGTGCTCCAGGTAGTGCGCATGCCAGGCCGCCGGATCGTCCGCCGGCCCGGCATAGCGAACGAGATACGAGCAGCCGCCGGCGCCGGGCTGCGGCACCGCGAAGCGGCGCACCGCCATCGCCTCGCAGCTCGCCGGCAGGGGCAGGCTCTCCTGCAGCGCCGGGAGCGCCGCCTGCAGCTCGTCCAGGCCGGCGAAGTACGCCTGCACGACGAGCGCCGGCGCGCGGTCGCCGCCGCCCAGGAACGGGTCGCGCGCCGCCGCCGGGGCATGGACGAGCAGCCGCTCGGCGGCGCGCGCGCCGGAGAGCGCGCGGCGGGCCGCGGCCGGGTCGCCCGAGTCGCACGAAACGAAGAGGCAGAAGGGCATCGCCGGCCGTTAACATACCCTGCAAACCGTGGAGAAAACGCTATGACGCAGAAGAGAGTCGCCCTGGTCACCGGCGCGAGCGCCGGCATCGGCCGCGCCGCCGCGCTCGCCCTCGCCGGCGACGGCTATCACGTCGCGCTGGTCGCGCGGCGCAAGGAAGAGCTGGAGAAGACCGCCGCCGCCGCGGGCGCGAAGGAGCGCACGCTGGTGCTCCCCGGCGACATCACCCGGCCCGAGTTCGTGAAAGAGGTCTTCGCCAAGGTGAAGAGCGAATGGGGCCGGCTCGACGTGCTGTTCAACAACGCCGGCATGGGCGCGCCCGCGGTGCCGCTCGAGGACCTGCCGCTCGAGACCTGGCGCGCGGTGGTCGACCTCAACCTCACGGCGATGTTCATGTGCTCGCAGGAGGCGATCAGGATCATGAAGGCGCAGGAGCCGCGCGGCGGCCGCATCATCAACAACGGCTCGATCTCGGCGCACGCGCCCCGGCCGAACACCGTCGCCTACACCGCGACCAAGCACGCGGTGACCGGCCTCACCAAGTCGATCTCGCTCGACTGCCGCAAGTACGACATCGCCTGCGGCCAGATCGACATCGGCAACGCCGCCACCGAGATGACCGAGCGCATGACCAAGGGCGTGCTGCAGGCGAACGGCCAGACCATGGTCGAGCCGCGCATGGACGTGAAGCACGTCGGCACCGCGGTGCTCTACATGGCCAACCTGCCGCTCGACGCGAACGTGCAGTTCATGACCATCATGGCCACCAAGATGCCGTTCATCGGCCGGGGATGAAGCTGCTCGCCCTCCTCCTCCTGCCCGTCGCCGCCTGGGCCGGCGACGCGGAGCGAGGCAGGGCGATCGCAACGGCGCGCGCCGAGGCCGGCTGCATCCTGTGCCATGCCATCCCGGGCGCCGCCGGGCCCGCGGGCGACCTCGGCCCTTCGCTCGCCGGCGTGGCGAGCCGGCTCTCTGCCGCGGAAATGGAGGCGCGCATCGTCGACGCCTCGCGCTTCAACCCGGACACGGTCATGCCGCCCTACGGGCGCACCGAGGGCCTGCACCAGGTGGCGGAGCAATACCGCGGCAAGCCGCTTCTCAGCGACGCGCAGATCGACGACGTCGTGGCCTTTCTCCTCACGCTGAAGTGAGGCCGCTCGTTTCGCTCCTCCTCCTCCTCGTCTGCGCCGGCGCAGCAGCACAGCGCTCGGGGCTCGAGTATGCGAGCCCGGAGATCCGCCGCATGCAGCAAAGCGACGTCGAGAACCCGGGCATGCTGTGGGTCGACGCCGGCGAGAAGCTCTTCGCCGAGCGCTGCCGCTCCTGCCACGAGTCGATGAAAGGCGTCGCCCCGCGCTATCCACGCGTCGCCTCGGGCAAGGTGATCACGCTGGACGCGATGCTGCGCCATCGCGAGCCCTTCGCCTGGGAGTCCGACGAGCTGCTTTCGCTCTCCGCCTACGTCGCCTACCAGTCGCGCGGCCTGCCGATCGGCCGGCACCTGTCCGCCGCGGAGGTCGAGCGCGGCAGGAGCGAATACTTCCGCCGCCGCGGGCAGATGAACCTCGCCTGCGCCAACTGCCACGACGCGAACGCCGGCAAGCGCATCGGCGGCGAGACGATCAGCGAAGGGCAGCCGAACGGCTATCCGACCTACCGCCTGCGCTGGCAGACGCTAGGGTCGCTCGAGCGGCGGCTGCGCGCCTGCTTCTCCGGCATCCACGCCGAGATGCCGCCGTACGGCGATCCCCTGCTCGCCGACCTCGCGGCCTATCTCGCCTGGCGCGGCCGCGGCCTGCCGGTCGAAGCCCCCGCGGTACGTCCATGACGCGGCGGTGGTGCCCAGCCATTCGCCGAGGCTTCCGAGAGCGAGAGTGCCGAGAAGCGTGGTACCACCGGTGAGCGCCCAGGCTTTCTGCCTCAGATCAGCGCGCGCATCCAGGCGGCGGTCCTGACCGCGCCGCCGAAGCTGTAGAGGTGCACGCCGACCACGTTGCCGAGGTTGGTGCGCGCCACCGCGGCGAGCTGGTCGCGCGGATCGGTGTTGGCGACGAGCTGCGCGATGCCGCTGCCCAGGCGGCGCAGCGCGCGCAGCGAGACGCTCACGCCGCAGCGCTGCGCATAGCGCGCGAGCGCCGCCGGATCGGTCGGGCCGGCGATGCCGACGTACACCGGCAGCCCGGGATGCGCGCGCGCGAGCAGCGCGCAGTACTCGACCACGCGCGGCGGCGAGAAGGAGAACTGGGTGAGCACGTAGACGCCGATCGACTGCTCGCGCGCCAGATCGCGCTTGCGCTGCATCGCCTGCTCGAGCGCCTGGCGCGCGATGCGCGGATGGCCTTCCGGGTAGCCGGCGATGCCGATCTCGCGGATGCCGCACTCGACGAGCAGCCCTTCCTCGAGGATCTGCAGGCTGTCGCGGTACGGGCCCTTCGGCTGCGGTTCGTCGCCGCCGAGCAGCAGCACGCGGTGCACGCCGTGCGCCGCCGAGGCCTGCTTCAGGAACTCGCGGAACTCGTCGCGGTCGAGGATGCGGCGCGCCGAGACGTGCGGCACCGGGTCGAGCCCGGCGGCGCGGATCGCGGCGACCGCCTCCAGCGTGCGCGAGAGCGGCAGCCCGGGCAGCGAGGGGATGTAGACGCAGGTGCCGGCGGGCCGCAGCGCGGCCACCTCGCCGGCCTGGTGCAGCTCGCGCGGCGAGATCTCGAGCGAGCCCGCGGCGAGCAGCTCCGAGATGCCCGAGGCGAGGGCTTCAGTCTCGCTTGCGAGAGACGACATAGGACTCGTCCTGGAACCAGAGGCTGCCGTGCTTCTGCAGGACCTCGCGCGTCGCGTCGAGGTAGCGGCTGCCGCGCAGCGCCTCGCCCAGGCGCACGTCGTCGATCTGCGCGACGTAGATCGCGGCGTTCCACGCGGCGAACAGCGTCGAGGTGCCGATGCTCGACGAGATCTCCGTGGGCAGCGTGTGCATGTCGTAGCGGAACAGCGCGCGCGCGTCGGCGTAGGCGTTGAAGTTGTAGCGTCGCGCGTCGCGGCCGAGCTCGGCCTTCACCGCGCGCACGATGTCGTGCCGGCTGTGCAGGAACGGGTTCTCGCCCGGCCAGACGCGCTGCACGATCTCCAGGCCCGGGTCGTGGCCGTAGGAATGGATGCCGAGCAGCCGCCCGCCCCTGCCGAGCGCGCGCACCAGCGGCGCGATCACCTTCTGCGCCTTGAATTCCAGCGGCGCGCGCAGCCGGTAGGGCTGCGAGGCGATCACCATGTCGTACTCGGCGCGGCCGTCGCCGCGCCTGGGGATCACGTTCTCCAGCAGGAAGCGGTAGTCCTCGCGGTACAGGACCAGCGCCGTCGGGTGCTCGTAGATCGGGTTGCCGGTCTTCGGGCTGTGGCGCGCCTGCCAGTTCCTGGCGAGGAAGGGCTCGAGCGCGGCGATCTGCTCGCTGAAGTCGTGCGAGGTGCTGCCCGAGAGCGCCATCTCGTGCCACACCAGCGAGGTCGCCGCCTCCACCGCGCGCGGCTGCAGCCACGGCGCCTCGCTGTAGTACATGTTGGTCACCACCAGCACCGTCGCCGGGTGCTCGAAGAAGCGGTCGGCCATCTTGCGCAGGCTGAGCCGCACGTCCTCGAGGCTGATCTCCTTGCCGACGATGTAGAAGGGCACCGTCGGGAAGCGCCGGTGCATCTCGCGCATCACGCGCGCGAGCACCGTGCCGTCGCCCATGCCGGCGTCGAACAGCCGCACCGCGGGCGGCCGCGGATGGATCTGCCCGAGCTCCAGCCCCACCCGGCGCGCGATCACGTCCTTCTCGCTGCAGGTGTTGACGAACAGCAGGTACTTCTGCCGGTTGTCGAAGAAGCGGAAATTCCTTTCGGGATCCGCTTTTTCCTTCGTCACTCCCACCGGAGGCGGCACCGCGGTGGCGCGGATGAGCGGCATCAGCTCGGGCGGCGACTCCCCCACGGCGGGCGCGCCGTGCCTGACCATGAACTGGTTGACCCGCTCCAGCGTCTCGGGGGTGACCCGGGCGCCGTCGCGCAGCCGGGCGACGAACTTGCCGTCGTTCACCGCGCGCCGGCCGAACGTCGACTCGGCCATGCCGGTGCGGCGGCAGAAGTCGGAGATGCTGCCGAGGAGCGATCCGGCGGCGGGCTGCATGGGCAAAAATCTTGCGCTGCCGCAGATGGGAAGTAAACCACAAGTGCCGCACCGCGGAAAATGGGACGACTCCCACCGCCCAGGGGCAGCGGCCCCGCCCTAGGGCTGCGCGCCGAAGAGCAGGTTCGGGAAGGCGGTAGCGACCCCGGGGACGTAGGTCACGACGAGCAGCACGATCAGGTTCACCACCACGAACGGGCCGACGCCGCGGGTGACGTCGGCCACCTTCTTGTTGAGCGCCGAGGCGGCGACGAAGATGTCCAGCCCGAAGGGCGGCGTGATCATGGCGATGCACACGTTCACGCCGATCACCATGCCGAAGTGCACCGGGTCGATGCCGAAGGAGGTCGCCACCGGGAAGAGCGCCGGCACCAGCACGAGCTGCGCCGCGCCGGGGTCGATGAACATGCCGGCGATCAGGAAGGCGACGTTCACCACCAGCAGGAACAGCACCGGCCCGGCGTGGATGCGCTCCATGAACTGCAGGACGGCGTCGGGAAAATGCGCGATGGTGACGAAGTAGGCGAGCATGCTGCCGGCGCCGAGCATCATGAAGATGATCGCCGTGAGGATGGCGCTGCGCTGCGCGACGTGCACCAGGCCGCGCAGGCCGAGGCTGCGGAACACGACGGTCTCGACGAAGGCGGCGTAGAGCACGCTCACCGCGGCGGCCTCGGTGGCCGTGAACACGCCGGAATAGATGCCGCCCAGGATGAGCACCGGCATGCCGAGCGCCCAGGCGCTGCCGCGCATCGCCTCCGCCGCGGCCGCGCGGCGCTCGCTTCGCTGGGCGATGCCCGTGCGCAGCACCTCGTAGAGCACCAGCGCCGAGAACGCCGCGCCGAGCACGATGCCGACCGCCAGCCCCGCGGCGAACAGCCGGCTGATCGACGTGCCGGTCAGCCAGCCGTAGATGATCAGCGAGATGCTGGGCGGGACGAGCAGCGCCGTCTCGGCCGCCGAGACGATCAGGCCGAGGCTGAAGCGGTCGCTGAAGCCCGCCTCGATGAGCCGCGGGTGCATCAGGCGCCCCAGCGCCGCCACGGTCGCCGGCGCCGACCCCGACACCGAGCCGAACGCCATGCAGGCGGTGATGGTGGCGTGGCCCGAGCCGCCGCGCACGCCGCGGAAGCAGGCCTCGGTAGAGCGGCTGAGCAGCCGCGCGATGCGCCCGCCCGCCATCAGCTCGCCGGCGAAGACGAAGAACGGGATGGCGAGCAGCAGGCTGTGGTTGATGCCGGCGATCATCTTCTGCATCAGCATCACGTCGGGCAGCCGGTCGTAGAACGACGCCTTGATCAGGTAGACCGGCACCGCCAGGACGAGGAACAGCTCGAAGCCGAGGAACAGCATCGCCGCGGCGACCAGGACGATCAGCCAGATCACGCGCCCTCGCTCTCCAGCCAGGCCGCCTTCACCGGGCGGCGCCGCGCGTCGCGCAGGCCCGCGAGCCGCAGCAGGAAGCGCAGCGCCATCGACGCCAGGCCGTACGCCGGCGCCACGTAGAGCACGTAGGCGGGCACGCCGAGCGTCGGGCTGATCTGGCCGCTCTCGCGCACCAGCCAGGCGAGGCGCACCGCGACCACGGCGCCGGCGGCGCAGAACAGCGCGCCGACCACGTCGATCAGCGCGAACAGCGCGCGCGCCTGCGCCGGCGACAGCAGGCCGCGCGCCAGGTCGACCGACACGTGCCGGCCGATCTCGAGCGTGATGCCGGTGGCGAGGAACACCACCCAGATCATCATGTAGCGCGTCGCCTCGTCGATCCAGGCGATCTCGGCCGCGTACGCGGGCGCGAACGTGCGCACCAGCACGTTGGCCGCGTACAGCGCGGTCATGACGAGCAGCAGGCCGCCGGCCGCGCAGCGCTCGGCCAGCCCCAGCGCGTCAACCAGGCGATCGATGCCGCGCTTCAGCGATTCAGCGCCTTCATCTGCTTCTCGTAGAGCTCGACGAGCGCCCTGCCCTCGGCGCCCGCCTGCGCGACGTAGGCGTCGCGCGCCTTCGGGTAGACCATGGCGCGCAGCTTGGCGCGCTCGGCCTCGTCGGCGACCCGCACGTTGAGGCCGCGCTTGCGGAAGAACTCGAGCGAGCGCGCCGCGTCGGCCGCCTTCTCCTTCGAGACCTGCGGCGCCACCTCGCGGAAGGCGGCGCGCACGATCGCGCGGTCGCCGGCGGAGAGCTTCTTCATCCACGCCGGGTTGAACAGGATCACCTCGACGATCGCGCCGTGGTCGGTCACCAGCAGGTTCTTCTGCACCTCGAAGAACTTCATCTTCTCGATGATGTCGAGCGGGTTCTCCTCGGCGTCCACCACGCCGTTCTGCAGCGCGGTGTAGAGCTCGCCGAACGGGATCACGATCGCCGAGGCGCCCACCGCGCCGAACTGCTGGATCAGGATCTTCGAGTCCATGACGCGGAAGCGCTGCCCCTTGAGGTCGGCGATCGAGGACAGCGGCTTGTTCGAGGTGAGCTGCTTGCGGCCGCCGTCCCAGAGGGCGATCGGCTCGAAGCCGCGCTTGCGGAAGGTGTCGAGCACCGCCTGGCCGAACGGCCCTTCGCGCAGCTTGCGCGACACCTCGCGGTCGGTGGGGAAGATGTAGGGCACGTCGAAGATCGACACCGCCGGGTTGAAGCCGCCCAGGAACGAGGCCGGGTTGATGACCGCCTCCAGCCCGCCGAGCTGCACCGCCTCGGTCATCTCGCGCGCGTTGCCGAGCTGAGACGAGGGGAAGACCTGGATCTCCACCCGTCCCTGCGTGCGCTGCTTCACCAGCTCGGCGGCCTTGACCAGCCCGCGGTGCTTGGCGGTGGTGGTCGGATCGAGCGACCCGAGCCTTGCGTTGAGCTCCGCGGCCGGGGCGGCCTGCGGCGCCAGGATGATCGCCGCGGCGAGCGCCGCGGCAGCCGGGAACGGCGGCAGCAGTGAAAGTCTCATGGTCTCCTCCTCCTTTGCGGGCAGGCTAGCACAAAGGCATACTCGGCCGGAACAGGAGGAGCCTATCGTGAACCGTCCCGAACGCAGCGGCGGCAGGATCGTCGTCGATGCTTTCCGCAACCATGGCGTCGAGCACGTGTTCTGCGTGCCCGGCGAGAGCTACCTGGACATCCTCGACGCGCTGGTCGACGCCTCGCGCGAGATCCGCCTGGTCGCCGCCCGCCAGGAAGGCGGCGCCGCCTACATGGCGGAGTCCTACGCCAAGCTGACCGGCAAGCCGGGCATCTGCCTCGTCGCGCGCAGCCCGGGCGCGTGCAACGCCTCGATCGCCATCCACACCGCGCACCAGGACGGCACGCCGATGGTGGTGATCGCCGGCCAGATCCGGCGCAACTTCGCCGGGCGCGGCTCGTTCCAGGAGCTCGACCTGGTGCGCATGCTCGAGCCGATGACCAAGTGGGCGGTGCAGATCGAGCGCACCGCGGACCTGCCCTACTACATGGCGCAGGCCTTCCGCGTGGCGCGGGAGGGGCGCCCCGGCCCGGTCGCGCTGGTCATGCCCGAGGACATGCTCGCCGAGCGCTCGAGCGCCGGCGACCTGCCGGTGCTCGAGCCGCGCCGGCGCGCGCCCGATCCGCAGCGCCTGCGCGAGATGCAGGCGATCCTCGACAAGGCGGAGCGGCCGATCCTCTACGTCGGCGGCGTATGGCGCCCGGCGGCGCGCAAGGCGCTGCAGGATTTCGCCGCGGCGAACGGCCTGCCGGTGTGCTGCGGCTTCCGCCGCCTGGACGCCTTCGACCACGACCATCCGAACTTCGCCGGCGAGATGGGGCCGGCGGCGGCGCCGGAGCTGGTGAAGCGCGTCAAGGAATCCGACGTGGTACTCGCGGTCGGCACGCGGCTCGGCGAGCACGCCACGCAGGGCTACACGCTGCTCGACGCGCCGGTGCCGCGCCAGAAGCTGATCCACGTGCTGCCTTACGCGCACGACTTCGGCCGCGTGTTCCACCCGTTGCTCGCGATCGAGTCCGACCTGGAGCTGTTCGTCGAGGCGGCGAACGCGCAGAAGCCCGGCGCCGCGGCGGCGAAGCGCGCCGCCCAGGTGGCCGAGGCGCGCCGGCAGTACGAGCAGAACCTCGACGCGTCGAAGTCGCCCAAGGGCGCGGTCGACCTCGGCCGCTGCATGGCCGAGCTCGACCGGCGCCTGCCGGCCGACGCGATCCTGACCTCCGACGCCGGCCACTACACCGGCTGGGTGCAGCGCTTCCTGCGCCTCGGCGGGAACCGCCGCTTTCTCGCGCCGGTCTCAGGAGCGATGGGCTACAGCGTGCCCGCCGCGGTGATGGCGAAGATCGTCCAGCCCGGGCGCATGGCGGTCGGCCTGGTGGGCGACGGCGGCTTCGGCATGACCGGCAACGAGATCGCCACCGCGGCCGCCTGCGGCGCGACGCCGGTCATCATCGTCTTCAACAACGGCATGCTCGGCTCGATCCGCGCCTGGCAGGAGATCAGCTATCCCGGCCGGGTCTCGGGCACGGACCTGGTGAACCCCGACTACGTGCGCATCGCCGAGGCGCACGGCGGGTTCGGCGCCCGCGTGGAGCGCACCGAGGACTTCGTTCCGGCGCTGGAAGCCGCGACGCGCTCGGGCAAGCTCTCGGTGATCGACCTGCGCATGGACCGCGAGGCGATCACCACCCGGGTGACCCTGACCGACATCCGAGAGGCGGCGCTGAAGCGCAAGGCGGCGGCCGGCTGAGCATCCTCGACCTCGTCGGCCGCACGCCGCTCGTCGAGGTCACGCGGCTCGACACCGGCCGCTCGCGCCTGTTCCTGAAGCTGGAAAGCCAGAACCCCGGCGGCTCGATCAAGGACCGCATCGCGCTCGCGATGATCGAGGCCGCCGAGCGCGACGGGCGCCTCGCGCCGGGCGGGCTGCTGGTGGAAGCGACCGCCGGCAACACCGGGCTCGGCCTCGCGCTGGTCGCCGGGCAGAAGGGCTATCGCGTGCTGATCGTCGTCCCGGACAAGATGAGCCAGGAGAAGATCTTCCACCTGAAGGCGCTCGGCGCCGAGGTGCTGCTCACGCGCTCCGACGTCACCAAGGGCCACCCCGACTACTACCAGGACCGCGCGGCGGCGATCGCCGCCGCCACGCCGGGCGCCTTCTACGTGAACCAGTTCGCCAACGAGGCGAACCCGCTCGCGCACGAGCGCACCACCGGGCCCGAGATCTGGGAGCAGATGCAGGGCCGCGTCGACGCGGTGGTGTGCGGCGTCGGCACCGGCGGCACGCTGACCGGCCTGTCGCGCTTCTTCGCGCGCGTCGCGCCGGATTGCGAGATGGTGCTCGCCGATCCCGAGGGCTCGGTGCTCGCGCCGCTGGTGCGCACCGGACGCAAGCCCGAGCAGGTCGGGAGCTGGCTCGTCGAAGGCATCGGCGAGGACTTCGTGCCGCCGGTCTGCGACCTGTCGCGCGTGAAGAAGGCCTACAGCATCCCGGACCGCGAGTCGCTGCTCGCCTGCCGGGAGCTGCTGCGCGCCGAAGGCATCCTCGCCGGCACCTCCACCGGCACGCTGCTCGCCGCGGCGCTGCGCTACTGCCGGGAAAGCGGCGCGGCGAAGCGCGTGGTGACCTTCGCCTGCGACAGCGGCAACAAGTATCTTTCCAAGGTCTACAACGACTTCTGGATGCAGGACCAGGGGCTGCTCGAGCGGCCGCGCCGGGGCGACCTGCGCGACCTGATCAGCCGCCCCTACGCCGAGCGCTCGGTGGCGACGGTGGACGCGACCGAGCCGGTGCTCGCCGCCTACCAGCGCATGAAACTCTACGACGTGTCGCAGCTCCCGGTGCTCGCGCAGGGCCGCATCGTCGGCATCGTCGACGAGGAGGACATTCTCGCCGAGGTGTACGACAATCCGGAGCATTTCGCCGAGCCGGTGACCGAGGCGATGACGCGCCAGCTGGTCACCGTGCCGCCGGGCGCCCCGCTCGACGAGCTGATGGACATCTTCAAGCGCGGCATGGTGGCGATCGTGGTCGACGGCGACGAGTTCCTCGGCCTGATCACGCGCATCGACCTTCTCAACTGGCTGAGACGCCGATGGCAAGACCGATGAAGTTCGACACCCGGGCGGTGCACGCCGGACAGGCGCCCGATCCGCGCACCGGCGCGGTGATGACGCCGATCTACGCCAGCTCGACCTACGCGCAGTCGAGCCCGGGCGAGCACCGCGGCTACGACTACGCGCGCACGCGCAACCCGACGCGCGACGCGCTGGAAGCCTGCCTCGCGGCGCTGGAGGGCGGCGCGCGCGCGTTCGCCTTCGCTTCCGGCATGGCGGCGATCGCCACGGTGCTCGAGACGCTGGAGAGCGGCGCGCACGTCGTGTGCATGCACGACCTGTACGGCGGCACCTACCGGATCCTCGAGCGGGTGCGCAAGCGCTCGGCCGGCCTGAAGGCGAGCTTCGTCGACCTCACCGACCCGCGGAACCTCGAGCGGGCGATCCGGCCCGAGACGCGCATGGTGTGGGTCGAGACGCCGACCAACCCGCTGCTCAAGATCGTCGACCTCGCCGCGATCGCCGGGATCGCGAAGCGCAAAAACCTCGTTTGCGTCTGCGACAACACCTTCGCCTCGCCCTGGATCCAGCGGCCGCTCGAGCACGGCTTCGACCTGGTCGTGCATTCGACCACCAAGTACCTGAACGGCCACTCGGACGTGATCGGCGGCGCGGTCGTCGTCAGGGAAGAGGGCCCGTTGAGCGAGCAATTGCGCTTCCTGCAGAATGCCGTGGGTGCGGTGCCGAGCCCGTTCGACGCCTTCCTCACCCTGCGCGGCATCAAGACGCTCGCGCTGCGCATGGAGCGCCACTGCGGCAACGCGATGCACGTCGCGGCGTGGCTGCAGACGCATCGCAACGTCGAGCGCGTGATCTATCCCGGCCTCGCCAGCCACCCGCAGCATCTCCTCGCGGCGCAGCAGATGAACCGCCGCTACGGCGGCATGGTGAGCGCGGTGCTGAAAGGCGGCCTGCCCGCGGCGCGGCGCTTCCTCGAGCGCTGCCGGCTGTTCACGCTCGCCGAGAGCCTGGGCGGCGTCGAGAGCCTGGTCGAGCATCCGGCGATCATGACGCACGCGTCGCTGCCCGAGGACGTGCGCGCCGGCCTGGGCATCGGCGACGGGCTGATCCGGCTCTCGGTGGGCATCGAGGATGTCGAGGACCTGATTGCCGAGCTCGACCAAGCCCTCGCCTGACGCCGAGCTGCGCGGCGCGCTGGCGCGGCGGCTGCGCGCCCACGTCGAGGCGCTCGCCGCGCGCGAGCGCAACACCGACCTCGAGACGCCGGCGCGCTACATCGAGGCCGCGCTCGGCCCGCGCGCGCGCCGCCAGGGCTACCCGAGCGCCGGCCGCACGGTGCACAACATCGAGGCGGGCGAAGGCGCGATCGTGGTCGGCGCGCACTACGACACCGTACCCGGCTCGCCCGGCGCCGACGACAACGCCTCGGGCGTCGCCGCGCTGATCGAGCTGGCGGGCATCCTGCGCCAGCAGGAGATCCGCTTCGTCGCCTTCGCCAACGAGGAGCTGCCCTACTCGCACGGCGAGGAGATGGGCAGCTTCGTCTACGCGCGGCGCGCCCGCGAGCGGGGCGAGCGCATCGCGGCGATGTTCTCGCTCGAGATGCTCGGCTGCTACAGCGACGAGCCGGGCAGCCAGCGCTATCCGCCGCTGCTCGGCTGGTTCTACCCGGACCGGGCGAACTTCATCGCCTTCGTCGGCGACTTCGGCGCGCGCCGCCTGGTGAAGCGGGCGCACCGCCTGTTCCGCCGCCACAGCGATTTCCCGTGCGAGTCGCTCGCCGCGCCCGCCTTCGTGCCGGGCATCACGCGCTCGGACCACTGGTCGTTCCGCCGCCACGGCTACCCGGCGCTGATGGTGACCGACACCGCCTACAACCGCTACCCGCACTATCATCGCGCGAGCGATACGCCGGAGAAGCTGGACTACGAGCGCATGGCCGCCGTGACGCTCGGCCTGGCCGGCATGCTGACGGAGCTTGCCTCTGAACATCAACGTTGGTGACCTGACGGTGCGCCGCCTGGGCTTCGGCGCGATGCGCGTCTGCGGGCCGAGCGTCTGGGGCCCGCCCAAGGACCGCGGCCAGGCGCTGCGCGTGCTGCGCCGCGCCTACGACCTGGGCTGCAACTTCTTCGACACCGCCGACTCGTACGGCCCGTACGTCGACGAGGAGCTGATCGCCGAGGCGCTCTACCCCTATCCTTCCGACCTCGTCATCGCCACCAAGGGCGGGCTGCTGCGCCCGAAGCCCTCGCGCTGGGACGAGGACGGCCGGCCCGAGCACCTGCGCCGCGCGGTGGAGGGCAGCCTCAAGCGGCTGCGCCTGGAGCGCATCGACCTGTACCAGCTCCATGCCCCCGACCCGACGGTGCCGTTCGCCGAATCGGTGGGCGCCCTTGCCGAGCTGCGCCGCGCAGGCAAAATCCGCCACGTCGGCGTCTCGAACGTGGACGTGGCGCAGCTCGAGGAGGCGAGGCGGATCGTGCCGGTGGTGTCGGTGCAGAACGAGTACAACCTGGAGAACCGCTCCTCGGAGGACGTGCTCCGGGCCTGCGAGCGCCTCGGCATCGCCTTCCTGCCCTGGTACCCGCTCGGCGCCGGAGCGGCCCTGAGATCCTCCCGGGTCAAGGCGCTGGCGAAGAAGATGCAGGCGACGCCCGCGCAGGTGGCGCTCGCCTGGCTGCTCACCAAGTCGCCCGCCATGCTGCCGATTCCGGGAACGAGCGATCCCAGGCACCTCGAGGAGAACGTCGCGGCGGCGCGGCTGCGCCTGCCGGCGGCCGAGATGGCGCGCCTGTGACCGACACCCAGTTCTACGCGCGCACCTTCGCGCTGCTCGCGCTGCTCGCGGTCGCCTACCTGCTCTACCTGGTGCTCGCGCCTTTCTTCGCGCCGATCGCCTGGGCGTTCTTCATCGCTTTCCTGCTGCATCCGACGCACGCCTGGATCGTGCGCCGCAGCGGCCGGCCGACCGCCTCGGCCGGCCTGCTCACCGCCTTCACGCTGGTCGTGCTGGTCGGCCCGATGGCCGCGCTCGGCGCGGCGTTCGCCGCGCAGGTCGCGGACCTCCTGCGCTACGCGCAGCAGTTCGCCGCCGAGCATCGCGCGCCGAGCGCCGCCGACCTCGCGGACGTTCCGGTGCTCGGCACCGTGCTCGCCTGGCTCGACGAGAGCGCGGGCGTCTCGCTCGCGCAGGTGCAGACCTGGGCGGTGCAGGTGGCGCGCACCATCCTCGGCTCGCTCGCCTCGCTCGGGCAGAAGGCCTTCCTCGGCGCGCTGGGCACGGTGATCGGCTTCCTGCTGATGCTGTTCATCCTGTTCTTCGCCATCCGCGACGGCCGTGCGATGTTCGCCGCGCTGCGCGAGCTGGTGCCGATGTCGCGCGAGGAGCGGGCGCGCCTGTTCGGCCACCTCGCCTCGGTGCTGCGCGCCATGGTCTACGGCACCGGCGTCACCGCGCTGGTGCAGGGCGTGCTGATCGCCATCGGCTTCGCGGTGGCGGGCCTGCCCTCGCCGATCGTGTTCGGCGTGCTGGCGGCGCTGTTCGCGCTGGTGCCGATGGCCGGCACGCCGGTGGTCTGGGTGCCGGCGGTGATCGTGCTCGCCGTGCAGGGCCGCTACTACGCCGCGCTCGGCCTCGCGCTGTGGGGCGGCTTCGTGGTGACGATCGACAACTTCCTGCGCCCCTGGCTCGTCTCGGGGCGTGCGCCGGTGAGCACGCTCACCGTGTTCATCGGCGTGCTGGGCGGCGTCGCCGCCTTCGGCCCGATCGGCATCTTCCTCGGCCCGCTCGTCCTCGCCCTCGCCATCGCGCTCATCGACTTCGCCCTCGAGACGCGGCAGGCGGACGAAGCTCGGGAACGGAGCCCGAACTGAATTCGGGGACGGGGTGATGTAAACCCGAATTCGGTTACGCGACCGTGATCGGCTCGACGGCGCGTCCCTGCACGCCGGCGTCGTCGACCCAGGTGAACTCGAGCTCGCCGCTCTCGGTGGCGATCGTCGGGAACTCGAGGAACGGGTTGGCGGCGATGCCGGGCGACAGCTCGGCGCGGAACACCTCGACGCCGCTGTAGCGGCAGACGAGCGAGCGGATCGCGTTCTTCGGCACCTTGCGGCCGCTCGCGTCGAGCCGATAGCCGGTCTCCATCGGGTGCTGGATCAGCAGGCGCACGCGGATCACCTCGCCGCGCTTCGCCGGCTTCGGCAGGCGGATGCGCGCCGCCATCAGGTCTCGTCCACGCAGGCCGACAGCGTGACCTGCACGCGCGCCGTATCCATCCACTGCGAGCCGTCGGACATCTCGGCGATCGCGGTGACGGTCTGGCTGCCGGCGAGCCGCACGCGCGAGCTGATCTCGGCCGCGCCGGCGCGCGGCCCGAGGTGGAACACCGCCATCTGCCGCTCGGGGTTGCGCTCGGAGATCAGGCGGATCAGCTTCACGTGATCGGCCTCGGTCATCGGGCTCTCGACGCTGACCTTCATCGCCACCGAGTTGCCGTTGTCGGCGAGCACGGGGAGCTCGAGCTTGACCCTTCCCTTCCGGGGCGCCGAGCGCGCGGCGAACGGGAGAAACCCGAGAAACGCGAGAAAGCCGCGCCGCTTCACGCCAGCTCGAAGCCCTCCTTGGCGAGCGGCAGCGAGCGCACCCGCCGGCCGGTCGCCTCGAAGATCGCGTTGCACACCGCGGGCGCGATCGACGCCTGGCCGGGCTCGCCGATGCCGCCCCAGAAGCCGCCGCTCGGCGCGAGCACCATCTCGACCTTGGGCATCTCGGCGAGCCGCAGCACCCGGTAGTCGTGGAAGTTCGACTGCTCGACGCGCCCGTCCTTGATGGTGATGTCGCCCCAGAAGAGCGCGCTCAGCATGTACACCGCGCTGCCCTGCATCTGCGCGAGGATGTTGTCCGGGTTGACCACGTGGCCGGGATCGATGCCGAGCACCAGCCGCCGGATGCTTACCTGGTTCTTCTCGTTCACCGAGAGCTCGCACACCGCCGCGGTGTAGCTGCCGTAGGCCTCGGTGACCGCGACGCCGCGGTGCACGCCCCTGGGCAGCGCCTTGCCCCAGCCGGCGTGCCGGGCGGTCGCCTGCAGGATCCTGCGCTCGCGCGAGTCCTCGGGCAGCAGCGCCAGCCGGTACTCGTACGGGTCCTTGCCCGCGGCGTGCGCCAGCTCGTCGAGGAACGACTCGCGCATGTACGGGTTCTGCGAATGGCCCACCGTGCGCCAGAAGCCGACCGGCACGTGCGGGTTGCGCTGCGCGTACTCCATGCGCACGTTGGGAATCTCGTAGGGCTGGTCGGCGATCGCCGCCATGGCCTGCGGATCGAAGCCCTGCCTGAGCGGCAGCTTGAGCAGCGTGGCGATGATCGACGGCGCGGCGACCCGCGAATGCCATGCCGCCGGCCTGCCGTCCGGCCCGAGCGCGGCGCGGAAGCGCACCAGGCTCACCGGGCGGTAGAAGTCGTGCTGCATGTCCTCCTCGCGGGTCCAGAGGGTCTTCACCGGCGTGCCTTCCATCGCTTTCGCGATCTGCACGCCCTGGCGCACGAAGTCCTGCGCACCGCCGCGCCGGCCGAAGCCGCCGCCGAGCTGCGAGCGGTGCACGTAGACGTTCTCCAGCGGCACCCCGGCGGTCGCCGCCGCCGCGGCGTGCGAGGCCTCGGCGTTCTGGGTCGAGGTCCAGATGTCGACCCGCCCGCCCTTGATGAGCGCGGTGCAGCCCTGCGGCTCCATCGTGCAGTGCGCGAGGAAGGGCGTGTAGTACTCCGCCTCGATCACTTTCGCGTCCTTGAACGCCGCGTCGACGTCGCCCGACTGCTTGGCGACCACCACGTCGCTCTGCGCGTCCAGCCCGGCGCGCAGGAACGCCTTGATCGACTCGCTCGTCACCGAGCCGTTCGCGCCGACGTCCCACGCGATCGGCAGCGCCTTGAGCGCCTCCTTGGCGCGCCACCAGTTGTCGGCCACCACCGCGACGTAGTCGTCGAACTTCAGCACCTTGACGACGCCGCGGCGCCCGGCGATCTTCGATTCGTCCACCGATTTCACCGTCCCGCCGAACACCGGGCACTGGGCCACCGCGGCGTACCGCATGCCCGGGAGCTGCGCGTCGATGCCGTAGCGGATGCGCCCGCGCACGATGTCCGGGATGTCGACGCGCGCGATCGACTTGCCGGCGATCGTCCAGTCCTTCGGATCCTTGAGCTTCACGTCCTCGGGCGGCGCGAGCTTCGCCGCCGCCGCGGCCACGCCGCCGAAGGTGGTCCTGCGCTTGCCGGGGCCGCTGATCACGCCGTTCTCGACCTTGCAGCGCGCCGGGTCGACCTTCCACTGCTGCGCGGCGGCCGCCACCAGCATCTCGCGCGCCTGCGCGCCCGCCTTGCGCAGGTATTGCTGCGAGTTGCGGATGGTGCGGCTGCCCACCGAGGCCATGTCGCCCCAGATGCGCTTGCGGCGCACCTGCGCGTTGGTGTCGACGTACTCCACGCGCACCTTCTTCCAGTCGCAGCCCAGCTCCTCGGCGACGAGCTGCGCCGCCGAGGTCATGCTGCCCTGGCCCATCTCGGAGCGCGCGTAGCGGATGATCACCCGGTCGTCCGGGCGCACCAGCACCCAGGCGTTGATCTCGGGCGACAGCACCTGCTTCTGCGCCGCGGCGAACGGCACGTGGAAGCCGACGGCCAGGCCGCCGCCGACCGTCGCGGAAATCTTCAGGAACTCGCGTCGCGTCGTCATGGCAGCCTCCTAGGCCTTCGCCTTCGCCGCCTTGGCGGCGGCATGGATCGCCGGCCGGATGCGCGCATAGGTGCCGCAGCGGCAGATGTTGGTCATCGCCTCGTCGATGTCCTGGTCGGTCGGGTTGGGGATCCTGCGCAGCAGCGCCACCGCGGCCATGATCTGCCCGCCCTGGCAGTAGCCGCACTGCGGCACCTGGTGGTCGATCCACGCCTGCTGCACCGGGTGCAGCTTGCCGCGCTTCGCCAGCCCCTCGAGGGTGACGACGCGCTTGCCCGCCGCCGCCGACACCGGAAAGGAGCACGAGCGCACCGGCTCGTCGTTGACGTGCACGGTGCAGGCGCCGCATTGCGCGATGCCGCAGCCGAACTTCGGACCCTTGACGTCGAGCACGTCGCGCAGCACCCACAGCAGCGGCATCTCGGGCTCGACGTCCACCTGGCGCGAGCGCCCATTCACGACCAGCTTGATCATTCCGCTCTCCTCGTTGAAGCGCCTACTGTAATCGAGGAGAAGGAAATTTCAATCGCGAAACCGGTGACTGTCACCATTTTTCTAGAATGCCGGGGTGCGAGCGCTCGCGGCGCGGCTGCCTTTCTATTACGGCTGGGTCGTCCTCGCCGCGCTCTGCTGCGCCGGGTTCGCGCGCCAGGGCTCGGCGGTGGCGACCCTGTCGGTGTTCGTCGAGCCGCTGACACGCGAGTTCGGCTGGTCGCGCGCCGCGCTCTCGGGCGCGGTGTCGCTCGGCGGCGTGCTCGCCGCCGTCGTCTCGCCCCTGATCGGCCCGCTGCTCGACCGGCACGGCTCGCGCCTGGTGCTCTGCCTCGCCGTGGCGCTGAACGGCGTGGCGCTTATCCTTTTGTCGTTCACCCCGTCGCTGCTCGTCTTCTACCTGCTGTTCTGCTTCGCGCGCATGAACTGGGCGGGGCCGTTCGACCTCGGCATCTACGGCGCGCTCAACAACTGGTTCGTCGAGCGCCGCGCGCTCGCCGCCTCGCTCGCCACGCTGGCGCAGATGGGCGGACTGGTGGCGCTGCCGCTCGTCGCGCAGCTCGCCATCGGCCACGGCGGCTGGCGCGGCGGCTGGATCGCGATCGGCGTGCTCACGTTCGTGGTCGGCTTCCTGCCGGCATGGCTGTTCGTCGCGCGCCGGCCGGAGGACATGGGCCTGGCGCCCGACGGCCGCCCGGCCGCGGCCGGGAGCGCTTCGGAGCGCAAGCTCGAAGAGCCCTCGTTCTCGCGCGCCCAGGCGATGCGCACGCCCGCCTTCTGGCTGCTGCTCGCCTACACGGTGCTGGTCTACCCGGTGCAGGCGGGGGTGAGCCTGCACCAGGCGGCGCACCTCGTGGAGCGCGGCGTCGGCGCGGCGACCGCGGCGAGCGTGGTCGGCTTCTTCTCGCTGATGTCGGGCGCCGGCACGCTGGGCGGCAGCGCCCTGGCGCGCCGCCTGCCGCTGCGCGTCGTGCTCTCGCTGATCGGTGCGCTGCTCGCCGCCGGCGCGTTCCTCATGACGCGCATCGCCACCGCGGCCGACGGCTTCGTCGCCGGCGGCGTGTTCGGCTTCGGCCTGGGC
Source organism: Burkholderiales bacterium (assembly GCA_036381055.1). GTDB lineage: Bacteria > Pseudomonadota > Gammaproteobacteria > Burkholderiales > SG8-39 > SCGC-AG-212-J23. Next base: position 34,785 of record DASVDO010000009.1, on the reverse strand, counting down.
GGCATGCTGACGCTGCTGCCGGTGGCGTGGGCGGACTACTTCGGGCGCGCCAACTTCGGCGCGATCCGCGGCATCGCGCTGTCGGCGCAGGTGCTGGCGCAGGCCGCGGGGCCGCTCTTCTCGGGGCTGCTGCGCGACGCGACCGGCGACTACCGCGCTTCGCTGTACTGCTTCACCGCGCTTTCGCTCGCCGCCGCGGGCGTGGCGCTCGCCGCGCGCCGGTCGCGCGCGAGCAGCGTGTAGGCGGTCGGCACGACGAACAGCGTCAGCACCGTGCCGAAGGTCATGCCGCCGACGATCACCCAGCCGATCTCCTGGCGGCTCTCGGCGCCGGCGCCCACGGCGACGGCGAGCGGCACGGCGCCCGCGACCATCGCGCCGGTGGTCATGAGGATGGGCCGCAGGCGCAGCGCCGCCGCCTCGAGCACCGCGGCGCGCAGCGGCCGGCCCTCGTCCTGCAGCCGGTTGGCGAACTGCACGATCAGGATGCCGTGCTTGCTGATCAGGCCGATCAGGGTCACCAGGCCGATCTGGCTGTAGATGTTGAGCGTGCCGCCCGTGAGGTGCAGCGCGGCGAGCGCGCCGGTCATGGACAGCGGCACCGTGAGCATGATGATCAGCGGGTCGACGAAGCTCTCGAACTGCGCGGCGAGCACGAGGAAGATGAAGCCGAGCGCCAGCAGGAAGATGAACAGCACGCTGCGCCCGGTCTCGCGGAACTCGCGCGACTCGCCGGAATAGTCGAAGCGCACCGAGGGCGGCAGCACGCGCTCGGCGGCCGCCTCCAGGTAGTCGAGCGCCTCGCCGAGCGAGTAGCCCGGCGCGATGCTGGCGGTGATGGTCGCCGAGCGGAACTGGTTGAAGCGGTTCAGCTCCTTCGGCGCCACGGTTTCGCGCACCGTCACCAGGTTGGCGAGCGGCAGCATCGCGCCGTCGCGGCCGCGCACGTAGATCTGGTCGAGGTCGCCGGGGGTGCGGCGCGCGTGCGGCGCCACCTGCACGATCACGTCGTACTGCTCGCCGTTCTGGTTGAAGCGCGTCACCTGGCGCCCGCCGAGCAGCGTCTCGAGGGTGCGGCCCACCGTCAGCACGCCGGCGCCGGTGTCGGCGACGCGCTCGCGGTCGACCAGCACCTCGACCTGCGGCTTGTTGAGCCGCAGGTCGCTGTCGAGGTTGATCAGGCCCGGGTAGCGCGCCGCTTCGGCCATCAGCTGGTCGACGTACTGCTGCAGCTTGGCGTAGCTCTCGGCGGTCTGCACCACGAACTCGACGGGCTTGGCGCGCGCGCTCTGGCCGAACGAGCCGGGGTTGTTGGCGAAGGCGCGCACGCCGGTGATGCGCCTGAGCTTGGGCTGCAGCTCCTGCACGATCTCCATCTGCGTGCGGCTGCGCTCCTCCCAGGGGGTGAGCTGCGAGAACGAGATCAGCTCGGTCACCGCGCGCGAGCCGACGATCACGAAGTAGTGCGCCACCTCGGGGATCTGCGACAGCATCTCCTCGAAGCGCTCGGCGTAGCGCGCGGTGAAGTCGACGGTCGAGCCTTCCGGCGCGTTGCCGGCGGTGAACAGCACGCCGCGGTCCTCGACCGGCGCCAGCTCCGACTTGAGGGTGTGGAACAGCACCGCGCCCAGCGCCGCCACCGCGAGCGCCAGGCCGAGCACCAGCCAGCGCATGTCGAGCGTCGCGTTGAGCAGCCGCCGGTAGCCGCGGTTCAGCGCCTGGATGCCGGACTCGAGGAAGTTGTACAGCCGGCCGTGCGTCTCGTGGCCGCGCATCAGGCGCGAGCACATCATCGGCGTGAGGGTCAGCGCGACGAAGCCCGACACCAGCACCGCGCCGGCGAGGGTCAGCGCGAACTCGGCGAACAGGCGGCCGGTGCGCCCCGGCGCGAACGCCACCGGCGCGTACACCGCGGCGAGGGTGAGCGTCATGGCGATCACCGCGCTCGAGATCTCGCCGATGCCGCGCATCGCGGCGCGCATCGGCGCCATGCCCTCCTCGATGTGCCGGTGCACGTTCTCCAGCACGACGATCGCGTCGTCCACCACCAGGCCGATCGCCAGCACCATCGAGAGCAGCGTCAGGGTGTTGATCGAGAAGCCGAACAGGTCCATCAGCGCGAACGCGCCGATCAGCGACACCGGGATGGTCACCAGCGGGATCACGCTCGCGCGCACGGTGCGCAGGAAGAAGAAGATCACCAGCACCACCAGCGCCACCGCCTCGGCGATGGTCGTGTACACCGCCTGCACCGAGCGGTCGATGAAGATCGACTTGTCGTAGGCGATCTGCGCGTTCATGCCGGTCGGCAGGTCGCGCACCAGCTCGGGCATCACCTCGCGCATCGCCTTCGACACGTCGAGCGGGTTGGCGGTCGCCTGCTTGACGATGCCGAGGATCACCGCGTTCTCGCCGTTGAAGCGCGTGATGCGCCGCTCGTCCTGCGGGCCGATCTCGACCTCGGCGACGTCGCCCAGGCGCACCGGGAAGCCGTTGGCGTTCTTCAGCACGATGCGCCGGAACTGCTCGGGCGTGGTGAGGCCGGTGCGCGAGAGCACCGTGAACTCGCGCGCCACGCTCTCGATGCGCCCCGAGGGCACCTCGACGTTCTGCTGGCGCAGCGCGTCCTCGACGTCCTGCACCGTGAGCTGGTAGGCGGCGAGGCGCGTGCGGTCGAGCCAGATGCGCATCGAGTAGCGGCGCTCGCCGAAGATGCGCACCTCGGCGACGCCGGGCAGATTCTGCAGCCGGTCGCGCACGTAGCGGTCGGCGTAGTCGGAGATCTCCGCCGGGCGGTGCCGGTCGCTGGTGAAGGCGATGTAGATGATCGACTGCGCGTCGGCCTCGACCTTGGCGATCACCGGCTCCTCGATCTCCTCGGGCAGGCGCTTGCGCACCCGCGCCACGCGGTCGCGCACGTCGCTCGCCGCCACGTCGGGGTCGGTGTCGAGGCGGAAGCGCACCGTGATGCGGCTCTCCTCGGGCTCGCTCGACGAGGTGAGCGTCTCGATGCCCTCGATGCCGGCGATCGACGCCTCGAGCACCTGGGTGACCTGCGACTCGATGATCTCGGCGCTCGCGCCGAGGTACTCGGTGCGCGCCGAGACGATCGGCTCGTCGATGTTCGGGTACTCGCGCACGGTGAGCCGCGAGTACGACACCAGGCCGACCAGCACGATCAGCAGGCTGGTCACCGTCGAGAACACCCGGCGGCGGATGAAGAACTCGAAGAAGTTCATCTCAGCCGGCGGCGGGCGAGTTCACCACGTCGACGCGCGCGCCGTCGTGGACCTGCTGCTGGCCGGCGGTCACCACCACGTCGCCGCGCGCGAGGCCCTTCAGCACCTCGACCTCGCCGGGGCGGCGCAGCCCCAGCTCGACCGGCGTGCGCAGCGCGCGGCCGTCGACCACCCGGTAGACGTAGCGCTTCGTGCCCTCGGCGAAGATCGCCGCTTCCGGCACGAGCAGCGCGTTCTCGCGCCGCTCGAGCTCGATCTGCACCCGGGCGAACAGGCCGGGCGCGAGCTCGCCTTTCGGGTTGGCGATGCGCGCGCGCAGCCGGATGGCGCGCCCCGACACGTCGACCACCGGGTCGATCGCGTCGATCTCGCCGTGAAAGGTGCGCCCGGGCAGCGCGTCGACCGTGACGCGGATCGCCTGGCCGCGGCGCAGCTCGGACAGCGCCAGCTCCGGCACGCGGAACTCGACCTTCAGCGGGTCGATGTCGGACAGCTCGACGATGCGCTGGCCGGGCGTCACGTAGGCGCCGACGCTCACCGTGCGCAGGCCGACCACGCCGGCGAGCGGCGCGCGGATGGTCGCCTTCTCGAGGCGCGCCTGCGCCAGCTGATAGCCCGCCTGCGCCGCCTGCAGGGCGGCGCGCGCCTCGTCGAGCGAGCGCTGCGTGGCGAGGCCGCGCTGCGCGAGCGCCGAGGCGCGCTCGTGGTTGGCGCGCGCGAGCGCGAGGTCGGAGCGCGCCTTGGCGAGCTCGGCGCGCAGGATCGAGGCGTCGAGCTCGACCAGCACCGCGCCCGCCTCGACCGCCTGGCCTTCGCGGAAGGCGATGCGCTCGACGCGCCCGGCGATCTCCGGCGCCACCGCCACCGCCTCGTTCGGCGCCAGCGTGCCGACCGCGCGCAGGTCGTGCACCACGGTGTCGACCACGACGCGCGCCGCCTCGACCGCGACCGCGTCGCGCAGCGTCGGCGCGGTGGCCGCCGCGGCGTCCTTGTCGGGAAGATTGCGGGAATACCAGCCCCCGGCCGCCAGCGCCGCGGCGAGCACCAGGAACGTCAGCCAGAAGCGCGCCTTTCGCATCAACGCTCTACTGTAAACCGATTGATGCGCTGGCGGGTTTCGCGCATGTCGTCGCCGCGCACCTCGCGCAGCGCGTAGGCGGCGAAGTCGTCGGCCACTTCCTTGCGCCAGTACAGGTCCATGTCGGTGTTGTCCATCGGCTTGGCGCGGTTCGCCACCCGCTCGGCGGCCTGCCGGATCGCCTCGTCGGTCAGCCTTTGACCCACCAGGAGCTCGCCCGCCTTCTCCACCAGGAACGGCCGGGAGGCGACCGCGCCGAGCGCGATGCGCGCCTCGCGCACGACGTCGCCGTCGAAGCGCACCGCCACCGCGACGCCGAGCACCGGGAAGTCGAAGGCGCCGCGGCGCCGCAGCTTCCAGTACGCGCTTCGCCACCCCTGGGGCACTTTCACCTCGGCGAGAATCTCGTCGGGGCGGCGCGCCAGGTAGTCGATGCCGTCGTTCCGGTACAGCGCCTCCACCGGCAGCTCGCGCTCGCCGCTCGCGCTCACCAGCCTCACCGAGGCGTTCAGGGCGATGAGCGCCGGCGCGGTGTCGCTGGAAGAGACCGCCACGCAGCGCTTGCTCGCGGTCGCCACCCAGCACGTCTGGCCGTCCTTCTTGAGGCAGAAGCCGATCGCCTTGCGCCACTCGTAGGTCTGGTTGTAATAGGTGCAGCGCGTGTCGAGGCACAGGTTGCCGCCGAGCGTGCCCATGTTGCGCAGGTGCGGCGTCGCGACCTGCGCCGCCGCCTGGCGCAGCGCCGCCGGCGCGCGCTCGCTCCGCGCCACCTCGGCGAGCGTCAGAGCGGCGCCGAAGCTGCCGTTCGAGCGCCTGAGCTCCTCGATCCGGCCGAGCGAGACCAGCACTTTCGGCGTCTGGTGGCGGCGCTTCATGTTGGGCAGCAGGTCGGTGCCGCCGGCGATCGGCATCGCCGCCGGCCCCTCGCCCGCGAGGATGCGCGCCGCCTCGGCGAGCGAGCGCGGCGCGCGGTAGTCAAACCACGGCAGCCGCAGCATCGCGCTTGCTTTCGTTGCCGTCGCCGCCTTCCCAGGGCGGCAGCACGAACATGGCTTTCGGGTACGGCACCGCGGGGAAACGCTCCGGGCCGACGCGCGCCGGCTCTCCCTTCGCCTTCCTCTCCAGAGCCCTCAGCACCTTGTCGGGCGTGATCGGCACTTCGTCGATGCGCACGCCCACCGCGTCGTACACCGCGTTCGCCAGCGCCGGTATCACCGGCAGGAGCGGCCCCTGGCCGACTTCCTTGGCGTCGTACGGGCAGTTCGGATCCGGCTCCTCGACGAACGCCACCTCGACCTCCGGCATGTCGAGCGACGTGAGGCTCTTGTAATCGAGCATCGAGGGCGCGCGGTGCACCAGCGCGCCGGAGAGCTTCTCCGGCAGGCGGCGGAACGACTGCTCCTCCATCAGCGCCTCGCCCAGGCCCATGTACACGCCGCCGATCACCTGCCCGCGCGCGAGCGTCGGATTGAGCGCGCGGCCGATGTCGTGGACGATCCAGACCCTGGGCACGTGGATCCAGCCGGTGCGCTCGTCGACCTCGGCCTGCACCACGCAGGCGGTGAAGCTGTAGGCGGGCGACGGTCCCACCCCGGCGCCCTTGTACCTGCCGGGCGGCCTGGGCGGGGAGTAGGAGCCGACCGCCGAGAGCGTGCCGAGCCGCGCTTCCGCCGCCTGCACGGCCTCGACGAAGCTCATGCCCGGCCCGGAATTGTCCGCGGCGAATACTCGGCCCTGCGAGAACACCACGCGGTCGGGCAGCGTTCCCAGGGTCTCGGCGACCGCCGACGCGATCGCGGCGCGCAGGCGTTCCGCCGCCTGCAGCGCGGCGTTGCCGGCCATGATCGTGACGCGGCTCGAGTACGAGCCGAGGTCCACCGGCGTGATGCCGGTGTCGCCGGTCACCAGGCGCACCGCGCCGGTCTCCACGCCGAGCGCCTCGGCGACCAGGGCGGCGAGCACGTCGTCGGAGCCCTGGCCGAGCTCGGTGGCGCCGCAGTAGACGATCACCGCGCCCGAGCGGTCGAGCAGGATCTGCACGCCCGAGTGCGGCATCTTGTTCCAGTAGATGGCGACGCCGGCGCCGCACATGTACGTGCTGCACGCGAGACCGAGGCCGCGCCCCTTGCCGAGCTTGCCGCGGCGCTCCTTCCAGCCCGACATCGCGGTCACCTTCTCGATGCACTCGGCGAGGCCGTTCGAGCCGATCTTCAGCCAGCTCGCGGTCAAGGAATTTTCCCTGGTCAGATTCTTCAGCCGCAGCTCGGCGGGGTCGATGCCGAGCTTCTCGGCGATCTTGTCGAGCTGCACCTCCTGGCCGAAGCGCGGCTGCGGCGTGCCGTGGCCGCGCTTCGGGCCGCACGCCGGCTTGTTGGTGAAGACGCGGCAGGCCTCGAACTTGAAGCGCGGATAGTGGTACGTGACCGGCGTCAGCACGCCGGTGTAGAAGGTGCTCGCCGGGCCGTGCGAGCCGTAGCCGCCGCCGTCGAGCAGCGTCTGCAGGTGCATGCCGGTGAGCTTGCCGTCCTTCGTCACCCCGGTCTTCATCTTCATCAGCACCGGGTGGCGGCCGCGGTGCACGTAGAACACCTCCTCGCGCGTCAGGCCGATCTTCACCGGCCGGCCGAGCACGAGCGCCGCCTTGCACACCACGAACTCGTGGCCGCCCGGGTCGCACTTGCCGCCGAAGCCGCCGCCGTTGGGCGTCGCGACGACGCGGATCTGCGACTCGGGGACGCGCAGCACGCGCGCGAGCTGGCGGTGCAGGTAGTGCGGGTTCTGCGTGCTGGAGCAGATCTGCAGCTTGCCTTCCGGGTCGACGAAGGCGAGCGAGGCCTGCTGCTCCATCGGCAGGTGCGTGTTGCCTTCGTAGTAGAAGAGATCCTCGAAGACGTAATCGGACTTCGCGAGCGCCTCGGCGACGTCGCCGAACTCGTAGGACTGGTTGCGATGGATGTTGCCCTGCTCGCCGTAGTCGTGGATCCTCGGCTCGGGATTGGCGAGCCCGTGCTCGGCGCTCTCGATCGGCTTCAGCACCCGGTACTTCACCTCGATCAGGTCGAGCGCCGCCACGGCGGTCTGCTCGTCGCGCGCGATCACCGCCGCGACCGGGTCGCCGACGTAGCGCACGCGCTCGCGCGCGAGCGGATATTCGTCCACCGACACCGGCATGATGCCGAACGGCACCGGGAAATCGGCGCCGGTGAGGACGAGGTGCACGCCGGGATGCGCCTTCGCCTTGTCGGTATCGATCTGCTCGATCACGGCGTGGGGATGCGGAGACCTCAAGAGCTTCGCGTGCAGCATGCGCGGCATGGAGAGGTCGTCGGCGTAGCGAAGCTGCCCGGTCACCTTGGCGCGGCCGTCGACGCGCCGGCGCGGCTTGCCTACGATGTCGAAGCGCTTGCTCATCGCGCCTCCGCGCGCAGCTTCGCCGCCGCGTCCTCGATCGCGTCGACGATCTGCTGGTAGCCGGTGCAGCGGCACAGGTTGCCCGAGGTCGCTTCCTTGATCTCCTGGCGCGTCGGGCTGGGGTTGCGGTCGAGCAGCGCCTTGGCGGTCATGATCACCCCGGGCGTGCAGTAGCCGCACTGCGAGCCGCCGAACTCCGCGAACGCCGCCTGCAGCGGATGCAGCTCGGGGCCGCGCGCCACGCCTTCGATGGTCTCGACGGAGCGGCCCTCGCACTCGAGCGCGAGCGTCAGGCACGAGAGCTGCGGCTTGCCGTCGACCAGCACCGCGCAGGCGCCGCACTCGCCGAGCTCGCAGCCGTGCTTGGTGCCGGTGAGGCCGAGGTCCTCGCGCAGCACTTCCAGCAGCGTCTTGTAGGGCGCGAAGGAGATGGTGTGCTCCTCGCCGTTTACCTGCAGCGTCAGCGGCACGCGCTTCATTGCAGTCCTTTCACCAAGTATGCGGAGACGGTGTCGGCCACCTCGGCGGCGCTTTGCGCGCCGTCGGGCCGGAACCAGCGCGCCGTCCAGTTCACCGCGCCCAGCATGGCGCGCGTCACCAGCGCCGCGTCGCACGGCGCGAACTCGCCGCGCGCCACGCCCTGCGCGACCAGCGAGCGCAGCGCGCGCTCGTAGCGGTCGCGCTTGGCGATCATCGGCGCGCGCAGCGCCTCGGGCAGCGAGTCGAGCTCGAGGTGCGCGGTAGCGCCTTCCATCTCGTCGAGCAGCGCGTGCACGTGGGCGCGCAGCACGGCGCGCAGCTGCCCGGCGCAGGACGGCGTCGTGGCGCGCGCCGCGTCGAGCGCCGCGAGCAGGCGCTCGAGCGTGCGCTCCTGGCAGAACACCAGGAGCTGGTCCTTGCTGTCGAAGTAGTAGTACAGGTTGCCGGGCGAGAGGCCGGCCTCCTCGGCGATCTCGCGCATGCCGGCGGCGGCGATGCCGCGGCGGCGGAACACGCGCGCGGCGGCGCGCAGGATGTCGAGCCGGCGCGCCTCGCTGCGCTGGCGGGCGCGCTCCGAGCTGCCGTTCGAACGCCGGTTCAAAGTTTGAACCACGGTTCGAATTCTATACAAATACCCGGAAGTTATGGAGATTTCGGGCTCGCCGGGGTGAGCGGGCGGGACTACAATCCGGGCCCTTACCAAGGAGGTTCAGCACATGACACTGCGCATCGGCGACACCGCCCCCAATTTCCAGGCCGAGACGACCGAAGGGCCGATCGACTTCCACCAGTGGATCGGCGACAAGTACGCGGTCCTGTTCTCGCACCCGAAGGACTTCACCCCGGTGTGCACCACCGAGCTGGGCTACATGGCGAGGATCAAGGGTGAGTTCGACAAGCGCAACACCAAGATCATCGGCCTGTCGGTCGATCCGGTGAGCGACCACAAGAACTGGGCGAAGGACATCCAGGAGACGCAGGGCGCGGCGGTCAACTACCCGCTGATCGGCGACCCCGAGCTGAAGATCTCCAAGCTGTACGACATGCTGCCGGCCGAGGCGCAGCCGGGCAAGCGCACCCCGGCCGACAACCAGACCGTGCGCACGGTGTTCATCATCGGCCCCGACAAGAAGATCAAGCTGATGCTCTTCTATCCGATGACCACCGGGCGCAACTTCGACGAGATCCTGCGCGCGCTCGACTCGATCCAGCTCACCGCCAAGCACAAGGTGTCGACCCCGGCCAACTGGAAGCAGGGCGAGGACGTGATCATCTCCGGCTCGGTGAGCGACGACGAGGCGAAGAAGCTGTTCCCGAAGGGCTGGAAGGCGCCCAAGCCCTACCTGCGCATCACCGAGCAGCCGAAATAATTCGTAACAACTGGTCACCCCTTCGGCGGCCATGGGCGCGTAACCTGAGCCCATGAACAAGCCGTCGAAGTGGGTCGCCGGTCTGGTTCTCGCCGTGGCAGCGCTGGGCGCCGCGCTGCCGGCCTTCGCTCACGGGCGGCACCGGCACGGCCGTGTCCATTTCGGCATCGGCCTGCACCTCGGCCCGCATTGGAGCCCGTTCTGGGGTCCGGCGTGGTACTACCCGCCGCCTTACTACTATGCCCCGGTGGTGGTCGCTCCGCCGGCCGCGCCGCCGGTGTACGTAGAGCGCGGCGACGCGCAGGCGCAGTCGCAGGGCTACTGGTACTACTGCGAGCAGAGCCGCGGCTATTACCCCTACGTCAAGGAATGCCCGGGCGGCTGGAAGGCCGTGCCGCCCGCGCCGCCGCCGGCGCAATGAAGCGGCTGCTCGTTCCCTTCGGCCTCGTCCTGGCCGCCGGATGCGCGACGCCGCCGCCGTCCGGGCCGTCGGTGATGGTGCTTCCCGGCTCGACGAAGAGCTTCGACGAGTTCCGCTTCGACGACTACGAGTGCCGCCAATTCGCTTCCGCTCAGGTCGGCGGCACGACGGCGCAGCAGGCCTCGGTCGACGCCGGCGTGAAGAGCGCCGTCGTCGGCACGGCGGTCGGCGCGGCCGCCGGCGGCCTGATGGGCGGCAACACCGGCGCGGGCATCGGCGCCGGCGTCGGGCTGGCGACCGGCGCGCTCGCCGGCACCGGCACCGCGCGAGCCTCCGCCTACTCGCTGCAGCAGCGCTACGACTTCGGCTACCAGCAGTGCATGTACGCCAAGGGCCACCAGATTCCGATGGCGGCGAGCCGCTACACCCCGCGCCGCGCCGTTCGCCAACCCGCCCCGCCTCCTCCCCCGCCCGGCGTCAAACCCGGCTAGCCCTAAACCAGGGACAGACCACCTTTTTCACCCTAAACCAGGGACGGACCACGTTTTTTAAAAAGGAGTTTAAAAAGGAGAAAACGTGGTCTGTCCCTGTTTTTGGGTCAGCCTTTCCAGGTCTCGAGGAGGGAGGCGCGCATGAGGAACGCGACGTGCCGCTTCGGGTCGTCGGCCATGGCGCGCAACTCGGCGAAGCGCTCGGCGCGCCGGACGGGATCGCGCTCTTCGAGGCGCCGCTTGTTGGCGATGGTCTGCTGCTGCACGTATTCGATGTTGAGCGGCCGGCGCACGCGCTCGTATTCGTCGAGGTCGGCGTTATCGCTGGAGAGCAGGCGCGCGAGATGCCAGGCCTCGTGGATGCCGGAGTTGAGGCCGAGGCCGCCGATCGGGTTGTTGACGTGCGCCGCGTCGCCGCACAGGAAGACGCGCCCGACGCGAAAGCGCTGCGCCACCCGCTGGTGCACCTTGTACAGGTTGAGGTGCAGCGCGCGCCGCTCGCTCTCGGGGACGTGGATGCGGCTGAGCCGCGCGCGCACCGACGCCTCCGACAGCGCCTCCTCGTCGCTCTCGTCCTCGCGCGTGTTGAACACCGCGCGCCAGCGGCCCTTCAGGTCGTCGCCCGCGACCTTGAAGAGATTGGTCCATTCGTCGGGCCCCGCCATGTAGTTGCGCAGGCAGCAGCCGAGCGCGGCCGCGAAGTCGAACGCCGTGGTGATGACGAGGAAGCGCTCGGGCCAGGTGAAGCCCTCGAACTCGATGTCCAGGCACTTGCGCACCGTGCTGCGCCCGCCGTCGCAGGCGATCACGTAGTCGGCCTCGTACCGGTCCTCGCCGACCGAAACGCTCACGGACGACGCGCTCTGCGAAAGCGCCGTGACGCGCGCGCCGAGCCGCACCGTCGCGTTGTCCATCCGCCGCAGGCGCTCGAGCCCCATGCGCGCGAGCTTGTGCTGCTCGGTCTGCACCACGAACGGGAACGCGGTCCTGCCGCGCAGCCGCTCGAAGTCGAACTCGGCGACCAGCGTGAGCGTCGGCCGGTCCCAGAACTGGAAGGTGCGCGCGACGAGCCCCTGCGCGATGTACTCGTCGATCAGGCCGAGCTCGGCCAGGATCTCCAGCGTCGGCGGCTGCGTGGTCGAGGCGCGCGGGCTGTCGTCGATGCGCTGCTCCGCTTCGAGCAGCGTCACCCGGTGGCCGGCGCGCGCGCAGGCGAGCGCGGCGACGGTGCCGACCGGTCCCGCGCCGACGACCACGATGTTTCGCGCTTGCATGGGGAAGCGGCGATTATACTGAGCCGCTCATGGCCATCCGCGTGGCGATCCCGGATCTCGTCTCGCCGTCGTACTTCCCGGCGATCGCGGCGGTCGAGCTCGGCTTCCTTCCCGGCGCGACGGTCGAGCTGATCTATCCCGTCACCAAGACCTACGAGGAGCTGCGCGAGGGCAGGATCGACTTCGTCGGCGGCGCGGCGCACGCGGTGCTTTACGCGTTCCCGGACTGGCAAGGCGCGAAGCTGCTGTGCGCGCTCGCGCAGCGCATGTACTGGTTCCTCGTCGTGCGCGCCGACCTGAAGCCGAAGCGCGGCGACATCTCCGTGGTGCGCGCCCTGCGCATCGGCGCGGCGCCCGGCCCGGTCGACGGCCTGCGGCAGATGCTCAGGCGCGCCGGCATCGACCCCGAGCGCGACGTGAAGATCGGGCCGGTGCCGGGCGCCGCCGGCGAAAAGGCGTCGTTCGGCCTGATGGCGGCGAAGGCGCTCGAGGAAGGCCGGATCGACGGCTTCTGGGCGAACGGCATGGGCGCCGAGATCGCCGCGCGCCGGGGCGTCGGCACGGTGGTGCTCGACGCGCGGCGCGATGCGCCGCCGGAGGTGAAGGGCTATACCTTCCCGGCGCTCGCCTGCACCGATCGCACGCTGCGCGAGCGCCCCGAGCTCGCCCGCGCGGCGGTCGAGGCGGTGCGGCAGGCGCAGGCGGCGCTGAAGGAAGACCCGCAGCGCGCCACCGAGATCGGCCGGCGGCTCTTCCCGCCGGCCGAGGCCGAGCTGATCGCCGAGCTGATCCGCCGCGACGCCCCCTACTACCAGCACGGCATCGCCCGGATCGCCCTGGACGCCATGAACCGCTTCGCGGCGGACATCGGCCTGCTCGGCCGGCCGGTTGTGTACCAGGACGTTGTCGCTACAATCGCGCCGTAAACCTCTAGGAGGAGGACGACCCATGAAACGTCTGGCCGGTGCGGCCCTGCTCGCGCTCGCCGCGAGCGGCGCCGGTGCGCAGGAGCTGCGCCTTTCCACGTTCGTGCCGCCGGTGCACATCATCTACCGCGAGATCATCGTGCCCTGGGCCGACCAGGTGGCGAAGGCCACCGGCGGCAAGGTGAAGGTGACGCTCTATCCCTCGATGCAGCTCGGCGGCAAGCCGCCCGAGCTTTTCCGCCAGACGGCCGACGGCGTGGTCGACCTGTGCTTCACGCTGCCCGGCTACACCTCGTCCGCCTTCCCGCGCACGCAGATGATCGAGCTGCCGGGACTCAAGGAGGACGGCATCGCGGCCACCCACATGATGTGGGACGTGCTCGATCCGTATCTGCTGCCCGAGTACAAGGGAACCAAGGTGATCGCCCTCTGGGGCGCCGAGGACGCCGGCCTGATGTCGCGCCACAAGGCGTACCGCTCGCTCGACGACCTCAAGGGCCAGCGCATCCGCGCGCCCTCGGCGCAGCAGGCGAAGCAGATCGAGGCGATGGGCGCGGTGCCGATCGCCGCGCCGATCACGCAGGTGTACCCGGGCCTGGAGCGCGGCACGATGGACGGCGCCATGGTGCCGTTCACCACCATCCTCGACTTCAAGCTGGGCGAGGTGGCGCACGGCTTCACCATCTCGGGGCCGATCTTCGGCCGCTCGGCGTTCCTGATCGCCATGAACCGGCAGAAGTACGACAGCCTGCCGCCGCAGGCCCGCGCGGCGATCGACCGGCTGTCCGGCCGGCAGCTCTCGCTCAAGGCGACCGAGGTCTACATCAAGCGCGCCGAGCAGGCCGTGAACAGCGTCCGCGGCAAGGCCGACCTCGTCACCCTGTCGAAGGCGGAGCAGCAGCGCATCGCCAAGGTGCTGCGCCCGATCGTCGACGAGTGGGTGCGCGAGTCCGAGGCGAAGGGCATACCCGCGCGCGAGATGCTGAAGAAGGCCGGCTACTCGGGCTAGCGTGTTCGACCGCCTGCTGCGCGCCCTCGCCCTGTGCGGGGGCGCGGTGCTTTTGGGCCTGATGGGCCTCGTGGCGTTCGACGTGCTGATGCGCTACGTGCTGCGCCTGCCGTTCCTCGGCGCCTACGAGATGACCGAGCTCGCGATGGCGCTCATCGTGTTCCTCGGCCTGCCCTACTGCGCCGCCACCGGCGGCCACGTCTCGGTGGACGTGCTCGGCGAGCTGCTCGAGCGGCCGGCGCTGCGCTGGACCGGCCCGCTGGTGAATCTCGCCGGCGCGGCGCTGCTCGCGCTGATGGCGTGGCAGGCGGCGCTGTTCGCGCTCGGCTCGCGCGACCGCGGCGAGGCGACCAACATGCTGCGCATCGAGACCTGGCCGTTCGAGCTGCTCACCGCGGCGAGCATGGCGCTGTTCGCGCTGGTGCTGGTGCGCGAGGCCTGGCGGCGGCGGTGAGCCCGACGCTGGTCGGCCTGGCCGGCATGGCGGCGCTGCTGGTGCTGCTCTTCCTGCGCATGCCGATCGGCATCGCCATGTCGCTGGTCGGCGCGGCCGGCGTGGCGCTGCTCAACTCGCCGCAGGCCGCGCTGCACAGCCTCGGCGCGTTCCCGTACTCCCACGCCGCGGTGCAGGCGTTCGCGGTGATCCCGCTGTTCGTGCTGATGGGCAACTTCGCCGCGGTGTCGGGCATGGGCAAGGACCTCTACGCCGCCGCCTACGCCTGGATCGGCCACCGGCGCGGCGGGCTCGCCTCGGCGACCGTGCTCGCCTGCGCCGGCTTCGCCGCGCTCTCGGGCTCCTCCGTCGCCTCGGCGGTGACCATGGGCCGGGTATCGCTGCCGGAGATGGAGCGCTACCGCTACGACACGCGGCTCGCCACCGGCGTGATCGCCGCGGGCGGCACGCTCGGCATCCTCATCCCGCCCTCGACGGTGCTGGTGGTCTACGCGCTGCTCACCGAGGAGTCGATCGGCCGGCTGTTCCTCGCCGGCGTGCTGCCCGGGCTGCTGCTGACGGCGTTGTTCGTGGCGACGGTCGTGCTGCTGTGCGCCTGGCGGCCGCAGTACGGGCCGCCCGGCGAGCGCCTCGCGCTGCGCGCCCGCTTCGCGGCGCTCGCCGGCGCGGCGCCTTTCGTCGCCGTCGTGCTGATCACCATCGGCGGCATCTACGCCGGGGTGTTCACGGTGAACGAGGCGGCCGCGGTCGGCGCGCTGCTCACCATGGCGCACGCGCTGTGGCGCCGCCGGCTCGGCTTCGCGGCGCTGCGCGACGCGCTGCTGCAGACCGTGCGCACCACGGCGATGGTGTTCCTGATCCTGATCGGCGCGCACATCTTCTCGCCGTTCCTCGCGCTGTCGCGCATTCCCAGCGACCTCGCGAGCGTGCTGACCGGCCTGGAGCTCTCCGCCGCCGGCGTGCTCGCCATCCTGCTCGCCGCCTACCTCGTGCTCGGCATGTTCCTCGAGGGCTTCGCCATGATGGTGCTCACCGTGCCGATCGTCTTCCCGATCATCATCGCGCTCGGCATCGACCCGGTGTGGTTCGGCATCTTCGTGGCGATCGTGCTGGAGATGGGCCTGATCAGCCCGCCGGTGGGCATCAACGTGTTCGTGGTGAAGGGCGTCGCGCAGGACGTGCCGATGGGCCGCATCTTCGCCGGCATCATGCCGTTCTGGCTGGCGATGATCGTCTGCGTCGGCATCCTGGTCGCCTTCCCGCAGATCGCCCTGGTGCTTCCCAACTCGATGATGCGATGAGCCGGCGGCTCCAGGGCAGGAGCGCGATCGTCACCGGCGCCGGCAGCGGCATCGGCAAGGCGCTCGCGCGGCGCCTCGCCGAGGACGGCGCCTCGGTGGTCGTCGCCGACCTGCGCGGCTACGACGTCGCCGCCGCGCAGATCGCGCAGGCGACCGGCGCCCCGGCGCTCGGCGTCGAGGTCGACGTGGCCGACGAGGGCGCGGTGGCGCGCATGGCGGCGCAGGCGGTGAAGGCGTTCGGCCGGATCGACATCCTGGTGAACAACGCGGCGCTCTTCAGCACGCTCGAGCTGCGACCGTTCGAGCGCATCCCGCCCGACGAATGGCGGCGCGTGATGGAGGTGAACACCCTGGGCGTGTTCCTGTGCTGCCGCGCCTGCGTGCCGCACATGCGCCGCGGCGGCTACGGCCGCATCATCAACCTGGCCTCCGGCGCGCCGCTCAAGGGCGTACCGCGTTTCCTGCACTACATCGCCAGCAAGGGCGCGGTGATCGCCATGACGCGCGGCCTGGCGCGCGAGCTGGGCGGCGACGGCATCACGGTGAACGCGCTGGCGCCGGGATTCACCCTGTCGGAGAACGTGGTCAGGCACGAAGCGCACCTGAAAGCGGGCGAGCGCTCGCGCGCCACGCGCGCCATCGCGCGCGACGAGACACCCGAAGACCTGGTCGGCGCGGTAAGCTTCCTCGCGAGCGACGACGCCGCCTTCATGACCGGCCAGACACTGGTGGTCGACGGCGGCTCGGCGATGATCTAGGAGGCACCATGGCCGGCAATCCCGCACCCGGATTCAAGGAACGTCCCGACCACCGCATCGACGTGACGCCCGCTGCAAAGCGCGTGCGCGCGAGCTTCGGCGGCGAGCTGATCGCCGAGACCGACGAGGCGCTGGCGATGAAGGAAGGCAGCTACCCGGTGGTCTACTACTTCCCGCGCAAGGACGTGCGCATGGAGCGCCTGGAGCGCTCGACGCACCGCACGCACTGCCCGTTCAAGGGCGACGCGTCCTACTTCTCGCTGAAGGGCGGCCCGCGCGACGCCGTGTGGAGCTACGAGCAGCCCTTCGACGAGATGGCCGCCATCCGCGAGTACCTGGCGTTCTATCCCGACAAGGTCGCGATCAGCGTCGGCTGAATCACGACCCTGACCCCGAATCAGCGGTCGCTGCTCTGGCCGTTGTTGACCTTGTCGCGCGCGTCGTGCTGGGCGTTGGAATGGTCGTTGGCGTCGCCGGGGTCGGGCAGCGCGGCGCTGCCTTGCGTGCCGCCCGGGTTGGCGGGCAGCTTGATCTCGTCGCCCGTCGGTCCGGTCTGCGGCGCGGCGCTCGAGCCGCCGGAGGCGGGGCTGGACGACGGCGAGGTGACCGGCGGCTGCGGCGGGTTGTCGCAGCCGGCGGCGGCGAGCGCGGCGGCGGCGGCGAGCGCCAGGCTCCAGAGTTTCATCGGCTTTCTCCTGTGAATGTCTGCCGCCGGGCGGCCGCAAACCGCGTGCCCGCTCAGGCGACCTGCGCCGCCCGGCGCACGCTCCAGATCATCGACGAGCGCAGCAGGAAATCGCGCGCCGCCTCGCGGTCGGCGGCGATGCGGCGCAGCTCGGCGAAGGTCTTCTCGCGCTTCTGCGGATCGGCTTCCTCGAGCATGCGCTTGTTGCCGATCGACTGCGTCTGCACGAACTCGATGTTGGCGGCGCGGCGCTTGCGCACGTAGAGGTCGAGCAGGTCCTCGCCGGCCTCGCCGCGGCACACCCGCCCGAGGTACTCGCCCAGCATCACCGCGTCGTGCAGCCCGCCGTTCAGGCCGAAGGCGCCGAGCGGGTTGTTGAGGTGCGCCGCGTCGCCCGCGAGCAGCATGCGCCCCCGGCGCCAGTCCCTCGCCACCCGCTGGTGCACGCGGTAGATGCCCTTCTGCAGCACCTCGTAGCGGTGCGGCCGCGGCAGGAAGCGCTGCAGGCGCGCTTCGACCGCTTCGGCGTCGAGCACCTGCGCCTCGTCCTCGTGCGGGTGCACCGGGAACGCCATGCGCCACAGGCCAGGCATGTGGAACACCGCCGCCCATTCCCGCGGATCGGCGACGTAGGCGTTCGAGGTGAAGCCGTGCGCCGCGAAGTCGTGCGGCGTGCTGATCACGACGAAGCGCTCCGGCCAGGTGAAGCCCTCGAACTCGGTGCCGATCAGCCGGCGCACGGTGCTGCGGCCGCCGTCGCAGCCGACGAGCCAGGACGCGCGCAGCGTGCCGGCGCTCGTCTTCAGCGTCAGCGAATCGTCGTGCGGGACGGCGTCGAGCAGCTCGGTCGAGAAGGCGACCGAGGCGTGCGGGAAGGCGCGCAGCTTGTCGAGCAGGATCGGCGTGAGCTTGAACTGCTCCAGGTGGAAGCGGTACGGATAGGGCGTCAGGTCGGCGATCAGGCCCAGGTCCCATTCCACGATCACGCCCTGGCGCCGGTCGCGGATCTGCCAGCGCGGCACCTTGATGCCGATGCGGTGCATCGCCTCGGTGACGCCGAACGGCGCGAGCATCTCGAGGGTCGGCGGATGGAACGATCCGGCGCGGTGGTCCTCGGTGAGCGCCGGCTCGGCCTCCAGCACGCGCACCGCCACGCCCTGGCGCGCGAGCGACAGCGCGACCGTCAGCCCGACCGGGCCGGCGCCGACGACCGCGACCTCAGGCGGGCGCATTCTTCGCGCGCGCGAGCTCCTCGCGGTACAGCGCCTCGATGCGCGGCGACTGGTCCTCGAACTCGATCTGGTCGCCGCCCAGCTTCACGCTCACCGCCACCGCGCCCTGCCCGTCGCCGCCGCCCAGCAGGGCGCGCCGCTTGGCCTCCGTGAACGGGTAGCGCAGGCTGCCGAAGGCGGTGGCGAGGTAGCGCGCCGGCCGCTCGCTGGTGTTGAAATGCTGGTGGAACATGCGGTCGGGCGGCGCGAACACCGTGCCGTGCTTCCAGCGCACCTGGCGGAAGTCGGCCTCGCCCTCGTACCAGAGCAGCGAGTAGCCGTGCCCGGTGACGCACATCACGTGGAAGTCGGGCCCGTGGCGGTGCGCCTTCTTGTAGCTGCCGGGCTGCATCTCCGAGATGTGCGCGTGCATCGTGCCGTCGGCGAGGATGAACATGATGTTCTTCGAGCCCTTGCCGCGCTCGTCCCAGCCCTTCAGCGCGATCGCCGCCAGGTCGGGCACGAAGTTGGTCTGCCACATGTGCTGCCCCGGGCGCACCGGGGTGAAGTCGCCCTCGCCGGCGAAGTGCTTCGCCTCGCCCAGGCGCTCGTCGAAGCGGAACGGGTTGTCGAACACGAACGCCTCGTTGTGGAACATGTTCAGCACCGCCGGCAGGTTGGTGGTGACGGCGAGGCGCGCGCGCTCGGCGCCGCTGCCGTTGAAGTGCCGGTAGCGGGTGTTGAGCGGGATCGCGAACAGGCTGCGCGGCCCCCACTCGAAGCTGTGCCGGCGCCCGTCGGCGGCCTCGATGGTGGTGCTGCCGCGGCCCGACAGCACGTAGATCACCTCCTCGTACAGGTGGCGCTGCGGCTCGCTCGCGGCGCCCGGCGCGAGGTCGAGCACGAACATCGACACGAAGTCGCCGCGCCCCTTGAGGTGCACCGCCGCGCCGCCGACGCCGTAGCGCGGCCACGGCCGGGTCTCGACCTCGGGCAGGTGCACGCCGAAGTCCTCGACCACCGGGATGCGCTCGTTCTTCAGCCAGTCGAGATAAGGATCCACGCCGATGCGCGGCGCCACGCCTGCGTCCATGGGTCTATCTCCTCAATGCAGTGGAAACAGCAACGACTTGATCACCAGCGGCACCACCTCGCTCGGCTGCAGCAGCTCGCCGATGTCGACATAGTCCAGCTCGCGCAGCTGTACGCCGTCGATCGCGATCACGCCGGCCACGCCCAGCTCCTGCTCCAGGATGTGGCCGAGCAGCCGGCCGACGTCGCGGTCGACCAGCACCACCAGCGGCGCCCCGGGGCGCGCCGCCTGCGCGATGCCGGCGGCGAGCTCGCGCAGCCTCGCATAGTACGGCTCGCCGCGCCAGCGGATGCCGACCGCTGCCGGCTGGTCGTCCGGCAGCTCGAGCCTGGCCAGCGCCGCGCCGATGGCGCGCGCCACGCCGGCGGCGTCGAAGGCGCGCTCCAGCTCGAGCGGCGGGAACACCACGGGCACGTTGCGCAGCGGCAGCCGCGCGGCGCGCGACAGGTGGATCGTCTTGCCCGAGAGCTGCACGGTGAACTGCGAGGCGCCGATCACCGTGGCGCGTATGCCCTGCCCCGGGTCGAGCAGCCTGCCGGTCGGCGCGAGCGCCGCGCGCATGCGCTCGGCGAGCGGCTGCGCGATGTCGCCGAAGCCGCGCGCCTCGCGGCCGAACAGGTACTCCGACACCCCGCCGCTGAAAGTGACGAGGTGCGGCTCGACGGTGCGCTCGAGCGGCCCGGTGAGCAGCAGCTCCCTCGCCAGCGCGCCGAGCGGCCTGCCCAGGATCAGCTCGAGGACGGCCTCCGCCAGGACGTCGACGAGCTTGTCTTTCGCCGGGGCGGTGAGCGCCTGGCCCAGCGCCAGCTCCGTGCCGAGGCTGCGCGCCGCTTGCAGCGCGGACGCTTCGAGGCGGGTGAGGCGCCCGGCGGCGTCCTGCACGATCAGCCGTCCGCCCACGGCGATGGCGCAGGTCGAGCGGATCTCGCCGTTCTCGATCAGCGCGAGCTTGGTGGTGCCGCCGCCGATGTCGACGTTCAGCACCGGGCGGTGCGTGCGGCGCGAGATCGCCGTCGCCCCGGCGCCGTGCGCGGCGAGCACGCACTCCATGTGGTGCCCCGCGGAGGCGCAGACCAGCTTGCCGGCCTGCGCCGCGAACAGCCCTGCGATCGCCTGCGCGTTGCGCCGCTTGATCGCCTCGCCGGTGAGGATCACCGCGCCGCTGTCGATGCGCTGCGGGTCGAGCCCGGCCTCGGCGTACGCGCCGTCGATGAAGGCGCCCAGCCGCCCGGCGTCGATGGTGAAGTCGGGCAGGAAGGGGGTGAACAGGATCGGCGAGCGCCACAGCACCTCGCGGCCGACGACCGCGAACTCGCTCGACAGGAGCTGCGTCTTCCTCTGCAGGTGCACGCGCGAGAACATCAGGTGCGAGGTCGAGCTGCCGATGTCGATGCCGACCGTGGTCAGCTCGACGTTCTCGGCCTGCCAGATCGCCTGCGCCGCCGCGGCGCGCGCCTCGGGCGACCAGTCGTGGAAGTGCGGCTCGTCGCCTTCGTGGAAGCGGATCAAGGAACGCGCGACGAGTGGTGCTCCACGATCAGCCATCGCCGGTCGCGCCTGCGCCAGACGAGCGTGTAGCGCGCGGCGCTCACCGAGGACCTGCCGTCGCGCACCTCGAAGAAGTTGCACAGGCCGCTGTCGATCGCCCAGTCGCCGTAGACGCGCACCTGGTGCTCGCCGAGCGCCACGCGGTCCATCGGCCGCCCGGCCACGCCGGCGTAATACGCGGCGATCGCCGCCCGGCCCACCGCCGGCCGCGCCGCGTCGGCGCCGATCAGCACCGCGTGGCTGTCGTAGAGCGCGGCGATGCGCGCCGGGTCGCGGCTGTTGAACGCCTCCACCCAGGCGGCGCTCGGCGAGGCGGCGCCCGGCGAGGCGGCGCCGTCGGCGGCCGCCGGCGCGGGCGGCGAGGCGGTCTCGAGCGCGGCGCTCGGCCGCACCTTGCCCGCCTCGTAGCGGGTCGACGTGTCGGTGCGCAGGCGGGTGTTGCCGAGCAGCGGCGCCGCCGCGCGCGCGTCGATGCGCGTGAGCGTCACGCAGTCGAACTTCGGCTCGATGACGAAGAACGCCGGCGCCGGCCCGAGCTGCTCCTCGATGCGCGTCTCGGCGTACTCGAGATTCATCGGCTTCGGGCAGCGCACCGCGAGCACGTGCCGGCCGTCGGGCACGTCGAAGCGCACGTGCTGGCGCGTCTCGATGTCGCGCAGCGGCCGGCCGTCGAGCGCGATGTGGTAGACGGCGTCGGCGCCGATGAAGGCGCTCGGCCGGATCACGGTGACCTCCGCCGCCTGCGCGGCGAGCGGCAGGGCGAGCGCCAGGACGGCGAGCGGCCTCAAGCGGCGCCGCGCTCGCGCGACCCGACCGCCGGGATCCAGAACACCAGCAGGTTGGCGATGACGATCGTGAAGGCGAGGAAGTAGAACGTGGCGAGCAGCCCCCAGCGGTCCGCCACCATGCCGCCGAACAGCGGCCCGAGCGAGGCGCCGACCGCCTGCGCGCCGAACAGCACGCCGATGCTCGAGCCGCCCAGGTTGCGCGGCGTCGCGTCGAGCAGCCAGGCCTGGATCACCGGCCGGGTGGCGTAGAGGAAGAAGCCGAGCACCGCGACCAGCACGACGAACAGCGGCGAGCCGCCGATCGCGCCCATCGCCACCAGCACCACGGCGCTGGAGGCCATGGCGCCCATCAGGATGTTCTTGCGCCCCATGCGGTCGGAGAGGTGCCCGGCGACCGGCGCCGCGGCGAAGCCCGCCGCCTGCACGGCGAACAGGCACGCGCCGACCAGCGCCGGGCCGTAGCCCATGTCGTTCGCCAGGTAGACCGGCAGGAAGGTGAGCAGCGCGGTCTGCGTCATGGTGCGGAACGACGAGCCGGTCGAGAGCAGGATCAGCGAGCGGTCGGCGAACAGCCTGCGCAGCCCCCGCACGTACTCGGCGAGCGACTGCCCCTCGGCGGCGTGCTTCTTCTGCCCCAGGCGCAGCGAGCCGAGGAACACGAACATCAGCACCGCGACCACCAGGCCCGGCGCGACGTTGAACGCCACCACCTCGCGCCACGAGAACGCCGCGAGCGCGGCGCCGACCACGATCGGCGCGACCGCGTCGCCGACGTTGCCGCCCATGCCGTGCAGCGACAGCACCAGCCCCTTGCGCTCGGGGTAGCGGCTGCCGAGCGTCGGGATGGCCGTCGGATGCCACAGGCTGTTGCCGGTGCCGACCAGCGCCACGCAGACGAGCAGCATCGCGTAGCTGTGCGTGAAGCCGATCAGCAGGTACGGGAAGCCGACCCAGAAAAGCGACACCGCCATCAGCAGGCCCTTGCGCCCCACCGTGTCGACCAGGATGCCGCCCGACACGTTGGCGATCGCCGAGGCGACGTACTGGCAGGTCATGATCAGGCCGATCTGGCTGTACGACAGCCCGAGCTCGTGCGCGATCAGCGGCAGCAGCAGGTAGAAGGTCGCCGGGTACCAGTGCGTGAGCCCGTGGCCGACGGTGATCAGCCACAGCTCGCGCCAGCGATGCGCCGGCTTGGCCGGCGCGGCCGCGACGCTGCTCAAGCCGGCACCTTGCTCTTCGCCTTGAGGTACTGCTCGACCAGCTCGGCGGTGAGCACCACGTTCGGGTCGTACTCCGGCGCGTCCTCGATCTGCTCGAGGTCGTTCAGCCCGCAGGCCTTGTAGATGCGATTGATCGCCGAGATCAGCCGCACCGGCTTGTCGGGGCTCGCGTTGAAGTGCTGGTGGATGGTGTTGGGCGGGATGTAGATCACGTCGCCCGCCTCCCATTCGTAGCGCTTGATCTCGTCCTGCGGCTTCCAGTGGTAGGTGTCGGTGATCTCGACGTCGCAGTCCTGGTGCAGGTCGTAGCCGCGGCCCTCCAGCACGTACAGGCATTCCTCGGCGAGGTGGCGGTGCTTACCGGAGCGGCTGCCCGGCGGGATGATCTGCATGTAGGCGTCGACCGTCTCCATGCGCGTGTTCATGGCCTCGTTGATCAGGTGCTTGAGCAGCCCCTGGCGCGACATTTCCCAGGGCATGTCCTCGGGGTGGACGATCTTCCTGCGCTTGGCGTTGCGCGCCGGCGCGCCGGCGGCGTCGTCGAGCAGCGCCTGGTAGAGCTTCTGGTGGTTCCGGCCCTTCTTCCACGCCCGCGATTCGTCCCAGGCCATCAGCGGTCTCCTTCCTCGGAATGGTTGTAGTTGCTCTCCGCCTCGCGCACGCGGTAGCCCCCGGCGCCGGGCGCCGGCTCGGTGGGCCGCGGCTCGACGAGCTGCTGGAAGAGCATGTTCATGAACATGTACATCGGCTTGGTCTTGATCACCAGCGCGCGCGCCGGCTTGTCGGGGCTCGCGTTGAAGTGCTGGTGCACGCAGTTGTTGTGCACGATCGCCACGTCGCCCGCCTGCCAGTCGTAGCGCACGCCGTCGTGAATCTCGTAGCCCTTGCCGTCGAGAATGTAGAAGGCGGCCTCGTTGACGTGCCCGTGCTTCTGGCTCCTGCCGCCCGGCGCGTACTCCTCCAGGTGCAGGTGGAACATCTGCGAGATGCCGTCCTTCGGCTCGACGTAGTGCCGGCTGTAGGCCTGCGGCCCGTCGACGAACTTGAGCTCCCGGCCCTTGCGCACGCGCGGCATCGAGCGCAGGCGCTTCAGCTCGTCCTTCAGGCTGTACTGGCCCTGGATGCCGCGCACGAAGATGCGGTCCTTCTTGCTGTGGTAGTGCGATTCGGTCTTGTCCTTCACCATAGCCTCTCACCCGATTGCAGCCGCGCCAGCATCTCGTGCTGGAACTCGCGCGGCCCGAAGCCGAAGCGCTCGCCCGCCTGCTCGTAGAAGAACGGCGCGCCGGTGCGCACGCTGAAGCCGCGCATCCAGCTTAGCAGCCGCTCGTCCGGGTCGCGCCCGGCGTGGCGCAGGATGTACGCCGGCCGGCCGCGCCAGCGCGTGCCGATGATCATCACCCCCAGCCGGTCCGGGCGGAACGCCTCCGGGAACGGGCTGCCCGGCGCCAGCCAGCCGCAGACGAAGCTGCGGCACGGTTCCTGCGGCCGCTCGGCGTAGATGGTGCAGCAGCCCTCGCCGCGGAAGTGGCACGGCGTGCCCGGCTTCATCTCGTGGCCGCGGATCGTGCCCACCACCCAGCCGTCGCAGCAGGCGGTGCAGGTGCCGCACTCGCGCCGCTCGGGCTTCAGGGCGAGTACCGCGCCACAGCATTTCTTGTATTTCCGGCCGCTGCCGCAGGGACATGGATCGTTGCGCGAGACGCTCATCTCCGGAGTCGGCCAGTATAGCGCCGATGCTTTAAACTCGTTCGTATGGAAGAACGACGTTCGCTATAGCGGAACAATGTTATGAGAGCGGAGCAAAACCAGTTCCTCACTCAGACCGGTCCCGGCACGCCGATGGGCGAGATGTTTCGCCGCTACTGGCTGCCGGCGCTGCTCGCCGAGGAGCTGCCCGAGCCCGACTGCCCGCCGGTGCGGGTGCGCATCCTCGGCGAGAAGCTGATCGCCTTCCGCGACACGCAGAACCGGCTCGGCCTGATCGACGAGTTCTGCGCGCACCGCGGCGTGTCGCTGTGGTTCGGGCGCAATGAAGAGAGCGGGCTGCGCTGCCCCTACCACGGCTGGAAATACGACGTCACCGGCCAGTGCGTCGAGATCCCCTCCGAGCCGGACAACCCGAGGCTGTGCGAGCGGATGCGGCTGAAGAGCTACCCGCTGGTCGAGCGCGGCGGCGTGCTGTGGACCTACATGGGCCCGCCCGAGCAGCGGCCGCCGCTGCCCGAGCACGAGTGGGCGATGGTGCCCGCGTCGCACCGCTTCGTCTCCAAGCGCTGGCAGGAGTGCAACTGGCTGCAGGCGATGGAAGGCGGCATCGACTCGAGCCACGTCTCGTTCCTGCACCGCTTCACCATGAAGGTCGACCCGATGTTCAAGGCGGCGACCAAGAGCCACGAGTACAACCTGCGCGACCTGGCGCCGCACTTCGAGGTGGTCGAGTCGCCGGGCGGGCTCTACATCGGCGCGCGCCGCAACGCCGAGCAGGACCGCTACTACTGGCGCATCACGCAGTACGTGATGCCGAGCTTCACCCTGATCCCGCCGCGCGGCGACCATCCGATCGGCGGCCACTGCTGGGTGCCGATCGACGACGAGAACTGCTGGGCGTGGAGCACCAACCACCACGCGACGCGCCCGCTCACCAGGGAAGAGCGCGAGGCGATGGCGGCCGGCAAGGGCATCCACACGCCGCTCATCCCGGGCACGTTCCGGCCGGTGGCCAACAAGGACAACGACTACCTGATCGACCGCAAGGCGCAGAAGGAAGGCCGCACCTTCTCCGGGGTCGAGGGCTTCGCCATGCAGGACGCGTCGGTGCAGGAGTCGATGGGCCCGATCCAGGACCGCACGCGCGAGAACCTCGTGCCGACCGACAAGGGCATCATCATGGCGCGCCGCCGGCTGATCGCCGCGGCCGAGGGCGTGATGAAGGGCATCCAGCCGCCGGGGGTCGATCCCGCGCACACGCGCGTGCGTTCCGCCTCGGTGCTCCTGCCGCGCAGCGCGCCCTTCCCCGCCGCCGCCGAGGACGCCCTTCTCCCCGAGCCCGGCGCCGCCCACGCCACCGTCTGAAAATGGTGACAGTCACCATATATCCGAATGGGTGACAGTCACCATTTAACGTCAACCAATCCGCGGCATGCGCCGTTTAAGGTGTTATGCCGCGGACTGCCCGCCTCGTCATTCCGGACTTCGCTCTCCACGTCATCCAGCGGGGACACGACCGCGCCGACTGCTTCTTCGAGGAAGCCGACTATGTCGACTACCTGGTGGCGCTGGGGACCTACGCGGCGCGGTTCCAATGCCTCGTCCATGCGTATTGCCTGATGACCAACCATGTGCATCTGCTGGTCACCCCCCGCGAGAACACCGGATGCGCGCTTCTGATGAAGCACCTCGCGCAGCGTCACGCGAAGCGCATCAACGCGAAGTTGGGTCGTACCGGGACGCTCTGGGAAGGCCGGCCGCATTCCGGGATCGTCACGACCGAGGAGTACGCCCTGGCCTGCTACCGATACATCGAGCTCAATCCCGTGCGCGCGGCGATGGTGAGCCATCCCTCGCAATACCGGTGGTCCAGCCATGCGGCGAACACCGGCGCCGATATCGGCACGTTCGTAAGGCCGCACCCCGCGTACCTGGCGATCGCCACGACAGACGAGCGCCGTGCGGCGGCGTATCAAGCGCTGTGCGACGTGCCGCTCAAGCAGGAAATGATCGACGAAATCCGACGCGCGACTCACAGCGGCCACCGCATGGGCGAGCCGCGCAAGCCGCGCGGCAGGCCGAAACGCCTAGCTGCGCGGGAAAATGGTGACAGTCACCAATTGGAATTGGTGACTGTCACCATTTAGGCGGCTTTTTGCGGTAGCTCGGCCGCCTCGGCGGCGTAGGCCTTGTCCATCGCGGACTTGAGGCCGTGCTTGGCGAGCGCCTCGGAGAACCAGCGGCGGATCTCGGGGCGCTCGTCGGCGTAGTCGATCTGGTCGCCGCCCAGGCGCCTGGAGATCCACGCCTTGGGCACGCCCTGCGCGTTGCGGATCGCCACGCCCTCGGCCTTGAAGGCGAGGTAGCGCGCCGGCGTGGTGCCGGTGTTGAAGTGCTGGTGGAACCACATGTTGGGCGGCACGATCATCGTTCCCTCGCGCCAGTCGAAGCGCTGCGGCTCCTCGCCCTCGGGCCACATCAGGCTGAAGCCCTCGCCCGAGAGCACGATCACGTGCGCGCCCGGCCCGTGCGCGTGCGCCTTCTTGTACGTGCCGACCGGGAACTGCGAGATGTGGCTGTTCATCGAGCCCTTGGCCATCGAGAAGCGCGTGTGCCCGCCGCCCGCGCCGCGCTCCTTGGCGGCGAACAGCGGCAGGTTGATCGCGTCGGCGACGAAGTTGGTGTCGAGCAGCAGCCCCTTCTGCTCGCCCTTGTTGGCGAAGTACTCGGGCTCGCCGTCGAAGCGGTCCTTGAAGTCGTACTTGGTGTTGAACACGAAGTCGAGGTCGCCGAAGGCGTTGATGATCACCGGCGCGTTGGTCACCGCGACGTAGCGCGCCGGCTTCTCGCCCGAGCCGTTGAAGTGCTGGTGCCAGCAGTTGAGCGGGATGGCGAAGATGGCGCCCGCCTTCCACTCGAACTGCACGCGCTTGCCGGCGTCGTTCCACACCGCGGTCGAGCCGCGCCCGTCGAGCACGTAGATCATCTCCTCGAACAGCTGGCGCTGCGGCGCGAGGCTCTTGCCGGGCGGGATCTCGCACACGTAGCAGTCGTTCGAGGTGCGCGAGGCGTCGTGGTTCATGAACACGGCGCGCCCGCCGCGCCGCGCCCAGGGCTTGAGCTCGACCGTGTGCAGGCTCGGCACGTAGAAGGAGCTGATGAGGTCAAGCCCCTCGCCCTTCACCCAGCGCGTGTAGGGCGTCTCCTTCTCGGTGGCGAACTTTTTGGCGAAATCTTCCGAAACGGTCGCGTTCTTCATTCGTCGTGGTTGAAGTTGTCTTCCAGGTTCCTCGGCTCGAAGCCCACGCCGGCCGGCGTCGCCGGCTCCTTGGGCCGCGGGATCACGCTCTGCTGGAACAGCATGTTCATGAACATGATGAGCGGCTTGGGCTTGAGCACCAGCGCGCGCGCCGGCTTGTCCGGGTCGGCGTTGAAGTGCTGGTGCACGCAGTTCATGTGCACGATCGCCACGTCGCCGGCGCTCCAATCGTAGCGCACGCCGTCGTGCACCTCGTAGCCCTTGCCGTCGAGGATGTAGAAGGCGGCCTCGTTGACGTGGCCGTGCTTCTGCGTCCGCCCGCCCGGCGCGTACTCCTCGAGGTGCACGTGCAGCGTCTGCGCCAGCCCGTCCACCGGCTCGATGAAGTGCTTGGAGAAGGACTGCGGGCCGTCGTTGAAGGTCAGGTCGCGGCCCTTGATGACGCGCGGCAGCGAGCGCAGCCGCGCCAGCTCGTCCTTCAGGCTGTACTGGCCCTGGATGGCGCGGACGAAGACCCGGTCCTTCTTGCTGCTGTAGTGGGATTCTTTACCCAAGGTGAGATTCCTTGCCCAATGGCTAGTCCTTTTCCCTACGTATGGCCTGCCCTTTGAGAAAGAGTTCCGACCAGCGCTTCTCCCACTTGTCGGCCTCGTCCATGACCACCACCGGATCGATCATCCGGTAGCTGAAGTCGTTCAGCTTGGAGTCGACCTTGTTGCTCGCCGGGACGCGGTTCCTCTTCTGCAGCAGCTTCTGCCCCTCCAGCGACAGCATGAAGTCCACGAACAGCAGCGCCGCGTTCGGGTGCGCCGCCTGCTTGGCGACCGACACGCCGTTCGGCCGGCCGAAGGTCGGCTCGAGCGCCTTCCACTCGATGGGCGCGCCCTTCACCTTCAGGCGCTCGGCGTTGTGGTTGTAGATGGTCGCGGCGAGCGGGATCTCGCCCGAGGCGACCAGCTCGGCCATCAGCGTGTGCCCGGTGCGCATCTGCGGCTTCATGTCGGCGAGCTTGCGGAAGAACGCCATGCCCTTCTCCTCGCCCATCGCCTTCACCATCGAGCCGAACCAGTCGGTGTCGCTCGCCTCGATGCCGATCTTGCCGACCCATTTCGGGTCGAGCAGGTCCTGGTAGGACTTCGGCACGTCGTTCGGCTTCACCAGGTTGGTGTTGTAGGCGATGGTGAAGAAGTTGAAGCGGTCGGCAATGTAGGCACCGTTCTGGGCGAACGCGGCCGGCGGCATGTTGGCCGCCTGCGGCGTGTAGAACTTGTCGAGCAGCCCCTCGCGCCACATCGCCTCCAGCTCCGGGCCGTTCAGCTCGAAGGCATCGACCGCGTAGCGCCCGGCGCGGAACTCGGTCACCGCGCGCTGCAGCACCTTCTCGCTCGAGGAGCGCCACAGGTCCACCTTCACGCCGTACTTCTTCTCGAAGGCCTCGCTGATCGGCACCGAGTCCTTGGTGTTGAGCGAGGTGTACACGACCACCTTGCCCTCCTTCTTCGCCGCGGCGAGCACCTTCGGGTCGCGGTCCGCGCCCTTGTACAGGTAGAGCTGAGCGTGCGGGCCGGGCTTGCCCTGCGCGAGCGCCGCGGCCGGCACCAGCAGGGAAGCGATTACAAGGGTCCTGAGCATGGTCAATCCTCCTCCAGAAACGGGAACGGGCGCCGTAGCGCCCGTTCGCCGGGACAGCTTATAACTATCTTAGAACCGGTACGACATGCCGAGCGACACCTGCGTGATGTCGGTGCCGGGCGCGATGTCGACATCGGGCTGCAGGTTGTTGTAGACCGACGACGTACCGTTGATCAGCTTGCCGACGACCCCGTACAGGAACGTCTGCTTGTCGAGATCGTAGGCAACGCCGAGCGCCACCATCTGCGCCTTCAGCCCATTAGTGTCGCAGTCGCCGCCCGCGGTCAGCGAGCAGCTGCCCTCCTGCGCCTGAACGTAAAGGAGCGACGTGCGCCACGGCCCGCCCCACTTCGACTCCACGCCGACGTCCCATGTGATGTGCTTGTACTCGTCGACGTCGCCGCCGCTCTCGCTCCACTTCAGCTGCCCGATATCGGCCGCAAGCTTGTGGTTGCCGAGCTTGTAGGTCGCGCTCAGACGGGTAGCCTGGTCTTTCGAGTCGGTTCCACCAGCAAACGGCGTATCACGAGCCGCGACGAGCGCGTCCTTGTGGATCTCGTGCTGCAGCGAGACATACAGCGGGCCGGCTTCGTATTTCACGCCGAAGGACCAGAGTTCCTGATCCCTGGTGTCGGTTCTTTCCTCGTCGGGGCTGTACTGCGCGCCGAACTGCACGCCGCCGAATTCCGGCGACAGGTACTGGATCGAGTTCGCCGCGCGAACGTGGAAGCTGCCGCGGGTGTTGTACGGGATCTTCGAGAGCACCTCGCTCGGCGACATCCAGTTGCCGCTGGTGATGCCGAACATGCCGACGACGGCGCCGAACTCCTTGTAGATCGTGTCCATGTGCCCGAGCTTCACCGTGCCGAAGCCGCCGGCGAGGCCGAGGAACGAATTGCGGTTGGAGAACGTGGCATCCTCGTTACCGGTGTCGATCTCGATCGCCTGCTCGATCTGCCAGATGCCCTTCAGGCCGGTGCTGCCCAGCTTGCGCTCGCCGCGGAAGCCGAGGTACGAGTTGTTGGAATCGACCGATACCCGGCTACGCGGGTTTTCGCCGGTGAACGACGCCGGGTCTTGCAGCGTCGCGGCGCTATCACCGGCTTCGGAGGCGCCGCTCGTCGACGCCGAAGTCACCTGTGGATACAGCTTGCCGTAGAACTGCACCGTGCCGATCGCTTCGTTGCCGAACACGACCTGCGCCTGTGCCGCCGGCGCGACGCAAAGCGCGCCAATGGCCAAGGCAATGGCATTCTTCTTCATCACTTCCTCCTCTGGTTTTCGAGCGAACCCACTGTTCTTACCGTTCCGCCATACGGAACCCCTTCTTCTGTAGCGGAACACCTGCCGCGAACGCTACTAGCGCGCGACGATCGCTGTCAAGGTTCCTCAGCGTCCGTACTCGTCCAGCTTGTAGCGGCGTGGTTTTAACGCACGGCAGATCTCGCGGTTCACGCCCGCCTGGGGAAGGGCGACGCCGCATTCCGCGGCCATCTCGGCGACGATCGCCATGTCGTCCTCGGCCCAGGCCATGGTCTGGGTGCCCCACTTGGCGAGCGCGTCGTTGGCGGCGCTCGAGAGCATGAGCGCCTGGCGCAGCTTCTCGACGTCGACGCCGTAGCGGCGGGCGAGCGCCAGCGCCTCGTGGTCGGCGACCAGGCAGGCCCAGAGCACCAGGTTGTTCGCCGCCTTCGCCACCTGGGCCGAGCCGACCTCGCCGCTGTGCACCACGTCGGTGGAATACGCGCGCAGCACGGGCGTCAGGCGTGCGACGACGGCCGCCGGCCCACCGACGAAGGACAGCAGCGTCCCCTCGTCCGCCGCGCGGCCGCCGCGGCACACCGTCGAGTCGACGAGGTGAAAGCCGCGCGCCTCGGCTTCCTTCGCGAGCGCCTGCACCGTGCGCGGATTCACCGTGCTGAGGACCGCCACGATCGCGCCCTTCTGCGGCTTCATCCGGTTGAAAAGCTCGCGCAGCTCATGGTCGAAGCCGACGCACACCAGCATGACCGTGGCCTGCCCGGCCAGGGCCTCGAGGCTGGGCGACCACTCCGCCCGCTTTTCCTCCACCGGGGCCCGCTTCGCCGCGTCGACATCGGTCGCCAGGGTGCGGAAGCCCTTCTTCGCCAGGTGGCCGATGATCGGCAGGCCCATGCGGCCCGCGCCTATCACTCCGACGGTCTCGCTCATCGTTTTTGCGTAATCGTGTCGATCAGCGCCGGCTGGCCGGCTTTTACCTTGGCGATGGCGCGCTCGAGCGCCCCGGCGACGTCGCCCGGCTTGTCGATCGGCCCCTCGGCGTACCAGCCCATCGCGCGAGCGAGGCCGGCGAAGTCCGGATCGGGGTCGCACATGTCCATGCCGATGTAGGCGCGCTCGACCGGCGTGCCGCGCAGCTTGGCCATGCGGATCTGGTGCTCCCAGTCGTTGTAGTAGGCGCGGTTGTTGTACATGACGACGAGGAACGGAATGCGATGCTTCGCCGCCACCCAGAGCGCGCCGGCGTCGAACATCAGGTCGCCGTCGGGCTGGATGTCGACCACCAGGCGGCCGCTGCCGCGGTGCGCGAGCGCCACGCCGAGCGAGATGCCGATCTGCGTCGCGGTGCCGAGCGACTTGCCGGGATGGCGATAGGGCTTGTCGAAGTCCCAGAGCTTGCGCGTCCACTCCTCGAGCGTGTTGGCGGTGAGCACCCAGTCTTCGCCCTTGATCGCCTCCCAGACCTCGGAAGCGAGCCGCGGCAGGGTGATCGGGCTCTCGTCCCAGTGCGCCTTGGCCTGCTCGGCCCACTTGCGGCGGGTGGCTTCGTTCTTCTCTGTCAGTGCTTTGACATGTGCATTGCGCTTTTCAGCCTGAACTTTTCCCCTTATCAACTGCGTCAAAGCCGGGATGGCGACGGTCGTGTCGGCCAGCACGCGCAGGTCGGCGTGCGCGAGGCGCTGGTAGTCCATCGCCCAGCTCGAGAGCTCGAGGTCGCCGAAGCCGATGTCGACCCATTTCGCCCCCGCCGGCACGAGCGAGGTCACTTCGCGGGTGGTGCTGACGAGCTCGGTCGTGGCGCGCTCCCAGTCGCGCGTGTCGAGCGTGAGCACGAGGTCCGCGTCCCGGAATATGTCCTTCTGCATGCTGAAGTTGAGCGGATGCCGGCTCGGGAAATTGAGCCGGCTGTTCACGTCGTAGACCGGCGCGCCGAGCGTCTCGGCGAGCGCGACCAGCGCATGGAAGCCCTCCGGCTCGCGGCCGACGAACTCGGCGATGATCACCGGCCTTTCGGCCTTCAACAAAAGACTGGAAACTTCTTGAAGGGCAAGAGGATCCGGCCCCAATCGGCTCGGCACCTTCGCCGCCCCCGCCGGCGGCAGCGGCACGAGGTGGTCGAGCGGCTGCTCCTGCAGCCACGCGTCGTAGCACATGTAGATCGGCCCGCGCGGCTCGGTCATCATCACCGAATAGGCGCGCGCGAACGCCTCCGGCACGCCGCCGATCGCGCTCGGCTGGTAGTCCCATTTGGTATAGGCGCGCACCGCCTCGCCCTGCACCTGCGCGGTGTGGATCCAGTCGATGCGCGGCCGGCGCTTGGTCTCGTCCATCGGCCCGGTCGCGCCGACGATGAACACCGGCGCGCGGTCGGCATAGGCGTAGTAGATCGCCATGTTGGCGTGCAGCAGGCCCACCAGGTTGTGCAGGATCGCCACCATCGGCCTGCCGCTCGCCTTGGCGTAGCCGTGCGCGACCTGCACCGCCGTCTCCTCGTGCTGGCAAAGCATCATCAGCGGCTTGTTGGCGCCGTAATTGACGATCGAGTCGTGCAGCCCGCGGTACGACGCGCCCGGGTTGAGCGCCGCGTAAGGCAGCTCGTAGGCATGCAGCAGGTCGACGATGACGTCGGACGCCCAGCGGCGGGGGCTCTTCATTTCGCTTCTGCTTTCAAGGCCACGCATTTCTCCGGATCGATGCGAACGAAAATCGGCTCGCCGACGCGCGTGCGCAGCGAGGGGTGGGCGCGCGATTGCAGCCTTCGCCCGTTGATCACCACCTGGAAATCGACGGTCTCGCCGAGGAAGACCTTCTGGTCGACGGTGCCCTCCCAGGTGTTCGCCCCTTCGGGGCGGGACTCGGAGAGGTGCACGTCCTCCGGGCGAACCGACAGCATCACCTTGTCGCCGGGCGCGAGCGCGTCGCCGCGCGCGCGCAGCTCGCCGATCTCGCAGGCGACGCGCCAGAAGCCCGCCTCGCCGTCGGCGGTCTGCACCGTCGCCGGAACGAAGTTGGTGCTGCCGACGAAGTCGGCGACGAAGGGCGTCGCCGGGCTCTCGTAGACCTCGCGCGGCGTGCCGATCTGCTCGATGCGGCCGCCGTTCATCACCGCGATGGCGTGCGAGAGCGCGAGCGCCTCGCTCTGGTCGTGGGTCACGTACACGGTGGTGATGCCGAGCTCGCGCTGCAGGCGCTTCAGCTCGAAGCGCATGCGCTCGCGCAGCTTGGCGTCGAGGTTGGAGAGCGGCTCGTCGAGGAGCAGCACGCGCGGCTCCATGACGAGCGCGCGCGCGAGCGCGAGGCGCTGCTGCTGGCCGCCGGAGAGGCGCGTCGCCTCGCGCTCGGCGAGCCCGGCGAGGTCGACCACCTCGAGCACGCGCGAGACTCTCTGCCTGATGTCCTTTCCGGAGAGCCTCTTGCGCGAGACTTTCAGCGGGAAGGCGGCGTTCTCGAACACCGTCATGTGCGGCCAGATGGCATAGGACTGGAACACCATGCCGAGGCCGCGCCGGTTCGGCGGCACGAACAGGTTGCGCTGCGACGAGTAGACCAGCTCGTCGCCGACCGCGATTTCGCCCAGGCGCGGCCGCTCGAGGCCGGCGATCGAGCGCAGCGTCGTGGTCTTGCCGCAGCCGCTCGGCCCGAGCAGGGTGAAAAGCTTGCCCGCCGGCACCTCGAAGCTCACCTCGTGCGCGGCGCGCACCACCGAGCCGCGCTCGCCGACGTAATCCGTGCACAGGCCGCTCACGCGCAGCATCAGGATTCCTTGATTCCGAAGCGCCGCCCCAGCCACTGCGCGGCGAGCACCAGCACGAACAGCGCGAGGATGAACATCACGCCGAGCGCCGAGAGCTCGACGTACTGGCCGTTCTCCCACAGCTCCCAGATGACGATCGACACCACCTCGTTGCCGGTGCTGTAGAGCAGGATCGAGCTGGAGAGCTCGCGCACCGAGACGATGACGATGTAGATCCAGCCGGCGACCAGCCCGGGCTTGAGCAGCGGCAGGATGATGCGGCGGAAGGTGGTGCCCCACGAGGCGCCGCTCATCGCCGCCGATTCCTCGAGCTCCTTGTGGATCTGCAGCATCGAGGTGGTGTTGTAGCGCAGCCCGTAGGGCATGAAGCGCGTCACGTAGGCGATGAGCATGATCCAGATCGTGCCGTA
>DASVDO010000008.1:0-95238 GCA_036381055.1 Burkholderiales bacterium | reverse complement strand
GGCGGCCTTCCAGGCCTCGCAGTCGAGCCAGGTGTGGCTCATCGTGAGCGCGCTGCTGGTGATCTACGTGCTGCTGGGCGTGCTCTACGAGAGCTACATCCACCCGCTCACCATCCTCGCGGGCCTGCCCTCCGCGGCGGTGGGCGCGCTCCTCACGCTCGCGCTCTTCGGCATGGACCTCTCGATCATCGCGACGATCGGGATCCTCATGCTGATCGGCATCGTGAAGAAGAACGCGATCATGATGATCGACTTCGCGCTCGACGCCGAGCGCCTCGAGGGCAAGACGCCGCGCGAGGCGATCTTCCAGGCGTGCCTGCTGCGCTTCCGGCCGATCCTGATGACCACCTTCGCCTCGCTCTTCGGCGCGCTGCCGCTGATGCTCGGCACGGGCGTCGGCTCGGAGCTGCGCCATCCGCTCGGCCTCACCATGGTGGGCGGGCTGATCGTCAGCCAGGTGCTGACGCTCTTCACGACGCCGGTGATCTACCTGGCGTTCGACCGTCTTTCCAGAAGCACAGGAATGAAAGAGGCGAACGCGTGAACCTGTCGGCCCCTTTCGTCGCGCGCCCGGTCGCCACGACGCTCCTCGCGATCGGCGTGACGCTCGCCGGCGCGGTGGCGTTCACCCAGCTCCCGGTCTCGCCGCTGCCGCAGGTCGACTACCCGGTGATCTCGGTCACCGCGCAGCTCCCCGGCGCGGACCCGGAGACCATGGCCGCCACGGTGGCGACGCCGCTCGAGCGCGCGCTCGGCCGCATCGCCGGGGTGAACGAGATCACCTCGCGCTCCTCGCTCGGCGCGACGCGCGTCACGCTGCAGTTCGACCTCTCGCGCAACATCGACGACGCGGCGACCGAGGTGCAGTCGGCGATCAACGCGGCGCGCAGCCAGCTGCCGACCGGCATGCCGAGCAACCCGACCTACCGCAAGGTCAACCCGGCGGACGCGCCGATCATGGTGCTGACCCTCACCTCGGACACGATGAGCCGCGGCGAGATGTACGACGTCGCCTCCACCGTGGTGGCGCAGAAGCTCGCGCAGGTGCGCGGCGTCGGCCAGGTCACCGTGGGCGGCAGCTCGCTGCCCGCGGTGCGCGTCGAGCTGAACCCGGCGGCGCTCAGCGCGCAGGGCGTGCCGCTCGGCGCGGTGCGCGCGGCGATCGCCGCCGCCAACGCCAACCGGCCGAAAGGGCTGGTCGAGGACGCGAGCCGCAGCTGGTGGATCCACGCCAACGACCAGGCGAAGCGCGCCGCCGAGTACGTGCCGCTGATCGTCGCCTACCGCAACGGCGCGGCGGTGCGGCTGGGCGACGTCGCCGAGGTGCGCGACTCGGTGCAGGACATCCGCAACGCCGGCGAGGCGAACGGCCGCCCGGCGGTGCTGATGATCATCTACCGCGAGCCGAACGCCAACATCCTCGAGACCACGCAGCGCATCCGCGACCTGATGCCGTTTCTCAGGGCGTCGATCCCGGCCGCCGTCGACCTCGGCGTGGCGATGGAGCGCACCTCGACCATCCGCGCCTCGCTCGCCGAGGTGGAGAAGACGCTCGCCGCCGCGGTGGCGCTGGTGATCCTGGTGGTGTTCCTGTTCCTGCGCCGCGGCCGCGCGACCCTGATCCCGGCGGCGGCGGTGCCGGTGTCCATCGTCGGCACCTTCGGCGTCATGTACCTCGCCGGCTTCAGCCTGAACAACCTGTCGCTGATGGCGCTGATCGTCGCCACCGGCTTCGTGGTCGACGACGCGATCGTGGTGCTGGAGAACGCCACGCGGCACATCGAGCGGGGCATGGCGCCGATGCAGGCGGCGCTCGCCTCGGCGCGCGAGGTCGGCTTCACCGTGCTTTCCATGAGCCTGTCGCTGATCGCGGTGTTCATCCCGATCCTGTTCATGGGCGACCTGGTGGGCCGCTTCTTCCGCGAGTTCGCGCTCACGCTGTCCACCGCGATCCTGCTCTCGCTCGTCGTCTCGCTGACGCTCACGCCGATGATGTGCGCGCGGCTGCTCAGGCGCGAGGCGCCGACGCGCTTCTACCGCGAGGGCGAGCGCGCCTTCGAGCGGCTGCGCGAGGGCTACGCGCGCAGCCTCGGCTGGGCGCTGCGCCATCCGCGGCTGGTGATGCTCGGCCTCGCGGCCACCATCGGCCTCAACGTCTACCTCTACTACGCGATCCCGAAGGGCTTCTTCCCGCCGCAGGACACCGGTCGCATGATGGGCTTCATCCGCGCCGACCAGGCGAGCTCGTTCCAGGCGCTGCAGGAGAAGATGTCGCAGTTCGTGGCGCTGGTGCGCGCCGACCCGGCGGTCGAGACCGTCACCGCGGTCGCCGGCGGCAGCTTCGGCGCGCGCAACTCCGGCTTCATGTACATCGCGCTCAAGCCGCTCGCCGAGCGCGACCCGGCGGGCGTGGTGATCGAGCGGCTGCGGCCGCGGCTCGCGAGCATCGCCGGGGCGCGGCTCTTCCTCGTGCCGGTGTCCGACGTGCGCGTCGGCGGGCGCCAGGGCAGCGGCACCTACCAGTACACGCTGCAGAGCGACGACCTGGAATCGCTGCGCACCTGGACGCAGCGCCTGGAGCTCGCGCTGCAGAGCGTGCCCGAGCTCGCCGACGTGTCGAGCGACCAGGAGACGCGCGGCCTGCAGGCGAGGGTGGTGATCGACCGGCCGAGCGGGGCGCGCCTGGGCGTCACCCCCGACATCATCGACACCACGCTCGGCAACGCCTTCGGCCAGCAGGTGGTGTCGACCATCTATACCGAGCGCAACCAGTACCGGGTGGTGATGGAGGTCGATCCGCGCTACGCGCAGGGGCCGGAGGCGCTGAAGGACGTGTACGTGTTTTCCGACGCCGGCGAGCGCGTGCCGCTCTCGGCGATCGCGCGCGTCGAGTACGCCAACACGCCGCTCTCGGTGAACCACCAGGGGCAGTTCGCCGCGGGCACGCTCTCCTTCAGCCTGCCCGAGGGCGTGGCGCTGTCGCAGGCCGCGGCGGCGATCGAGCAGACGATGGCGCGCATCGGCGTGCCGGCGAGCGTGGTCGGCTCGTTCCAGGGCACGGCGCGCTCGTTCCAGAGGACGATGGCGCGCCAGCCCTGGCTGATCCTTGCGGCGATCCTCGCCATGTACATCGTGCTCGGCATGCTCTACGAGAGCCTCGTGCACCCGCTCACCATCCTCTCCACCCTGCCGTCGGCCGGCGTCGGCGCGCTGCTCGCGCTGCTCGCCTTCCGCCAGCAGTTCACGGTGATCGCGCTGATCGGCGTGTTCCTGCTGATCGGCCTGGTGAAGAAGAACGCCATCATGATGGTCGACTTCGCGCTCGCCGCCGAGCGCGCGCGGCGCCTCGCGCCCGAGCAGGCGATCTTCGAGGCCTGCCTGCTGCGCCTGCGGCCGATCCTGATGACCACGATGGCGGCGCTGCTCGGCGCGCTGCCGCTGGTGCTGCGGCGCGGCGACGGCGCCGAGCTGCGCCAGCCGCTCGGCATCGCGATCGTCGGCGGCCTGATCCTCAGCCAGCTCCTCACCCTCTACACCACGCCGGTGGTGTACCTGTATCTCGACCGCTTCCGGCTCTGGTCGCGGCGTGCTCTGCGACGCGAAGCTCCCGCAGCCCCATGAAAAGGTGGCCATGGCTCGTGATCGTCGTGGCCGGGTGCGCCGCCGGCCCGGATTACGTGCGTCCGGCGCTCGACGTGCCGCGCGAGTACAAGGAGGCGCAGGGCTGGCGCGCGGCGCAGCCCGCCGACACGGCGCCCAAGGGCGAGTGGTGGGCGATGTTCGGCGACCCGGTGCTCGACTCGCTCATCGCGCGCATCGAGATCTCCAACCAGAACCTGCGCATCGCCGAGGCGAACCTGCGCCAGGCGCGCGCGCTCGCCGCCCAGGCGCGCGCCGGCCTGTTCCCGTCGCTCGGCGCGAGCGCCAGCGCGACGCGCTCGAAATCGCCGTCGCTGCCCAACTCGCCGTCCTTCGCGAGCGGCGCGGTGAACAACTTCAGCGCCTCGCTCAACGCGAGCTGGGAGCCCGACCTGTGGGGCCGCGTGCGCCGCTCGCTGGAGGCCGGCGAGGCCGAGGTGCAGGCGAGCGCCGCGGAGCTCGAGGCGGCGCGGCTCTCGGCGCAGGCGACGCTCGCGCAGAGCTACCTCGCGCTGCGCGTCGCCGACGCGACGCGCCGCACGCTCGAGGAGACGGTCGCGGCCTACGCGCGCACGCTCAGGCTGACGCAGAACCGCTACGCCGCCGGCGTCGCGGCGCGCGTCGACGTGGTGCAGGCCGAGGTGCAGCTCAAGAGCGCGCAGGCGCAGCTGCTCGACGTCGGCGTCGAGCGCGCACAGCTCGAGCACGCGATCGCGCTGCAGCTTGGCGTGGCGCCGGCGCAGTTCTCGCTCGCGCCGGCGCCGCTCGCGGCGCGCATGCCCGAGATTCCCGCCGGACTGCCCTCGGAGCTGCTCGAGCGGCGTCCCGACATCGCCGCCGCCGAGCGGCGCGCCGCGGCGGCCAATGCGCGCATCGGCGTCGCGCAGGCGGCGTTCTTTCCCGTGGTGACGCTTTCCGGCGCGGCGGGCTCGCGCACCACCTCGTTCGCCGACCTGTTCTCCGCGCCGACGCGCTTCTGGTCGCTCGGCGCGGCGCTCGCGCAGCCGCTTTTCGACGCCGGGCTGCGCGGCGCGCAGAAGGACGAGGCGATCGCCGCGTACGACGCGGAGGTCGCCGCGTACCGGCAGACCGTGCTCGCGGCGTTCCAGGAAGTCGAGGACAACCTCGCGGCGCTGCGCATCCTCGAGGAGGAGGCGGCGCTGCAGGCCGAGGTGGTGCAGGCGGCGCGCCGCGCGGTCGAGCTCACCACCAACCAGTACGAGGCCGGCGTGGTGAGCTACCTCAACGTGATCTCGGCGCAGGCGACGCTGCTCGCCAACGAGCGCACCGCGGCGAACATCCTCGGCCGGCGCCTCGGCGCGAGCGTGGCGCTGATCGCGGCCCTGGGGGGCGGCTGGAGCGCCCGGGAAGGCTTGACCGCAGTCAAGACCCCGGCGAGCACCGCGGGCAGATAATAGGCGTCCCGATGAAGACGAAAACCCGGCCCATCCCCAAGGGCAGGGCGGTCGACGCCAAGGCGCTGGAAGAGGTGCAGCGCCTGCTCGGCGACGCGCCGCGCCGCCGCGATCTGCTGATCGAGCACCTGCACCGCCTGAACGACCATTTCGGCTACCTGCCCGCCGCGCACCTCGCGGCGCTCGCCCACGAGATGCGCCTCGCGCTTACCGAGGTCTACGAGGTGGCGACCTTCTACCACCACTTCGAGGTCGTCAAGGAAGGCGACGCCCCGCCGCCCGGGCTCACCGTGCGGGTGTGCGACTCGATCGCCTGCGAGCTCGCCGGCGCGCGCGAGCTGCTCGAGATGGACCTGGGGAGCGACGTGCGCGTGATCCCGGCGCCGTGCGTCGGGCGCTGCGAGGTCGCGCCCTGCGTGGTGGTGGGCCAGAACCCGGTCGGTCACGCGAGCGTCGACGCGGTCAAGCAAGCCGTGGCGCGCAAGCAGACCGGCCCGGAGAAGCCGCGCTACATCGGCTACGCCGAGTACCGCCGGGACGGCGGCTACCGGCTGCTCGCCGACGGGCTCGCCGGCAAGCGCAGCCGCGAGGAAATCACCAAGGTGATGGAGGACTCGGGGCTGCGCGGCCTGGGCGGCGCCGGCTTCCCGGCGGGCCGCAAATGGCGCCTCGTCGCCGCCGAGCCGGCGCCGCGCTTCATGGCGGTGAACATCGACGAGGGCGAGCCGGGCACCTTCAAGGACCGCTGGTACCTCGAGCGTGACCCGCACCGCTTCCTCGAGGGCATGCTGGTCGCCGCGTGGTGCGCCGGCGTGGGCGAGATCTGGATCTACCTGCGCGACGAATACGCCGCCTGCCGGAACATCCTGGAAACCGAGCTCGCGAAGCTGAAGGCCGATCCGCCCTGCGCGCTGCCGCCGATCCACCTGAGAAGGGGGGCCGGCGCGTACATCTGCGGCGAGGAGTCGGCGATGATCGAGTCGATCGAAGGCAAGCGCGGCATGCCGCGCCTGCGCCCGCCCTACGTCGCGCAGGTGGGCCTGTTCGGCCGCCCGACCCTCGAGCACAACATGGAGACGGTCTACTGGGTGCGCGAGATCGTCGAGAAGGGCGCGCAGTGGTTCGCCTCGCAGGGCCGCCACGGCCGCAAGGGGCTGCGCTCCTTCTCGGTCTCCGGCCGGGTGAAGAAGCCCGGGGTGCACCTGGCGCCGGCGGGAATTACGCTTCTTGAGCTAATCGATGAGTACTGCGGCGGCATGCTGGACGGGCACCAGCTCTACGGCTACCTGCCGGGCGGCGCTTCGGGCGGCATCCTGCCGGCGTCCAAGGCCGACATCCCGCTCGACTTCGACACCCTGCAGCCGCACGGCTGCTTCATCGGCTCGGCCGCGGTGGTCGTGCTCTCCGACAAGGACAAGGCGGCGGCCGCGGCGCTCAACCTGATGAAGTTCTTCCACGACGAGTCCTGCGGCAAGTGCACCCCGTGCCGGGTCGGCACCGCCAAGGCGGTGGCGCTGATGCAGGAAAAGCGCTGGAACCAGCCGCTGCTGCAGGAGCTCTCACAGGCAATGATGGACGCGTCGATCTGCGGCCTGGGGCAGGCTGCGCCCAACCCCGCCCTGAGCGTGATGAAATATTTTCCGCACGAGGTGCAGTGATGGAAACGGTCAGCAAGCAGCAGCTCGCGATGATGCCGATCGAGTTCAAGCTGAACGGCGAGACGGTGGTCGGGCGCCCGGACGAGAAGATCATCGAGACGGCCAAGCGGCACGGCATCGACATCCCGCACCTGTGCCACGGCGGCAACCAGCGCTCGGACGGCAACTGCCGCGCCTGCGTGGTGGAGATCAAGGGCGAGCGCGCGCTCGCGCCCTCCTGCTGCCGCTACCCGACGCAGGGCATGGAGGTGACTACCAACTCGCCGCGCGCCCTCGCCTCGCAGAAGATGGTGCTCGAGCTGCTGCTCTCCGACATGCCCGAGCAGGAATACACGCGCGACAACAAGCTCAGGCACTGGGCGGGCAGGCTCGGCGTCGGCGCGCCGCGCTTCCCGCGCCGCGAGCAGCCGAAGGCCGATCTGTCGCACCCGGCGATCGCGGTGAACCTCGACGCCTGCATCCAGTGCACGCGCTGCGTACGCGCCTGCCGCGAGGTGCAGGTGAACGACGTGATCGGCTACGCGTACCGCGGCGACCGCTCGGTCCCGGTGTTCGACTTCGACGACCCGATGGGCGAGTCGACCTGCGTCGCCTGCGGCGAATGCGTGCAGGCCTGCCCGACCGGCGCGCTGATGCCGGCGCGCGGCGTGGGGCTGAAGAAGATCGAGAAAACCGTCGACTCGGTCTGCCCGTTCTGCGGCGTCGGCTGCCTGCTCACCTTCCACGTGGCCGAGAACCGCATCCAGTTCGTCACCGGCAAGGACGGCCCGGCGAACCACTACCGCCTGTGCGTGAAGGGCCGCTACGGCTTCGACTACGCGCACCACCCGCATCGCCTCACCAAGCCGTTGATCCGCAAACCGGGCGTGAAAAAGTCGCCTGATTTCAGGGTCGACCCGGGCAACTGGTCGGAGGTGTTCCGCGAGGCGAGCTGGGAAGAGGCCCTGGACTTCGCCGCCGGCGGATTGAAAGCGATCCGGGACCAGGACCGCTACGCGCTGGCGGGCTTCGGCTCGGCCAAGGGCTCGAACGAGGAGGCGTACCTCTTCCAGAAGCTGGTGCGCACCGGCTTCGGCACCAACAACGTCGACCACTGCACGCGCCTTTGCCACGCCTCATCGGTCGCGGCGCTCATGGAGGGCGTGAACTCCGGCGCGGTGTCGAACCAGGTGAGCGACGTGCTCAAGACCGAG
This sequence comes from Burkholderiales bacterium, assembly GCA_036381055.1. GTDB lineage: Bacteria > Pseudomonadota > Gammaproteobacteria > Burkholderiales > SG8-39 > SCGC-AG-212-J23. The sequence goes on along the minus strand of DASVDO010000008.1, from coordinate 87,333 downwards.
CTGATATTCCTGATCGGCGCCAACCCGACCTCGAACCACCCGGTGGCCGCCACCTGGATGAAGAACGCGGTGCGCGCCGGGGTGAAGCTGGTCTACGCCGATCCGCGGCGCAGCGAGCTGTCGCGCCACGCCTGGCGCATGCTGCAGTTCAAGCCCGACACCGACGTGGCGCTGCTCAACGCGATGATCCACACCATCATCGAGGAGGGCCTGGTCGACGAGAAATTCATCGCCGAGCGCACCAGCGGCTACGAGGCGATCAAGGAGAACGCGAAGGGCTTCTCCCCCGAGGCGATGGCGCCGATCTGCGGCATTCCGGCGGAGACGATCCGCGAGGTGGCGCGCGCCTACGCCACGGCGAAGGCCTCGATGATCCTCTGGGGCATGGGCGTGAGCCAGCACGTGCACGGCACCGACAACGCGCGCTGCCTGATCGCGCTCGCCATGATCACCGGCCAGATCGGCCGGCCCGGCACCGGGCTGCATCCCCTGCGCGGCCAGAACAACGTGCAGGGCGCCTCCGACTCGGGCCTGATCCCGATGGTGTTCCCCGACTACCAGCGCGTCGACACGCCGGAAGCCAACCAGCGCTTCGAGAAGCTGTGGGGCACGGCGCTCGACAGGAAGCCGGGGCTGACGGTGGTCGAGATCATGAACGCGGCGTACGAGGGCAGGATCCGCGGCATGTACATCATGGGCGAGAACCCGGCGATGTCCGACCCGGACCTCGAGCACGCGCGCGCCGCGATGGCCAGGCTCGAGCACCTCGTGGTGCAGGACATCTTCCTCACCGAGACGGCGTACCTCGCCGACGTGGTGCTGCCGGCGAGCGCCTGGCCGGAGAAGGACGGCACGGTGACCAACACCGACCGCATGGTGCAGCTCGGCCGCAAGGCGCTGAACCCGCCGGGCGAGGCGCGCGAGGACCTGTGGATCATCGTCGAGATGGCGAAGCGCCTGGGGCTCGCCTGGACCTACCGCCACCCGAAGGAAGTGTTCGACGAGATGCGCCAGGGCATGGACTCGATCCGCGGCATCACCTGGGAGCGCCTCGAGCGCGACTCGTCGGTGACCTACCCGTGCGAGAACGAGGGCGATCCGGGGCAGCCGGTGGTCTTCCAGACGCACTTCCCCACCGCCACCGGGCGCGCCAAGCTGGTGCCGGCCGACCTGATCCCGGCCGCCGAGCGCCCGGACCAGGACTTCCCGATGGTGCTGATCACCGGGCGGCAGCTCGAGCACTGGCACACCGGCGCGATGACGCGCCGCTCGGGCGTGCTCGACGCGATCGAGCCCGAGCCGGTGGCGTCGCTGCACCCGCTGGAGCTCGAGGCGCTCGGCGTGCGCCCCGGGGAGATCGTCACCGTGCGCTCGCGGCGCGGCGAGATCTCGCTCTACGCGCGCGCCGACGCGGGCACGCCGCGCGGCGCGGTGTTCATCCCCTTCGCCTACTACGAGGCGGCGGCCAACCTGCTCACCAACCCGGTGCTCGACCCCTTCGGCAAGATCCCGGAGTTCAAGTACTGCGCGGTCAAGGTGCAGCGCGGCGGCCGCGTGCCGGGCGACCCGGGCTACGGCAAAGGGCGTACACTGCAGGCCGTGCACGGCTAGCGCCCCGGGGAGGGGGAGATGCCGATCATCGCGATAACGCGCGAGATGGGCTCGCTCGGCAAGGACGTGGCGCAGGGCCTCGGCCAGGCGCTCGGTCTGCCGGTGGTCTACCAGGAGCTCATCGACTGCCTCGCCGACCGCATGCGGGTGCGCAAGAGCCACGTCATCCGCCTGCTCGACGGCAGCGCCGGCCTCTTCGAGCGGCTCACCGCCGACAAGACCAGCCTGTCGATCTTCACCGCCGAGGAGATCTACGCGCTCGCCTGCAAGGGCGGGGTGATCATCCGCGGCTGGGGCGCCACGCACCTGCTGCGCGGCGTGCCGCACGCGGTGTGCGTGCGCGTGTGCGCGCCTTTCGAGACGCGCAAGCGGCGCATGATGGAGCGGCTCGGCGCCGACGACGAGGCGCGCGTCGCGGAGGAGATCCGCGCCAGCGACGAGGCGCACGCGGCGATCGTGCGGCGCAACTTCGGCGTGCAGTGGAGCGACCCCGAGCACTACGACGTGGTGCTCAACACGCAGCGCGTCGACGTCGACGAGTGCGTCGACGAGCTGCTCGCCCTGTCGCGCGCGCCCCAGTTCGAGGAGACCGGGCGCGCCCGCCAGGTGCTGGAGGACCTCGCGCTCGCGGCGCGCGTGCGCGCGGCGCTGCGCCGCGCGCCCGAGACGCGCGACGCCCGGGTGCAGGTCGGCGCGCAGGCCGGGCGCGTCGTGCTCTCGGGCGCCGGCAGCACCGACGAGATGCTCGCCTTCGTCGAGGTCGCCGCCGCGGTGCCGGGCGTGCGCGACGTCGTCTACCGCTCGAACCCGGGCGAGGAGCTGCGACCCCGCTTGCACTGACTTGATTTGAGTCAAGGCCGGCGCGGCCGGCTGTCTTGGAGAATCCGGCTTCCACAGAGGGAGCCGGGACCATGCCGTCGGACATCGAAATCGCACAGGCCGCCAAGCTGCAGCGCATCTCCGCCGTGGCGCGCGAGAAGCTGGGCATCGCCGAGGAGCATCTCGAGCCTTACGGGCACACCAAGGCCAAGGTCTCGCTCAAGTACCTCGAGACGCTGAAGGGCCGCAAGGACGGCAGGCTGATCCTGGTCACGGCGATCAGCCCCACGCCGGCGGGCGAAGGCAAGACCACCACCACGGTCGGGCTGGGCGACGCGCTGAACCACATCGGCAAGAAGGCGATGATCTGCCTGCGCGAGCCGTCGATGGGCCCGGTGTTCGGCATGAAGGGCGGCGCCGCCGGCGGCGGCCGCGCGCAGGTGGTGCCGATGGAGGACATCAACCTGCACTTCACCGGCGACTTCGGCGCCATCCAGCTCGCCAACAACCTGCTCGCGGCGCTGATCGACAACCACATCAACCACGGCAACGAGCTCGGCATCGACGTGCGGCGCATCACCTGGAAGCGCGTGCTGGACATGAACGACCGGGCGCTGCGCGACATCACCATCGCGCTCGGCGGCCCGGCCAACGGCTATCCGCGCCAGGACGGCTTCGACATCGTGGTCGCCTCCGAGGTGATGGCGATCTTCTGCCTCGCCACCTCGCTCGAGGACCTGAAGAAGCGGCTGGGCAACATCGTGGTCGGCTACACGCGCGACCAGAAGCCGGTGCGCGCCGCCGACCTGCAGGCGCACGGCGCGATGACCGTGCTGCTCAAGGACGCGCTCGCCCCCAACCTGGTGCAGACGCTGGAGAACAACCCGGCGTTCGTGCACGGCGGCCCGTTCGCCAACATCGCGCACGGCTGCAACTCGGTGATCGCCACGCAGAGCGCGCTCAAGCTCGCCGACTACGTGGTCACCGAGGCGGGCTTCGGCGCCGACCTGGGCGCCGAGAAGTTCCTCGACATCAAGTGCCGCAAGAGCGGCCTGCGGCCGAACGCGGCGGTGATCGTCGCCACCCTGCGCGCGCTCAAGTACCACGGCGGCGTCGACGTGAAGGACGCGGGCAAGGAGAATCTGGCGGCGCTGGAGAAGGGCCTGGTGAACCTGCAGCGCCACGTCGAGAACGTGACCCAGGTCTACGGCATCCCGTGCGTGGTGTCGATCAACCGCTTCACCTTCGACACGAGCGCCGAGCTCGAGCTGGTGCAGAAGAAGATGAAGGCGCTGGGCGTCGAGGTGGTGCTCGCCAACCACTGGGCGGAGGGCGGCAAGGGCGCCGCCGAGCTGGCGAAGAAGGTGGTCGAGCTGTGCGACCGGCCGTCCAGGCCGAGCTTCGTCTACGAGGACGCCGACCCGCTCTGGGAGAAGATCTCCAAGATCGCCCGCAAGGTCTACCGCGCCGCCGAGGTCACCGCCGACGCCAAGGTGCGGGCGCAGATCAAGAAGCTCCAGGACGACGGCTACGGGCACTACCCGGTGTGCGTCGCCAAGACCCAGTACTCGTTCTCCACCGACCCGGCGCTGCGCGCCGCGCCGGAGAACCACGTGATCAACATCCGCGAGGTGCGGCTCGCCGCCGGCGCCGAGTTCGTGGTGATGATCTGCGGCGACATCATGACCATGCCCGGCCTGCCGAAGGTCCCCTCGGCGTCGAAGATCGACCTGGTCGACGGCAAGGTGGTCGGCCTGTTCTAGGGCGCGCCGGTGCTCGAAGAGATCGCGACACAAGCCTTCTGGATCGGCCTCGCCAAGATCATCGGCGTGAACATCGTCCTTTCGGGCGACAACGCCGTGGTGATCGCGCTCGCCGCGCGCTCGCTGCCGCCCAAGCAGCAGAAGCAGGCGGTGATCTGGGGCTCGCTCGCGGCGATCGTGATGCGCGTGGTGCTGACGCTGTTCGCGGTGGCGCTGCTCTCGCTGCCCTGGCTCAAGCTGATCGGCAGCCTGCTGCTGTTCTGGATCGGCACCAAGCTGCTCATCCCCGAGGACGAGGAGGAGGACATCGCGGCGAGCGACCAGCTGATCGCCGCGATCAAGACCATCCTGATCGCCGACCTGGTGATGAGCCTGGACAACGTCATCGCGGTCGCCGCGGCGGCCGGCGGCAGCTACCTGCTGCTGGCGCTGGGCCTCGCCATCTCCATCCCGCTGGTGATCTTCGGCGCCACGCTGCTGCTCAAGCTGATGGAGCGCTTCCCGGTGATCATCACCATCGGCGCGGCGCTGATCGGCTGGGTGGCCGGCGAGATGCTGGTCGCCGACTCGGCGCTGCACGGCCTGCTCGGCGGCTGGGGCGTCGAGTACCGCGACGGCAAGCCCTACGCGGGCGGCCTGAGCCTGGAGCTTGCCGCGGGCGTGCTCGGCGTGGCGATCGTGGTGCTCCTCGGCAAGTGGCTCGCCGCCCGGCACCGGCCGGCGGCCGCGGCGCCGCTCGACGCGCCGAAGTGAACGCGGCGGGGGAATTGGGCGTTATGATTACCGGGCAGGCGGAGGGTGCGACACCATTCAACGGAGGAGGATAGGCAAATGACACGCAAGCTATCGTACGTTTCCCTGGCGGGCTTCGCGCTGCTCGCCGCCGCGCCGCTCGGCGCCCAGGCGTGGGAGCCGACCAAGACGGTCGAGTTCATCGTGCCGGCCGGCTCGGGCGGCGGCGCCGACCAGATGGCGCGCTTCATCCAGGGCATGGTCGCCAAGCACAACCTGATGAAGCAGTCGATGGTGGTGATCAACCGCTCGGGCGGCGCCGGCGCCGAGGGCTTCCTCGACGTGAAGAACTCCCGGGGCGACCCGCACAAGATCATCATCACGCTGTCGAACCTGTTCACCACGCCGCTCGCCACCGGCGTGCCGTTCAACTGGCGCGACCTGACGCCGGTGAAGATGATGGCGCTCGACGAGTTCGTGCTGTGGGTGAATTCCGACAAGCCGTACAAGACCTCCAAGGAGTTCATCGCCGCCGCGAAGAAGGCGGGTCCCGGCAAGTTCAAGCAGGGCGGCACCGGCTCGAAGCAGGAAGACCAGATCATCAGCGTCGCGATCGAGCAGTCGACCGGCGCCAAGTTCACCTACGTGCCCTTCAAGGGCGGCGGCACGGTGGCGGTGCAGCTGGTCGGCAACCACGTCGACTTCAGCGTCAACAACCCGATCGAGGCGGTGGCGCACTGGCGCTCGGGCAAGCTGCGGCCGCTGTGCGTGTTCGACGCCAAGCGCATGCCGTACAAGGACAAGATCACCAGCACCCAGGCCTGGGCCGACGTGCCGACCTGCAAGGAGCAGGGCCTCGACGTCGAGTACATCATGCTGCGCGGCATCTTCATGCCCGGCGGCGTGAGCCAGGAGCAGGTGCAGTACTTCGTCGACCTGCTGAAGAAGGTGCAGGCGCTGCCGGAGTGGCAGGACTACATGGAAAAGGGCGCCTACAACACCACCTCGCTGGAAGGCAAGGCGTACGCCGACTGGGTGGCGAAGGAAGAGGCGCGCCACGTCGCGCTGATGAAGAAGGCGGGCTTCCTGGCCGCCGGCAAGTAGCGCGCGCAAGCACGCGGACGGCGCGCCGGCCGGGCCGGCGCGCCGTCGTTTCGTAGGGAGGGGATCGGGCGATGTCGCAGCAACCGGAAGGGCAGCCGGCCTTTCGCACCCGCGCGGCCGAGATCGTGGTCGCGGCCTTGTTCTTCGCGCTCGGCGCGGTGGTCATCTACGACAGCATGCGCCTGGGCATGCGCTGGGTCGCCGACGGCCCGCAGCCGGGCTACTTCCCCTTCTACCTGGGCGTGATCATCTGCGCCGCCTCGGCGCTCAACCTGCTGTTCGCGCTGCGCGTGCCGGAGGCGAAGAACAAGACCTTCGTCGGGCGCGGCCAGCTCAAGCTGGTGCTCTCGGTGCTGCTGCCCTCGGCGATCTACGTGGCGCTGGTCGGCTGGCTCGGCCTGTACGTGTCCGGCGCGCTCTACATCGCGCTGTTCATGCGCTGGCTGGGCAAGTACGCCTGGTGGAAGGTGGCGGCGGTGTCGCTCGGCACGGTGACGGTGTTCTTCCTGATCTTCGAGCGCTGGTTCCTGGTCCCCCTGCCCAAGGGGCCGGTCGAAGCCTGGCTCGGCATCAACTGACGGCGGGCGCGGGCCATGGAAGAGATCCAGTCGCTCCTGCACGGCTTCGCCGTCGCGCTGACCTGGCACAACCTGATCTTCATGTTCATCGGCGTGCTGCTCGGCGTGATCATCGGCGTGCTGCCCGGACTGGGCGGCGCCAACGGCGTCGCCATCCTGCTGCCGCTCACCTTCTCGATGGCGCAGACCCCGGAGGGCCAGACCACCGCCATCATCCTGCTCTCGTGCATCTACTGGGGGGCGCTGTTCGGCGGCGCCATCACCTCGGTGCTGTTCAACATCCCGGGCGAGCCCTGGTCGGTGGCGACCACCTTCGACGGCTACCCGCTCGCGCAGCAGGGCCGGCCGGGCACGGCGCTCACCGCCGCGTTCACCTCGTCGTTCGTCGGCGCCTTCATCGCCGTGGCGGTGGTGACCTTCCTCGCGCCGATCATCGCCGACTTCGCGCTGGAGTTCGGCCCGCCCGAGTTCTTCGCGGTCTACCTGCTGACCTTCTGCGCCTTCATCGGCATGAGCAAGGAGCCGCCGTTCAAGACGCTCGCGGCGATGATGACCGGCTTCGCGCTCGCCACCGTGGGCCTCGACCCGGTGACCGGCACGCTGCGCCTCACCTTCGGCTCGCCGCTGCTCCTGTCGGGCTTCGACTTCCTGGTCGCGGTGATCGGCCTGTTCGGCGTGGGCGAGATCCTGATCACGCTCGAGGAGGGGCTCGCCTTCCGCGGCGCCCGCGCCAAGCTCAACCTGCGCGTGGTGCTCGAGACCTGGCGCGAGCTGCCGCGCTACTGGATCACCTCGCTGCGCAGCGCCGCGGTCGGCTGCTTCATGGGCATCGTGCCCGGCGGCGCGACGCCGGCCTCGTTCATGAGCTACGGCGTGGCGCGCCGCTTCTCGCGCAACGCCGACAAGTTCGGCACCGGCCAGGTGGAGGGCGTGGTGGCGCCGGAGACCGCGGCGCACGCCGCCGGCACCTCGGCGCTGCTGCCGATGATCACCCTCGGCGTGCCGGGCTCGCCGACCGCGGCGGTGATGCTGGGCGGCCTGCTCATCTGGGGGCTGCAGCCCGGGCCGCTGCTGTTCGTCGAGCAGAAGGACTTCGTCTGGGGCCTGATCGCCAGCATGTACCTGGGCAACATCGCCGGCCTGATCGTGGTGCTCACCTGCGTGCCGCTGTTCGCCGCGATCCTGCGCATCCCGTTCTCGGTGATCGCGCCGATCATCATCGTCATCTGCACCATCGGCGCCTACACCGTGCACAACGCGCTGTTCGACGTGTGGATGGTGGTGGTGTTCGGCGTGCTCGGCTACCTGTTCAAGAAGCTGCAGTACCCGCTCGCGCCGATGGTGCTCGCCATCGTGCTGGGCGACGCGGCCGAGTCGTCGTTCCGCCAGGCGATGCTGGTGTCGCAGGGCGACATGTCGATCTTCTTCAGCAACAAGCTGGTCGGCGGCATGGTGGCGCTCGCGCTGGTGCTGCTGTTCTGGCCGGCGCTGGTCTGGCTGTGGGTCAGGGTTTTTCGCCGAGCTTCTGCCTGAGGCGCGACAGCGTCTCGGGGGTCAGGTTCAGGTAGGCGGCGAGCTCCTTCTTCGGGATGCGCCCGGCGAGCTCCGGGTGCTTGCGCTGGAAGCGCGCCATGCGGCCCGAGGCGTCGAGCAGATGCAGGGTGATGGTGTGCGCCATCACCTCGGACATGAGGCGCATCACCTCGTACTCGAAGCGCAGCTTGATGTCGGGATGGCGGTCGAGGAACTCGGCCCACTGCGGCAGCGGCAGCTCGGCGGTGCGCACCCGGGTGACCGCGACGATCGAGTAGGGCAGGGGCGTGCGCAGCCGCCAGGCGGCGTACGAGGTGTCCATCTCGCGCTCGGCGGCGAAGCGCAGGATCATCTCCCGGCCGTGGGGGTTGGACACCACGCGCTTGACCATGCCCTCGAGGATGAAGAACTGCTCCATCTCCTCGTCGCCCTGGCGCACCAGGGCGTCGCCCTTGCGGTAGTCGGCGATGGCGAGCAGCGGCTCGAGCTCGGCCCACTGCGCGGCGCTCATGCCGGCGAGCGAGGTGTTCTGGCGCAACTGCAAGCGGATGCTGTTGCGTTGCGGGTGCGCGGCGAGCCGGGTCATCCTGGAGGTGGCCAAGCGCCGGATTCTAGTCCCTTGACCTCAGTCAAGGCCGGGCGCGCAGGGGCATTCTTAACATAGCGGTCCCTCACAGGAGCCAGCCATGGGCACCGTCGAACCGCAAGTTGCCACCGATGCACAGACGCTGACGAGCGATGGATTTCAGCTGGTCATCGATGCCCTGAAGCTCAACGGCATCGACACCCTGTACGCGCTGCCGGGCATCCCGATCACCGACCTGACGCGGCGCGCGCAGGCCGAAGGCCTGCGCGTGATCGCGTTCCGCCACGAGCAGAACGCCGGCTACGCCGCGTCGATCGCCGGCTTCCTCACGCAAAAGCCCGGCATCTGCCTCACCGTCTCGGCGCCGGGCTTCCTGAACGGGCTGAACGCGCTCGCGCACGCGACCACCAACTGCTTCCCGATGATCCTGATCAGCGGCTCGAGCGAGCGCGAGATCGTCGACCTGCAGCAGGGCGACTACGAGGAGCTCGACCAGCTGGCGATCGCCAAGCCGCTCGCCAAGGCCGCCTACCGCGTGCTGCACGCCGAGGACATCGGCGTGGGCGTGGCGCGCGCCATCCGCGCCGCGTGCTCGGGCCGCCCGGGCGGCGTGTACCTCGACCTGCCGGCGAAGCTGTTCGCGCAGACGATCGACGCCGAGCGGGGCCGCCAGACGCTGATCAAGGTGGTCGACCCGGCGCCGCGGCAGATCCCCGCGCCCGAGGCGGTGCAGCGCGCGGTGGAGCTGCTGCGCTCCGCGAAGCGGCCGCTGATCATCCTCGGCAAGGGCGCCGCGTACGCCCAGTGCGATGCCGAGATCCGGACCCTGATCGAGAAGACGGGCATCCCGTACCTGCCGATGTCGATGGCCAAGGGGCTGCTGCCCGACACGCACGAGCAGTGCGCCGCCGCGGCGCGCTCGTTCGTCCTGCCGGGCGCCGACGTGGTCATGCTCGTCGGCGCGCGCCTCAACTGGCTGCTCTCGCACGGCAAGGGCAAGACCTGGGGCGCCAAGGGGCCGAAGGACTGGGGCGGCCAGAAGTTCGTGCAGATCGACATCTCGCCGCAGGAGGCCGACAGCAACGTGCGCATCGACGCGCCGCTGGTGGGCGACATCGGCTCGTGCGTCGGCGCGCTGCTTTCCCAGCTCGGCGATTTCCCGAAGCCCCCGGCCGAATGGCTGAACGCGATCGCCGAGAAGAAGAAGGCCAACATCGCCAAGATGGCCGAAACGCTGGCCAAGAACCCGACGCCGATGAACTTCCACAGCGCGCTCAACGTGGTGCGCGACATCGTGCGCGCCAACCCGGACGCGATCCTGGTCAACGAGGGCGCCAACGCGCTCGATTTCACGCGCGCGATCGTCGACATGTACAAGCCGCGCAAGCGCATCGACGTCGGCACCTGGGGCATCATGGGCATCGGCATGGGCTACTGCATCGCCGCCGCGCTGAGCACCGGGCAGCAGGTGATCGCCGTCGAGGGCGACAGCGCGTTCGGCTTCTCGGGCATGGAAGTGGAGACCATCTGCCGCTACAACCTGCCGGTGTGCATCGTCGTGATGAACAACAACGGCGTGTACAAGGGCACCGACAAGGATCCCACCGGGCGCGACCCGGCGCCGACCGCTTTCGTGAAGAACGCGCGCTACGAGAAGCTCATGGAGGCGTTCGGCGGGGTGGGCGCGTACGTGACCACGCCGGCGGAGCTGCGCAAGGCGATGGAGGAGGCGCTGCGCTCGAGCAAGCCGACGCTCATCAACGCGATGATCGACGAGAGCGCGGGCACCGAGAGCGGCCGCATCACCAGTCTCAATCCGACCGCAGGGAAGAAAAAGTAATGGAAGCGCTGAAAGGGGTACGCATTCTGGACATGACCCATGTCCAGGCCGGTCCGACGTGCAGCCAGCTGCTCGCCTGGATGGGCGCCGACGTGATCAAGTTCGAGAATCCGCAGGGCGACGCGACGCGCGGCCAGCTGCGCGACGTGCCGAACGCCGACTCGCTCTACTTCACGATGCTCAACTGCAACAAGCGCTCGATCACGGTCAACATGAAGACCGCCGAGGGCAAGCAGGTGTTCGTCGACCTGCTGAAGCGCTGCCAGATCATCATGGAGAACTTCGGCCCGGGCGTGCTCGAGCGCTTCGGCTTCCCGTGGGAGAAGATCCGCGAGATCAATCCCGCGATCGTCATGGGCTCGATCAAGGGCTTCGGCTCGACCGGCCCGTACGCCGAGTTCAAGGCCTACGAGAACGTGGCGCAGGCGATGGGCGGCGCGATGAGCACCACCGGCGTGCCCGACGGCCCGCCGTTCGTCACCGGCGCGCAGATCGGCGACAGCGGCACCGGGCTGCACCTGGCGATCGGGCTGCTCGCGGCGCTGCGCCAGGCCGAGCGCACCGGCAAGGGCCAGTACGTCGAGGTGGCGATGATGGACGGGGTGATGAACCTCTGCCGCGTCAAGTTCCGCGACCACCAGCGGCTGCAGCGCGGCCCGCTCACCGAGTACTCGGTGCCGACCTACCAGGGCATGGGCGAGGTGCCGCGCGCCGGCAACGACTCGGGCGGCGGCCAGCTCGGCAACGCGATCCACTGCAAGCCGCATGGCGCCAACGACTGGCTGTACGTGGTGGTGCAGGAGGCGGTGTGGAGCGCGCTCGCCAAGCGCATCGGCCCCGAGGTCGGCATGCCCGACATGGCCGACGACCCGCGCCTGGCGAGCATCGGCGAGCGGCGCAAGAACCAGAGCCTGATGTGGTCGCTGCTCAACAAGTTCGCCGAGAACTACACCAAGCGCGAGCTGATGAAGATCCTGAACGAGCTCGACGTGCCCTGCGGCCCGATCATGAGCACCCAGGACCTCGCCAACGACGAGCACGTGCGCGGCCGCCAGATGTGGGTCGAGCTCGACCACCCGCAGCGCGGCAAGTGGTTCAACGTCGGCATGCCGATCAAGCTCTCCGAGTCGCCCGCGGTGATCAGGCGCTCGCCGCTGCTCGGCGAGCACACCGACGAGATCCTGCGCGAGGTGCTGGGCTACGACGAGGCGAAGATCAAGGCGCTGAAGGCCGCCGGCGCCTTCTCCATTCCGCCCAAGAAGGCGGCGTGAGGCGCGCGAGCCGCCCATGAGAATCGTCCTTATCGGCCAGCAGGATTTCGGCAAAGCGGTGCTCGAGGCGTTCCTCGCGCGCGGCGACCAGGTCGGCGCGGTGTTCTGCGCGCCGGAGAAGCCGGGCGGCCGGCCCGACGCGCTGCGCGTCGCCGCCCAGGAGAAAGGCCTCACGCTGCACCAGTTCAAGTCGCTGCGCGCGCCCGAGGCGGTGCAGGCGATGAAGGCGGCGAACGCCGACATCGGCATCATGGCGTTCGTGCTGCAGTTCGCGCCGCAGGAGTTCGTCACCATCCCGAAGCACGGCACGATCCAGTACCACCCGTCGCTGCTGCCGAAGTACCGCGGCCCCTCGTCGATCAACTGGCCGATCAGCCGCGGCGACAGGGAGACCGGGCTCACCATCTTCCGGCCGACCGACGGCCTGGACGAGGGCGCGGTGATCCTGCAGAAGAAGACGCCGATCGGCGAGAACGACACGCTCGGCCAGGTGTACTTCGACCGGCTTTTCCCGATGGGCGTGCAGGCGATGCTCGAGGCCGCCGACCTAGTGGTGGCCGGCAAGCACCGCGAGACGCCCCAGGACGAGTCGCAGGCGTCCTACGAAGGCTGGTTCCGCGAGGCCGAGGCGAGGATCAACTGGGCGAACCACGTCGACTTCATCCACAACCTGATCCGCGGCGCCGATCCCGCGCCCGGCGCCTGGACCACGCTGAACGGCACCAAGCTGCAGCTCTTCGACAGCCGCAAGGAGCCGGTGCGCACCTTCGGCGCGGTGAAGGGCAAGATCGGCGAGGTGGTCGAGGTGAGCGACGGCCGCCTGGTCATTACCGCGCAAGGCGGGCGCATCCACGCCGGAAAGGCGAAGCTCGGCGACGGCAAGAAGGTCGGCGCGGCCGAGCTCGTCGCGAGCGGCGCGATCAAGCCCGGCGCCCTGCTCGGGACCTGAGGCGGGCGCCCGAGCGCGTCGCAGCGCCGCGTAACTATTTGACGCGGCTCAGGTTCGACTGCAACAATGCGGCTCAGGGTGCTGTTTTTAGGGAGGTTGTCTCCGCGCGTTGCGTCCCGGGGCGTAGCGTAGAATTTTTTCGCGGAACGACAAGGGGAGCGCGCCGCTGGACCTGACGCAGACGCTGGAAATCGCCACCTGTACCGATCCGGGCATGGTGCGCTCGCATAACGAGGACTCGATCGCCGCCGACGCGGCGAACGGCCTGGTCGTGCTCGCCGACGGCATGGGCGGCTACAACGCCGGCGAGGTGGCGAGCGGCATGGCGACCACGGTCATCGTGAGCGAGATGCGGCAGATCCTCGCCAACGTGCGCCCCTACGAGCTCGACCAGCGCTCGAACGAGGAGATCGCCTCGCGCCTGGTGCGCGAGCAGGTGTTGAAGGCGAACAGCGCCATCTACCAGGCGGCGCAGAGCCAGCCGCAGTACGCCGGCATGGGCACCACGCTGGTGGTCTGCCTGTTCTACGACAACCGCATCCTGGTGGCGCACCTCGGCGACTCGCGCCTGTACCTGCTGCGCGGCGGCGACTTCCGCCAGATGACGCGCGACCACTCGCTGCTGCAGGAGCAGATCGACTCCGGGATCATCACCGCCGAGCAGGCGAAGAAGGCGGCGCACAAGAACCTGGTGACCCGGGCGCTCGGCATCGACCCGACCGCCGAGCCCGAGATCCACGAGTACGCCACCCGGCCGGGCGACATCTACCTGCTGTGCTCCGACGGGCTGTGCGACATGGTCGAGGACGAGGACATCGGCATGACGCTGCAGGCGCTCGGCGGCAACCTCAAGCTCGCCGCCCAGCAGCTCGTGCAGATGGCCAACGACAACGGGGGCCGCGACAACGTTTCGGTTATACTGGTCCGGGTCCTGAGGGAGTACCCGGGCCCCCGCGGCGTCATGGCTAAGATGTTCGCGTGGTTAAAATAAGCTCCTTCAGGGGCCGCCAATGGCAAAACTGATACTCAGCATGGATGGTCTGGTGCTCAAGGAGATTCCCTTGACGAAGGAGCGCACCACCATCGGCCGCAAGCCCCACAACGACATCCAGATCGACAACCTCGCGGTGAGCGGCGAGCACGCCGTGATCGTCACCATCCTGAACGACTCGTTCCTGGAGGACCTGGGCAGCACCAACGGCACGGTCGTCAACGGCAACCCGATCAAGAAGCACTTTCTGCAGAACAACGACGTCATCGAGCTCGGCAAGTACAAGCTCAAGTTCGTCGGCGACGCGGCCCCGGCGGCCTCTGCCGAGAAGGCCGACTTCGAGAAGACCATGGTGCTGCGCCCCTCGGCGATGAAGGCCGCAACCGGGGCGAGCGCCGGCGGCGGCGCGCAGGCCGCGGTGGCGGCGCGCCAGGCCGCGGTGCAGGCCGCGGCGGCGAGCGCCGCGGCGACCGGCATCGCCGACAAGGACGCCAAGAGCACGCCCGCCCCTTCCGCCCCCTCCGCGCCGGGTGCGCCGGCCGCGCCCGCGGCGGCGCCCGCCAAGCCGGGGCAGCCGCTCGGCGCGATCCAGCTCCTCTCCGGCGCGAACGCCGGCAAGGAGCTCGAGCTCACCAAGCCGCTCACCACGCTCGGCAAGCCGGGCGTGCAGGTGGCGGTGCTGACGCGCCGCCCGCAGGGCTACTTCATCACCCACGTCGAGGGCGGCAGCCGGCCCTCGGTGAACGGCCAGGAAATCGGCCCCGCGCCGCACGCGCTCAAGGACCACGACGTCATCGAGCTCGCCGGCGTCAAGATGGAATTCTTCCTGAAGGCCTGACCTGAGGCAGCACCTCGCAAGGATCGTCCTCGGCCTTGCGATAACGCTCTTCTTCGTCGGCCACGCGCTCGGCTTCTACCGCGTCGGCTTCATCGACCGGCTCGACGACATCCTCTACGACGCGCGCCTGGCGATGACCATGCCGCGCGGCGTCGACGAGCGCATCGTGATCCTCGACATCGACGAGGCGAGCCTCGGCGAGATCGGCCGCTGGCCCTGGCCGCGCGACCTGATGAGCGAGCTGCTCGACAAGCTGTTCGAGCGCCACGGCGCGCAGGTCGTGGCCTTCGACGTGGTGTGGGCCGAGCGCGACCCGAGCTCGGGCATGCCGGTGCTCGACGCGCTGGCGCGCGGCCCGCTGCGCGACGACGCGGCGTTCGCCGCCGCCTACGCGAAGCTGCGCCCGCGGCTCGACTACGACGCGCGCTTCGCCGCGGCGATGCGCGGCCGGCCGGTGGTGCTCGGCTACTACTTCAACAGCGAGCAGAACGCGGTGCGCGCCAACGCGCTGCCGCCGCCGGTGCTGCCGCGCGGCACCTTCCGCGGGCGCAACGTGCGCTTCCACGAGTGGCGCGGCTACACCGGCAACCTGGCGCCGTACACCGCCGCGGCGGCCGGCGCCGGACACTTCAACCCGCTGGTCGACGCGGACGGCGTGGTGCGGCGCGTGCCGCTGCTCGCCGAGTTCGAGGGCGAGTACTACGAGGCGCTGCCGCTCGCGGTGGTGCGCGCCTACTACGCGACGCAGCTCGGCGCGCCGCCGCCGGTCGAGCCCGGCTATCCCGAGGAGCGGCCGCAGGACCTCGAGTGGCTGAGCGTCGGCCCGCTGACCATCCCGGTCGACGAGAACGCGGCGGCGCTGGTGCCCTACCGCGGCCCGAAGCGCAGCTTTCCCTACGTGCCGCTCGCCGACGTGCTGAAGGACCGCGTGCGCCCCGGCGCGCTGAAGGGCAGGATCGCGCTGGTCGGCGCCACCGCGCCGGCGCTGCAGGACCTGCGCGCCACGCCCGTGGACAGCGCGTTCCCCGGCGTCGAGGTGCACGCCAACATGATCGCCGGCATCCTCGACGAGACGCTGATGCGCCGCCCGTGGTTCACCAGCGGCGCCGAGGCGGTGCTGCTCGCGATCGGCGGCACGGCGCTCGCGCTGCTGATCCCGCTCGTCTCGGCGCTCTGGGCGAGCGCGCTGGTGGCGCTCGGCATCGCGCTGATCACCGGCTTCAACGTCGCGGTGTGGAGCGTCGCCGGCACGGTGCTGCCGCTCGCCAGCTCGATCCTGATGGCGCTCGCCCTGTACACCGTGAACATGGCCTACGGCTACTTCGTCGAATCGCGCTCCAAGCGCCTCATCGCGCGGCGCTTCCGCGAGTACGTGCCGCCCGAGGTGGTGGAGAAGATGGAGCGCGACCCGGCGCAGTACGACATGCCGCGCGACGCCGAGCTGACCATCCTTTTCTCCGACGTGCGCGACTTCACGCACACCTCGGAAAGCCTGGAGCCCGAGGCGCTGCGCGAGTACATCAACGAGTACCTGACGGCGATGAGCGCCATCATCCGCGGCCGCCACGGCGGCACGCTCGACAAGTACATCGGCGACGCGATCATGGCCTTCTGGGGCGCGCCGCTCGAGGACCCGCAGCACGCCCGCCACGCGCTGCTCGCGGCGCTGGACATGGCAAAAGAATGTGAAGTTCTGAACCGGCGCTTCGCGGCGCGCGGCTGGCCGCCGCTGCGCATCGGCGTCGGCCTCAACACCGGCCGGGTGCGCGTGGGCGACATGGGCTCGCAGGTGCGCCGCGCCTACACCGCCATGGGGGACGCCGTGAATGTCGCCTCGCGGCTGGAAGGCCGCACGAAGTATTATGGCGTCGGGATTCTGGTGGGGGAGGCGACCCGCGCCCAGGCGCCGGACGTGCTGTTCCGCGAGGTCGACCGGATCAGGGTGAAAGGAAGGGAAGGAGCGATTACGGTGTACGAGCCGCTCGGCCTCGCCTTCGAGGCCGGCCCCGAAGTGCGCGCCGAGCTGGCGCAGTGGGACGAGATGCTCGCCGCCCTGCGCGCCGGGCGCTGGAACGAGGCCGAGCGCCACCTCGAGGAGCTCGAGCGGCGCCACCCGCAGCGAGCGCTGCTGCGCATCTACGCCGAGCGCCTCGCCGCGCTGCGCCGCGCGCCGCCGCCGCCCGGCGGCGAGGCGCCCATCATGGCGTTCGACGAGAAATAGCGTGCGCCTGCGCGTTCTCGGTTGCTCCGGCGGGATCGGCGGGCGGCACCTGCGCACCACGTCGTTCCTGGTCGACGCCGACATCCTGGTCGACGCGGGCAGCGGCGTCGGCGACCTGACGCTCGCCGAGCTCTCGCAGGTCGACCACATCTTCGTCACCCACTCGCACCTCGACCACGTCACCTCGATCCCGTTCCTGGTCGACACGGTGGGCGGCAT
Source organism: Burkholderiales bacterium (assembly GCA_036381055.1). Lineage (GTDB taxonomy): Bacteria > Pseudomonadota > Gammaproteobacteria > Burkholderiales > SG8-39 > SCGC-AG-212-J23. Next base: position 70,278 of record DASVDO010000008.1, on the reverse strand, counting down.
GCGCACGCGGCCGATCACCGTGTACGCGACGCGTCCGACCATCGAGATCCTGCGCAACCACCTGTTCAACTGGGCGATCTGGCCCGACTTCACCGAGATCCCGACGCCCGAGGCGCCGTTCATGCGCTACCAGGAGATCGAGCTCGGCCGGCCGGTGGCGCTCGCCGGCCGCACCATCACCCCGATCCCGGCGCGCCACACCGTGCCGGCGGTCGGCTACCACCTCGACAGCGGCGCCGGCAGCCTGGTGTTCACCGGCGACACCGGGCCGAACGACGCGCTGTGGCAGGTGGTGAACCGCATCGGCAACCTGAAGTTCCTGATCATCGAGACCGCGTTCTCGAACAAGGAGCGGGCGCTCGCCGAGATGTCGCGCCACCTCTGCCCGGCGATGCTCGGCGAGGAGCTCGCCAAGCTCGAGCGCCCGGCCGAGATCTACATCACCCACCTCAAGCCCGGCGAGATCGAGCCCACCATGCTCGAGATCGAGGAATGCGCCGGGCGCTGGCGGCCGCAGATGCTGCAGAACAACCTGGTGCTCGAGTTCTAGCATGGCCGGCCGCGGCCAGCTGCCGCGCGCCACGGCGGCCCAGCTCGCGGCGCTCGCGCCGCTCTCCGCGCTGCCCGCGGAGCGCCTCGCCGAGCTCGCCGAGATCGCCTTCGTCGAGCGCGCGCCGCGCGGCGCCGACGCGCTCGAGGGCCGCTCGGCGCAGTCGCAGTCGCTGTTCCTGCTGCAGGGCGAGGTGCTGCTCGCCTTCGAGGGCGGCGGCACGCAGGTGCTGGTCGGCGGCACCGAGGACGCGCGCGTCGCGCTCAACCGCAGCCGCGGCCGCGTGCTGCGCGCCAAGGCGATCACCGACGCCGACCTGCTGGTGCTCGACGACGACCTGCTCGATCTGGTCGCCACCTGGGACCAGGCGGCGGTCGCCGGCGCGTCGCAGGACAACCGGCGGCTCGCCAGCGCCTTTCCGCTGCCCAGCCTGCACGCCGGCGCCTTCGCCCAGCTGCCGACCGCACACATCGACGAGCTGCTGCGCCGCTTCGAGCGCGTGCGCGTGACGCGCGGCGAGACGCTGATCCGCGAAGGCGACGAGGGCGACTACTACTACGTCGTCGAGTCGGGCCGCTTCCAGGTGGCGCGCATGGTGGGCGGCGCCACCGTGGTGCTCGCCGAGCTGAAGAGCGGCGACGCGTTCGGCGAGGAGGCGCTCGTCTCGGAGGCGAAGCGCAACGCCACCGTGCAGGCGCTCGCCGACGGCGTGCTGCTGCGCCTGGCGCGCCAGGACTTCAACGCCCTGCTGCGCGAGCCGCTGCTGCGCCGGCTCGGCTACCCCGAGGCTGCGGAAAAAGTCCGCGGCGGCGCCGTCTGGCTGGACGTGCGCTACCCCTCGGAGTACCAGTACGACAAGCTGCCGGGGGCGATCAACGTGCCGCTCTCGGAGGTGCGCAACATGTTCGCCGTGCTCGACCGCTCGCGCGAGTACGTCGCCTACTGCCAGAGCGGCCGGCGCAGCGCCGCGGCGGCGTTCCTCTTTTCCCAGCGCGGCTTCCGCGTCTGGTTGCTCGACGGCGGCCTGAAAAAAGCCGCCGACAGGCCCGCCTGATGGGTAAAAAATCTTTGTGAATCAGGGGCCCTGGGGCTATTATGGAAGTCCAGTAAGAACAGAGCAGTCGGGGAGATTCCTATGAGCGCAGTCCTGAGCCATCCGGCCTCGGCGACCACGGACGTCGGCGCGCGCCTGGCGTTCCAGAAGCAGCTCCAGGCGGTCACCAACAAGATCCACGCGACCAGCAACATCGACGAGATCATGCTCGAGGTGAGCGCGGACGTGTGCGCGCTCTTCAACGCCGACCGCCTGACCATCTACTCGGTGAGCGAGGACAAGCAGGCGATCGTCTCCAAGGTCAAGACCGGCCTCAACTCGTTCAAGGACCTGAAGCTGCCGATCGCCGAGCACTCGATCGCCGGCTACGTGGCGCTCGCCAAGAAGACCATCAACATCAAGGACTGCTACGACGACGCCGAGCTGCGCGCCATCAACCCCAGCCTGCGCTTCCTGCAGGAGGTCGACAAGCGCACCGGCTACCGCACCAAGCAGCAGCTGGTCGCGCCGATCGTCGAGCAGGCGAACGGCGAGCTGATCGGCGTCATCCAGATCATCAACAACAAGGCCGGCGTGCCGTTCGGCCCGCTCGCCGAGGAAGGGGTCGCCGAGCTGGCGCAGACGCTGGCGATCGCCTTCAAGCAGCGCCAGAAGCCCACCCTCGCCAAGACCAAGTACGACTACCTGATCGCCGACGCGGTGCTCTCGGCCGGCGAGTTCGAGCTCGCCGCGCGCCAGGCGCGCAAGAAGGCGATGGACATCGAGCAGGTGCTGGTCGACGAGTTCCAGGTCAAGGTGCCGGCGATCGGCCAGGCGCTGTCCAAGTTCTTCGGCGTGCCCTACGAGCCGTTCAAGCCCGACCGCGTCAAGCCGGCCGAGCTGCTGAAGAACCTGAAGCGCGAGTACGTCGAGGCCAACCTGTGGGTGCCGATCGACGACACCAAGGAGGGCCTGGTGGTGCTGTGCCTCGACCCCGAGCGCATCCGCTCCTCGCGCATCGCCTCCAACGTGTTCCCCAAGGCGCGCATTCTCTACCGCGTCACCACGCACAAGGAGTGGAAGGAGACGCTCAACCAGTTCTACGGGCAGGAATCGGCCCACATCGACATGGGCAACGTCGAGGACCTGCTCTCGGGCCTGGAGGGCGACGAGGCCGAGGCCGGCGAGTCGGGCAGCGACGAGGTCTCGGCGGCGGCCGACAACGAGCTGGTGAAGCTGGTCAACAAGGTGATCATCGACGCCTACAACCAGGGCGCCTCGGACATCCACATCGAGCCCTACCCGGGCAAGGCCAAGACCGAGATCCGCTTCCGCAAGGACGGCTCGCTCGCGCCCTACATCGAGATCCCGTCGAGCTACCGGGCGGCGATCGCGGCGCGCATCAAGATCATGTGCGACCTGGACATCTCGGAGAAGCGCAAGCCCCAGGACGGCAAGATCAAGTTCAAGAAGTTCGGCCCGCTCGACATCGAGCTGCGCGTCGCCACCATTCCCACCGCGGGCGGCGTCGAGGACATCGTCATGCGGATTCTCGCCGCCGGCGAGCCGATCCCGCTCGAGAAGATGGGCTTCTCGGCGCAGAACCTGGAGAAGCTGCAGGCGACGGTGGCCAAGCCCTACGGCCTGTTCTTCGTCTGCGGGCCGACCGGCTCGGGCAAGACCACCACGCTGCACTCGATCCTCAAGTCGCTCAACACGCCCGACACCAAGATCTGGACCGCCGAGGACCCGGTCGAGATCACGCAGAAGGGCCTGCGCCAGGTGCAGGTGAACAAGAAGGCCGGCCTCGACTTCGCGGCGGTGATGAAGTCGTTCCTGCGCGCCGACCCGGACATCATCATGGTCGGCGAGATGCGCGACAAGGAGACCACCTCGACCGGCATCGAGGCCTCGCTTACCGGCCACCTGGTGTTCGCCACGCTGCACACCAACTCGGCGCCCGAGTCGATCATCCGCCTGCTCGACATGGGCATGGATCCGTTCAACTTCTCCGACGCGCTGCTCGGCATCCTGGCGCAGCGCCTCGCCAAGCGCCTGTGCTCGTGCAAGCAGGCCTACACGCCGGAGCCGGCCGAGCTGACCGCGTTCCTGCGCGAGTACTGCGAGGAGCTGATGAACACCGCGCGCTTCAAGGCCGACCCGAAGGCCGCCATGGAAGCGGTGTACCGCGACTGGGTGAAGCACTACGGCAACGAGAAGGGCCAGCTCACCTTCTACAAGCCGGTCGGCTGCGACAAATGCGGCGGCACGGGCTTCAAGGGACGCTGCGGCCTGCACGAGCTCCTGATCGCCTCCGACCGCCTGAAGAAGGCGATCCAGGAGCACGCGCGCGTCGCCGAGCTGCTCGCCCTCAGCCTGGAGGAGGGGATGCGCACCCTGAAGCAGGACGGCATGGAGAAATGCCTGGCCGGGGTGACGCATATCAAGGAAGTGCGCTCGGTCTGCATCAAGTAGGCGCGGGGGCGAGAGCCCGGTGAGCGCAAGCTTCGACGCGACGCAGGAGTTGCGCTTCCCCGGCAGCCTGTCGCCGGGCGCCGCCGACGACCTGGTGCGGCGCCTCGACCAGCTCAACGCCATCGGCGCGTCGCTGTCCGCCGAGCGCGACATCAACCGCCTGCTCGAGGCGATCCTCACCGCCGCGAAGACCATCACGCGCGCCGACGGCGGCACGCTCTACCGGGTGACCGAGGAGAAGACGCTGCGCTTCGAGATCATGCGCACCACGTCGCTCAAGTTCTACCTCGGCGGCACCACCGGCAACCCGATTCCCTTCTACCCGGTGCAGCTCTACAAGGACGGCAAGCCGAACCACAGCAACGTGTCGGCCTACGTCGCGCTGAACGGCACGACGGTCAACATCCCCGACGCCTACACCGCGGAAGGCTTCGACTTCACCGGCACGCGCGGCTTCGACGCGAAGACCGGCTACCGCTCCAAGTCGTTCCTCACGGTGCCGATGCGCAACCACGAGGGCGAGACGATCGGCGTGCTGCAGCTGATCAACGCGCTGGACCCGGTCACCGGGGAGATCGGCGCCTTCTCGGCCTCCGACCAGCGGCTCGCCGAGTCGCTCGCCTCGCAGGCGGCGATCGCGCTCACCAACCGGCTGCTGATCAACCAGCTCGAGCAGCTCTTCGAGTCGTTCATCAACCTGATCAACACGGCGATCGACGAGAAGTCGCCCTACACCGGCGGCCACTGCCAGCGCGTGCCGGTGCTCACCATGCTGCTCGCCGAGGCGGTGAACGAGACGCGGGACGGCCCGCTCGCGCAGTTCAGCATGACCGAGAAGGACCGCTACGAGCTGAAGATCGCGGGGCTGCTGCACGACTGCGGCAAGGTCACCACGCCGGTGCACGTGGTCGACAAGGCGACCAAGCTCGAGACCATCTACGACCGCATCCATCTCATCGACACGCGCTTCGAGGTGCTGAAGCGCGACCTCGAGATCCAGGCGCTGAAGGGCGACCTGGACGAGATGCAGCGCCGGCGCCGGCTGCGCGAGCTGGAGGACGACCGGCGCTTCCTGCACGCCTGCAACATCGGCAGCGAGCGCATGTCGGACGAGGACGTGGCGCGGGTCAAGCGCATCGCCGCCTACCGCTGGCGCGACATGACCGGCCACGAGGCGAACTTCCTCTCCGACGACGAGGTGAAGAACCTGACCATCCGCTCGGGCACGCTCACCGAGGACGAGCGCAAGATCATCAACCACCACATCGTCGCGACCATCCGCATGCTCGAGGCGCTGCCCTGGCCCAAGCACCTCGCCAACGTGCCCGAGTACGCCGGCGGGCACCACGAGCGTATGGACGGCAAGGGCTATCCGAAGGGCCTGACGCGCGAGCAGATGTCGGTGCAGGCGCGCTGCATGGGCATCGCCGACATCTTCGAGGCGCTCACCGCCAAGGACCGGCCGTACAAGAAGGGCAAGACGCTCTCCGAGTCGCTCGAGATCCTCGGCCGCATGAGCCAGAACGGGCACATCGACCCGGACCTGTTCACCATCTTCGTGCGCAAGAAGGTCTACCAGCGCTACGCCGAGATGTTCCTCGACCCGGAGCAGATCGATGCGGTGGACGAGGCGCGCATCCCCGGCTACGCGCCCTGAGGTCGAGAAGCGGTGCCGAAATTTGTCAGTGTCGCCATTTTTGGACACCGCGCGTGACTTTTGCCACGTGATTCACGGGCAACTATCTCCGGTCCCGGCTGGCACGGACGTTGCAGGTGAGGGGGGCGTCGCGTATAACAGCGACCGCCTTACCAACTGAAAGGGAGTACCCGTGATGAGAACGATGCAGAAGGGCTTCACGCTGATCGAGCTGATGATCGTGGTGGCGATCATCGGTATTCTGGCGGCGGTCGCGCTGCCGGCATACCAGGACTACACCATCCGCGCGAAGATGTCGGAAGTCATTCTCGGCATGAGCGCGTGCCGTACGTCGATCACCGAGGTCTACCAGTCGGGCCCGACCACCGAACCCGGCCCGGACGGCTGGGGCTGCGAGATCCTGAGCGACACGCAGATGACCAAGTACGTGCAGCGCATCCACACCGACGACAACGGCGTGGTGCTCGCCACCGTGCAGAGCATCTCCAGCTCGGTGAACGGCTCGGTCATCCAGCTCGTGCCGTACGCGTCCTCGGGCGTCACCGCCGTGTTCACGGCGGGCAACAGCCAGCAGCTCTACGGCTGGGTCTGCGGTCCGGCGGCCACGAACCCCGTGCCGGCGAAATACCTGCCGGGCTCCTGCCGCGGATAACGTAGGCTAGCTTCGAAAAAGGTACCCTTCGGGGTACCTTTTTTTTTGCTGCTGTGCCCAGGCGCCGGGGGGCGCCGATGACGGAGTTAACAATCCTGATGCCCTGCCTCAACGAGGCGGCCACGGTCGGCGGCTGCGTGGCCAAGGCGCGCGCCTTCCTCGAGCGCGCCGGCATCGACGGCGAGGTGCTGGTCGCCGACAACGGCTCGCAGGACGGCTCGCAGACGATTGCCGAGCGCGCCGGCGCGCGCGTCGTGCAGGTCGCCGAGCGCGGCTACGGCGCGGCGCTCGCGGGGGGCATCCGCGCCGCGCGCGGCCGCTACGTGATCATGGGCGACGCCGACGCGAGCTACGACTTCACGCGCCTGGACGGCTTCGTCGCCAAGCTGCGCGAGGGCTACCCGCTGGTGATGGGCAACCGCTTCGCCGGCGGCATCCGCGCCGGCGCCATGCCGCCGCTGCACCGCTATCTCGGCAACCCGGTGCTCAGCTTCATCGGCCGGCTGCTGTTCCGCACGCCGGTGCGCGATTTCCACTGCGGCCTGCGCGGCTTCGACCGCGCGGCGGTGCAGTCGCTCGACCTGCGCACGCGCGGCATGGAGTTCGCGAGCGAGCTGGTGGTCAAGGCGGCCCTCGCCGGCTGGAAGATCGCCGAGGTGCCGACCACGCTCTCGCCCGACGGCCGCGGGCGGCCGCCGCACCTGCGAAGCTGGCGCGACGGCTGGCGGCACTTGAGCTTCCTGCTGCTCTTCAGCCCGCGCTGGCTGTTCCTCTATCCCGGCCTGGCGCTGCTCGTCGTGGGGATCACGTTCACCACGCTGCTCTATTTCGGCACCCTGGAGGTGTTCGGCGCGGGGCTGGACATCCACAGCATGCTGTACGCCTCGGCCGCCGGGCTGCTCGGCATGCAGCTTTGTCTGTTCGCCCTGTTCGCGCGGCTCTCGGCCCAGAACGCGGGGCTGCTGCCGCGCGCGCCGGCGCTGGTGCGGCTGCTCAAGGTGGTGAGCCTCGAGCGCGGCCTGCTTGCCGGGCTGGCGCTCGCGCTGGCGGGCTTCCTGTGGAGCGCCGGCGCGTTCTGGCAATGGCGCGAGACCGGCTTCGGCGCCCTCGATCCGCGCATCGTCATGCGCGACACGATCCCTGCCGCGGCGCTGATGGTAGGCGGCATGGAGCTGGTGCTCGCCTCCTTCCTCCTGCATCTCATCAACTGGAAAGAGCGCGCGTGAGGAGCCAGGTGCGCAGCGCCGTGCTGCTCTTCGCCGCCGCCTCGCTGGTCTACCTGGCGAGCGCCCCTGCGGTGCCCTACAGCCACGACACGACCGCCAACGCACAGGTGGCGGTGAGCCTGCTGCGCGACGGCGATCCGGTGTTCACGGCGCGCGAGGCGCCGCTGCTCTTCATCTGGGCCGAGAAGCGCGGCGAGGCGAGCGTGCCGGTCACGGTGCAGAGCTGGACGCAGCCCGCCGCGCAAGGCACCTACGGCGACGCCTATCGCAGCGGCCGGCTCGTCCTGGTCGCGCCGCGCTACTTCGTCGTGCCGACGACGCAGCAGCGCGGCGGCGAGCCGCTCTTCGCCAGCGCGTTCGGCCCGGCCGCCGGGCTCACCGCCGTGCCGGCGGCGCTCGCCGCGGCGGCGCTCGGCGCGGAGCTCGAGGATCCGTTCGTCATGTTCCGGGCCGCGGGCGTCACCGCCGCGCTGCTCACCGCGGCTTCCGTGGCGGCGGTGTTCCTCGCCGCGCTCGCTTTCCTTTCCGCCCGGCGCGCCGCGCTGCTCGCCGCGCTGTACGCGTTCGGCACCTGCGTGTGGACGCTTTCCTCGCAGGCGTTGTGGCAGCAGACGGCGGAGATCTTCTTCCTTTCGCTCGGCGTGCTGTGCTTCGTGCGCGGGCAAGGCGCGTGGACGCGGGGCGCGCTGGCCGGCCTGGCGTTCGCCGCCGCCGCGGCATGCCGGCCGACCGCCGCAGTGGTGGCGCTCGCCGCCGCGGCGGACCTCGCCTGGGCGCACCGCCGCGCGCTGCTTGCGTACGGCGCCGCGGCGCTTCCGGTGGCGCTCGCCGTGCTCGCGTACAACCTCTACTACTTCGGCGCGCCGCTCGACTTCGGCCAGCTCGCCGCCGGCGCCGCCGTCGCGCAGTGGAAGACCGGGTCGCCGGAGGTTTGGCAGACGCCGCTCTGGCTCGGCGCGGCGGGCCTGCTCGCCAGTCCGGCGCGCGGGCTGCTCGTCTACAGCCCGTTCCTCGCCGCCGCCTTCGTCGGCGCGGCGCTCGCCTGGCGCGACGAGCGCTACGCCGCGCTGCGCTTTCTCGGCGTCGCGGTGCCGCTCCTGTGGCTGCCGGCGTTCGCGTGGTTCGACTGGTGGGGCGGCTGGACCTACGGCTACCGGCCGATCGTCGACAGCGCGCCGCTGCTCGCCGTGCTGTGCATCCCGGCGCTCGCGGCCCTGCGGCGCCCCGCGGCGAAGGCGGCCTTCGCCGCCGCGGCAGGATGGTCGCTTTTCGTGCAGGTGCTGGGCGCGACGCTCTATGCGCCGGACGGCTGGAACGCGCAGCGGCGCGACGGCACGCCCGCCAACATCGACCTCGCCGAGCACCGCGCCCGCCTGTGGTCGTTCCGCGACTGGCAGATCGGCGACCTGATCGCGCAGCTCGCCGAGGGGAGGCGCTAGGCGTGCCCGAGATCTCGGTCGTCGTGCCGGCCTACCGGGAGCGCGAGAACATCGCGCCGCTGCTCGCCGCGCTCGAGCGCGCCATGCACGGCCTCGACTGGGAGACGATCATCGTCGTGGACGATGCCGACGACCGCACCGAGGAGGTGGTGCGCGAGCGGGCGCAGCAGGACGCCCGGGTGCGCATCCTGCACCGCATCGGCCGGCGCGGCCTCGCCTCGGCGTGCATCGAAGGAATGCTGGCGAGCTCGGCGCCCTATCTCGCGGTCATGGACGCGGACCTGCAGCACGACGAGACGCTCCTGCCCAAGCTGCTCGAGGCGGCGAAGCTGGACGGCGCCGACGTCGTGGTGGCGAGCCGCTACATGGCGGGCGGCAGCACCGGCGAGCTGGCCGCGGACCGCGTGCGCATCAGCCGCCTCGCCAGCCGCCTGAGCGGTTTCCTGTCGAGGAACCTGACCGACCCGATGAGCGGCTTCTTCGTCGTGCGGCGCAGCTTCCTCGAGCGCGTGGTGCGGCGACTGTACGGCCGCGGCTTCAAGATCCTGCTCGACCTGATCGCCGCGGCGCGCGGCGACGTGAAGGTGGTCGAGCGTCCCTACGTCATGCGCAGCCGCGCGCACGGCGAGAGCAAGCTCGGCCTGCGGGTGATCGCCGAGTTCTTCATGCTGCTGCTCTACCACGCGACCGGGCGGCTGCTGCCCGCGCGCTTCTTTCTCTTCGCCGCGGTCGGGGTGACCGGCCTCGGCGTGCACCTCGCCGTGCTCTGGGCGACGTACCAGCTCGGCGGCGCCGGTTTCCTCACCAGCCAGATCCTTGCCACCTGGGTCGCCATGACGAGCAACTTCTTCCTGAACAACGCCTTCACCTACGCCGACCAGCGGCTGCGCGGCCGCCGCCTGTGGCGCGGCCTGCTCAGCTTCTACGTCGCCTGCGGCATCGGCGCGCTGATCAACGTGGCGCTCGGCGAATGGCTGTACCTCAAGTCCGTCGCGTACTGGGCGGCGGGACTGGCCGGCGCGATCGTCGCCGCGCTGTGGAACTTCTTCACCACCGCCTCGTTCACCTGGGGCGGCTCGAACGCGCTGAAGCGATGAGCACGCCGCCGAGCCCGCACGCGCGTCCGCGTCCCGAGTGGCTGCACGCCGCGGCCGTCGGCGTCGCGCTCTTCGTGCTCTACGCGCTCACCTCGCCGCGCACCGTCGCGCTCGAGGACGACGGTCTGTTCGTCCTGTCGAGCTACTTCCTCGGCGTCGAGCACCCGCCCGGCTATCCGCTGTTCACGCTCATCGGCCACCTTTTCAGCAAGCTGCCGTTCGGCGAGGTCGCCTACCGCGTCCACCTTGCGAGCGCGATGTTCGGCGCGCTGACCGGCGCCGTGCTCTGGCTGTGCACGCGCTGCCTGACGCCGGGACGCGTGCCGGCATACCTCGCCGCGCTCGGCCTCGGCCTGTCGCCGGTGTTCTGGTCGCAGGCGATCATTGCCGAGGTCTACACCCTCAACACCTTTTTCTTCCTCCTGCTGGTCTATCTGGGCCTGAGGGCGTGTCCGCCCGGAAGCGATCTGCCGGCGCCGCGCGGCGAGCGCTTCCTGCCGTGGATCGCGCTGATCTTCGGCCTGAGCCTCTCCAACCACTGGCCGCTGATGCTGCTCGTCGCGCCGAGCTTCGTCGTCCTCCTGTGGCCGCTGCGCGAGGCGGTGCTGCAGCGCGCCGGCCTGCTGGTGCTGCTCGCCGCCGCAGGCCTGCTGCCCTACGCCTGGATGGTGGTGCGCTCCTGGGCAACGCTGCCGATCAACTTCGACGGCCCGCTCGAGACGATTCCCGAGGTGCTGTTCTTCGTCAGCCGGGCGGGCTACGCCGGCGTCGACCAGTCGGCCTCGGCGACCTGGCTGGACCGCGTGCGTTTCTTCGAGTTCCAGGGGGAGCAGCTCTTCGTGCAGTTCGCGGTGGCCGGCACGCTGCTCGCGATCGCCGGCTTCGTCGCGCAGTGGCGCACCGCCGGCCGGCGCGTCTCGACCTTCCTGACGGCCGCCTTCCTGATGCCCACGGCGGTGCTGCTCCTGCTGCTCGGCTTCGACTACGACGCGATGCGCAAGCACATCTACCATGTGTATCCGCTGCCGGCGTACGCCGTCTGCGCGCTGTGGATGGCGATCGGGCTGCGCGCCGTGCAGGCGCGCTACCGGCTCGGCGAGCGCGGCGCGCGCGCTCTGGCAGGCGCAGTGCTGGCGCTCGTTGCCGGCGCCGGCGCGTACCTCAACCTCTCGCAGGACGACGAGTGGGGCGCGCGCTACGCGAAGACCCTCCTCGCGCTGCTGCCGCAGAACGCGGTCGTGTTCGCGCAGGGCGACGCGGATCTCGCGCCGATGGCCTACTTCCACATGATCCAGGGGCAGCGGCCCGACATCACGCTCTACCACGCGCAAGGCCTGGTGCTCGGCAACCGGTTGTTCCATCCTTTGCGCACCCGGGAAGAAGACCAGCGCAAGATCATCCACAAGTTCATCGAGGAAGCGAAGGACCCGGTGGTCTTCACGCTCGACAGCTACACCGGCTTCGCGCGCGTGGACCGCTGGCTGTTCCGGGTGCTGGACAAGTCGTCGACCGACCCGGCGCAAGTGAAGGTCGACATTCCGCCCGAGGCCCGGGCGTTCTTCGCCGAATGGATCAGCGACCGGAAGGACGCCAACGCGTGGATCGCCGGCCTGCAGGGCGAGCTGCGGCGCACCTACGCGGTGCTGATCGCCCGCAGCCTGCCGCCGCGCGGCAGCGCGCTCGACGAGCAGACGCGGCGCGACCTCGAGCTCCTGTCCAGGGATTTCTACGGCGCGCTCGGGCTGGCACAGGGCCTGGTCCTCAACCCGCACGGCTACCCGGCGGGCGTCGTCTACGACACGCTGGAAAAGGCGAGGATGGCCATGCCTTCGGACGTGAACAAGGTGCACCTCGCCCGGTACTTCTACCTCCGGGGCGCGTTGCGCGCGAGCAAGGGGGAGCGCGACGGCGCGATCCGCGACTTCGAGACCTCGGTCTCCGTCTATCCGCCGCCGGACAACCCGGCGGTCGACGCACTGCGCGAGCTCTATCGCGAGACCGGCAACAGCGCCGCGCTCGCCGCCCTGGAGCAGCGCCAGCAGCGCTTCCACAAGCGATTGCCGTAGCGAGCGTCATGCGCCGACCGGCGGCCCTGACTGTCTTCGGCGTGTGCGCGGCGACCTGCGCGGTGTGGACGGTGCTCGCCGGCAAGGACCTCAATTACGACCTGCTCAACTACCACTACTACGTCGCCTACGAGCTGCTCGGCGGGCGGCTCGCGCAGGACTTCTACGCGGCGAGCGCGCAAAGCTATCTCAACCCGCTCGGCTACCTGCCGTTCTACGCGCTCGCTTCCTCCTGGCACAGCGTGCTCGCCTCCATCGTTCTCGCGATCGCGGCGAGCGCGAGCCTCGCGCTGCTCTACCTCCTGGCGTGGCGCCTGTTCGCGCACCGCAGCGCGCGCGAGCGGCTCGCTTTCGCGCTGCTCGGCACGGCGCTCGGCGCGGCGACGGCGGTGTTCTGGCCGATGGTCGGCACCTCGATCCTGGACCCCTGGCTCGCCGCCCTGGTGCTCGGCGGCGTGCTGCTCCTCCTCGGCGAGCCGGTGCACGGCCGGCGAGCGCTCGCCGCCGGCGCGCTGATCGGGGCCGCCGCGGCGCTCAAGTACTCGAACGCCGTCTACGGCGTCGCGGCGCTGGTCCTGCTCTTCGGCCGGCCGTGGCGCGCGGCGCTCGGCTATGCCGTCGGCGGCGCGGCTGCCGTGGCGCTGCTCGCCGGCCCGTGGTTCGTCCTGCTGCTGCGCGAGTTCGGCAACCCGGTGTTCCCGCTCTTCAATGCCTGGTTCAAGTCGCCGTTCGCGCCGCCGGTGAATCAGATCGGCGGGCGCTTCACGCCCGATGGCCTGCTGGAAGCGCTCACGCTGCCGCTGCGCATGGCGACCACGAGCAGCCGCGTCTACCTGGAGACCGCGGCGCCGGACATCCGCTTCGCCGCGCTCGTCGCCGCTGCCGTCGCGCTGCCAATCCTCGGCCGGCGCGTGCAGCAGAGCAGGCTCGCCGCAACCGACTGGCGATTGCTCGCGTTCTTCTTCGCCGCGGCCGTGCTCTGGATCGCGACCTCGTCGAACGGGCGCTACGGCGTGCCGCTCCTGCTGCTTTGCGGCGTGGTGCTGGCGCGGCTCGTCGAGCGACTGCTGCCGGCGGGTCCGGCGCGCGTCGCGCTCGCGCTGCTCCTGGGCGTGCAGCTCGCCATGTGCCTCACCGCTTCGCCGTCGCGCTGGTTCGCCGCCGAGCCCTGGTCGTCGCGCTGGCTGCCCTACGAGGTGCCGCCGCGCGCCGCGCGCGAGCCCGCGCTGTACCTCAGCGTCGAGACGCTGCCGATGGCGGTGGTCGCGCCGTTCCTGCCGGCGAGCGCGTCGTTCGTCAATCTGCGCGGCCACCACAGCGTGCCGCCCGATTCGCCGCGGCTCGCGGCGCTGATCGAGGCGCAGCGCGGCCGGCTGCGCACGCTCGGCCGGGAGCTGCGCATCGACGCCTACGACGCCACCTTCCGGCGCATCGGCTACCGCGTGGATTCCGGCGACTGCTTCACCATCGCCTGGCGGCCGCAGCGCGACGACCTCCTGTCGCGCTGGGCGAACGCCCTGGCGCGGCGCGCGCCGTCGCCGGAGCCGCTCTCGGTGCTGAGCTGCGCCCTGGTGCCGGCGCCGCGCGATCCGGCGCGCGAAGCCGAGGCGCGGCACGTCTCGGCGCTTTTCGACCGCATCGAGCAGGCCTGCCCCGCGCTCTTCCGCGGCCAGACGGCGGTGACCGATGCGCTGGTCAACGGCTGGGCGCGGCTCTACAACGGGCTAGACGCGCGGCTCGAGCTGCGCGGCGAGCACCTCGTCTTCAACCGCTACTACGACGGCAGCAGCGTCGACCTCGGCACGCTTGCCGACTGGGCCGGCGCCGGTGCTCCCCCGTGCGGGCGGATGTGAAGCGCCTCGCCGGCACGGCGCTGCGCGCCGCCGTGTCGCTCGCCATCCTGGCGTTCGTCCTGTCGCGCGTGTCGCTCGACGCGCTGTTCGCGCGAGCGCGCGGCGCGGCGTGGCCGGAGCTCGCGCTGGTCGGCGGCCTGTTCGTCGCGATGGCGCTGCTCGTCGCGCTGCGCTGGCGGCTGCTCGCCGGCTGGCTCGGTCTCGCGCTGCCGGGCAGGCTGACGGTGCGCGCGGTGTTCGTCGGCCTGTTCGCCGGCCAGATGCTGCCTTCCTCCATCGGCAGCGACGTGGTGCGCGGCTGGATGGTGGCGCGGCAGACCGGCCGCGCCGGGCTCGTGGCGGCGAGCCTGGTCGCCGACCGGCTGATCGGCTTCTGCGGGGTTTCCCTGCTGCTCGCGCTGGCGTACGGATTCTTCGTGCACGAAGATGAGGCCCTGCCGGGCATCGTCGTGGCGAGCGCCGCCCTGGGCGCGACGCTGGCAGTGCTCGCCCTGCTTGCCGGGGCGGCCGGGCGGCTGCCCGCGCTGCGACGCCTGGCGATGCGCCTTTTCCGTCCGCTCGGCGGGGTGCAGGCGATCGCGCGTCCGCAGCGCCTCGTCTTCGCGCTCGCGGTGGCGTTCGCCATCCACGCCGCGGTGACGCTCGCCGCGGCGCTGAGCGCCGCCGCCTACGGGATCGACGCCTCGCCGCGCGCCTGGCTTGCGATCGTTCCCGTGACCGTCCTCGCTACCGCTCTGCCGATCTCCATCAACGGCTGGGGCGTGCGGGAAGGCGTGATGGTGGCGCTCGCCGCCGGGCAGGGCATCGCGCCGGCCGATGCGCTGCTCGTTTCCGTTACGCTGGGCGCCGGCAACGTCATCGGCAGCCTGCCCGGCGCCTACCTGGCGCTGAGGTCGCCGCGAGAGGCGGGGAGGTCGACATGAGCAACGTCACGCCGGCCGAGCGGGCGAGGCTGCTCGGGCAGCGGCCGCTGACCGTGTGGCTCACCGGCCTGAGCGGCGCCGGCAAGTCGAGCATCGCCGGCGCCCTGGAGCGGCGGCTGCTCGACGCCGGCCGCGCCTGCTACCTGCTCGACGGCGACGCGATACGCGCGGGCGTCAGCCGCGACCTCGGCTTCGCGCCCGCCGACCGGCGCGAGAACATCCGGCGCAGCGCCGAGATCGCGCGGCTGATCAACGAGGCGGGGCTGATCGCCATCGCGGCGTTCATCTCGCCTTACCGCGCGGACCGGGAAATGGCGCGGCAGATCGTCGGCGCCGCGCGCTTCGTCGAGGTTTACGTCGATGCGCCGCTCGCGGTCTGCGAGGCGCGCGACCCGAAGGGCCTGTACCGCCGGGCGCGGCGCGGCGAGATCGCCGAGTTCACCGGCGTGAGCGCGCCGTACGAGCCGCCGCAGGCGCCGGACGTCGTGCTGGCGACCGACCGCAGGTCGCTCGCCGATTGCGTCGACGAGCTGCTGTCGCTGGTCATGCGCCGCCTCGCGCCGGCCTAGCGCGGCGCGGCGCCGCAGCGCTCGGCGACGAAGTACAGCGGGCGCTGCACCGCCTCGAGATAGATGCGGTACAGGTACTCGCCGATCAGCCCCATCAGCAGGAACTGCACGCCGAAGAACACCGTCAGCACCAGCATCACGCTGGTGTAGCCGGGCAGCGGGTTGCCGATCCACCAGCGCACGAGCAGGTAGATCGCGAGCGGCACGTTGAGCAGCGAGACGGTGATGCCGAGCGCGGTGGTCAGGCGGATCGGCAGCACCGAGAAGCCGACGAACGCGTCGTACATCGTCAGCACCATGCGCCAGAAGGTCCAGCCCGAGCGGCCGGCCTGGCGGCGCTTGCGGTCGTACGGCACGGCGTCCTGGCGAAAGCCGGTCCAGGCGACCAGCGCGAAGGTGATGCGGCTGTGCTCGCGCATGCGGCGCAGCGCCTCGACCACCTTGCGGTCGACGAGCAGAAAGCTGCCGGTGGTGAACAGCGAGCCGCGCGGCATCGCGTAGCGGCGCATCAGCGCGCCGAACAGGCGGCTTGCCAGGCGCCGCCACAGGCTGTCGTCGCGCTGCCGGCGGTGGCCCCACACGATGTCGGCGCCGGCCTGCCAGCGCGCGACGAACTCGAGCACCGCCTCGGGCGGGTCCTGCAGGTCGCAGGCGAGGACCGCCACCGCGTCCGCGTCGGCGGCGTCGAAGCCGGCGCACAAGGCGATGTGCGCGCCGAAGTTGCGCGACAGGCGCATGCCGCGCAGGCGGCGGTCGGCCGCGCAGGCCTGCTCGATCAGCGCCCAGCTCCCGTCGGTGCTGCCGTCGTCGACCAGCAGCACCTCGAAATCGGCCTCCGTGGAGGACAGCAGCACGCTGCGCACGGCCTCGAAGTACCGCGGCAGGCTCGCCTCCTCGTTGTAGACCGGCGTGACGACCGTCACCCGGCGCCGTTGCCCCGGCTCCCCCGGCTCTCCCATGCCGGCACTATAGCGGGCCGGGTCCGGGGCTCACAGCCAGGCGCCGAACTCCGGCCCGAGCAGCTCGACCAGCCGGCGGTTCGGCTCGGCGTAGCGCAGCCGCAGGGCGCGCCGCGCGGCTTCGGGCATCGGCGCGTCGCTGCCTTCGGCGGCGTTGATCACGCCGAGCCCCTCGGCGTCGCCGGGCCGCGCCGCCACGCCGAGGAAGCGATGCAGCCGGGCGGCGAGCTCGCCGGGACGCTCGGCGATGTCCTCGTAGCGCAGGCACAGCACGCGCTCGCGCGGAAAAAGCGCGAGCCACGGTCGCAGCAGCTCGGCATAGAGCCCGCGCGAGAAATAGGCGTGCGGCCGCGAAAAGCGCTGCGCGGCGGGCAGCGCCTGCTCGCGCGCCGGCTCCAGGGCAAGGGCGCGCTCGAAGCTCTCCGGCTCCAGGCCGTTCATGCGCGACCAGAGGTAGTTCGACCAGGCGCGCTCGGCCGGCTCGCGCAGCAGGAACACCAGCTTCACGTGCGGCAGGTCGCTCGCCATGCGCCGCGCCGCCGCGGCGCTCTCCAGGTAGTTGGTGCTTTTCTCGCCGCATACCGCGCCCGAGGGCGCGGCGGCGAACCAGCGCCGCGAATACCAGTCGAGCCCCTGCGCGTAGAGCTCGTCGACCAGGAAGAACTTCGGCTCCGGGCGCGGCGGCGCGGCCATGTAGATGCCGGGATGGCGGGCGAGCAGGTGATAGGCCCAGGTGGTTCCCGAGCGCGGCGCGCCGCCGATGACGAAATCAGGCAGCCGCATCGCGCAGCGCCGAGCGCAGCGCCTCGACGACGCGCTGCTGGTCCTCGGCGGCGAGCTCGTGGTGCAGCGGCAGGATCAGGCCGCGGCCGCGCATCGCCTCGCTGTGCGGCAGGCAGCCGGCCGGCCAGGCGTCGCGATAAGGCGCCTCGAGGTGCGCGCACATGATGCCGCGCGCGCTCGCCACGCCGCGCGCGCGCAGCGCCTTCATCACCGGCGCCTGCCACTCGGGACGCGCCAGGCGCACGACATAGCTCTGCCAGTTGGTGCGCGCATAGCCCGGCTCGCGCGGCGCCTCGACGCCCGGCAGGCCGCGCAGCAGCTCGGCGTAGCGCGCCGCCTGCTCGCGCCGCCGCTCCAGGATCGCCGGCAGGCGCTCGAGCTGCACCCGGCCGATCGCCGCCTGCACGTCGGTCATGCGGTAGTTGAAGCCGGTGCGCTCGTAGCTTTCGAACAGCACCTCGCCGGCGCGATGGCGCTCCAGGTCGGAGACGCTCATGCCGTGATGGCGGAGCTGCCGCGCGGCGGCGAGCAGGGCGGCGTCGTCCGATACGATCATGCCGCCGTCGCCGGTGCTGAGCAGCTTGCGCGGGTGGAAGCTGAAGCACGCGGCCAGGCCGTGCGGCCTGCCGATCGGCTCCCAGCCGCCGCCCGCGCCGGCGCGTATCGCGCTGCCGACCGCGCATGCCGCGTCCTCGATCAGCGGCACGCCGTGCCGCGCCGAGATCGGCACGATCGCGGCGAGGTCGGCCGGCATGCCGACCTGGTGCACGACCTCGATCGCCGCGAGGCGACCGATCGGGCCGGGCGCGCGGGCAAGCGGGCTTTGCCGCGTCTGCAGGCGCTGCGGCGCCCTGAGCCACAGCCCGCCGTCGCGCGCCTCGAAGTCCTCGGCGAGGGCGCGCTCGAGCGCTGCCGGGTCCATGTTGAGCGTCTGCGGATCGATGTCGACGAAGAAGGGCTCGGCGCCGCAGTAGCGCACGGCGTTCGCGGTGGCGATGAAGGAGTGGCTGACGGTGATCACCACGTCGCCCGGAGCGACGCCCGCGGCGAGCAGCGCGAGGTGCAGGGCCGCCGTGCCGCTCGAAACCGCGCAGGCGCCGCGGCTGCCGAGCATCCCGGCGAACGCCGCCTCGAACGCCTGCACGCGCGGTCCCTGGGTGATCCACCCGGAAAGGATCGCTTCGCGCGCCGCCGCGGCTTCCTCCTCGCCCATCCACGGGCGCGCCAGGGCGATCGGCTTTAGTCGGGCAGCCACGGCTCGGCGCTTGTCTCGGCCCAGTTCTCGCGCTGCACGGCCGCGAGCACGGCCTCGTCGATGGCGACATGCTGCCGGTACCACGCGAAGGTGCGCTCCAGCCCCTCGGCAATGCCGATGGAAGGCGAGCTGCCGAGCGTGCGGCGCAGCAGCGCCGGGTCGCCCAGCAGGCGCCGCACGTCGTGCGGCCGCGGCGGCAGGCATACCGGCGCCGCGTCGAGCCCGGCGAGCCGCGCCACGCGCAGCGCGATGTCCTTGATCGCCACTTCCTCGCCGCGGCAGATGTTGAACGTGCCGCCGGCCGCCGCGTCGCTCGCCATCAGCGCGGCGAGGTAGCGCGCCGTCTCCGCGACGTAGGTGAAGTCGCGCGTCTGCGCGCCGTCGCCGAACACCAGGGGCGGCAGGCCGGCCAGCGCGCGCACGATGAGCCGCGGGATCAGCTCGCCGCGATCGCCGGCGTAGTGCGCCCGCGGGCCGTAGGTGTTGTGCGGCCGCGCGATCACCGTCTCCAGCCAGCCGCTGCGATGGAACACCTGGGCATAGTATTCGCCGGCGAGCTTGGCGGCGCCGTACACCGTGTGCGGCCGGAACTCGCAGTGCTCCGGCAGGGGCACCTGCACCGCGGTGCCGTAGACCTCCGAGCTCGAGCAGTAGAGCAGGCGGCGCACGCCGCGGCCGGCGGCGGCGCGCAGGACGTTGTAGGTGCCCTGCATGTTGACCTCGTGCACCAGGCTCGGCTGGCGCAGGCTCAGGCGCACGTTGCGGGTGGCGAGATGGAACACGTACTGCACGCCCTGCAGCGCTTGCTCGAGCGCGGCGGCGTCGAGCACGCTCGCCACCACGAGGCGCAGGCGCGCGTTTGCCGCGTGCTGCGCGAGGTTGCGCCGCTCGCCCGCCGACAGGTCGTCGATCACCGTCACCTCGTTGCCGGCCGCGAGCAGCTCGTCGACGAGGTGGCTGCCGATGAAGCCGGCGCCGCCGGTCACGGCAACGCGCGCGCCGGAGAGCGTCAGCACGCGGCGGCGAACTCGCGCACGGCGCCGAGCACCGCGTCGCTCTGCGCCGGGGTCATCTCCGGGAACATCGGCAGGCTGAGCACCCGCGCCGCGGACCACTCGGCGCGCGGGAAGCTGCCCGCGCCATGACCCAGGTGCCGGTAGCACTCCTGCAGGTGCAGCGGCAGCGGATAGTGCAGCCCGGTGCGGATCGCGCGCTCGTGCAGGAAGGCCTGCAGCCGGTCGCGCTGCTCGGCGTGCACCACGTACAGGTGGCGCGAGGAGACGCAGTCGGCCCGCACCTGCACCGGCTGCACGCCGGGCACCCCGCGCAGGCCGGCGTCGTAGCGCCGCGCCACCTCGCCCCGCGCTGCGTTCCACGCCCGCAGGTGGCGCAGCTTGACGCGCAGGAATCCCGCCTGGATCGCGTCCATGCGGGCATTGCCGCCCTCGAGGCGATGGCGGTAGCGCTCGGCCTGCCCGTGGTCGCGCAGCATGCGCGCGCGCTCGGCGAGCGCGCCGTCGGCGGTGACGATCGCGCCCGCTTCGCCGCAGGCGCCGAGGTTCTTGCCCGGGTAGAAGCTGAAGGCGGCCGCGTCACCCAGCGTGCCGACGGAGCGGCCGCGGTAGGTGGCGCCGTGCGCCTGCGCGGCGTCCTCGAGCACGCGCAGCTCGTAGCGCCGCGCGAGCGCGCCGATCGCCTCCATGTCGCAGGGCTGGCCGTACAGGTGCACCGGCACGAGGCAGGCCGGGCGCTCGTCCTTCGGGCGCCGCGCGAAGGCGTCGCGCAGGAAATCCTCCAGCCGGTTCGGGTCCATCAGGCAGGTGGCCGGGTCGACGTCGACGAACTCGAAGGCCGCGCCGGCCTGCGAGATCGCCTCGGCGGTGGCGATGAACGTGTTCGGCACCGTCACCACGCGCGCGCCGCGGCCGATGCCGAGCGCCTGCAGCGCGATGCGCAGCGCGTCGGTGCCGTTGCTCACCGCCACGACATGGCGGTAGCCGCCGAAAGCGGCGAACTCGGCCTCGAACGATTCGACCGCTGCGCCGCCGACGAACGCCGCCTGGTCCAGCGCCGCGGCGAACACGTCCAGCAATTCCGCGCGCAGCGCCCGGTGCTGCGCCACCAGGTCGAGGAACGGGACCTCAGCGCGCATCCAGGTAGCGGATCACGCGCGCCGGGTTGCCCGCCACCACGGCGCGCGCCGGCACGTCGGCGGTGACCACGCTGCCCGCGCCGACCATCGCCTCGGCGCCGATGCGCACGCCGCACAGGATGGTCGCGTTGCTGCCGATCGAGGCGCGCCGCTCGACGCGCGTCGCCTCGCACAGCCAGTCGCCGTCGCCCTTCAGGGCGCCGTCCTCGCGCGTCGCGCGCGGCAGCCGGTCGTTGATGAACATCACGCCGTGGCCGATGAACACCTCGTCCTCGATGTGCACGCCTTCGCAGAGGAAGCTGTGGCTCTGGATCTTGACCCGCCGGCCCACCGTCGCGCCCTTCTGGATCTCGACGAACGGGCCGATGCGCGACTCGTCGCCGATCTCGCAGCCGTACAGGTTGACGAACGGCGAGAGGCGCACGTCGCGGCCGAGCCTGACGTCCGGCGCGACACGGATCGTGGAGTCGCTCGCCATCGCGTCGATCATATCAGGCGGCCGTCGCGCGCCGCGCCGTCGCGCACGCGCGCCAGGCTCGCGTCCAGCGCGCGCTGCGCCGCTTCCAGCATGCGCACCACGCGCCGGCCGTGCTCGCCGCTCATGATCGACGCCGCGCGGCCCTCGATCACGTCGGCGAAGTGGCGCACCACGCCCGCCAGCGCCTCGGCGTTGGGAATGCGCGGCGCATGGATGTCGCCGGTGCGGTACTCGGGGATGATGGTGAAGCGCTCGTCCTTGGCGTGGGTGCGGATGCCGCTGTCGTAGATGCGTATGCGCTCGTCGCGGTCGAGGTCGTCCCACACCACCATGCGCCGGTCGCCGCCGATCGCCACCCGGCGCACCTTGGCGGGCGACATCCAGCTCAGGTTGAAGTGCGCGATCAGGTCGCCGGCGCAATGCAGCGTCACGTAGGCGATGTCCGGCATGCGCGCGTTGACGTGGCAGTAGCCGGTCGCCTCGACGTGCACCGGCTCGGCGCCGATCACGTGGTCGAGGATGGAGAAGTCGTGCGGCGCCAGGTCCCACAGCACGTTCACGTCGGGCTGGAACAGCCCCAGGTTGACGCGCAGCGAGTCGTAGTAGGAGATCCTGCCGAGCGCGCCGCCGCGCGCCAGCTCGTGCAGCTTGCGCACCGCGCCGGTGAACAGGAACGTGTGATCGACCATCAGCGTCAGGCCGCGGCGCGCGGCGAGCGCGATCAGCT
Source organism: Burkholderiales bacterium (assembly GCA_036381055.1). GTDB lineage: Bacteria > Pseudomonadota > Gammaproteobacteria > Burkholderiales > SG8-39 > SCGC-AG-212-J23. Next base: position 48,384 of record DASVDO010000008.1, on the reverse strand, counting down.
CGTCGCACTCCTCGCTCGAGCGGCAGAGCGGCTTCTCCACCAGCACGTGCTTGCCGAGCTCGAGCGCGCGCCGCGCGAGCGCGTAGTGGCTGGCGACCGGGGTGGCGATCACCACCGCGGAGATGTCGTCGCGCGCGAGCAGCGCCGCCGCATCGTCGCAGGTGTCGATGCCGGGCAGCGCGGCGCCCGCCTCGCGCAGGCGCGCCGGATCGAGCTCGGCGACCGCCTTCACCGAGAAGCGGCGCGAGGCATGCAGGTTGCGCAGGAGATTCGGTCCCCAGTAGCCGTAGCCGACGAGCCCCGCCGCGATCATCTTCGTATGATATTCACATTCGCCGCTTCGTCCCGGCGGCTACAATCGCGGACGTCGGGAGGGAGACCGGAACCATTGGCGATCGCGCTTGCGGCATCGCTTTGCGTCGTGCCGGCGCTCGCCGCACTGCTCTGGCGCAGCGGGGGAGAACGTCCCGTCGCGGCGCTGCTCATGCTCGGCGCGCTGGCGCTCGTCGTGATGGCGGCGGGGCGCCTCGCGCTGCGCGCGGCCGGCGCGCGCCAGGCGGCGCCCGCCGCCTGGGTGCTCGGCGCATGCGTCAGCGCGCTGGCGCTCAACCTCCTGGCGGCGCTGTTCGGCCTGCTCGCCGCGACGGCTTTTTTTGTCTGGGCGGCGCTGGTCGCCGCGCTCGCCTGGCGGCTGCGCGAGCGCTCCCCGGCCGATCCCTGGGGTCCCGCCGCGCTTCTGCTCTGCGCCGGCGCCACCCTTTACTGGTGCTGGGATCTCGCCGCGGTCTACGGCACGCTGTTGCACGACGGCGTGATGACGACCTGGACCGACCAGTTCATCCACGCCGCGCATCTCTCGCAGTTCGGCGATCCGCGCGCCGCGGGCGCCGGGGCGATGGAGCTCGCCGGCACGCCGCGGCCGCTCTATCACTACGCCTCCTACCTGCTGCCGGCGGCGTTCGCCCGGCCGCTCGATCTGCCCGGGCTGCCGCTCGCCACGTCGCTGTGGGTGCCGCTCGGCTTTCTCACGCTCTGCGCCGGCGTCTACACGCTCGGCGCAGCGCTCGCCGGGCCGGCGGGCGGCATGGCCTCGCTTGCCGCGCTGACCGTCCTGCCGGATGCGGCGAGCTACGGGCTGATGAACCGGGCGTTCGGCTATTACTGGCTGATGCTGCAGGTGCCCGGCGGCGCGTATGCCACCGCCGCCTGCCTGGTGTCGCTCGCGCTGTGGCTGCGCTGGCGCGAGACCGGGGCGCGCCGGCTGCTCGTCGCGAGCGCCGCGCTGGTGCTCGCCTGCCTGTTCATCCGCGTGCACGTGTTCCTGCTCGCGTTTCCCGCCTGGCTCGTCGCGACCGCGCTCGCCGTGCCGGCGCTCGCCGCTCGCCGTGCGACCGTGCTCGCCGGGGCCGCGGTGGCGCTGGCGCTTTTCGTGCTCGGCTACTACGCGCTCGTCCCGGGGGCGACGCCGGCGCTCGCGCAGTTCCTGCACGTCATCCACGACGTGCATCCGGCGCTGCCGCTGCCGTTCGGCTACGCGCAGCTCGTGCGCGACTACGGCGCCGCGGCGGGCCTGGTGGGCGGTACGCTGCTCGTGCTGCCGGCGGCGCTGGGCGTCTTTCTCCTGCTCTACCCGGCCTCGCTGCTGCTGCTGCGGCGGGTGCGCCCGCTGCGGCTCGCCGACGCGCTGCCGGCGCTGGTGCTCTGCGTGTTCTTGCTGCTGGTGATCGCGGCGCCGGTCGCGCCGAACGGCGACCCGACCGAGTTCGGGCACCGGCCGTTCGTGCTCGTCTACGCCGTGTTCGCCATCTGGACGGCGGCCGGTCTCGCGAGCTGGCTCGGCACGCTGCGCCGCGCGCGCGCCTGGGCCTGGGGCATCGCCGGCCTCGCCTGCCTGGGCGCCTGGGCCGCGCTCTTCACTTCCCCCGACGCGCGATGGGACGAGTACTTCTGGCTGGAGCCCGGGGTGCCGCAGGCGGGCCATTACATCCGCGCCCGCTCGGCGCCGGGCGACGTCCTCGCGGTCCAGGGGCTCGAGACGCGCCGCGTGGCGAGCGACCCGGCGATCCAGCTCGTCGCGCTGAGCGGCGTGCCGGCCTACCTCAGCCGGCCGTTCATCCATGCGACGCGCGGCGGGGCGGCGAAGCGCACCGCGGAGGCGCGCTACGCCGAGCTCGAGCGCATCGCCGCCGAGCCGACGATGCAGGCGGCGCTCGAGCGGGCGGGCGAGCTCGGCATCCGCTGGTACGTCGTGCCGGGAAGCAGCGGGCCGCGATGGGACGCCGGCCGCCGGCATGCCGCGTTCGTCGCGGGCCGCATCGCGGTGTACCGCGCCGAGCGGGGGAGCGGCCATGAGCAGTAGGTACGAGGACGGCCGCTACCTCGCGGCGAACCCCTCGTGGCACGAGGAGGACTCGCAATGGAAGGCGGCGAAGATCCTGCGCCTGCTCCGGCGCGCCGGCGCCGATCGCCCGGCGAGCGTCGCGGAGGTGGGCTGCGGGGCGGGCGGCATCCTGGCGGCGCTGCAGCGCGGCCTGCCCGCCGAAACGCGGCTCGCCGGCTACGACATCTCGGCGCTCGCCATCGAGCGCGCGCGGCGCCATGCCAACGAGCGGCTCTCCTTCCACTGCGAGGACCTGACGAAGAGCGCCGAGCGCTTCGACCTGCTGCTCTGCATCGACGTGTTCGAGCACGTCGAGGACCCGTTCGCCTTCCTGCGCGCGCTGCGGCAGCGCGCGCGGCGCTTCGTGTTCAACATCCCGCTCGAGATGCACGTCGCCGGGGTGCTGATCAACCACCAGCTCTGGACGCGGCGCCAGCTCGGCCACCTGCACTACTACACCGCCGCGGTGGCCGAGGAGACGCTGCGCGAATGCGGCTACGCCATCGCGGCGCGCGACTATCCCAGCCGCATGGTGGACCAGCCGCGGAGCGCGAGCGAGTGGCTGTTCTGGCTGCCGCGCAAGGTGGGGGCGCTGCTGCATCCCGAGCTCTCGGCGCGCATCTTCGGCGGCACTTCGCTGCTCGCCCTGGCCGAATGACCGGCGAGCGCCGCGCCAATCCGCGCCTGTGGGACCTCGGCTGGCACGTGATGCGCCGCCAGGCCGAGGCGATCCGCGCGCTGCTCGCGCATTCGTCGCTCGCCCTCTCGGGCGCCGCGGTGCTCGACTTCGGCTGCGGCGAGCGGCCCTACGAGCGCTGGTTCGCCGAGGCCGGCGCGCGCTACAGCGGCGCCGACATCGACGCCGCGCACGAGGTGGCGATCCGGCCCGACGGCACGCTCGCCGCGGCCGACGCGTCGTTCGACCTGGTCGCCTCGTTCCAGGTGCTCGAGCACGTCTGGGATCTCGCCACCTACCTCGGCGAGGCGCGCCGCGTGCTCAAGCCCGGCGGCCACCTGCTGCTCTCGACGCACGGCACCTGGTTCTACCACCCGCATCCCGGCGACTACCGCCGCTGGACCGGCGAAGGCCTGCGCCGCGAGGTGGCGGCGCACGGCTTCTCGCTGGTCGAGATGCGCCCCGTCGTCGGGCCGCTCGCCTGGACGAGCATCCTTCGCTCGTTCGGCCTCGCCTATGCGCTGCGCCGGCTGCCGCTCGCCGGCGGCGCGCTGTGCGCCGCGGCGACGGTGGCCTACAACCTGCGCGCCTGGCTGGAGGACGCCATCACGCCGGAGCAAGTGCGCGCCGACAACGCCTGCGTCTACGTGACGCTGTTCCGGCGCGGCGCGTGAGGCGGCGATGATCGCGGCGCGCGTGCTCGCCGTCGGCGCGTTCTGCGCCCTGGTGCACAACGCGATCATGATCGCGGGCGACTGGGCCGGGCTGCACTACGCCGCCTCGCTGGTCGTCTCGTTCGCCGTGGTGGTGGTGATCGGCTACAGCCTGCACAGCCGCTGGACCTACCGGCTCGCCGAGCGCGGCGCGCGCGCCTTCTGGCGCTACGTGGTCGTCGCGAGCGCCAACTATCCCGCCTCGCTCGCCGGCATGTTCGTGTTCGTCGACCTCGTCGGCCTGTCGGTGCCCGTCGCCAGCCCGATCGTCACGGTGCTGCTGTTCGCGATGAACTACCTCGGCAACAAGTGGGCGCTGCGCGCCAGCGCGTGACTACTCGAGCCGCCACACCTGGCCGAGCAGCGGGTTGTCGTACACCAGTCGCGCTTGCGGGAAATGGCGCCCGATCACGTCCTCGCGGTCGCGCCGCGGCGTGCGCGACTGCATGAAGATCACGGGCGCGCGCAGGAACGGGTCGTTCTGCACGAAGTCCGGCGTGTAGTACTCGAGGTTCGGCCGGATGAACACGATCTGGCGCACGCCTTCGGCGAAGGGCGGGCGCAGGGCGAGCTGCTCGTCCATGAACAGCCGGATCTGGAACAGCCGCAGCGCGGTGCCGAACACCAGGCTGTAGAGCGCGAGCCGCGTGACGTAGGCGCGCAGCTCGCGGCCCTGCAGGTCGGGCAAGCCCTTCGCCATGAGCGCGCCGGCAAGGATCGGCAGCGCGCCGAAAGCCGAATGCACGTAGCGCGCGCCCCAGCCGTAGCCCTGGTCGAAGCCGACGAAGGCGTAGCCGAGCAGCGTCGCGGCGAGCGAGACGCCGAGCAGCCGCAGCCCGTCGCTCGCGCGCCAGAGCCACCAGCCGGCGAGCGCGAGCAGCGGCAGCCCCGGCACGGTCCAGGTCCAGAGCCGCACCTGCTCGCCGAGCCGATAGCCGAGCACGTCGGCGCCGGGCAGCGTGAACACCTTGCGGATCTCGTAGTGCAGGTATGCGGCGAGGTTTACGAGCCGGTGCAGCAGATCGCCGTCGGGCGCATAGGGCAGGGGAAAGCTGCTGCCCTGCAGCTCGCGCAGGAACAGCCACCAGCCCAGCCCGAGCAGCAGCACGAGCGGCGCATAGCCGGCGCCGAGCAGCGCCAGCCGGCGGCGGCCGTCGGGCCCGCGGGCGATCGAGACGATCCAGGGCAGGGCGAAAAGCAGGTGCGGCACCGGGTTGCTCTGCACCAGCGCGAACGACCCGACCAGCCCCGCCGCCAGCAGCCGCCGCGGCGTGCGCTCGAGCAGCAGCCAGGCGAACAGCAGGTTGAAGAAAAGGTGCGCGGTCATCGAGAAATAGGAGAGCGCCATCCCGGCGAAGCCGGGCGAGGCGAGCGCGAAGAGCATCGCCCAGCCGCCGGCGCGCTCGTCGGACGTGAGCCGCGTCGCCGTGCGCGCCAGCAGCACGAGCGTCAGCGAGGCGAGCAGCGGATTGCAGGCCCACGGCGCGCCGACGAGCGAGAACGGCGCGAGGAGCAGCGCGAAGCCCGGCCAGTAGATCGACACCACCCGGCCGGTCTCCGTGGCGATCAGCCAGCGATCGAGGTAGAAGGTCGGCACCAGCCGGTAGACCAGCTCGCGCGGGAACTGCGCGGTGAGCTCGCCGGCGGCGAACACCCGGCTCTGGAAAATCGCGAGGTGCTCGTCGCCGGCGAGCGCATGGCCGTGCACGACCGCGAACATCGCCAGGCACAGGCCGGCGAAGCTCGCGGCGGCGACCGCCCAGGCATGCCGGCCGAGGAACGCCGCCGGGTCGAGCCGCGGGTCGCGCCGGCGCAGCAGCCAGGCGCCGAGCACCAGCGCGAGCATCAGCACCGCGCCGGCGATGTCCTGCTGGCGCAGCAGGTACTGGAAGACGAGCAGCCGCCGCACCTCGAACGGGAACTCGGTGTTGTCGAGGATGAAGACGATCGAGAACAGCGCGGCGAAAGCGCTGAGCGCGGCGAGCACGCGGGTCCAGCGCGTCATGCGTCGCCCGCCGCCTCGCGCAGGATCTGCGCATAGCGCTGCACGGCGCGCTCCCAGGACCAGGCCTCCCGCGCGAAGGCGGCGACGCGCGGGCGCAGCCCCGCCAATGTGCCGGGCGCGGCGAGCAGCGCCTCGATGCGCGCGCGCCAGCGCTCGGCGTCGTCGTGCCGGCCGAGCGGCTCGTGCAGCAGCAGGCCGGCCGCCTCGGGCGCCGCCGCCGCCGTCTCGTCGCCGACCAGCGCCGGCGTGCCGCAGGCCATCGCCTCCTGCACCACCAGCGGGAAGCCCTCGCCGACGCTCGGCAGCACGAGCAGGTCGGCGGCCTGGTAGAGCTGCGCCAGCTCGCCGCGCGCGAGGTTGCCGCGCAGCGAGACGTTGGCGAGCCCCCAGCGGGACGGGTCGAGCGGCCCCCAGCCGGCGAACAGCCACCGCACGCCGGGCAGTGCCGCGGCGAGCTGCCGCACGAGGTGCAGGCCCTTCTTCTCCACGAAGCGGCCGGCGAACGCGAGCAGCGGGACATCGGACGCGCCCGCGAGGCTGCGCCGCAGCTCGCGGCGCGCCGGCCCCTCGAGCGGATGGAACGCCGTCTCGTCGACGCCGTTCGCGATGCGCAGCGGCGGCCGGCGGAAGCGCACGAAGCGCTGGAACTCCTGCAGCACCGTATCGCTGACGAACACCGCTTGCGCGGCGCCGCCGAGCACCAGCTTGCCGAGCAGCCGCGTCGCCACCGCCGCGCCGGCGCGCAGCAGCGGGTTGCGATAGGGAATGCGGCCGACGTGCTGGGTGACCACCACCGGCCGGCCCTTCAGGCGCGCGGCCAGCGCGGCGACGACGTTGGCGAGGTAGACGCAATCGTGCAGGTGCACGACGTCCGCCTCGCGCGCCGCGCGCGCCACGCGCGCCAGCGCGCGCGGGCTCCACAGGGGATAGGGGAAGCCGAGCAGCCGCTCGGCTGCGTTGCAGCTTGCCGCGGCGATGCAGCGCAGGCCTGGCGTCTCGGCGGGCGGCGGATCGACGTCGCTCGCGTGCCAGCAGATCGTCGCGGCGCCGCTCGCGGCCAGCCGCGCGGCGATCTCGCCGGCGACCCGCTCGACGCCGCCATGGTGCGCCGGGAAGTAATGCGTGACGAGCGCGACGCTTAGCGCTCGGTCGGCCCGCCCGGTGCTCATCTGCGGCCGAGCAGCACGGCTTTGTGGTCGGCGAAGACGATGCGCCAACCGTCGCGCTGCAGCCCCGGCATGCCGCGCAGGCCGCCCTCGAAGTCGGGCCGGGTGAGCAGCACGTAATTCACGTCGTAGCGGCGCACGAAATCGCGGAACAGCGCTTCGTCACGCAGCACGCGCTCGATGAAGAGCAGGTAGCGCTCGCCGTAGATGTCGACCCGCGAGTCGATCGCCGGCCGGGCGCGCGGCCAGGCGCGGTACACGAGCTCGGCGCCGAGCGCATAGGAGTTGAGCACGTTGCCGCGCACGCCGCCCTGGTCCACGTAGCCGGCGAGCAGAGGCGAGAAGTTGTTCGATTCGACGAAATAGGGGTATCCGCCCGACAGGTTGCCGAAGCGCAGCAGCAGGCCGCCCGCCGCCATCAGCGCGATGAGCACAGCCACGCGCAGCCGCCGCGAGGTTTCCAGCCGCGGCGCGAGCGCGCGCGCGGCGAGCGAGGCGGGATAGAGCGAGACGATCGCGAAAAACGCGATATGGCGCTGCGTGTGCAGCGCCAGCGCGCCGAAGCCCGCGAGCAGCAGCCAGCCTTCCGGCGAGACGCGCCTGCGCCCGGCGTACAGCAGCGCGCCGAGCAGCGCCAGGTAGACGACGAACGCCCAGAAGCCGCGCGTGCCGACGAACGGCCCGGAGAAGGTCGGCATCCATTCGTAGATGAGCGAGCGAAGGTAGCCCGAAGCTTGCAGCTCCCAGGCGAAGCGATACACGCCGACGCCATAGGGGTTGACGAGCAGGGCAAGCGCCACCCCTGCGGCGCACAGGGCGTACGGGGCCGCCGCGCGCACGCGCTCGCCCGGCGAGAGCGCCGCGCCGGCGGCGAAGGCGCCGATCAGCGCCACCGCGATCGGCGCCGAGCCGTGCATGTTGGCCCATGGCACCGCGATCGCTGCGCAGGCGACGAGATACCAGGGGTTGCGCCGCTCGCGGTACTCCGCGAGGAGGTTCAGCAGCAGCAAGGCGAAGAGCAGCGCGAACAGCTCCGGGCGCAGCCGGAATCGGAAGTTCGCCACGATCAGCGCCGCTACCGAAAGCGGCACGGCGAGCGGGAAGCTGCCGGTCAGCCGGTGCGAGAGGCGGTAGGCGAGGCCGAACAGCGCGAGCCCGAGCAGGCCCTTGGCGAAGATCACCCGCTCGTGGCCCAGGCCGTCGTCCAGCAGGTGCATGACCAGCGAGGCGAGCCATTCGTGCGCGTGGAAGGGGAAATCGGCGGCCTCGGTGAACGGGAAAAGCGCGCTCGCCGGAATCTCGCCCGTCGTGCGGATGATGCGTCCGATCGCCGCGTGCAGCCAGAAGTCGTTGGCGCTCAGCGGCACGAAGCACAGGAGGCTCACCACGACGATCGCGGCCGACGTGGTGCCGGCGCTCAGCAACGGCTCGGTGCCCGCCGGGCGTGCGGGCAGCGCGCTGGACATGCGGCCACCTCCCGATTGTTGTTATGCGGCGATCTTACTCGATGCCGGCGCGCCGGCGCTCGTGCGCCAGGCGCGATGCGCGAGGCGCGCGCCGAGCGCGAGCAGCAGCGCGTCGCGCAGCGTCAGCACGACGAGCAGCGGTCCCTGCAGCGGATGGCTCTGCACCACCAGCGCCTCGTAGCCGAGCGGATAGACGAGGTGCGTGAGCGCGGCGGCGGCGACGAGCAGCGCGACCTCCAGCCGGGAGAGCGCCGCGGCCGAGAGCGCGCCCGCCGCCGCGAGCGGCGCGGCGAGCCAGAGCAGGTACTGCGGGCTGAGCACCTTGGCGCCGACCATCCACGCGAGGAGCGAAGCCGCGACGAGCACGGCGGCGGCGCCCGGCTCGCGCGCGCCGCCGGCGCGCAGGGCGCGCCAGTAGAGCGCCGCGACGAACGCGGTCGCGGCGAGCAGCGCGGCGCGGCCGGCCGCCACGGCGAGCGCGACGCCCGGGCCGACGATCTCGTGGCAATGGCAGGCCTCGCTGAAGCGCACCAGCCAGCGCGCGCCGCCGTCGAGGTAGCGCGCCCAGGCGAGCGGCAGGGCGGCGAAGGCTTCGAGGTGCAGGCCGCGCATGCCGAGCGCGGCGAACGGCGAGCCGAGGCGCGGCCAGCCGGCGGCGACCGCGGTGACGATCGCCGCCGCGGCGAGGCAAAACGCGAACCCGGCGACGAGCGCCGGACGCGCCGCTCTCTCCCGGGCGACGAACAGCGCCGGCAGCACCAGCGCCGGCCAGAGCTTGAGCGAGGTGCCGAGCGCCGCCAGCGCGCCCGCCGCGGAGGGTCGCGTGGGCACCGCGAGCAACGCCGCGACCGCGAGGACGGCGGGCAGCAGGTCGAAGCGCGCGAAGACGAGCGGGCCGAGCGCCGGCACGGCGAGCAGCCACAGCCACAGCCCGGCGCTCGGCCGCCGGCCGGCGGCCCGCCAGAGCAGCACCGCGAGCGCCGCGTCGACGGCGAGCAGGAACACGACGACCACGGCGAAGTAATGCAGGATCGTCGGCACGCCGAGCCGCAGCGGCAGGTCGAGGAGCAGCACCGCCGGCCAGGGATACTCCGGCATGGCGAAGCGCACGCCGCGGCCGTCGAGCTCGACCAGCCAGTTGCGCGGGTCCATCAGCACCACGTGCTCGACGCCGAGCAGCGCGAGCAGCATCAGGGCCCGCGTCGCGGCATACCAGGCGAGCAGCCGCAGCGCGCCGGGGCGCACCGCTAGCCGGCCGGCCGGCGGTAGGTGCCCGAGCGGCCGCCGCTTTTTTCTTCGAGCCGCAGGTCGGTGAGCGTCATGCCGCGCTCGACCGCCTTCAGCATGTCATACACGGTGAGCAGGCCGACGGCGGCCGCGGTGAGCGCTTCCATCTCCACGCCGGTCGGGCCGCGGCACTCGACGCGCGCGACGATGCGCAGCGCGGCCTTCTCGTACGCGAAATCGACCGCGACGCGCGTCAGCGCGAGAGGATGGGCGAGCGGGATGAGATCGGCGGTGCGCTTCGCCGCCTGGATGGCGGCGAGGCGGGCGACGCCCAGCACGTCGCCCTTGCGCGCGGTGCCGCGCCGCACCTGGCGCAGCGTCGCGGCGCTCATGCGGATGCGGCCCGAGGCGACCGCGACGCGGTGCGTCGCCGGCTTGTCGGCGACGTCGACCATGTGCGCGGCGCCGCGCGCGTCGAAGTGCGTGAGCTTTCGCGTAACGGAACCTGCCATGGCGGGCGATATCATAAACGTATGCGTCTCGCGTTCCTCGTCCTCGTCTGCGCGCTCGCCGCGCCGCGCGCCCTCGCGCAGGCGCTGCCCGACCTGGGCAGCGTCGGCGACGTGGTGCTCTCGCCGCAGACCGAGCGGCGCATCGGCGAGCGGATCGTGCGCGACATCCGCTTCCGCGACCCGCACTACCTCGACGACCCGGAGATCCTCGACTACCTGTCGAAGCTCGGCATGCGCCTGGTGCGCGCCAACGCCTCGGCGCGCAGCGATTTCGAGTTCTTCGCCATGCGCGACAGCGTGGTGAACGCGTTCGCGCTGCCCGGCGGCTTCGTCGGCGTGAACACCGGGCTGCTGATGCTCGCCGACTCGGAGTCGCAGCTCGCGAGCGTGCTGGCGCACGAAATCGCGCACGTCTCGCAGCGGCACATCGCGCGCATGCTCGGCCAGGAGCAGCAGCTGCAGATGCCGATGCTCGCGGCGCTCGCCGCGGCGATCCTGCTGGGCCACGCCAACCCGGACCTCGCGACCGGCGCGGTGGCGGCCGCGCAGGCCGGCGCCATCCAGTCGCAGCTCGGTTACTCGCGCGACTTCGAGCGCGAGGCCGACCGCATCGGCCTGCGCACCCTGATGGCGGCCGGCTTCGACCCGCGCGCCATGGCGGCGATGTTCGAGAAGCTGCAGCGCGCCAACCGCGTGTCCGAGGACTCGACGCTGCCCGGCTGGCTGCGCACGCACCCGATGACGGTCGAACGCATCGCCGACGCGCAGAACCGCGCCGCCCACACGCCGTACAAGCAGTATGTCGACTCGCTCGACTTCCACCTGGTGCGCGCCAAGCTGCGCGCCGAGTCCGGCGAGCCGGAGCGCGCGGTGGCCTATTTCCGCGCCGCGCTGCGCGAGAAACGCTACGCGAGCGAGGCGGCGACGCGCTACGGGCTCGCCGCGGCGCTGCTGCGCGAGGGCAAGAGCGCCGAGGCGGCCGCCGAGCTGGCGCGCCTGCGCGCCGCCGGCGCCGCGAGCCCGATGATCGAGCTGCTCGACGCGCGGGTGAAGCAGGCGGCGGGCGAGCGCCGCGCCGCGGACGCGGTGCTCGCGCGCGCCGCCGAGCGCTACCCCGAGTCGCGCGCGCTCGCCTACGCCCGGGCGAGCGCGCTGCAGGCCGAGGCGCGCCACGAGGACGCGCTCGCCGTGCTGCGCGAGTCGCTGCGCGCCTATCCGCACGATGCGCGCCTGTACACGCTGCAGGCGAAGAGCTACGCGGCGCTCGGCAAGCGCCTGCTGCAGCACCAGGCGCAGGGCGAGGCGTACGCCCTGCAGGGCAGCCTGCCCGCGGCGATCGAGCAGCTGCAGCTCGCGCGCGCGGCGGGCGACGGCGACTTCTACCAGCTCTCCATGGTCGACGCGCGGCTCAAGGAGCTGCGCGCGCGCCACGCCGAGGAGCTGCGCGAGCAGCAGCGCCGCTAGCGGCGCGGCTCGTAGTAGGCCTCGTAGAGCAGGTCGAAGGTCTTCTCCGCCTCGGCGAGCAGCTCCGCGTCGCCGCTCGCGCGCCGCTGCGCGCCCTGCAGCAGGGTGTGCACGCCGGCCGCCTCGGGCACGCCCTGGCCGCGCATCTCCAGCGCGTGCACGATGGCGCCGATCTTGGCGAGCGCCGGGTTGGCGGCGAGGTTCAGCCGGTGCAGCATCTCCTCGTAGGCGACGCGCGCCTCGCTCGCCGCGAAGTGCGCCCCGTCGAAGGCGTAGCCGACGGCGCCGGCGGGCGCCGCGTCGCCCTTCTCCAGCCAGACCAGCGTGGCCTCCGGGTCGACGAAGCGCCGGATCAGCCACGCGCAGGCGAGCCGGTCGGCCCACAGCGGCTTGCGCGTCGCCCAGGTGCGCGCGAACAGCTTCTCGCCGCGCCCGAGCTCGGCCTGCGAGCGCGCGGCGAACAGCAGCTTCTTCACCGCGGCCTCCGCCTCGCGCAGCGCCTCCTCGGCGCGCTTGCGCGCCTCGCCGGGAAAGAAGTCGAGCGCGACGATGTCCTCCAGCTCGCGCCGCTGCTTGGCGAGCACGCGCGAGATGGCGCCCGGGTCGGAGTGGCCGAAGCCGATGCGCAGGCTCTCGACGGTCTTCACCAGCGAGTCGTAGCGCGCCGAGCGGTCGAACAGCCGCACGAAGCCCTGGTCCTGCGCCGGCGAGGCGGCGCCGACGCGCAGCAGCTCGGCCGTGCCGGCGCTGCGCCCGACGTAGTCGGCGAGCGCCTCGAGCGACTGGCGCCCGGAGGGCGTGTCGGGCAGCAGGTACACGCCCTCGCGCATCACCGCCGCGCCGAGCGACTCGAGCGTGCGCAGCACGCGCATGCGCGCCGCCGGATCCTCCACCGGCAGGCGCGCCACGAGCACGAGCCAGTTGCCGGAGCGCTCTTCCATCGCGGCGCATCATATACTCTCGATCGATGACGGCACGCTGGATACGCCTCGGCCCGATCCGCCAGCGCGACTTCGACGCGACGAGCACCGCGCTCGCCGCGATGCAGGCACGCGGCGCCGCGCCGCTGCTCGCCTGGGGCGAGGAGGCGGCGCGCTACCCGTTCGCGCTGGTGGTGCCGCTGAAGTTCGCGCCGGGCCGGCGCGACCGCTGGCTGTCGTGGGGGCTCGCCGCGGCGGTGGCGACCTACCGGCAGTTCGGCGTGCCGGCCTACCTCGACGGCGAGATCACCCTGCACGCGCGGCGCATCGCGCAGACGCGCGTGCTGCAGGTCGGCGAATGCGCCGTGGTGGCGTCGAGCTTCCTGATGCGCTTCCCCGAGCGCTGCGTCGCGACGCCCTCGCGCGAGCTCGAGCAGGCGTTCCGCCTGCGCCTCGAGGCGCAGCACGGCTGGCGCTTCGAGTTCTCGTGGCCGAGCCGGCGCGAGGCCGAGGCTATCGGCGCAGTCGCTCTAGCTGCGCGCTGAGCTTCGCCAGCGCCGCCTCGAAGCCGGCGAGGCGCTCGCGCATCTGCTGCACCACCGCCGCCGGCGCGCGCTCGACGAAGGACGGGTTGCCGAGCTGCGCTTTCGCCTTGCCGATCTCGCCCGAGAGGCGCGCCACTTCCTTGCCGAGCCGCTCGCGCTCCTTGGCCGGGTCGACCTCGATGTGCGGCATCAGGCGGTGCGGGCCGACGATCGCCACCGGTGAGCCGGTGTCGGGCAGCTCGCCGACCAGCCTCAGCTCGGCGCGCGCGAGAGGCGGCAGCGCGGCGAGCGAGGCGGGGCCTGGCTGGCCGGTGACGTAAAGCGTGATGCGCTCCTTCGGCGCGATCTTCATCTCGCTGCGCAGGTTGCGCGTCGCATTCACCACCTGCTTGGCGAGCGCCACTTCCGCTTCGGCCGCGGCGTCGATCTTCTCGGGCTGCGACTTCGGGTAGGGCTGCAGCATGATCGTCTCGCCCTGCTTGCCGGCGAGCGGCGCGACGTGCTGCCAGAGCTCCTCGGTGATGAACGGGATGATCGGGTGGGCGAGGCGCAAGGCCGTCTCGAGCACGCGCACCAGCGTGCGGCGCGTGGCGCGCTGCGCCGCTTCGTCGCCGGCGGCGAGCTGCTGCTTCGCCACCTCGACGTACCAGTCGCAGTACTCGTCCCAGACGAAGCGGTAGATCGCCGCGGCGGCGTTGTCGAAGCGGTACTCGGCGAACGCGCTTTCCACCTCGGCTTCCACCCGCTGCAGCGTGCTGACGATCCAGCGGTCCCAGACCGACGGCGCGAACGGCGCGCGCTCGTCGAGGCCGCAGTCCTTGCCCTCGCTGTTCATCAGCACGAAGCGCGTCGCGTTCCACAGCTTGTTGCAGAAGTTGCGGTAGCCCTCGCAGCGGTTGAGGTCGAAGTTGAGCGTGATCGAGAAGGTGGCGAGCGAGGCGAAGGTGAAGCGCACCGCGTCGGCGCCGAAGGCCGGGATGCCGTTCGGGTAGTGGCTGCGCAGGTACTTCTCGATGCGGCCGCGGTGCTCGCCCTTCAGCAGGCCGGTGGTCGATTTCTCGATCAGCCTGTCCAGCGTGATGCCGTCGACGAGGTCGAGCGGGTCGAGGGTGTTGCCCTTCGACTTCGACATCTTCTGGCCCTCGGCGTCGCGCACGATGGCGTTGATATAGACGTGCCGGAACGGCACCTTGCCGGTGAAATGGCGCGTCGCCATGATCATGCGCGCCACCCAGAAGAAGATGATGTCGTTGCCGGTGATCAGCACGTCGGAGGGCAGGAAGGTCTCCAGGTCCGGCGTGCGCTCCGGCCAGCCGAGCGACGAGAAGGGCACGAGCTGGGAGGAGAACCAGGTGTCCAGCACGTCGGGGTCGCGCCGGAAGGTCTTGCCGGGAAACTTCCGCTTCAGCTCCTCCTCGCTGCGCGCGACGTGGATCTCGCCCGCCTCGTCGTACCAGGCGGGGATCTGGTGCCCCCACCAGAGCTGGCGCGAGATGCACCAGTCCTGGATGTTCTGCAGCCAGTGGTTGTAGGTGGCGGTCCAGTGCTCGGGGAAGAACTTCACCTCGCCGCGCGCGACGACTTCCAGCGCGTCCTTCGCCATGCTCTCCATCTTCACGAACCACTGGTCGGTGAGCATCGGCTCGACGATCACGCCGGTGCGCCCCGAGCGCGGCACGCGCAGCTTGTAGGGCTTCTCCGAGACCACGAGGCCCTGCGCGGCGAGGTCGGCGAGGATCTGCTTGCGCGCCGCGAAACGCTCGAGGCCCCGGTACCTGGGCGGCACGTTCTCGTTCAGGTGGGCGTCCAGGCGCAGCACGCCGATCGGCTCCAGGCCGTGGCGCCGCGCGACCTGGTAGTCGTTGAAGTCGTGCGCCGGCGTGATCTTCAGGCAGCCGGTGCCGAACTCGGGATCGACGTACTCGTCGGCGATCACCGGGATGGCGCGGCCGGTGAGGGGAAGCTCGACCTTCCTGCCCACGATCGCCTTGTAGCGCTCGTCGGCCGGATGCACCGCCACCGCCACGTCGCCGAGCATGGTTTCCGGGCGCGTCGTGGCCACCGTGACGCTGAAGCCGTCTCCGGGATAGCGCAGCTCCCAGATCCTGCCGTCCTCCTCCTCGACCTCGACCTCGAGGTCGGACACCGCGGTGCCGAGCACCGGGTCCCAGTTGACCAGCCGCTTGCCGCGATAGATCAGGCCTTCCTCGTACAGGCGCACGAACACCTCGACGACGGCGCGCGACATCTTCGCGTCCATCGTGAAGTAGCCGCCCTTGCCGCCTTCGGTGTCGGCGTACTCCCAGTTCGCCGAGGCGCCGAGGCGGCGCATCTGGCGCGTGATGGTCGAGCCCGACTGCTGCTTCCACTGCCAGACCCGCTCGACGAACTTGTCGCGGCCGAGGTCGTGGCGCGTGCGGCCTTCGGCCTCGAGCTGGCGCTCGACGACGATCTGCGTGGCGATGCCGGCGTGGTCGGTGCCCACCACCCAGTTGGTGTTGCAGCCGCGCATGCGGTGGTAGCGGATCAGCGCGTCCATCAGCGTCTGCTGGAACGCGTGGCCCATGTGCAGCGTGCCGGTCACGTTGGGCGGCGGGAGCTGGATGCAGTACGCCGGCCGGGCGTCGCCGCGATGCCGGAAATAGCCGCGCGCTTCCCATTGGCCGTACCAGCGGCCCTCGACGGCGGCGGGGTCGAAGCTCTTGTCCAGCACTACTGGCCGGGGTCCGGGGCGGCGAGCGCGTGGGCGACCGAGGCGGCCACCGCCTCGCGCACCATCTGGGTCACGGTGACGGTCAGCTCGGCGCGCACGCCCTCGAGCGCCTGGCCGAGCACCTCGGACAGCGTGCGCGCCAGGCGCTCCTCGATGACGCGGTCGACCTCCGCGGACAGGCGCACCAGCACGGCGCGCTCGAGCTCGCGCGCCAGCGCCTCGAGCGCCGCCGGGTCGACGGCGCGGCGCGCCGAGGGCTCGTCGGCGACGATCTCGGTGAGCACGGGGACTTGCGGCGTCTCAGGCATCTTTCTGCGAGAGGTCGTGGTGGCCGATCGGGTAGCCGCGGCTCTTGTAGAAGCGGTAGCGGGCGCGGCCGGCGGCGCGCTCGTCCTCGTCCGCGCCGACCACCTCGAGCAGCCGCTCGAAGCGCTCGAAGTGCGGCGGGCACTCGGCCGAGAGGTTGAGCAGCACGTCGCAGCGCGGCGGCGTCTCGGCATCGGCGGCGATCAGCACCGGCGTGTCGGCGGCGAGCGGGTCGTGCAGCGCGCAGTGCGGCACGAAGCCGGTCGCCGGCCAGGTCCAGAGCAGCCGGTCGATGCGGCTCGCGGTGTCGCCCTCGGGCGCGTAGATCAGCAGGCTGCGTCCCTGCGCCAGCGCCTTGCCGGCGAGCCGGCAGGCGACCTGCAGCCGGTCGGCGGCGTTGAAGTAGAAGTCGACGCTCGTCACGTTTTTCCTGCGTGGCGCAGCGCGAAGCGCACGAGCAGCGGCACCGGCCGCCCGGTCGAGCCCTTCTCGCGGCCGCTCTTCCACGCGGTGCCGGCGATGTCGAGGTGCGCCCAGCGCAGCTTCTTCGTGAAGCGCGCGAGGAAGGAGGCGGCGGTGATGCTGCCCGCCGGACGGCCGCCGATGTTGGCGAAGTCGGCGAAGTTCGAGCGCAGCTGCTCCTGGTACTCGTCCCAGAGCGGCATGCGCCAGACGCGGTCCCAGGCGTCGTCGGCCGCGACGCGGATCTCCTCGGCGAGGCGCTCGTCGTTGGCGAACAGCCCCGTCGCCACGTGGCCGAGCGCGATCACGCAGGCGCCGGTGAGCGTCGCCACGTCGAGCACCACGTCGGGATTGAAGCGCTCGGCGTAGGTGAGCGCGTCGCAGAGGATGAGCCGGCCCTCGGCGTCGGTATTGAGGATCTCGACGGTCTGGCCCGACAGGGTCTTCACCACGTCGCCCGGCTTGGTCGCCGAGCCGCCGGGCATGTTCTCGCAGGTCGGGATGATGCCCACCGCGTTGAGCGGCGCGCGCAGGCCGGCCAGCGCGCGCAGCGCGCCGAGCACCGAGCCCGCGCCCGACATGTCGAACTTCATCTCGTCCATCTCGGCCGCGGGCTTGATCGAGATGCCGCCGGTGTCGAAGGTGATGCCCTTGCCGACCAGCACCAGCGGCTTCTGCGACTTCGCCGCGCCGGAATAGCGCAGCACGATCAGCTTGGGCGGCTCGCGCGAGGCGCGCGCCACCGAGAGCAGCGCGCCCATGCCGAGCTTCTCCATGTCGCGCCGCTCGAGCACCTCGAGCGACAGCTTGAACTGCCGCGCCAGGCGGCCGGCCTGCTCGGCGAGATAGCTCGGCGTGCAGATGTTGGACGGCAGGTTGCCGAGCGTGCGCGCGAGCGCCACGCCCTCGGCGGTGGCCTCGGCTTCCTCGAGCGCCGCCTGCAGCGCCGCGGCCGGGCTGAAGGGCAGCACGACGCGCGCCAGCGCCGCCGCCGGCGGCTTCTTCTGCGACTTGAGCTCGTCGAAGCGGTAGAAGGCCTCGCGCAGCCCGAGCACCGCGTGGCGCAGGTTCCAGGCGAGCGGCCGCTCGCCCACCTTCTCGTCGACCAGGAAAAACGCCGCGTCGCGCGCGCCGAGCTCGCGCAGCGCGGCGCCCGCGCCGCGCACCGCGTCGCGGTACGCCGCCTCGCCGTATTCCTTCTTCTCGCCGAGCGACACGAGCAGCACGCGCTCGGCGGCGACGCCGGGCAGGCCGCGCAGCAGCAGGGTGGCGCCGGTGCGCGAGGGCAGGTCGTCGAGCGCCGCGCGCAGCGCGCCCCGGGCGCGCTGGTCGACGCGGCGCGCCGCCGGCGTGAGCGCCTTCTGCGCGTGCACGCCGAGCACGATGCAGCCGGCTTTGGCCGTCTCGGGCGAGAGGGCCTTTATGCTAAATTCCATGGTGAAAGTATCGCATGACACCCCGGAGGGGTCGTCTCCTTGATATTTCACAGGGCCCTGCTGCGGGAGTTCGCGGGCCTCGCTGCGGCGGTGTTCATGACGCTGTTCGCGATCGCGCTCACCACGCAGCTGATCCGGCTGCTCGGCCGCGCCGCGGGCGGCTCGATCCCGAGCGACGCGGTGGTGGCGTTCCTCGGCTTCTTCGCGCTCGGCGCGCTGCCGGTGCTGCTGTCGCTCACCATGTTCATCTCGGTGCTGCTGACGCTCACGCGCAGCTGGCGCGACTCGGAGATGGTGATCTGGTTCTCCTCGGGGCTGTCGCTCGCCTCGTGGCTGCGCCCGGTGATGCTGTTCGCCCTGCCGCAGATCGCGGTGATCGCCGCGCTGGCGCTGTTCATCTCGCCGTGGGCGGCGCAGATGGCGGCGCAGTACCGGGCGACGCTCGAGGCGCGCGACGACGTGTCGCGCGTCACCCCGGGCGTGTTCGGCGAGACCGCGGGGCGCGAGCGGGTGTTCTTCGTCGAGTCGGTGTCCGGGGAGTCGAACCAGGTGCAGAACGTGTTCGTCTCGTCGGTGCACCAGGGGCGCGGCGGGGTGAGCATCAGCCGCACCGGCCACACCGAGACCGCGCCGAACGGCGACCGCTTCATCGTGCTCGAGCACGGCCGGCGCTACGAAGGCATGCCGGGCGAGGAGGAGTACCGCGTCACCGAGTTCGAGCGCTACGAAGCGCGCATCGAGACGCGCGAGAGCGCGCAGCGCCAGCCCTCGCCCAAGGAGCGCACCACCGCGGCGCTGGTGCGCAGCCCGACGCGCGACAACCTGGCCGAGCTGCTCTGGCGCATCGGCATCCCGGTGTCGGCGCTGGTGCTCGCCTTCCTCGCCATCCCGATGAGCTTCGTCAACCCGCGCGCCGGCCGCTCGGTGAACCTGCTGTTCGCGCTGTTCACCTACATCGTCTACTCGAACCTGCTGTCGATCAGCCAGGCGCGCGTGGCGCAGGGCCGGCTCGACTTCTCGATCGGCGTGTGGATCGTGCACGCCGGCATGGTGGCGCTGCTGGTGGTGCTGTTCGCGCAGCGCATGCAGCTCATCCGCCTGCGGCTGGGCCGCTAGCATGAGGCCGCGCCCGCGCACCCTGGAGCGCTACTTCGCGCGGCAGATCTTCGCCGCGACCGGCTTCGTGCTGATCGGCTTCCTGGCGCTGTTCGCCTTCTTCGACCTGATCGGCGAGCTGCAGGACCTGGGCAAGGGCTCGTACGAGCTGCGCGAGGTGTTCCTGTACGTGCTGCTCAACGCGCCCGCGCACGCCTACGAGCTGCTGCCGGTGGTGGTGCTGATCGCCACGCTGTACGTGCTGGCGCACCTCGCCAGCAACTCCGAGTACACCGTGATGCGCGGCTCGGGCCTGTCGCCGGCGCGCGCCGCGCTGATGCTGGGCAAGATCGGCATGGTGTTCGTGGTGCTGACCTTCGTGGTCGGCGAGTGGATCTCGCCCGCCGGCGAGGAGGCGGCGCAGAAGACCAAGATGCGCGCGCTCTCCGAGACCATCGGCCAGGACCTGCACTCGGGGCTGTGGTTCAAGGACGAGGGCTCGTTCATCAACGCGCGCGAGGCGCGCCAGGCCGACGTGCTGGAGGACCTGCGCATCTTCGACTTCGACGGCGACTACCGGCTGAAGAGCATCACCCGCGCCGAGCGCGCCGAGTACCGCGGCAAGGGCGTCTGGGAGCTCTCCGACGTGGTGCGCACCCGCTTCACCCCCGCGCCGCACACCGAGCGCGAGCCGCGCGCGGAGTGGCAGTCGGCCGTGTCGCCCGACCTGCTCGACGCGCTGATCATGAAGCCCGAGCGCATGTCCGCCTGGGCGCTGCACAAGTACACCGAGCACCTCGCGGGCAACCGGCAGAAGACCGAGCGCTACGAGATCGCGCTGTGGAAGAAGCTGTTCTACCCGCTCGCCGCGCTGGTGATGATGGCGCTCGCGCTGCCCTTCGCCTACATGCAGGCGCGCGCCGGCATGGTCGGGGTGAAGGTGTTCGCGGGCATCATGCTCGGCATCTTCTTCCACCTGCTGAACAGCCTGTTCGCGCACGTCGGGCTGCTGCAGAACTGGCCGCCGTTCGCCGCCGCGGCGCTGCCGAGCGCGGCCTTCCTCGCCGCCGCGGTGGTGATGATGTGGTGGGTGGAGCGTAGATAAAAGGCGAATTCGTCGCCCCGCGAAAGCGGGGGTCCAGGTTTTAGAAATGAATGGGTTCCCGCTTTCGCGGGAACGACGGATGCTGTATCCCGAGCGTTCCCTCAGCGCTCGCCGAGGTAGACGAGCTTCGTCCCCGCCAGCCGGTCGTGCAGGAACTGCCGGTCGCGGTCGAACAGCGCCCAGACGATCGACACGGGCAGCAGGCACGCCGCGAGCAGCAGGCGAATCACGGCCTTGCGCGGCGTCACGCCGGTGAGGCGGATGCGCCAGGCCTTCATGGCGAGCGTCTGTCCGCCGCGCAGCCAGCAGAGGAGGTAGTAGGCGGCGAGCGCGGCGGCGAGCACCGCCTGCAGCTCGTGGCGCAGCATGCCCTGCGTCGCGTCGCGCGCCCCGGTGAAGACCAGGAACAGCGCGCCGGCGAAGAACGCCACGGCGAAAGCGGTGAGCGCCTCGTACAGCAGGCTGGCGAGGCGCCGCACGATGCCCGGCGTCACCCGGCTAGCGCGGCTGCGCCCCGGGGGCGAGCGGATGGCGCTGCTCGGGCGGCAGCGACGCCTGGTACTTGAGCCACTGCTCGCGCAGCTTGCGCCGCTTCTCGGCCGAGGCCCGGGCCATGCGCTTGTAGTTCTCGCGCGCCTGCGCGCGCTGCTCGGGGCTGAGGTTCGCCCAGCGCTGCATGCGCGCCTGGATGCGCTGCTGCTCGACCGGCTTCATCGTCGGATAGCGCTTGGCGATGCCGATCCACTTGCGGCGCGTGCGCGGCGAGAAGTTCTCCCAGTCGCTGCGCAGCGGCGCGAGCACCTGCTGCTGCTCGGCGGTCAGCTCGGCCCATTGCGCGCCGGCGGGCTTCTTCGCCGGCTTGGCGGCGGCGGGCTTCCTGGCGGGGGGCTTGTCCGGCTGGGCCGCCGCGCCGCCGGCGAGGCAGGCGGCGAGCAGCGCGACGAGCAGCCGGCGCATCACTCGCGGGCGCGGCCCTGGCTCTTCAGCCAGTTCTGGAAGCCGCGGTCGAGGTAGGCGTCGATCGGCAGGTCGTCGGTGAGGAGCTCGGCGTCGATCTCGACCAGCTCGGCCACCTGGCGTTTCTCCTGCCAGGTGGTGAACCCCGCGAGCGCCAGCACGATCGCCGCGAGCGGCAGCAGCACCCGGGTCGAGACGCCGCGCCAGCCGTCGAGCGTCCCGAGCACGTTGTCCGCCCAGCGCAGGGCCGGCACCGGCTCGGCGCGCTGGCGCTCCAGGGCGCGCTCGCGGGCGGCGCGCAGGCGCTCGCGCCGGGCAGGGTCGAGCGCCGCCCCCTGGTTGAGCAGGTGGCGGATCCTGTTGCCGAATTGCGCTTCGTTCATCGCTCCGGTGGCCCCGCGCGAGGCTAGAGAGTAACCCCGCGCGCTTTGAGCGCCTCGGCCAAAGCGTGAGCGGCCCGGGAGCAGTGCGTTTTCACACTGCCCTCCGAGCAGCCCATGGCCTTCGCCGTCTGCGCAACGTCCAGTTCATCCCAATAACGCATCAGGAACGCTTCGCGTTGACGCGGCGGCAGACGCGCCAACTCTTCTTCAATTATTTCAATGACTTGTACCTGCTGCAAGCGGTCGCCGGGCGCCGGCTCGACGCGCGCGGCGTCGGCCGATTCGAGCGCCTCGAGCGGGTCCTGCTCTTCCTCGTCGGCGCGGCCGGGGGCGAGCGAGGAGAGCAGCGTGCTCCACAGCGTGCGCACCTTCTGGCGCCGGTACCAGTCGCGGATGGCGTTCTGCATGATGCGGTGAAAGAGCAGCGGCAGCTCGGCCGCCGGGCGGTGCCCGTACTTCTCGGCGAGCCGCAGCATGGCGTCCTGGACGAGATCGAGCGCCGCCTGCTCGTCCTTCACGGCGAAAACCGCCTGCTTGAATGCCCGCCGCTCGACGCCTTCGAGGAAGGTCGAGAGCTCGCTTCGCGATGCCAGAGGCGCCTTCTCCCGGGCCGGTGTTCTGCGCACGATGTTACCATCATGGTTTCTAAGGGTTTTCGGCCATGGACCGGGTCAAGACGCAGGAGCTCTCGGGCGCAGAGATCGTCGTTCGCTGTCTTCAGGAAGAAGGCGTCGAGTACGTGTTCGGCTATCCGGGCGGCGCGGTGCTCTTCATCTACGACGAGCTCTTCAAGCAGGACAAGGTGAAGCACGTGCTGGTGCGCCACGAGCAGGGCGCCGTGCACGCGGCCGACGGCTATTCGCGCTCCTCGAACAAGGTCGGCGTCGCGCTGGTCACCTCCGGTCCCGGCGTCACCAACGCGGTGACCGGCATCGCCACCGCGTACATGGACTCGATCCCGCTGGTCGTCATCACCGGCCAGGTGCCGACCAAGGCGATCGGCCTGGACGCGTTCCAGGAGTGCGACACGGTGGGCATCACGCGGCCGATCGTGAAGCACAACATGCTGGTGAAGGACGTGCGCGAGCTCGCGAGCGCGTTCAAGAAGGCGTTCCACATCGCGACCACGGGCCGGCCCGGCCCGGTCGTGGTGGATATCCCGAAGGACGTGACGCAGGCGGTCTGCGAGTTCCACTATCCCGAGACGCTGTCGATGCGCTCGTACAACCCGGTGCGCAAGGGCCACGCCGGGCAGATCCGCAAGGCGGTGCAGCTCCTGCTCGAGGCCGAGCGCCCGCTCGTCTACACCGGCGGCGGCGTGGTGCTCTCGGACGCGTCTTCCCGGCTGGTCGAGCTGGTCAGGTCGCTCGGCTTCCCCTGCACCAACACGCTGATGGGCCTGGGCGCCTACCCCGGCGAGGACCGGCAGTTCCTCGGCATGCTGGGCATGCACGGCACCTACGAGGCCAACATGGCGATGCAGCACTGCGACGTGCTGCTCGCGATCGGCGCGCGCTTCGACGACCGGGTGATCGGCGACCCGGCCAACTTCGCGCAGAACCCGCGCAAGATCATCCACATCGATATCGACCCGTCGTCGATCTCCAAGCGTGTCAGGGTGGACGTGCCGATCGTCGGCAACATCCCGGACGTGCTGGACGACCTGCTGAAGCTCCTGAAGGACGCCAAGCCGCGGCCGATCGACGGCTGGTGGAAGCGGATCGCCGACTGGCGCGCGCGCAACTGCCTGAAGTACGACCGCAGCTCGAAGATCATCAAGCCGCAGCTCGTCCTGGAGAAGCTCTACGAGGTCACGCGCGGCGACGCCTTCGTCACCTCCGACGTGGGCCAGCACCAGATGTGGGCGGCGCAGTTCTACAAGTTCGCCCGGCCGCGGCGCTGGATCAACTCGGGCGGCCTCGGCACCATGGGCTTCGGCCTGCCGGCGGCGATGGGCGTGCAGCTCGCCAACCCCGGCGCCACGGTCGCCTGCGTGACCGGCGAGTCGTCGATCCAGATGTGCCTGCAGGAGCTCTCCACCTGCAAGCAGTACCGGCTGCCGATCAAGGTGGTGAACCTGAACAACAAGTACATGGGCATGGTGCGCCAGTGGCAGGAGTTCTTCCACGGCAACCGCTACTCCGAGTCGTACATGGACGCGCTGCCCGACTTCGTGCGCCTCGCCGAGGCCTACGGGCACCGCGGCGTGCTGATCGACAACCCGGCCGACGTCGAGCCGGCGCTGAAGGACGCGTTCTCGCGCCGCAACGAGCTGGTGTTCCTCGACTTCATCACCGACCCGAAAGAGAACGTGTATCCGATGATCCCGGGCGGCAAGGGCATCACCGAGATCATCCTGTCCGAAGAGCTGTGAGCTGATGCGGCACATCATCTCGATCCTCGTCGAGAACGAGGCGGGAGCGCTCTCGCGCATCGCCGGGCTGTTCTCGGCGCGCGGCTACAACATCGAGTCGCTCACCGTGGCGCCGACCGAGGACGCGTCGATGTCGCGCATGACCATCGTCACCAGCGGCTCCGAGGACGTGATCGAGCAGATCACCAAGCAGCTGAACAAGCTGATCGAGGTGGTGAAGGTGATCGACCTGTCGGAGGCCGAGCACATCGAGCGCGAGCTGATGCTGATCAAGGTGCGCGCCGGCGCCAAGGAGCGCGAGGACATGAAGCGCATGGCCGACATCTTCCGCGGCCGCATCATCGACGTCTCGGACAACACCTACACCATCGAGCTGACCGGCGACGGGCGCAAGCTCGACGCCTTCATCCAGGCGCTCGACCCGGGCAGCATCGTCGAGACGGTGCGCACCGGCACGAGCGGCATCGGCAGGGGCAGCCGGGTCCTGCGGGTCTGAACAGCGGAGAATGGGGCGGCACCCCGTTTTCCCCGCGCTTTTCACATCAGGGGAGCAACCATGAAGGTCTACTACGACAAGGACGCCGACCTCTCGCTCGTCAAGGGCAAGAAGGTGGCGATCATCGGCTACGGCTCGCAGGGCCACGCGCACGCGCAGAACCTGCAGGACTCGGGCGTCAAGGTGACGGTCGGCCTGCGCAAGGGCGGCGCCTCCTGGGACAAGGCGCGCAAGGCGGGCGTCAAGGTGGCCGAGATCGACGACGCGGTGAAGGGCGCCGACGTGGTGATGATCCTGCTCCCCGACGAGCACCACGCGCAGATCTACCGGGACCACGTCGAGCCGAACATCAAGAAGAACGCCTCGCTCGCCTTCGCGCACGGCTTCAACATCCACTACGGCCTGATCCAGCCGCGCGCCGACCTCGACGTGTGGATGGTGGCGCCCAAGGCGCCGGGCCACACCGTGCGCTCGACCTACGCCGGCGGCGGCGGCGTGCCGATGCTGATCGCGGTGCACCGCGACCCGTCGAAGAAGGCGCGCGACCTGGCGCTCTCCTACGCCGCGGCGATCGGCGGCGGGCGCGCCGGCATCATCGAGACCAGCTTCCGCGAGGAGACCGAGACCGACCTCTTCGGCGAGCAGACGGTGCTGTGCGGCGGCTGCGTCGAGCTGGTCAAGGCCGGCTTCGACACGCTGGTCGAGGCGGGCTACGCGCCCGAGATGGCGTACTTCGAGTGCCTGCACGAGCTGAAGCTGATCGTCGACCTGATGTACGAGGGCGGCATCGGCACCATGAACTACTCGATCTCCAACAACGCCGAGTACGGCGAGTACGTGACCGGGCCGAAGATCATCGACGAGGGCGTGCGCCGGCGCATGAAGGAGGCGCTGCGCCGCATCCAGAACGGCGAGTACGCCAAGGAGTTCGTGCTGGAGAACCGTGCCGGCGCGCCCGGGCTGCTCAGCCAGCGGCGCCTCACCGCCGAGCTGCCGATCGAGAAGGTGGGCGCGCGGCTGCGCGAGATGATGCCGTGGATCAAGAAGAACCGCCTCGTCGACACGAGCAAGAACTGAGGGAAGATCGCAAGGTGCGCCGAACCGTCGTTCCCGGGCAAGCGGGAACCCAGTTTTCGCAAGACGTGAATGGGTCCCCGCTCTCGCGGGGACGACGAATCGGACTGCGTCCCGGAGTGCGCTCCTAGATGCGTCCGCCGTATCCCCATCCGCTGATCGCCCGCGAGGGCTGGCCGTTCGTGGCGATCGCCGCGGCGGCCGCGCTGGCGGTCGGCGCGCTCGCCGGGTGGGCGTGGTCGATACCGCTGTGGCTCGCGCTGCTGTTCGTGGTGCAGTTCTTCCGCGACCCGGCGCGCGAGGTGCCCGACGACCCGCGCGCGGTGGTCTCGCCCGCCGACGGCCGCGTCGTCGAGGTGGCGAAGGCGCGCGACCCGTGGCTCGAGCGCGACGCGCTCAAGGTGAGCGTGTTCATGAACGTGTTCAACGTGCACTCGAACCGCTCGCCGGTCGACGGCGTGGTGCGCGAGCGCTGGTACTACCCCGGCGCCTTCCTCAACGCCGCGCTCGACAAGGCCTCCAGCGCCAACGAGCGCAACGCGCTGTGGCTGTGCACGCCCGAGGGCGTCGACGTGGTCTGCGTGCAGGTGGCGGGCCTGATCGCGCGCCGCATCCTGTGCTATGTTGCGGCGGGCGCCGAGCTCAAGCGCGGCGAGCGCATCGGCTTCATCCGCTTCGGCTCGCGCGTCGACGTCTACCTGCCGCCGGACGTCGAGGTGAAGGCGGCGATCGGCGACAAGGTGTACGCGGCGACGAGCGTGCTCGCATGGCTGACGGCCCCGAAGAACCCGAGCTCGAGGTGAGCGAGCTGGAGCCCAAGCCGCCGCTGGGAGGCCTGCGGCGCCGCGGCATCTACCTGCTGCCCAACCTGTTCACCACCGGGGTGCTGTTCTCCGGCTTCTTCGCCATCGTGCAGGCGATGAACGGCCGCTTCGAGACCGCCGCGGTGGCGATCTTCGTCGCCATGGTGCTCGACGGCATGGACGGCCGGGTGGCGCGCTGGACCAACACGCAGAGCGAGTTCGGCGCGCAGTACGACTCGATCGCCGACATGGTGGCGTTCGGCGCGGCGCCGGCGCTGATCGCCTACACCTGGACCCTGCAGGACCTCGGCACGCTCGGCTGGATCGGCGCGTTCATCTACTGCGGCGGCGCCGGCATCCGCCTGGCGCGCTTCAACACCAACATCTCGGTGGTCGACAAGCGCTATTTCCAGGGCCTGCCGAGCCCCTCCGGGGCGGCGGTGATGACCGGCCTGGTCTGGGCGTTCAGCGACTTCGGCCTGCTGCCCGAGGAGCACGGCTGGCTGCCCTGGCTCGCCTGGGCGGTGGCGGTGTTCGCCGGCTTCACCATGGTGTCGAACGTGCCGTTCTGGAGCTTCAAGGAGGTGAACTGGAAGAAGCGCGTGCCGCTGTGGATGGTGCTCGCCCTGGTGATCGGCATCTCGGTGGTCGCCTCGCGGCCCTCGCTGGTGCTGTTCGCGCTGTTCCTCGCCTACGCCTTCTCCGGCTACGCGATGTGGGCCATGGGGCACCGCGTGCGGCCGGTCCTGCCCGAGGAATAGAAGGTCAAAGTTGTTCAGCCCGCTTCCCGCGCCGCCGCGGCGCGCGGGATGATCGCGCCATGCCGCCCAGCAAGGTCGCCCGCATCGGCCGTCGCTACCCGCGCCCCGCGCCCGCGCCCGCCGACGCGCCGGCGGGGCTGCTCGCGCGGCTGCGCGCCGCGCTGCGCCTTGCGCTGCGCCGCTTCGTTCGGCTATAGTCGCCGCATGCCGCAGGCCCGTCGCCTCGCCTCCCTCACGCCCGCGCTCCTCGCGCTGGGCGGCCTGCTGCTGCGCCGCGCGCGCTAAATACTCCTGCCTACAATCCGTGCAGCGACTGGGACCCCCGGGGTCCAAGGACCATTTCCATGGCTAACGACCGATTGATCATCTTCGACACCACCATGCGCGACGGCGAGCAGAGCCCCGGCGCGTCGATGACGCGCGAGGAGAAGCTGCGCATCGCGCGCGCGCTGGAGCGCATGCGCGTCGACGTCATCGAGGCCGGCTTCCCCGCCTCGTCGAACGGCGATTTCGAGGCGGTGCGCGCGATCGCCGGCGCGGTGCGCGACTCGGTGGTGTGCGGGCTGTGCCGGGCCAACGACAAGGACATCCAGCGCGGCATCGACGCGCTGAAGGCGGCGAAGGGCCCGTGGCGCATCCACACCTTCATCGCCACCAGCGCGCTGCACATGGAGAAGAAGCTGCGCATGACGCCCGAGCAGGTGCTCGAGCAGGCGCGGCTCTCGGTGCGCTTCGCGCGCAAGCACTGCCCCGACGTCGAGTTCTCGCCCGAGGACGGCAGCCGCTCCGACCTGGACTTCCTGTGCCGGGTGCTGGAGGCGGTGATCCGCGAAGGCGCCACCACCATCAACATCCCGGACACGGTCGGCTACGCGGTGCCCGAGCAGTTCGGCAGCCTGATCCGCACCATCCGCGAGCGGGTGCCGAACTCCGACAAGGCGGTCTGGAGCGTGCACTGCCACAACGACCTCGGCATGGCGGTCGCCAACTCGCTCGCCGCGGTGCAGATCGGCGGCGCGCGCCAGATCGAGTGCACGGTGAACGGCCTGGGCGAGCGCGCCGGCAACACCTCGCTCGAGGAAGTGGTGATGGCGGTGCGCACGCGCAAGGACTACTTCGGGCTCGAGACCGGCATCGACACGACGCAGATCGTGCCGACCTCGCGCCTGGTGTCGCAGATCACCGGCTTCGTGGTGCAGCCGAACAAGGCGGTGGTCGGCGCCAACGCCTTCGCGCACGCCTCGGGCATCCACCAGGACGGCGTGCTCAAGGCGCGCGACACCTACGAGATCATGCGCGCCGAGGACGTCGGCTGGAGCACCAACAAGATCGTGCTCGGCAAGCTCTCGGGCCGCAACGCCTTCAAGCAGCGGCTGAAGGAGCTCGGCATCGAGCTCGACAGCGAGGACGCGGTGAACAAGGCGTTCCAGCGCTTCAAGGACCTGGCCGACAAGAAGGCCGAGATCTTCGACGAGGACCTGCAGGCGCTGGTCGCGCAGGAGGCGGGCGCCTCGGCCGGCGAGCAGTGGCAGCTGGTCACCATGAGCCAGTCGAGCGGCATGGGCGAGCGGCCGCGCGCCTCGGTGGTGCTGCAGGAGCACGGCAGCGAGAAGCGCTCGCAGGCCGAGGGCGACGGCCCGGTCGACGCCACCTTCAAGGCCATCGAGTCGATCGCCAAAAGCGGCGCCGAGCTGCTGCTCTTCTCGGTGAACGCGGTCACCACCGGCACCGAATCGCAGGGCGAAGTGACGGTGCGCCTGGCGCGCGGCGGGCGCATCGTCAACGGGGTCGGCGCCGACACCGACATCGTGGTCGCCGCGGCCAAGGCCTACATCAGCGCGCTGAACCGCCTGGAAAGCAAGGTCGAGCGGCTCAATCCGCAGCACCAGCTCTGACGCCGCGCGTGCGGCGGGCGTAGGCGACGACCGCGGCGAAGAACGCGACGCTCAGCGCGAGCTCCAGCCCGGCGAGCAGGCGCGACAACCCCGCGTCGCTCCAGGCGCGCGTCGCGCCCTCGGCGAAGTAGGCGAGGATCAGCAGGCTCGACCACTGGTAGGTGTAGCGCCGCCCGGCGAGGATGCCGGCCAGGGGCAGCGCGAGCGGCAGCGCCTTGAGCGCCATCAGCGAGCCGCCCGGGCGCAGCGGCGCGAGCCAGAGCTCCCAGGCGAGCGAGAGTGCGATCAGCGCGACCAGCGTGGCGGCCGCCGCGCCGCGCAGCCAGCCGGTCAGCGGATCGGATCGCGCGGCAGGGCCTGCACGCTCTGGTACGCCTGCGTCACCTCGGCCTCCAGGTGACCCAGCGCGCTGCGGAAGCTGTTGAAGTCGGCGCGCGAGCCCTTCACCAGCTCGACCAGCATGGCGCGCGGCTCGAGCTCGTGCGACACGCCGGCGAGCCACGGGCTGAGCGGCGCGATGATCTGCTTCCCGACGTTGCGGTCGAGGCGCTCGAACACGCGGTGCACCGCTTTCACGCGCAGCAGCGCGGATTGCGCGAGCTGCAGGCGCTTTGCTTCGCGCTTTTCTTCGGATTCCGGCGCGGTCGCGACGAGGTGAAGGCGCGCCGCGGGGAGGCGCAGGCGCGACTGCGGCGCGGTGCCGCACGCGGCTTCGAGCGCCTGCTTCAGCTTCGTCAGGCGGTCGATCTCCGCCTCGACCTTGGCGATGTCCTTATCCGCCGCCTTGTGGTCGCGGTAGGCGTCGATCCAGTCCTGCAAGCCGTCGGCCAGCGCGTCGGTCTTCTCCCACATCTCGGCCAGGCTCTTCAGCGCGTCGGCGAAGCGCAGGCCGCCTTTCTTGAATTGCTTCAGGCCGCCGTAGTTGCCGATCTTCTGCTTGTAGACGTTGGCGCCGGACACGTAGTTGCCGGTCTTCCAGTAGCGCGCGCGCGCGGCCACCCAGGCTTCGTGGGTGCGCCGCTTGAGAATGTCGTCGGCTTCCTCGCCGAGCAGCTTCTCGCCCGCCTTCACCCAGCTATTCACCTCGTCGGGCTTCGCGCCGACGTTCCAGGCGGTCTGCGCCCAGCCCGCCATCTCGTCGAATTGGTTGAGCACGTTGCCCAGCGGCTTGTTACCGATGGCGAGCACGCCGAGCGTCGCCTTGCCGAAATCGGCGATGGCGCCGCCCTCGAAGTACAGGCCCTGGCCCTTGCCCCACAGGACATCGCGCGCGGCGATGCGCTTCTCGCGCGCCGCGTTGAGGCTCTTGTGGTGCGCTTTCCCGGCCTCGCCGAGCCCGCGGATCCGGCCCTTGAGGCGGGCAATCCGCTCCTGATCGCAGCCGAAGCAGCCCGCCTGCGCCTCGGGGCAATCCTCGAGCAGCGTGCAGGCCTTGGCGAGCGCCTGCGGATCGGCCTTCTGCAGGGCGACTTCGCAGCTGCGCAGCGCGCCCTTCCAGTCGCCGCCGACGTCGACCAGCAGGTTGCAGCAGAGCGCTCCCTGGCCGGCAGCCGGCGCGGCGGCGAGCCAGCCCGCCAGGCCCGCCGCGACTAGCCAAACTCTCGAGTGCATTTTTCCCCCGCGCAAACGCTAGCCGCGGCCCGCCAGCGCGTCAACGGCCGCGAGGCGGCCGACCAGGTGCGCGGGAAGCTGCAGGAACCACGTCGGCTCTGCGACCTCGATCTCGAAGAAGCCGCCCCGGTATCCCGGGTCGTACAGCACATTCGCCACCGTGCCGGCCTCGCCCTGCGGCGGCATCCAGCCCGGCGGCTCGAAGCGCTCGATGGCGGCCACCTGCGACCAGGGGATGCTGATCGGCGGCAGCACGAGAGCGACCGGCCAGGGCAGCGAAAGGTGCAGCGCGCGCTCGTCGGCGTCGACACGCACGAGGAAGCGCAGCACCAGCCGGCTGCGGCGGAACGCCGGGTGCGCGCGGCCAACGCGCGACAGGATCGCGGTGCGGCAGCTGCGCCACGACGCGGCGCGCAGCCGGTCGCCCGGGTAGCGGCGCGCCAGCTCGCGCCAGCCGCTCTGCCTGACCAGCAGGAACCCGAGGAGCGCGAGGATGAACGCGGCGGTAGCGACGCCGGCCGCGACCCTGACCCAGCCCGGCACGCCCTCGCGCGAGATGACGATGCCGACCAGCCAGACGCCGATCGCCGCCGGGATGACGAACCGGGCGATATCGGCTCCGCCTGCGCGCTTCATCGGTCTCCTCCCCGGGCCGCCGCACGGAGGGCGTGCCTCGCGCCGGTATGATAAGCGCATCCGATGGACCGCCCCTGCCTGCGCGCCGCCTGGGAGTTCGTCGTCGCGCTGGTGACCCGCTTCCGCGAGGAGCGCGCGACGCAGACGGCGGGCAGCCTGACCTACACCACGCTGCTCGCGCTGGTGCCGCTGTTCGCGGTGGCGCTCGCCGCCGCCACCGCCTTCCCTGCGTTCGACGAGTGGATCGCCTCGCTGCGAAATTTCATCACCGAGAACCTGCTGCCCAACACGCCGGCGGTGAACGCCGTGATGGACCAGATCGACGCCTTCACCCGGAACGTCGGCCAGCTGACCGCGGTGGGCGTGGCCGGCTTCGCGGTCACCTCGGTGATGCTGATGCTCACCATCGACAACGCGCTCAACCGCATCTTCCGCGTGCAGCGGCAGCGCCCGCTGCTGCAGAACATCTTCGTCTACTGGGCGGTGATCACGCTCGGCCCGCTGCTGGTCGGCGCGAGCCTGTCGGCCACCTACCTGGCGGTGCGCCAGTCGCTCGGCGCGCTGTCGCTCGACATCCTGGCCGACGCGGCGCTCGGCGTGCTGCCCTTCGTCTTCACCTGCGGCGCGCTGGTGCTGCTCTACGGCGTGGTGCCCGGGCGGCGGGTCGAGTGGCGCCATGCGCTCGCCGGCGCGATCCTCGCGGCGCTCGGCTTCGAGATCGCGAAGCGCGCCTTCGCGCTGTATCTCGCGCGCGTGCCGACCTACAAGCTGATCTACGGCGCGTTCGCCACCGTGCCGATCTTCCTGGTGTGGCTGTACGTCTCCTGGCTGGTGGTGCTGACCGGGGCGATCTTCACCGCGATGCTGCCCGCCTACTACGCCAGGCCGGAGCGCCACCGCGTGCCGGGCGCGGCGCTGGCCGACGCGCTGGGCGTGCTCGGCGCGCTGGCGCGCGCCCACGCCGAGGGCCGGGTGCTGCGGCTCAACCCGCTGGCGCGCGAGCTGCGCATGCTGCCCGATCGCTGCGAGGCGATCCTCGAGCGCGCCGCGGCGCGCGGCTGGGCGGCGCGCACCGAGGGCGGCGACGGCTGGGTGCTGGCGCGCGACGCGTCGGCGATCGGCGTCGGCGACGTGTACCGCGCCTACGTGTTCGACGCCGAGGCGCTCGGCGCGCATCCCGATCTCGGGTTATCGTTGCGCGATTACGTGGCGAAGGAGAGCGCATGAAGCCGAGCGAGCGCCTGATCGTCGCCCTCGACGTGCCGAGCGCCGGCGAGGCGCGCGCGCTGGTCGAGCGGATCGGCGACGCGGCGTGCTTCTACAAGGTGGGCCTCGAGCTCGCCATGTCGGGCGCCTACTTCGACCTCGTCGACTGGCTGGTGGCGCGCGGCAACCGCGTGTTCGCCGACGTGAAGCTGTTCGACATCCCGGAGACGGTGGCGCGCGCGGTGGCCAACCTGCGCGGGCGCGGCATCGCCTTCGCCACGGTGCACGGCAACCAGGCGGTGATGGAGGCGGCGGCGCGCGAGAAAGGCGAGCTGAAGATACTCGCCGTCACCGTGCTCACCAGCCTCGACCGCGGCGACCTCGACGACCTGGGCTTCTCCTGCGACGTCGAGCGCCTGGTGCTGTCGCGCGCGCGGCGCGCCATGGAAGCGGGCTGCGACGGGGTCGTCTCGTCGGGGCTCGAGGCGCCGCGGCTCAAGCGCGAGTTCCGCGACCGGCTGCTGGTCGTCACCCCGGGCATCCGCCCGGTCGACAACCGCTCCGCCGACGACCAGAAACGGACCGTGGACGTCGCGCAGGCCTTCGCCAACGGCGCCGACTACATCGTCGTCGGGCGGCCGATCCGGCAGGCCGCCGACCCGCGCGCCGCGGCGCAGGCGATCCAGGGCACCATCGCCACGCTGTTCACTTCATGAAGGACGCGAGGAGCCGTTTGAGGTGCGCGGGAAACGGCTCCATGGTCCCGTGAAACAGGACCTGCTCGCCGCGCGTCACGCGGATCGTCGGGAAGTTCTCCACCTCCAGGTCGCCCACCTCGTCCGCCTGGTCCTCGATGTCGATCCAGCGGAAGCGCGCCTGCGGGAAATCCTGCGCCAGCGCGAGGAAGCCCGGCCGGTACTCGACGCAGGTATGGCACCACTCGGCGCACAGGCAGGCGACCTGAAATTCGGCTTCGGCCATCGCGGGACCCTGTAGTTGGACTGCGACAAGAGGTTCAGGTTTTCGAGGATACCGGGGCAGGGGGCAGGCGACCTAGCATGGTCCGCCATGAAGACCGAAGTCATGGAGAAGCTGCGCGGCGTGCGCGACTTCCATGCGCTGACCGGCGCGCTGCTCTCGCTGTGCGAGCCGTTCGGCGCGGTGCACGCCTTCCGCCTGGTGCACAACCGCGGCGCCGGCCGCGTCGTGTGCTTCGTCGAGATGGAGTCGCCGAAGCAGCAGCCGGCCCTGGTGCGCGCGCTCGGCGCGAAGGTGATCGAGGGTGCCGCCTGCCTCGACGTCCCGGTGGACGACGACTTCGGCCTCTCCGACGAGCCGACGCCCGCGGTGCCGGCGTCGCTCGCCGTGCCGCGACCGGCGCAGGGCGCAGCCTCGCGGGCGATGCGCTAGCGCGGCTCCCGCGCCCCTTCCCCCTTGCATACGCATCTCCCTCCCTTCGTGCGTATGTAGGCAGTCGGCCCCGGCCCCCTACCGGGGCTTTTTTTGACAGTATCGCCTTTCCCGATGCGCGTCCTGTTCGCCACGCCGGAGTGCGCGCCGCTCACCAAGACCGGCGGCCTCGGCGACGTGAGCGCCGCCCTGCCCGCGGCGCTGCGCGCGCTCGGCCACGACGTGCGCGTGCTGCTGCCCGGCTATCCCGCGGTGCTCGGCGCGCTGCCGCAGGCGCACGAGGCGGCGCGGCTCGAGCTGCTCGGCGAGCAGGCGCGCCTGCTCGACGCGGGCGAGCTTCTGCTCATCGACTGTCCTGCGCTCTACCTGCGCGATGGCGGGCCCTACCAGGATGCGCAGGGCGCCGACTGGCCGGACAACCCGCGGCGCTTCGGCCTGCTGTCGCGCGTCGCCGCGCTGCTCTCGGGGGGCGCGAGCCCGCTCGAGTGGCGGCCGCAGGTCCTGCACTGCAACGACTGGCCGTGCGGCCTCGCGCCAGTGTACCTCTCGTTCGAGACGAGCCGCGCGGCGGCGGTGATGACGGTGCACAACCTCGCCTTCCAAGGCGTGTTCGACCCGGCGTGGCTGCGCTCGCTCGCGCTGCCGGTCGCCACGTTCTCGATCGAGGGCGTGGAGTTCTACGGCAAGCTGTCGTTCCTGAAAGGCGGGCTCGCCTACGCCGACGCGATCACCACGGTGAGCCCGACCTACGCGCGCGAGATCCAGACCGAGGAGCTCGGCTGCGGGCTGGACGGCCTGCTGCGCGCGCGGCGCGACGCGCTCTCGGGCATCGCCAACGGCATCGACACCGACGCCTGGGATCCGCAGCGCGACGCGCACCTCGCGCAAACCTACGGCCGCTGGACGCTCGAGCGCAAGAGCGCCAACAAGGAGGCGCTGCAGCGCCGGCTCGGCCTCGCGGTCGACGCCGGGCGGCCGCTGCTCGGCACCGTCTGCCGCTTCACCGAGCAGAAGGGCATCGATCTGGTCGCCGAGGCCGCGGACGAGCTGCTCGCGCTGCCGGCGCAGCTCGCGATCCTCGGCACCGGGGAGCGGCGCTACGAGGAAGCGCTGGGCGCCGCCGCGGCGCGCCATGCCGGATCGCTCGGCCTGGTGGTCGGCTTCGACGAGGCGCTGGCGCACCTCATCGAGGCGGGCGCCGATCTTTTCCTCATGCCTTCGCGCTTCGAGCCCTGCGGCCTGAACCAGATGTACAGCCAGCGCTACGGCACGCTGCCCGTGGCGCGCTCGACGGGCGGGCTTGCCGATACGGTGAGCGACGGGGAGACCGGGTTCCTGTTCCAGCGCGCCACGGCGGCCGAGCTCGCCGCCGCGGTGCGCCGCGCGCTGGAGGTGTGGCGCGACGCGCGGCGCTGGCGCGACATGCAGCGCCGCGCGATGGAGCGCGACTTCAGCTGGGCTGCGCCCGCTCGTCAGTACGCCGCTCTTTATTCCCGGCTCGCAAGATGGCAGCCGGCCTGAGGGCGGCGATCTCCTTGAGGCGCTCCAGCGGCGTGTGCGCTTCCTGCCAGCCGCGCAGGCGCGCCGCGAGGCGCGCGGCGTCGGCCGTCTCGGCCGGGTTGCCGCGGATCGGCCAGCGGCTGTTCCAGAGGTTGAAGCGCGGCCGCGGGCCCATCGCGTCCTGCTGCGCCGCGGCGAGCGCCGACAGCGTGCCGACGTCGCGCCAGTAGGAAGGCTCCTCGTAGTCCTGCACGCCGGGGACGCGATTCTCCGAGAAATCATAGGCGTACACCTGCTCCACGGAGCACAGGCGCGGCAGCAGGTCGCGTCCGAAGTCGAGGTCGCCGCGCTGGCGCGCGTCGCGTAGCGTGCGCTCCAGCACCGCCGGCTCGAAGAGATAGTTGCCCATGGATGCGTAGGCGAGGTGCGGCTTTCCGGGAATCGGGCGCGGCTGGCTCGGCTTTTCCTTGAATTCGCGCACCCGGCCGTCGGCCGAGGTGGCGAGCACGCCGAACGAGGTCGCGTCGTCGATCGGCACGGCGAGCGCCGAGACCGTCACCGCGGCGTCGCGGCTGCGGTGGAAGGCCGCCATCTGCCGCACGTCCATCCGGTACACATGGTCGGCGGCGAACACGGCGACGAGGTCGGGCGAGTGCGCCTGCAGCAAATCGAGATGCTGGTAGACCGCGTCCGCCGTCCCCTTGAACTGCCCGGCGAGGGTGTTCGAGCGCGGCAGCAGCACCTTGATCATCCCCTCGCCCTGCGAGAAGCGCGGCGCCCAGGCGCTCGCGATATGCCGGATCAGCGACTCGGGCTTGTACTGCGCCAGGACGTAGATCGTTGAGATCGCGGAATTAACCAGGTTGCTCAGCACGAAGTCGACGATTCGGTAGCCGCTCGCGAAGGGCAGCGCAGGCTTGGCATGCTCGGCGGTGAGCGGATACAGGCGGGTGCCTTCACCGCCGGCGAGGACCACGGCAACGATCTTCATGACGGGGAGTGCCTTTCCTGGAAAGGGTGCGCTTACGATGGGTCGGACGGATCATAGGAAGGCGTAGCAGTCCGTACTATCGGCCGGACTTGATTTGCGCTGTAGCGCCCGCCGGCGCGCGCGTAGTTCGACCACGACACAAGATTCGGCCGGCGGCGATAGTGGCGACGGCGGCGCGCACCTAGCATGGCTTGCCCGACCGGAGGGCGCCTTGCCCCTCAGCCACCAACAACCGCCGATCGCCGCCGCGGCGCTTCTCGCCGGCACGCTGCTCGCCGCCGCGCCCGGCGAGGCGCTCGCGCCGCATGCCGCCGGCACGCCGCTCGCCGCATGCCGGCCGGCGCACATCGAGGCCGCGGCGCCACCGCTCACCGGCCCCGAGCGCCGGCTCGCCCGCTACCTGGCGCGGCGCTACGTCGTGGCGCTCGCCGCCAGCGAGCAGGTGGTGCAGGCCGCGTACGCCGCCGCCGAGGAGGTCGGCCTCGATCCGCTGCTGCTGCTTGCCGTGGCGGCCGTCGAGTCGAGCTTCAACCCGCTCGCCGAGAGCGTCATGGGGGCGAAGGGCCTGATGCAGATCATCCCCAAGTGGCACCGCGACAAGCTGGCGCGGCTGGGCGGCGACGAGGCGCTGTTCGACCCGGAGGCGAACATCCTCCTCGGCGCGATCATCCTCAAGGAATACGTGCGCCGCACCGGCAACCTCGAGGCGGGGCTGCAGTTCTACAACGGCGCGTTCTTCGATCCCACCGCCCAGTACGCGCGCAAGGTCATGGCCGAGCGCGCGCGGCTGGAGGCGGTGCTGCGGGGCGTGCATCGGCTGCGCGAGGCGACGCTGTCGGCGAGAGCCTCTTGAAGTAAGCTCGGCCGGCGTGGAGGCCCCCGCCCGAGCTTTCGTCACCCCGAGCACCCTGTGGCGCGGCCGAGCCTATCCGCTCGGCGCCACCTGGGACGGCGGCGGCGTCAACTTCGCGCTGTTCTCGAAGAACGCCGAGCGCGTCGAGCTGTGCCTGTTCGACCCGAAGGGGCGGCGCGAGGTCGAGCGCATCGAGCTGGTCGACCGCACCGACTTCGTCTGGCACGGCTACCTGCCCGACGCGCGCCCGGGGCTGCTCTACGGCTACCGGGTGCACGGGCCGCACGACCCGGACCGCGGCCATCGCTTCGACGCCTCGCGCGTGCTGCTCGATCCCTATGCGCGGCTGATCAAGGGCAAGATCTCGGCCGGCCTCGGCCGCTGCCAGGTCGTCGACCCGGCGTTCAGCTGGGGCGACGACCGGCCGCCGCGCACGCCGTGGCAGGACACGGTGATCTACGAGCTGCACGTGCGCGGCTTCACCCTGCAGCATCCGCAGGTCCCGGAGCAGCTGCGCGGCACCTACGCCGGCCTCGCCACCGCGCCGGTGATCGAGCACCTGAAGCGGCTCGGGGTCACCGCGGTGGAGCTGCTGCCGGTGCACGCCTTTGTCGACGAGAAGCGGCTGCTGCAGCACGGCCTGCGCAACTACTGGGGCTACAACTCGATCGGCTTCTTCGCCCCGGAGATGCGCTACTCGGCGAGCGGCACGCTCGGCGAGTTCAAGACCATGGTGAAGACGCTGCACGCCGCGGGCATCGAGGTGATCCTGGACGTGGTCTACAACCACACCGGCGAGGGCGACCACGGCGGCCCGACGCTCTCTTTCCGCGGCCTCGACAACTCGATCTACTACCGGCTCGACCCGGCGAATCCGCGCCGCTACCTCAACTTCACCGGCACCGGCAACAGCTTCAACACCGCGCACCGCGTGCCGCTGCAGCTGGTCATGGACAGCCTGCGCTACTGGGTCGAGGAGATGCACGTCGACGGCTTCCGCTTCGACCTCGCGCCGACGCTGGCGCGCCGCGCGCACGAGTTCGACCGCAACAGCGCCTTCCTCTCGGCGGCGCGCCAGGACCCCGTGCTCTCGCAGGTGAAGCTGATCGCCGAGCCCTGGGACCTCGGCGAGGGCGGCTACCAGCTCGGCAACTTTCCGCCCGGCTGGTCGGAATGGAACGACCGCTACCGCGACGCGGTGAGGAGCTACTGGCGCGGCGACGCGGGCATGCTCGGCGCCCTCGCGTCGCGCCTCTCGGGCTCGAGCGACATCTTCCAGCGCGCCGGCCGCAATCCCACGGCGAGCATCAACTACGTCACCTCGCACGACGGCTTCACGCTGCACGACCTGGTGAGCTACGAGCGCAAGCACAACGAGGAGAACCTCGAGGGCAACCGCGACGGCGCCGACGAGAACCGCAGCTGGAACTGCGGCATCGAGGGCTCGGCGGGCGACGCCGCGGTGCGCAGCCTCCGGGCGCGCTACAAGCGCAACCTGCTCGCCACGCTGTTCTTCTCGCAGGGCGTGCCGATGCTGCTCGCCGCCGACGAGATCGGGCGCACGCAGCGCGGCAACAACAACGCCTACTGCCAGGACAACGACATCTCGTGGGTGGACTGGGATCTGGGTAGCGACGCGCTCGAGCTGCTCGCCTTCACGCAGCAGCTCATCGCGCTACGCAAGGCGCACCCGGCGCTGCGCCGGCGCACCTATCCGAAGCCGAGCGACGTCTCGTGGCTGACGCCGCAGGGCGGCGAGATGAGCGAGGCCGACTGGAAGCTGCCGTTCGCGCGCTGCCTGGGGATGCTGCTCCTGGGCGACCGGCTCGCCGAGCGCGACGCGCACGGCGCCACCATCGAGGACGAGGACCTGCTGATCCTGCTCAACGCGCACCACGAGGCGATCGATTTCCGCCTGCCGTCGCCGGGCTGGCGCGCGCTGCTCGACACCGGCGGCGCGCCCGCCGCCGCCGACGGCTCCTACGCGCTGCGCGAGCGCTCGGTGGCGCTGCTCGCTAGACCCAGGCCGTCAGCCCCGGCTCGAACGGGTGGGTGAGCAGCTCGTGCTTCGGATAGATGCGGATGCGGTAGTCCAGCCGCCCGGATAGGCCGGGCTTGAGCTCCAGCCGGTAGCGGTGCTCGCGGCCCTCGGGCAGGGGGCCGGCCGGCACGAGCGTGTGCACGTGCTGCACCGCCTGGGGATCGCGCCCCTCGCGCGAGAGCAGCAGCTCCACCGTCACGTCGGAGGGCTCCAGGCCGTTCAGCGCCACGGCGACCTCCACCGGGATGGTCTCGCCGAACTCGATGCGCGTGCGCGGCGTGTCGAGCCGCCGCGCCGAGACGCCGGGCCAGGCGGCGCGCACGCGCGCCTTCCACTGCGCGATGCTGCGCGCGCCGGCATAGCCTTCGGCGGCGTAGCGGCGTCCCTGGCGCGACGCCGGCAGGTAATACTTGGAGACGTACTCGCCGAGCATGCGCGAGGCGTCGTACTTGGGCAGCAGCGACGCCATCGAGCGCTTCGCCATGTGGATCCACTGCGCCGAGTAGCCGCCTTCGCTGCGCTTGTAGTAGAGCGGGATGACGCGGTCGATCAGCAGCTCGTAGAGGGTGCGCGCCTCCTCGCGGTCGCGGCGGTGCTGGTCGAGGTGCGGGCTCGCCGGCTTGATCGCCCAGCCGTTCTCGCCGTCGTAGCCCTCGTCCCACCAGCCGTCGAGAATCGACAGGTTGATCACGCCGTTCATCCCGGCCTTCATGCCCGAGGTGCCCGACGCTTCCAGCGGATGCACCGGGTTGTTCAGCCACACGTCGACCCCGGAGACCAGGCGCCGCGCGATGTGCAGGTCGTAGCCCTCGAGGAACAGCAGCCGCCCCTGGAATTCCTCCTGCCCGGACATGTGCACCAGCTGGCGGATCAGCTCCTGGCCGGGCTCGTCGGCCGGGTGCGCCTTGCCGGCGAACAGGAACACCACCGGCCGGTCCTTGTCGCCGATGATGCGGCGGAACTGGTCGAGGTCGTTGAACAGCAGCGTGGCGCGCTTGTAGGTGGCGAAGCGGCGGCCGAAGCCGATGGTCAGCACGTTCGGCTTCGCCGGGTCGCAGTAGCGCAGCAGCCGCTCGATGTGCGACTCGCTGGCGTGGTTGCGCGTCTGGTGCAGCGTCACGCGGTGCCGGATCATGTGCAGCAGGCGCGCCTTGATGTCCTGGCGCACGCTCCAGAAGATGTGGTCCGGGATATCGCGGATCTTCTCCCAGATGCCGGGATAGCCCAGGCGGTGCATCCAGCCGACGCCGAGAAAGCGGTCCAGCACCTCGCTCCATTCCGGCGCGAGGAAAGTGGTGACGTGCACGCCGTTGGTGATGTAGCCGACCGGGTTCTCCTCCGGCGAGACGCCCGGCCAGTAGTCCTTGAGCATGGTCTGCGAGACGCGGCCGTGGATGCGCGACACGCCGTTCTGGTAGCGCGAGCCGCGGATCGCCAGCGCCGTCATGTTGAAGTCGCCGCCCGAGGGCGGGCGCGCGAGCGACATCGTCTCGATGTCCGGGAAGCACGACTTGAGGTACGGCAGCACCGTCGCGTCGTTGAACTGGTCGTGCCCCGCCGGCACCGGCGTGTGCGTGGTGAAGATGGTGCTCGCCGCGACCGCCTCGAGCGCCACGTCGGCGGGCTGCCCCTCCGCGACCAGGGCGCGCAGCCGCTCCAGGATCATGAACGCCGCGTGGCCCTCGTTGATGTGCCACACCGTCGGCCGCAGGCCGATGGCGGCGAGCGCCTTGACGCCGCCCACGCCGAGCACCAGCTCCTGCTCGAGCCGCGTCGTGCGGTCGCCGCCGTACAGGCGATAGGTGATGGCGCGGTCGCGCTCGCTGTTCTCGGCGAGGTCGGTATCGAGCAGGTAGAGCCGCACGTGGCCGATGCGCGCTTCCCAGACCTTGCACACGAGGCGCCGGCCCGGGAACGGCAGCTCGATGGTCAGCTCGCGGCCGTCCTTCAGCACCGGCCTGATCGGCAGGTCGCTGAACTCGGAATCGTGGTATTCCGCGCGCTGCTTGCCCTCGGCGTCGATGGTCTGCACGAAGTAGCCCTGCCGGTACAGCAGGCCGACGGCGACGAAGGGCAGGTGGAAGTCGCTCGCCGCCTTGCAATGGTCGCCGGCGAGGATGCCCAGGCCGCCGGAATACAGCGGCAGGCTCTCGTGCAGGCCGAACTCGGCGCAGAAATATGCCACCAGGTCGTCGGGGCGGAAGCCGCCCGAGTTCTGCTTGAAGGGCGGCTCGGCGTGGTACGCGTCGAACGCCGCGAGCACGCGCGTCAGGCTGTCCAGGAACGCCGGGTCGCTCGCCGCGTCGAGCAGGCGCTGCTCGTCGATGCGCTTGAGCATCGCCTTCGGGCTGTGGCCGACCGCGTCCCAGAGCGGCGGGTTCAGGCGCGCGAACAGCGCGCGCGTCGCACGGTCCCAGCTGTACCAGAGATTGCCCGCGAGCTCTTCCAGCCGCTCCAGGCGCTTCGGAATCTTCGGATTGACTTCGAGCGTGTAACGGGTCGGTGGCTGCATGCGCTTGGCGCAGCGCGGCTTTTGCTGCAGGTTCGACGCGCGCCGCGTGCGAAGCGACCGATTCTACCCAAACAATGTGGCCGCAAGGCTACTTCCGGCCGAGCGCCTTCCAGCGCGCGATCGTCTCGGCCGGCCAGCGCTCGGCCGGGTCGTAGAACCCGGGGACCGCGGGAACGTCCGGCGGCAGCATCACCCAGGGCTGCTTCGACGATGTGTAGATGTGGATGTCGGGCGGCAGGCGCCCGGGCTCGTCGAGCGTGCCGACCCGCACGAAGCGAACCGCGTCGCCGGCCCGCGCGTAGTTGCTCCACAGCGCGACGCGGCAGGCCGGGCAGCGCCAGATCTTCTGTCCCTTGCCGCTCTGCGAAGGCGTGTGGACGCACTCGACGTCGCCCTGCACGAGCTGCACCCGGTCGGCCTCGATCAGGGCGTTCAGCACGAACGCGCTGCCCGTCTCGCGCTGGCACCAGCGGCAGTGGCAGCAATGCACGAACATCGGCCGCGAGCTCATCCGGTAGCGTACGCCGCGGCAGGCGCAGCCGCCTTCCAGGATCTCGCTCATGGCGCTTCCCGCCTCGCGCGCAGCACGGCGAGGATCACGCAGACCAGCGCGGCCAGGTTGAGGAGCGCGCTGGCCGCGTGCGAGTACTCCCATTGCGTGCGCAGCGCCATCCAGTCGTCCGGCAGCACGCGCCAGAACTGCGTCGCCTGGTTCGCCGGGAAGGTGAAGGTCCAGAACACCACCTGCGTGCCCGCCACGCACAGGAATGCCGCCAGCGCGAAGCCGAACTCTGCCGAGCGCCGGCGCGTCAGGATGGCCAGGGCGAGCGTGGCGAAGATCGCCGCGTAGACCACGAAGCCGAGCAGCGCCCAGCCGTCGTAGATGTGCTGCACCGTGAGATACGCATCGCGCGGCAGGCCGATCTTGTTCGGCAGCTCGAGCAGGTGCGCCATCGCGGGCGCGAGCGCGAGCGCGCTGAAGAGCAGGGCGCAGAAACGGGCGATCGCGAGTGCCATACGGGGTGGAAATCCGTCCGTGTCGTGCTTCCGGCCGCTGCGACAGCCGGCCTCCCGCCGAAGCTACGGAATGGGGACGGCGGAGAGGAGCTGCGCGCCGACGTCGATGCGGCGCGTCGCGTCGTGCGCCGGGCGCAGGCGGTGCGCGGCGACGCCGGGCAGGATGGCCTGCACGTCCTCGGGGATCACCTTGTCGCGGCCCTCGAGCAGCGCCCAGGCGCGCGCGGTGTGCACGATGGCGAGCGCGGCGCGCGGCGACAGGCCGGTCACGTAGTCGGGCGAGCGGCGCGTGTGCTCGACGATCGCCTGCACGTAGTCGAGCAGCGCCGGCGCGACGTGCACCTTCTGCACGCTCGCCTGCAGCTCGACCAGCTCGGCGGGCGTCATGCTCGGCGAGAGCGTGGCGAGCAGGTCGCGCCGGTCGGTGCCGGTGAGCAGCGCCCGCTCGGCGCTGCGGTCGGGATAGCCGAGCTCGATGCGCATGGTGAAGCGGTCGAGCTGCGACTCGGGCAGCGGGAAGGTGCCGACCTGCTCCGAGGGGTTCTGGGTGGCGATGACGAAGAACGGCTCGGGCAGCCGGCGCGTCTCGCCCTCCGCGGTCACCTGGTGCTCCTCCATCGCCTCGAGCAGCGCCGACTGGGTCTTCGGCGTGGCGCGGTTCACCTCGTCGGCGAGGATCACCTGGGCGAAGATCGGCCCGGGGTGGAACTTGAAGCCGCCGCTCTCGCGCTCGTAGACCGACACGCCGATGATGTCGGCGGGCAGCATGTCGCTCGTGAACTGGATGCGCTGGAACTGCAGCCCGAGCGAGCGCGCCAGCACGTGCGCGAGCGTGGTCTTGCCCACGCCCGGCAGGTCCTCGATCAGCAGGTGGCCGCGCGCCAGCAGGCAGGCGAGCGCGAGCCGCACCTGCGGCTCCTTGCCGAGGATGATCGCGCCCGCGGCCTCGATCGCGCGCTCGAGCGGCGCGCGCAGGCCGGAACTTTGTGGCGAAAATTCCGCCTTGAGCAGCATGGCGGGCATTCTAACCGATGGGTATATGATCGATTGTCATGGCCGGTCAGTTCCGTAGCGCATACATCAGCCATGCCGATTGCCTTAAGCACGACATGGGCGCCCACCATCCCGAGCGCCCGGCGCGGCTCTCGGCGATCGAGGACCAGCTGATCGCCTCGTCGGTCGGCCAGCACCTCGCCCGCTACGAGGCGCCGCTCGCCACCGACGAGCAGCTCACGCGCGTGCACCCGGCGGCCTACGTGGCGGCGATCCGCGACACGGCGCCGCGGCACGGCACGGTGCACCTCGATCCGGACACGGCGATGAACCCCGGCTCGCTGAGCGCGGCGCTGCGCGCCGCCGGCGCCGGCGTGCTGGCGGTCGACCTGGTGATGCGCGGCGAGGCGAGGACCGCCTTCTGCGCGGTGCGCCCGCCGGGGCACC
Source organism: Burkholderiales bacterium (assembly GCA_036381055.1). GTDB lineage: Bacteria > Pseudomonadota > Gammaproteobacteria > Burkholderiales > SG8-39 > SCGC-AG-212-J23. The sequence continues at coordinate 4,233 of DASVDO010000008.1, read as the reverse complement.
ATGCCTGCCGCGCGCGCGCCATGGGCTTCTGCATCTTCAACAACGTCGCGGTGGCGGTGCGCCACGCGATCGACGTGCACGGCCTGCGGCGCGTCGCGGTGATCGATTTCGACGTGCACCACGGCAACGGCACCGAGGAGATCTTCGCCGGCGACGAGCGCGTGCTGATGGCCTCGACCTTCCAGCACCCGTTCTATCCGTACTGCGGCACCGAGGATCCGGCGCCCAACATGGTGAACGTGCCGCTGCGCGCCGGCGCCGGCTCGCGCGAGTTCCGCCAGGCGGTGAGCGAGGCGTGGCTGCCCGCGCTGGAGCGCTTCCGTCCCGAGATGATCTTCTTCTCCGCCGGCTTCGACGCGCATGTCGAGGACGACATGGCGATGCTGCGCTTCAGCGACGCCGACTACGGCTGGGTGACCGAGCAGCTCGCGCCGGTCGCCGAGCGGCACGGCGCGGGCCGCATGGTGTCGCTGCTCGAAGGCGGCTACGCGCTAAGCGCCCTCGGGCGCAGCGCGGTGCAGCACATCCGCGTCCTCGCCGGGCTGAACGCCTAGCAGCGCGCGCGCCGCGTCGGCGAAAGCGGCGTCGTGCGCGGCGGCGATGCGCACGCGCGGCGCGCCGGCGAGGCGCGGGAAGTTGCGCGTCGAGGAGCGCGCGTACGCGGGATCGTAGTGCTCGACGAGCAGCCGCTCGACGAAGGCCGGCCAGTCGCCCGCCCGGGCGAGCCCCTTCCACCGGCCGATGCGCTCGCGGCCGTGCAGCGCCGCCAGGCAGTCGAGCTGCGCCTCGAGCGCCGCCGGCGCCTCGGTGAAATGCCGGTACTCCTGCAGGAGCAGCGCGACGCGCGCCTCGAGCGGCGTGTCGAGAACGACGCAGGGCGAGGCGCGCATGCACGTCATCAGCGCTTCGGGGACCTGCACCTCGCCGATCTTCTTCGACTCGCCCTCGACGTACACCGGCCGGGCCGGGTCGAGCGCCTGCAGCCGCGCGAGGAGCTGGCTCTCGAACCATTTCTGCGACGGCTGCGGCCGCTGCGGCAGCGCCCCCAGCACCGAGCCGCGGTGCGCGGCGAGCGCCTCGAGGTCGAGCACCTGCGCGCCCGCCGCCGCGAGCGCCGCGAGGAAGCGGCTCTTGCCGCTGCCGGTGGGGCCGTGCACGATCCGGAAGGAAAGCTTCCCGGGCAGGACGCCGAGCTGCTCCACCACCCAGCGCCGGTAGGCGCGGTAGCCGCCGGGCAGCGTCTGCGCGTCCCAGCCGACCTCGCGCAGGATGTGCGCCATCGCGCCGGAGCGCTTGCCGCCGCGCCAGCAGTAGACGAGCGGCTTCCACGACTTGTCCTTGCCGGCGAATAGCGTCTCGATGTGGCGCGCGACGTTCTTCGCCACCAGCGCGCCGCCGAGCTTCTTCGCTTCGAAGGGCGACACCTGCTTGTAGAGCGTGCCGACCTGCGCGCGCTCGGCGTCGTCGAGCACCGGCGCGTTAACCGCGCCGGGGATATGGTCAAGCGCGTATTCCGAGGGCGTACGCGCGTCGATCAGCATGTCGAAATTCTTGAAATCCATCCGGGCCTAATATAACTTCGGGCGGTCTCCGGTCGCCCCGTGTTCATCCTCGAGCGCCTCACGTCCGCAAGCTGCCGATCGCTCGCCGCGATGATCGACTGTGCCGCGGGCCGCGGGCGCCGCGGCCGCACCGGGCAATCGGGCAGTCCCGGCGATCGAGCGCGGCCGCACGCGCAGTCCCAGGCCGCGCTCCGCCTTCGTTGTTCCCTCCCAGGAGCGATCCCATGAACCGCAGAAAATTCCTCCAGTCGTCCGCCGCTGCCGCCGCCGCGCAGGCCCTGCCGTGGAGTGTCGCGCATGCCGCCGCCGAGCAGGGGTGGCGCACCTTCGAGACCGTGACGCGCGTGCGCGTCGCCGACCCGTTCGGCGTGGCGCGCGCCTGGGTGCCGCTGCCGCTGCCGATCGACACCGACTGGCATCGCACGCTCGGCAACGCCTGGAGCGGCAACGCGCGGCGCGCCGACGTGCTGCGCGACCCGCGCTACGGCACGACGACCACCATGCTGTACGCCGAGTGGCCGGAGAAGGAGATGAACCCGGTGCTCGAGGTGACCAGCCGCTTCATGACGCGCGACCGCGCGGTCGACCTGCGCGCGCGCCGTGCCGGCGAGGACCTCACCGAGAGCGAGCGGCGCTTCTACACCGCGCCGACCGAGATGATCCCGACCGACGGCATCGTGCGCGAGACGGCGCTCAAGATCACCCGCGGCGCGGGCGACGACGTCGAGAAGGCGCGCGCCGTGTACGAATGGATCGTCGACAACACGTTCCGCGACCCGAAGGTGAAGGGCTGCGGCTGGGGCGACATCAAGTCGATGCTCGAGACCGGCCACCTGGGCGGCAAGTGCGGCGACCTGAACGCGCTGTTCGTCGGCCTGGCGCGCGCGGTGGGGGTGCCGGCGCGCGACGTGTACGGCGTGCGCGTCGCCGCCTCGCGGCACGGCTACCGCAGCATGGGCATCGGCTCGCCCAACGCGAGCAAGGCGCAGCACTGCCGCGCCGAGTTCTTCGCGCGCGGCATCGGCTGGGTGCCGGTCGATCCGGCCGACGTGCGCAAGGTGGTGCTCGAGGAGCCGCCGGGCAACCTGGCGATGAACGACCCGAAGGTGGTCGCGGCGCGCAAGCGCCTGTTCGGCAGCTGGGAGATGAACTGGCTCGCCTACAACATGGGGCACGACGTGCGCCTGCCGCATGCGACGCGGCCGACGCGGCTGCCCTATCTCATGTACACCAACGCCGAGGCCGACGGCGAGATGCGCGACCAGCTCGATCCCGCGAGCCTGCGCTACGAGATCACCGCGCGCGAGATCACGGTCTAGTGCCGCGTCTTCTTGCGCTGCTTTTGGGCGCGCTGCTGGCGGGGCCCGCCGGCGCCGCGGAGCTGCGGCCCTGGACGGGCGGGGCGGCGCCGCCGCTCGCGCTGGAGGACCTGCAGGGACGCGCGCACGACCTCGCGCGCTACCGCGGCAAGGTGGTGCTGGTGAACTTCTGGGCGACGTGGTGCGAGCCGTGCCGGGCCGAGATGCCGTCGATGGAGCGGCTGCGCGCCTCGCTCGCCGGCCAGCCGTTCGCCGTGCTGGGGGTCAACATCGCCGAGCCGCTGTCGCGCATCGAGAAGTTCACCGCGCAGGTGCCGGTCGGCTTCACGCTGCTGCGCGACCGCGACGGCGCGACGGCGCGCGCCTGGCGCGCCAAGGTGCTGCCGGCGAGCTTCCTCGTCGGCCGCGATGGCCGCATCCGCTACTACGCGTACGGCGAGCTCGACTGGTCGAGCGCCGCCGTGCGCGCCAAGGTGCGCGAGCTCCTCGGCGCGAGCGCCTCGTCGAGCACGCGGGCGAGCGAGCGCCGCTCGGCGACGGGCGCGAACAGCGCGCGCCTTGCGCCGAGGGCCGAGCGCAATTGACGGTAGAAGCGCCGGTCCGCTCGCGCGCGCTGCATGAGGCGCGCGAGCGCCGCCTGGTCGCCGAGCGGGTAGTAGCCGGGATAGCGCGCGCCGAGCATGCCGACGTTGCCGGGCACGCGCGAGGCGAGCACCGGGGTGCCGATGCGCGCCGCTTCGGCGATCACGTTCGCGCCGCCTTCCATCACCGAGCTCACCACCAGCGCGTGGCTGCGCGCCAGCCAGGCGAGGGCGCGGCCGTGCGGCAGCGCGCCGAGCCAGCGGTAGCGCGGCTCGCGCTGCATCCAGCTTTCCGCTTCCCGGCCGAGGGCGGGGTCCAGAGCACCGCCGATCTGCACGAGCTGGAGGTTGGCGTCGGCAAGCAGGTGCAGGGCGGCGACGGCACGCAGGGGATCCTTCTCGGCGCGCAGGTGCCCGATCACCACGACGCGGAACCGGCCGGCCGGCGGCGCGCGCCGCGCGCGGGGCGCGGCCGACTGGAACACCACGCGTGTCTTTCGCCGCAGCGCGGGCTCGAGCGCCGCGGGTGCCGCTTCCTGCAGCACGATCACGCGGTCGGCCAGCTCGAGCGAGCGCCGAGCTTCCGCGGAGGCCGGCAGGTCCTTGTAGAGATCGGTGCCGGTGAGCGTCACGACGAGCGGCTTGCCGGTCGCGGCATAGCGCGCGATCGAGTCGGCGCTGCGCCGCGCATGCAGCGCGATGAGGGCGTCGCAGGGCTCGCCCTGCCACGCGAGCGCCACGCGCACGCGATGGCCGCTCGCGCGAAGCAGC
>DASVDO010000007.1:0-45359 GCA_036381055.1 Burkholderiales bacterium | reverse complement strand
GCGGCGTGAGCGGCGCGCTGCATGTCCACCGCGTGGACGCGCAGTGCCGCACCGAATACCTCGGCACGGTGAAGCTCGACCGGCCTGCGCTCGCGCTCGCGCTGCCGCCCGGGCAGGCGCGCTATCTCGTGGTCGCCTTCGACACGTCGTCGCTCCTCGGCGGCAGCCGCAGCACCAGCGCCGGCACGTTCGTCGTGCCGCGTCCCGGCCGCCGCTACGAGCTCGCGGTGCGCTACCGCGACAGCGTCTACGACGTCTCGCTCTCCGAGTCGGACGGCCGTACCCGCCGGGCGCTGCCGCATCGGGAGCCCGAGGGGTGCCGCGGGACCGGCTGACGCGGCGCGAAGGCGACGACGCCCCGCCGCTCGAAGGCGAGCTTCTCGGCCCGGAGACCGGGCAGGAGCGCGCGGCGCGCGAGCGGCTGAATTTCCTCGCCTGGCTGCTCGACAGCTCGATCCCGCTGCCGGGCACCCGCTTCACCATCGGCCTGGACGCGCTGATCGGGCTCGTGCCGCTGCTCGGCGACGTGCTCGGGGTGGCGCTGTCGAGCCTGATCGTCGCCGAGGCCAACCGGCTCGGCGCGCCGCGCTCGCTGCTCAACGCCTGGCTCGACCATCCGCACCGGGCGGCGCGCGGCAGCCGCCTGTTCCTCGCGCTGCTGGTGCTCGCGGTGGCGGGCTTCGCGGGCCTATGCTTGGCGCTCGGCTACTGGCTGGCACGGGGGTGAACATGAAGGCGCTGCGCATCATCGCGTTCGCGGCTGCGGCAGTCGCGGTCCTGCTGCTCGCCGCTTCGGGGCCCGGCACGAAGTGGGATCTGTGGTCGTACCGCACCGGGCTCGCGCTGTTGCGCTGGGCCGCCTACCTCGGCCTCGCGGCGGCGCTCCTGTCGGCGCTGGTGCTCGCGCTGCCGCGCGCCCGCAGGCCGGGCGTGGTGGCGCCGGGGCTCGCGCTCGTCGCCGGCCTCGTCGCTTTCTACCTTCCCTACCAGTTCCAGCAGCAGGCGCGCGCCGTGCCGGCGATCAACGACATCACCACGGACACGGTGGAGCCGCCGCAATTCCTCACGTCGCCGCGGCCCTACCCGAGCGAGTTCGCGCGCGTGCAGCGCGGCGCCTATCCCGGCCTCGGCAGCCTGGTGCTCGCCGTCGCGCCGGACGAAGCGTTCCGCCGCGCGCTCGCCGCGGCCGAGGCGATGGGCTGGGAGGTGGTCGGCCAGGACCCGGCGAGCGGCCGCCTGGAGGCGGTCGCGACCACGCCGTGGTTCGGCTTCAAGGACGACGTCGTGGTGCGCGTGCGCCCCGCCCGGGGCGGCAGCCGGCTCGACGTGCGCTCGCGCTCGCGCGTCGGACGCGGCGATGTCGGAACTAATGCACGGCGCATCCGGGCCTATCTCGAGCGCCTTCAGGCATTTGGCGGTACCCTTGCGGCCGTGGAGGGCCCGAGAAAGGACAGCCCATGAAAAAAGCAGCCCTTGTGTTGGCTATTTCGTTCGCCTTCGCCTCGGCGCTCGCCGCGGCGCAGGACAAGCCCGAGGAAAAGCCGGCTGCGTCTCAGATGGAAAAGCCGGAGCCTGAAAAGGCCGAGCCGAAGGCCGAGGCGCAGCAGCAGAAGAAGAGCTCGGCGTCCAGGCGGCACCATTCGCGGCGCATGGAAGACGCGCGCCACTGCCTCGACAAGCCCACCAATACCGAGATCATCATTTGCGCAGAAGCGTATCTCTAGCGGCCGGTCCCTCCGGCGCCACCGCCTGGAGGTCCATCGGCACGCAGTAGCTCCGAATCCTCCGTAGTCGTCCACGTTCCCCGTGCCCGCCCGGGCGCGGCGCTTGCTGGGGATGCCCACCACACTACGGAGGCAGACATGGCATCAGCCGCACAACCTTTCCACGAGCGCCGCACCGGCGAGCGCCGGCGCCTCGCATACCCGGCAATGCTCGCCGGCGCGGACGGCATGCGGGTCTCCTGGGGCGGGGTCTGGGGCGGCGTGCTGGTCGCGATCGGCCTGCTCCTGCTTCTCGCGGCGCTCGGCGTCGCGGTCGGCATCACCGCCACCGACCCGGCGCAGGCCGACGCCTCGACGCTCGGCACCGGGGCCGGCATCTGGGCCGGCGTATCGCTGCTGATCGCGCTCTTCGTCGGCGGCATGGTCTCGACGCGCATCGGCGCGATCTTCGACGGCACGACCGGCTTCTTCGAAGGCGCGCTCGTCTGGGTCGTGAGCATCCTGCTGATGGGCTACCTCGCGGCGAGCGGCGTCGGCTCGCTGGCCGGCGGCGCCTTCAGCCTGGTGGGCGGCGCGCAGCAGGCGGTCGGCTCGGTGCTCGGGACCACCGACCCGCAGGCGATGAAGCAGCAGGCGGAGCAGAAGGCCGAGGAGATGAAGCAGAGCCTGCCGCAGCTCCAGCAGAGAGCGCAGGAAGCGAAGCCGACGGTCACCAAGGCGGCCTGGATCACCTTCGCCGGGCTGCTGCTCTCGCTCGCCGCCGCGGTGATCGGCGCGATGGCCGGCCGGCGGCGTCAGCCGCTGCCGCAGCAGCCGGCGGCCGCCGAAAGGCGCGGCTAGCGGCAGGGATGCCGGGCGACGATCCGGCTCACCCGCTCGGGAACCGGCTCGTCCTGCGCCCAGGCCTGCAGCAGCGCGTCGACCAGGCCGTGGCTCGGCGAGCTGGCGATCAGGCGGTCGTTGACGCGCACGCTGACGCCCGGCCCGGGCGCATACGCGATCATCACGCGATCGCCCGCGCCGAGCTTTCGCCATGCGGCGCTCACCGAGGCGAACGCGGCGGCGTCGAGCTCGCTCGCCAGCGTCTCCTGCCAGCGCTTCGGCAGCTTGCGGGGCAGGAAGGCCTTGTTGAGGATGCGCACCTGGAGCGCCTTGGGCTGGCGCGGGTCCTGCAGCGCCGCCGCCGGCGCGGCGCGCGGCGCCACGTAGAGCGCCGCCGCGTAGTGGTGGATCCACAGCGTATTGCGGGTCGCGCAGCTCGCCGGCTGCAGCGGCTGCGTGCCGAGCTGCAGCGCGAGCGGCAGGCCCACGAGTAGCGACTTCACGCTCCGCGCGCTGCAATGCCCGGGCCCGGCGCGATACCGGCCGCGGGCGCTCGTCGCGCCTTAGCCGAGCGCCGCGGCGCGGCCGCGCTCGACGTCGATGCGCAGGAGCAGCGCGAGGCCGAGCACGAAATAGACGCCGACGGCGAAGATGCCCAGGCGGTGGTTGCCGGCGAAGATCCAGGTCACCGCGCCGTAGGTGATCGGGCCGAAGATCGACGCCGCCTTGACCGCCAGGCCCCACAGGCCGAAGAACTCGGCGAGCCGCCCGGGCGGCGAGAGGTAGCCGACCACGGCGCGGCCGGCGGCCTGCGAGGAGCCCATGCACAGGCCGGCGAGGTTGGCCGCCAGCCAGAACATCGCCTTCGACTCCGAGAGGCCGGCGATCAGCACCATGACGATCCAGCCGACGAGCACCAGCGCGAGCGCGCGCACGTGGCCGATCGCGTCCTGCAGGTAGCCGAAGCCGAAGGCGCCCAGCGCGGCGGTGACGTTGACGACCAGGATCAGCAGGAGGGTCTGCTGGGTGGTGAACTTCATCGCCTGCTCGGCGTAGATCGCGGCGAGCGCCACCACGGCGGTGATGCCCGCCTGGTAGAAAAGGATGCAGACGAGGAAGCTGCGCAGGTCGCGATAGCGGTTCGCCTGCGCGAGCGTCTGACGCAGGCGCGTCCAGGGCGATTCGTTCTGCGCCTGCGGCACGGCGCGCTCCCTGAGGAACAGGAACGTCGGCAGCGCCGCGAGCGCGAAGAAGGCGGCGGTGATGAGCATGGTCACCGGCACGAACTGCCGCGCCGGCTCGCCCGCCGCCTGCTGCGCGCTGATGTAGGCGAGGCACAGCCCCAGCGCGGCGAGGCCGCCGAGATAGCCGAACGCCCAGCCCCAGCCCGAGACGCGGCCCATGGCGTGCGAGCTGGCGAGCTCGGGCAGGAACGCGGCGATCAGATTCTCGCCCGTGCCGAAGAAGTAGTTCGAGGCGGCGACCAGCACCAGCGCCAGCGCCACCATGCCGGGCGCGGCGAAATACAGCGCCGCGGTGAAGGCGACGCAGCCGAGGGTGGTGAACAGCAGCAGCCGCTTCTTCGCCGCGTGCGCGTCGGCCCAGGCGCCGATCAGCGGCCCGGTCAGGAGCACCGCCGCGTAGGACACGGAAAGCGCGGCGGTCCAGGCGAAGGTCGCCCACGGCGCGCCGCCCGCCACCGCGGCGACGAAGTAGGCGCCGAACACCGCGGTGATCACCACCGTCGTATACGCGGAGTTCGCGAAGTCGTACATGCTCCACGCCCAGACTTCGCGCAGCGACACCTCGGCGGCGAGCGCGCGCGCGCCGGCGCGCTTCATGGCGCGCCGCTAAGGCAGCGCATAGGTCACCTTGGTGCCGTTCACCACCACGTGGCCCTTGTCCTGCAGCGCGCGCAGGATCGCCGCGACCTCGCTCTCGGCGAGCTGCTTCTGGAACACCGAGGCGATGGTGTTGGAGAGCGTCTTCACCGTGCGCGGCCGGCCGCCGTTCAGGCTCTGCAGGTTGGCGAGCACGCGCGCGAGCCGCTCCTCGCCGGAGCCCGCCGCGCCCGGCCGCGCGATCGCCGCGAGCTCGGTGACGCGGCTGGCGACGATGCCGAGCGTCGCCAGGTGCTGGATCAGCGGATCGAAGCCCTTGTCGCGCGAGACGATGTGGAACGACGCCTTCGGGTGCGCGGCGGCGAGCCGGCCGATGTAGAAGGCGATGTGGAAGTCGAGCGCGTTGCGCCCGTTGCCCGAGACCTTGAGGTACTGGCCGCGCTCGCCCATCGCCTGCAGCGCCTGCGCCAGCTCGAAAGGCACGCTCGCCTGGCTCGCGCCGGCGAACAGGATGACCCGGAAATGAGGCGCTTCGAGCGCCGCCAGGTCGGCGGGCTGGACGTTCTCGAAGTCGATCAGTACGAAGCTTTGCATGTCGGCTCCCCGGGTCGGCCGCCGGTGTTTGTTGTCGTGAGCTCTGGCGGCTAGGGTAGGGGACAACGCCCCGGGCCGCAAATCGACCCCGGGGACGCCCCCGGGAGGGGGCCGGGCCGCGGCCCCCCGCCCCCGTCAGTTCGTCAGCAGCGCCGGCGAGTTGACGTTGTAGCTCACGAGCCGCGCCTTGCCGTCGGCGATGCGGAAGACGAACTGCTCGGTGCCCGAGCCCTTCTCGAAGTCGGTCTTGTAGCCGAGGGTGACGAAGGTGCGCGCAGGACCCGGGTGGCGTCCGACTCGCTCGCCGAGGCGCGCAGCTCCTCGCTGCCGCCGGCATGGATCGCCGAGAACTGGCCGGCCGCCATGCGGGCCCGGGACCTCGCGTCCGCTTGTTCGTTGGATGATGCGACGAAGAGATTAGGCGCCGACGCGCCGCGCGGCAAATATGACCGGCGAAGCGCCAACAATTACCGACCCGGACAAACGCCCCTAGGGGCAAGCAGGTATAGTCCGCACTCGATGCCACAGGCAGTGAACACGCCCAAGGCGGTCGCCATCGCGGAGCGGCGATTGACGCTCGGCGACGTGCTCGACTGGCTGGTCGAGGACGGCCTGGTCCCGGCGCAGGCCGCCGAGGAGCTGAAGAAGGAGCGGCGCTACTACCGCGGCGGCCAGCACCCGCTGGTGACGGTCGCCGACCAGAAGTGGCGCCAGCCGAGCCCGCCGGGCAAGGTGCTGACCCTCGAGGCGCTCACGGAGTGGCTGGCGAAGCGCGTCGGCCTGCCCTACCTGCACATCGATCCGCTGAAGATCGACTTCTCGGCGGTGACCGAGATCATGTCCTCGGCGTACGCGACGCGCTTTCGCATCCTGCCGGTCCAGGTGAGCGCGCGCGAAGCGGTGGTCGCCACCGCCGAGCCCGGCGTGCGCGAGTGGGAGAAGGAGCTCGCGCCGATCATCAAGCGCGAGATCCGGCGCGTCATCGCCAACCCGCTCGACATCGAGCGCTACCAGGTCGAGTTCTACAACCTCGCCAAGTCGATCAAGGGCGCGGCCAAGAAGAGCGAGGGGGCGAGCGGCCTGTCGAGCTTCGAGCAGCTGGTCGAGCTGGGCGCGCAGAACAGGCAGTTCGACGCGAACGACGCGCACATCGTGCGCATCGTCGACTGGCTGTGGCAGTACGCGTTCGAGCAGCGCGCGAGCGACATCCACGTCGAGCCGCGCCGCGAGTACGGCATCGTGCGCTTCCGCATCGACGGCGTGCTGCACCAGGTGTACCAGATCCCGGCGGCGGTGCTCACGGCGATGACCAGCCGCATCAAGATCCTGGCGCGCATGGACGTGGTGGAGAAGCGCCGGCCGCAGGACGGGCGCATCAAGACGCGCACGCTCGACGGCGAGGAGGTGGAGCTGCGCCTGTCGACCCTGCCCACCGCGTTCGGCGAGAAGCTGGTGATGCGCATCTTCGACCCGGACGTGCTGGTGCGCGACTTCGCCGAGCTCGGCTTCTCCGCCGAGGACAAGAAGCGCTGGGACGAGATGACCGCGCGGCCCAACGGCATCGTGCTGGTCACCGGTCCGACCGGCTCGGGCAAGACCACCACGCTCTACTCGACGCTGAAGAGCCTGGCGACGCCGGAAGTGAACGTGTGCACCATCGAGGACCCGATCGAGATGGTCGAGGCCGCGTTCAACCAGATGCAGGTGCAGCCGCAGATCGATCTCGGCTTCGCCGACGGCGTGCGCGCGCTGATGCGCCAGGACCCGGACATCATCATGGTGGGCGAGATCCGCGACCTGGAGACCGCCGAGATGGCGGTGCAGGCGGCGCTCACCGGCCACCTGGTGCTCTCCACCCTGCACACCAACGACGCGCCGAGCGCGGTGACCCGGTTGCTGGAGCTGGGCGTGGCGCCTTACCTGCTGAACGCCACGCTGAACGGCATCATGGCGCAGCGCCTGGTGCGCACGCTGTGCCCGCACTGCAAGGAGAAGGTCGAGCTGCAGCGCGGCGAGGACCACGACGCCTGGGAGGCGCTGGTCGCGCCCTGGAAGTCCAAGCACCCCTCGCACGTCTGCAAGCCGGTGGGCTGCCTGGAATGCCGCCGCACCGGCTTCCTGGGCCGCGTCGGCATCTACGAGACGCTGCTCTTCTCGGCCGAGCTGAAGAAGCTGGTGGGCGAGCGGGCCGACATCGCGGCGCTGCGCGAGCAGGCGTTCAAGGAAGGGATGAAGCCGCTGCGCATCTCCGGGGCGATGAAGGTGGCGGCCGGCCTCACCACCATCGAGGAAGTGCTGAAAGTCGCGCCGCCCGTGCGCGACGGCCGCGGCTAACGTGCTCGAAGCCGCCGAGTTCACGGCGATCTGCTGCGCGATCGTCTACCTGGTCATGCACCTGGTGTCGCGCCGCCGCGAGCGGCTGCTGCGCGAGGCGCGCGCCGCCGAGGCGCGCTTCCGCAGCCTGACCGAGCTCTCCGCCGACTGGTTCTGGGAGACCGACCGCGAGCACCGCATCAGCTGGCTGTCGGGCGGCGGGCCGGTGGCGACGCTGTTCGGCGGCACGCCGACCTTCGGCAAGCGCTTCTGGGAGATCCCGAACATGGAGGTCGACGGCCGCGCGCTCGAGGCGCTGCTCGAGCGGCTGGGCAGCGAGCTGCCGTTCTTCGACCTGGAGATCGCGCGCAGCGACGAGCGCGGCGCGCGCGTGGTGCACATCATCTCCGGCCAGTCGCGCAAGGACGCGCACGGCAACTTCCTCGGCTACCGCGGCGTCGGCCGCGACGTCACCGAGCAGCGCCGCGCCGAGCGCGGCCTGGCCGCGGCCAAGGAGCGCCTGGAGATGGCGCTCGACGGCGGCAACCTCGCCGAGTGGCACTTCGACGTCGACTCCGACGAGCTGTACGCCGGCGACGGCTGGGTGCGCTTCCTCGGCCACGACCGCTCGCCGCCGATCACGCGCGGCAGCGAGCTGTCCGGCCTGGTGCATTCCGACGACGCGCCGCGCATGCGCGAGGCGACGGTGCGCACGCTGAAGGGCCTGCAGCCCGAGTACGACATCGACCTGCGCATCCGCACCCGCGACGGCGGCTGGAAGTGGCTGCACTGCCGCGGCCGCGTCACCGAGCGGGACCGCGACGGCCGCGCGCGCCGCATGTCGGGCATCGTCGCCGACATCGACGCGCGCAAGCGCGCCGAGGCCTCGGCGGCGGAGCGCGACCGGCGCTTCCGCGACGTCGCCGCGGTGTCGCGCGAGTACGTCTGGGAGACCGACGCGCGCTGGCGCTTCACCTACCTGTCCGAGCGCGCGGAAAGCGTGCTCGGCTACGCGCGCAGCGAGCTGCTCGGCCGGCCGCTCTGGGACTTCGTGCCGCTCGGCGAGGAGCGCATGATGCGCGAGTGGCTCGCCGCGCAGGGCGGCGAGGGCCGGCCGTTCCGCGAGCTCACGCACCGCATGATGACCAAGGCGGGCGGCGTCACCTGGCAGTCGCTCTCGGGCGTGCCGCTGCAGGACGCCGACGGCGGCTGGGCCGGCTACCGCGGCACCGCCGCCGACGTGACGCAGCGCAAGCTCGCCGAGGCGCGCATCGAGCAGCTCAGCACGCGCGACCCGCTCACCGGGCTCGCCAACCGCGCGGCGCTCGCCGAGCGCGTCTCGCAGGCGATCGTGCGCGCCGCGCACGCGCGCGGCCAGCTGGCGCTGCTCGCCATCGACCTCGACCGCTACCGGCTGGTCAACGAGTCGCTCGGCCACGCCGCGGGCGACGCGCTGCTGCGCGCGGTGGCCGAGCGGCTGCAGAACGCGCTGCGCCGCGAGGACACGCTGGCGCGCCTGGGCGGCGACGACCTGGCGCTGCTGTGGAACGGCGTGCGCTCGGCCGAGGAGGCCGCCTCGCTCGCCGCGCGCATCATCGCCGTCCTCGGCCGGCCGTTCACCGTCGAAGGCACGACGCTGCACGTCGAGGCCTCGGTCGGCATCGCGCTCTATCCGCGCGACGGGCGCGACTTCGGCGAGCTGCTGCGCAACGCCGACGCGGCGCTCTACCACGCCAAGCGCACCGGCCGCGGCGGGTTCGCCTTCTTCGCGCCGCAGATGCACGAGCGCGCGGCCGAGCAGCTGCGCCTGGAGAGCGACCTGAAAGGGGCGCTGCTGCGCAACGAGCTGTCGCTGCAGTGGCAGCCGGTGGTGAGCGGCGCGAGCGCGGTGGTCGGCGCCGAGGCGCTGGTGCGCTGGCAGCACCCGGCGCGCGGCCTGGTGAGCCCGGAGAGCTTCGTGCCGCTCGCCGAGGACTCGAGCCTGATCCGCGCCCTGGGCGACTGGACGCTCGAGCGCGCGCTCTCCCAGGCGGGCGCCTGGCGGCGCGAGTGGTGGGGCGAGCTGGGCGGCGGGCTGTGGATCGCGGTCAACGTGTCGGCGGCCGAGCTCGCCGAAGGCGAAGCCTTCGTGCGCAAGCTGGAAGGCGCGCTCGCGGTGAACGGCCTGCCCGGCGAGCGCCTCGAGCTGGAGGTCACCGAGCGGGTGCTGATGCAGCACCTGGACGAGAACGTGCGCACGCTGAAGCTGCTGGGCGAGCTGGGCGTGCGCCTCGCCATCGACGATTTCGGCACCGGCTACTCGAGCCTCGCCTACCTGCGCGAGCTGCCGATCCAGAAGCTCAAGATCGACCGCGCCTTCCTGCGCGGCATCGAGACCGACCCCGCGGCCGAGGCGATCGCGCGCACCATCGCCGCCCTGGCGCGCACGCTCGGCATCGCGGTGGCCGCCGAAGGCGTCGAGACGCAGGGCCAGCTCGCCAAGCTGCTCGCGCTCGGCTGCAGCGAGTGGCAGGGCCACTACTTCAGCGCGCCGCTCGACGGCCCGGCGTTCGCCGCGCTCCTCGCCTCGGCGCGCCACTCCGCGCGCCGCAATTCGGGGTCAGGGTCGTAATTCTTCGCAGGCGGCGATCCGCCTGGCGGGCGTGCGGTCCGCCTAGCGGATGGGCGTGTTCTGGTCCTGCACCATGAGCCATTCGCCGTCCCGCTGCTCGAAGACCAGCGTCAGGTAGCTCGCGCTGCGCTTGCCGTCCTCGCGGTAGTCGAGGTGCAGCACCGCGACGCCGATCGAGCCGCCTTCGTAGATCTCGACCGGCTTCGCCGTCAGGGTCCAGTTCTGCATCGCGAACCAGCCGCGGTGCGCCTCCAGGAAATCCGCCTTGGAGCGCTTGAGCGTGCCGTCGGCCATGATGAGCAGCAGCGGGTCGGCGAGCGTCGCGGCGAGCGTGTCGAGGTCGCGCGTCTCCAGGGCGAGCAGGTGCCGGCCGAGCGCTTCGCGGAAGCCCATTTCAGTCCCCCGTCCGGTCCGTGAGGAGCAGGGCGGAGAGGAACCAGGAGACGACGCTGAACACGATGGCGGCGAGGATCGCCGCCCACCATCCCGCCACCTCGAAGCCCGGGACGAGGCGCGCCACGCCGAGGAACACGGCGCCGTTGATCACCAGCAGGAACAGCCCGAGCGTCAGCACGGTGACCGGCAGGGTGAGCAGCACCAGGACCGGGCGCAGCACGGCGTTGGCGAAGCCGAGCACCAGCGCGGCGACGAGCGCGGTGCCGAAGCTTTGCACCTGCACCGAAGGCATCAGGTACGCCACGGCGAGCAGCGCCAGCGTGTTGAGCGCCCAGACGAGGACCAGCCTCACGTTGCGCGCGATTTTCCGCCCGCTCCGTGAAGCCCGTTCGCGGATGCGCCGCCGTCCCGGGTGCTCCGGGCGGCGGAGCTAGGCGGCGACGCGCACGCCTTTCACGTTGTGCTTCTCGATCGCGCGCGCGACGAACCCGGAGCGCTTCACCTCCTCGGCGAACTCGCGCAGCAGCTTGCCGGCGGCGGGGCGGCCCTTCGGCACGCCCATCGCCTGCTGCACGCTCGTGACCTCGCCCTCGAGGATGCGCGAGCCGGGGAGCCGCGCCTGGTCCTCCACCAGCCGCGGCTTCAGGCCCGCCAGCGCTTCCAGCTTCTCGCGCACGAAGGTGTCGAAGGAGGACGGGATGCCCGCCGAGCGCACGATCCGCGCCTTCTTCAGCGTCCGGCTCAGGAACAGGTCGTAGGCGCTGCGGTCCGAGACCGACACGCGCACGCCTTCCCGGTCGATGTCGGCGATCGCGGCGATCGGCGAGCCGGGCGGCACGAGGAAGGTGACCGGCAGCTCGAGGTAGGCGGGCGAGAACTCGACTTCCGCGGCGCGCTGCGGCTCGGCGCCGAGGAAGCCGACGTCGCACTGCGCCGCCTTCACCGCGTCGAACAGCTTGCCCGCCGCGTCGAACTTGACGAACTCGAACGGCAGCCCGGCGCGGCGCGCCAGCTCGCGGCCGAGGTCCGGCGCGATGCCGCGCGGCTCGCCGTCCGGCCCGTCGCCCGAGACGATGAGGAAGTTGGAGTAGTTGAGGCCGATGCGCAGCTTCCCGGACGGTGCGAGGTCGCTGCTCATGGGCGCGCGGCGTAGAACAGATTGGTCATGCTTTTTATCTCCAGCGGTTGGAAATCGCGGAAGCCGGCCTCGCGCACGAGCTTCTCCGTGCCGGCGGGACCGAGGCAGGTGCCGAGCCCCGGGCCGCCGCGCGCGAGCGACTGCGTCATGCAGTGGAACAGGCTGAAACCGTAGAACATCGTCGCCACCGGGTTGCGATTGTCCTCGACGCGGTCGGCCGCCTTCGGCTCGACGATGAACAGGGCGCCCTGCGGGGCGAGCAGGGACCTGATCTGGCGCAGGACCGCGACCGGCGAAGCGAGATCGTGCAGGCAGTCGCACAGCGTGACGAGGTCGTACGGCCCGGGCGGCGGCTCGCCGAGGCGCAAATCGACCTTCACGCCCGCCTGCCGGGCCGCCTCGCGGGCGCGCTCGAGCGAGCCCGCGTCCACGTCCACGCCGGCGACCTGCGCGCCCGGGAAGCCCCTGGCGAGCGCGATGCACACGCGTCCCGAGCCGCAGCCGAAATCGAGCGCTCTGCCGCCGTTCTTCAGCTTCGCGATCACGTCCGGGAGCGCCTGCAGCCAGTAATCGACGAAGCGCGCCTCGTACTGGCCGCGGTTGATCAGGTCGAGCGCGTGCACGCAGTCCGGGCCGAACGCCTCGAAGGGCACGCCGCCGCCCTGGGCGAACGCCTCGGCCACCTTCGGCGCCTGGCGCAGCAGCGCCGGCACCATCTCCCACATGCCGCCGACGAAATGATCGCTGCCGTCGGAGGCGACGAAGTAGGCCATCTCCTCGGAAAGCGTGTATTTCGCGCTCTGCGGGTCGTAGTCGAGGTAGCCCGCGGCGGCCATGCCCTTCAGCCATTCCTCGACGTAGCGCCGCTCGAGCCCCGAGGCGCGCGCCACGTCGTCGACGCCGAGCGGCCCCTTGCCCTGCATCGCGCGGAAGAGACCCGTGCGCGTGCCGAGGTACGCCATGCCCGCGCTCATCGCGCCCGCCATGTCGCGAAACACCCGGTCCAGCGCGAGCTTGCTCTTCTCGCGATCCATCGCCGTATTATCGCGCCATGATCAAGCCGCAAGCCATCACGCTGGAAGGCCACGGCGTGCGCCTCGAGCCGCTCTCGCGCGAGCACCACGACGCGATCGCGCGCGCCGCCGCCGACGGAGCGCTGTGGCAGCTCTGGTTCACGTCCGTGCCCCGGCCGGAGGAAACGCAGGCCTACATCTCGGCGGCGATCGCCGGCATGGAAGCGGGGCACATGCTGCCCTTCGCGGTGCGCGAGCTCTCGAGCGGCGAGATCGTCGGCTCGACGCGCTACCACGACATCATCGCCGCCGCCGACCGGGTGGAGATCGGCTACACCTGGTACGCGAGGCGCTGGCAGAAAACGCACGTCAACGCCGCGTGCAAGCTGCTGCTCTTCTCGCACGCCTTCGAGGCGCTCGGCTGCCAGGCGGTGGGCCTGCGCACCGACAACTTCAACTTCGCCTCGCAGCGCGCCATCCTGGCGCTCGGCGCCAAGCTCGACGGCGTGATCCGCCACCACCAGCCGCGCCGCGACGGCACGGTGCGCGACACGCACCTCTACAGCGTGCTGCGCCACGAATGGCCGGACGTGAAGCGCCACCTGGAGCTGCGGCTCGCGCGGCGCACGCGCGCGGAATAGGCGAGCGCGCGGGCGTGTTTGCAGCACGCCCACCACCACCACCACGAGGAGGCTCCATGAAGCGTTCCCTCGCCGTCGGCGCCGTCGCGGCCGCATGCTGCGCCGGCGCGGCGGCGCGGGCGGCAAGACCTGGCGCGCCTATCTCAGCACCCAGGGCGACAAGGCGGCCAACGCGCGCGAGCGCATCGGCAAGGGCCCCTGGCGCAACGCCAAGGGCGAGGTGATCGCGAAGAGCGTCGACGAGCTGCATTCGCCGGGCAACAAGCTGAACAAGCAGACCGCGCTCACCGAGAAGGGCGAGCCGGTGAACGGCCGCGGCGATACGCCGAACATGCACGACATCCTGACCGGCTCGCAGGCCGACGGCCGCGCCTTCCCGGCGGGCGAGGACCGCACCTGCCGCAACTGGACGAGCAGCGGCGAGGGCGCGGCGATGGTCGGCCACCACGACCGCATCGGCCTGCGCGACGACGACGCGTCGAAATCCTGGAACGCCTCGCACCCGTCGCGCGGCTGCAGCCAGGACGCGTTGAAGAGCTCCGGGGGCGCCGGCCTGTTCTACTGCTTCGCCGCCCGATAACCGGGGCTTGAAATTTGCTGAAAGCCCGGGGTGTTTTCCCTGCGCCCCGGGCATGTCAAGCGCTACAAGGACATAGCGCGGCTGCTGCTGCGCTACGGACGCGGCGACCTGGTGCGCCGCGCCGGGCTGTCGGAGCTGCTGCCGGAAGAGCCGCGCGAGACGTTCGGCCGGCAGCTCGACGCGCGCGCGCTCGCCGCCGACGTCGAGAAGCTCGGGCCGACGTTCATCAAGCTCGCGCAGCTCCTCTCGACGCGGCCCGACATCATCCCGTCGGCCTATGCCGAGTCGCTCGCCCGGCTGCAGGACCAGGTCGAGCCGGTGCCGTTCGGCGAGATCGAGAAGATCCTCGCCGGGGAGCTCGGCGGGCGGCTCGCCGGCGCGTTCGCCCGGATCGACGCGGCGCCGCTCGCCACCGCGTCGATCGCCCAGGTGCACCGCGCGACGCTCGCCGACGGCCGCCAGGTCGCGCTCAAGGTGCAGCGGCCCGGCGTGCACGCGCAGGTGCTCGGCGACCTCGAGGCGCTGGCCGACGTCGCCGCCTTCCTCGAGCGGCACACCGCGTTCGGCGAGCGGCTCGCCGCGGCGACGCTGTTCGCCGAGTTCCGCCGCTCGCTGCTGCGCGAGCTCGACTTCCGCCAGGAGGCGCTGCACCTGAGGACGCTGGCGCGCAACCTCGCGGACATCCCGGAGATCGTGGTGCCGCAGCCGCTGCCCGAATACAGCACCTCGCGCGTGCTCGCCATGGAGCTCATCGCCGGGCGCAAGGTCACCGAGCTCGGCCCGTCCGCGCCGGCGCGCGCCGACGGCGAGCGGCTCGCCGACGCGCTGCTGCGCGCCTACCTGCGGCAGATCCTGCGCGACGGCTTCTTCCACGCCGATCCGCACCCGGGCAACGTGTTCCTCGTCGGCGGCAGGCTTTGCGGCGCGGCTTCTGGCGCCGCGGACCCTAAGATCGCGTTGCTCGATCTCGGCATGGTGGCGCGCGTGCGCCCGGCGCTGCAGGACCGGCTGCTGCAGCTGCTGCTCGCGGTGAGCGAGAACCGGCCCGACGACGCGGTGAGCGTGCTGCTCTGGCTCGCCGAGCAGCGCGACGACGCCGACCAGGCGGCGTTCCGGCGCGGCGTCGCCGACATCATCGGCCAGCACCAGGAGATGTCGCTCGCGCGGCCGCAGGTGGGGCGCGCGGTGCTGATGCTGCTCAAGGCCGCCGCGGAGAGCGGCGTGCGCCTGCCGCCGGAGCTGGCGATGATCGGCAAGACGCTGCTCAACCTCGACGAGATCGGCCACCGGCTCGCGCCGGGCTTCGACACCAACGCGGCGGTGCGCCGCCACGCGGCGCGCATCACCGAGGAGCAGATGGTGCGCGACGTCTCGCCCGGCTCGCTCTTGAGCGCGGTGCTCGAGCTGAAGAGCTTCGCGCAGCACCTGCCGGGGCGCATCAACCGCATCCTCGACCGCGTGGCCGAGAACGACCTGCGCGTGCGCGTCGACGCGCTCGACGAGGCGAGCCTCATGGAAGGCATGCAGAAGGTGGCCAACCGCATCACCCTCGGCCTGGTGCTCGCGGCGCTGATCGTCGGCGCGGCGCTGCTGATGCGCGTCGAGACCTCGTTCCGGCTCTTCGGCTACCCCGGCCTCGCGATCCTGCTGTTCCTCGGCGCCGCGCTCGGCGGCTGCGGCCTCGTCATCGCCATCCTGGCGAGCGACATCACCCGCCGGAAAAGGCGCTGAAATTCGGGGTCAGGGTCGTAATTCCGCGCGCCCTGCAGGGAAACAATTACACGGCTAGTAGGCCGTCGACGTCGTCTCGCGGCGACCCAATTTGTCCAATCGCATCAACGCGTTTTTACAAGGCCGCCAAGGCGCAGTGACGGGCGCCCGACGCTTTCGCCCTCTCGCATGGCGGTAAACGCAGGCGATACAGGCACTTCCCGGACTGGTACGGCGCTTGCACGGGGCAGGGCTCCCAAGCCCAGGAATAAAGCAAGGCCCCATGCAGCCCTCCCCGCGGCAGAAGCGGCTTCGCGAGCAGCGCTCGGCGTTCTATTTCTTCCTCGGCCTGGCGTTCGTGTACCTGGTGGCCGGCTATCCGGTGATCGCCGGGACGCTCGCGCCGCGCGCCGCCGGGACCGCCCTGCTGCCGCCGTTCGCCGAGCTCGACGCCAACGCCGACGGCTATGTCGACAGCTCGGAGGCGGCCGCCTACCCGGCGTATGCGGGCACCTTCGCCTGGGCCGACGCGAGCGCCGACGGGCGCCTGAGCCGCGCCGAGTTCGCCGCCGCGCTGAACCGGCTGGGACGTGCGCCATGAACCTGTTCTTCGGATTGATGAAGCAGGCGGCCGATCCGCAGGGCGATCGCCTGCTCGCCCGGGAGGCGCAGTGGCTGCGCAGCCTGGAGGACGTGCCCGAGCTCGACGGGCAGCTGCCGCGCGTGCTCGACGAGGGCGTCACGAGGCCCGAAGGACGACGCTTCCTCGTCGTCTCGATGGTGCCGCCGAATGGCGAGACGCGCGCTTTCACCGCCGAGCATGCGCGCTTCCTGGCGAGCCTCGGCAAGGCGCGCTTCCGCGCCATCGACTTCGAGGTATCCGGCACCTGCCGGTGGCTGCTGCGCGCGCTGACCGAGCTCGAGGGCTTCGCCGCGCCGCACGCCGTCTCGGCGCTCGGCGACGCCTACCACGACTGCGAGACGGCGCTGCTCTACTGGACCGGCCCCTACGTGCTCGCCCAGGGCGACTTCGCGCCGTGGCATATCCGCTGCCTCGGCTCGCAGCTCTTCGTCACCGAGTGGGGCAACGCGCGCGCCGAAGCGAGCCCGCTCGACGACGTGCTGCACTACCTGATGATCCAGCGCGCGCTGTCGCGCCGGCCGCTCAGCGTGCCGGCGCTCGAGTCGGCGATGCGCCAGGCGCGCGAGTTCGCCGTGCGCGCCTATCCCGAATGGTCGTGGCGTCCCCGGGTGATCGGCGCGCTGACGCTCGTCTACCTGCTCGGCACGCTCCTGCATCGCGCGCTCGCCGCCCGGCGCGTCGACTTGGCCGATCCGGTGGTCGCCGGCTACTGGCGGCTCCTGGAAAAGCGCGCCGCGTGGATGCCGAGCCAGGACTGATGCGATGCGACCCGCGATCGATCTAGGAGGAATGGAAAGCCCATGAGCGCTGCAGCGACTGCCGCCGGTTACCTCTACGCCTCGGGCCGCCTGCGCGGCAAAGGCGCGCGCGAGCAGGAGCAGGGCGCCGAGCAGGCGAAGCCCCAGCGCGGCGCGCCGCGCCGCGAGAGCGCGGCGATCAAGAAGCCGGTGCGCGTCGCCGCCTTGCCGCCGCGCGAGCCCGAAGCGCCGCAGCCGCCCAAGCGCGTGCCGCGCATCCAGTACCGCGTGCGCCGCTGGCGGCCGTCGCAGAACCCGGACGAATAGGCGCCCGGGCGGACTATCCGGCACGGTTTATCGCCCACTGGAGCTGTCCGAAACTGTTCGACGAGCGGCGACGCTGCGCGCGCCTGAACATCCCGGGGAGGTCAACTTGATCGAGCTCGGCGTCACGCCGACCATGATCCAGCCGGTCATTCTGTGCGGCGGCTCGGGCACGCGGCTCTGGCCGCTGTCGCGCGAGCACCACCCGAAGCCGCTGCACGCCCTGAACGGCGAGCGCACGCTGCTGCAGCAGACGGCGCTGCGCTGCAGCGGCGTCGCGGCGATCGCCGATCCGCTGGTGATCTGCAACGAAGCGCACCGCTTCCTCGTGCAGGCGCAGCTCTCGCGCGCCGGCACCCGGCCGCGCGCCATCCTGCTCGAGCCGGTGGGCCGCGGCACCGCGCCCGCGCTCACGCTCGCCGCGGTGCATTGCGTGACGGCCGACGACCCGGTGCTGCTCGCCATGCCTTCCGACCACAGCATCGCCGACCCGGCGGCGTTCCGCGCCGCGGTCGAGCGCGGCGCGGCGCTCGCGCACCAGGGCTTCATCGTCACCTTCGGCGTGCCGCCGCGCTCGGCCGAGACCGGCTACGGCTACATCCACGCCGGGCGGGCGCTCGGCCCGGACGCCGCGTACGTCGAGGCGTTCGTCGAGAAGCCCGACGCGGCGAGCGCCGCCGCCTACGTCGCTTCGGGCCGCTGCCTCTGGAACAGCGGCATCTTCGCGGTGCGCGCCTCGGTGTGGCTGGACGCCATCGCGACTTTCCGCAAGGACATCTTCGCCGCGTGCGAGCGCGCCATGCGCCAGGGCCGGCGCGACGGCGCGTTCCTGCGCGTCGACTCGCCGGCGTTCGCCGCGTGCCCGGCGGACTCGATCGACTACGCGGTGATGGAGCGGCTCGCCGAGGAGGCGGGCAGCCTGCACGCGGTGGTGGTCACGCTCGACGCCGGCTGGTCGGACGTCGGCGCCTGGGACGCGCTGTGGTCGATCGAGGCGAAGGACGGCGACGGCAACGTGATCCACGGCGACGTGCACGCCGCGGAGACCCGGAACGCGCTGCTCATCTCGCAGCATCGCCTGCTCGCCTGCGTCGGGCTCGAGGACGTGGTGGTGGTCGAGACGCCGGACGCGGTGATGGTGGCGAAGAAGGACCGCGCGCAGAAGGTCGGCGAGCTGGTCGCGCGGCTCAGGGCCGCCGGCCGGGACGAGACGCTGGCGCATCGCAAGGTGCACCGCCCGTGGGGCACCTACGACGGCATCGAGCGCGGCGAGCGCTTCCAGGTGAAGCGCATCGTCGTCGAGCCGGGCGCCGCGCTGTCGCTGCAGATGCACTACCACCGCGCCGAGCACTGGATCGTGGTGCGCGGCACCGCGCGGGTCACGCGCGGCGAGGAGTCCTTCCTGCTCACCGAGAACGAGTCGACCTACATCCCACCCGGCACCAAGCACCGCCTGGCCAATCCCGGCCGCGTGCCGCTCGAGATCATCGAGGTGCAGTCCGGCGCCTACCTCGGCGAGGACGACATCGAGCGCTTCGACGACGCCTACGGCCGCTGACCGGCTACCAGAACAGGTAGCGCACGTTGGCGATGAAGGCGTTGTAGTCGAAGTCGCGGTCGAGCACGTTCGACTCGCGCGAGCCGTGGTCGATGGCGAACTGCCAGTGGATCTGGCGCGTGTACTCCCAGTAGGCGCCGAGCCGGACGTTGCGGATGATCTCGAGCCGCAGCGGGAACACGTCGGGCGCGAGCGCGGTGCCCGGGTCGCCGCTGAACTCCTGCCGCTCGCGCATGATGCGCGCGCTGAAGTTGAGCTTGGCGGTCGGCGCCCAGCCCGGCCCGAACGCGACCCCGCGCGCCACCACGTGGCTGGTGGCGATGTCGATGATCGACGCCGGCCGGCGATAGGTCTCGAAGCCGAGCACGGTCTTCGCCGTGACCAGCCAGTCGGCGCGCACGCGCCAGGTGGTGCCCTCGAAGTCGCGCCCGGGAAGGTCGCTGTAGGTGCGCCTGGTGCGGCCGATGTCGCCGGTGAGCCGCAGGAACGCGCCGATGTACCCGGTGCGCAGGGCCACCGTCTGCTCCTCGAAGCTGTTGTCGACGAACACGCCGAGCGGATCGATGCGCTCCGAGATCGGCGCGTCGCCGTTGGCGCGCCGGTATTCGAGGCCGACGTAGTTGCCGAGCGGGGTCACGTAGTCGACGCCGAGCAGCCCGCCGGTGGTGCGCAGCTCGAGGTCGCTCGCCGAGGTGTCGAAGTCGACGCGATCCAGCGCGCCGCGCACGCGCAGCGACGGGCCGATGGCGTACGCCGCGTTCGCGAGGTAGCGCGTCTCGGTGATCATGTCGCGCGTCGCGCGCTGCAGCTGCGCGAGGTCGCGCTGGTAGCGCCGCCGCGAGATGCCGAGCACGCCGGAGAGGTCGCCGCCGAGCGCCCAGTGCCATTCGCCGCTCGCGCCGTAGCCGACGTTGCTCAGGTCGTCGAAGCGGTTGTACAGGTAGCCGTCGAGGCGCCCTTCGAGCCGCAGCATCTGCCGGCCGTAGATGTAGGTGTCCTTGCGGCCGCCGACGCCGACCCGCCCGACCGTCTCGGTCGGCGAGCCCTCGGTGCGGCGCAGGATGTTGCTGTCGACCATCGCGCCCGCCTGCACCCAGTACTCGCTGAGCGGCATCGGCTCGCCGCCGTAGGCGAGAAAGCGGCCGCTGGAGGAGGGCGCGAGCGTGTCCACCGCCTCGAAGGCCGGGACGGAAGGGGCGAGGCAAAGGAGGCTGGCGGCGACGAAAGGGCGAATCGGCGAGCTGCGACGGGGCATCCGGTTTTTTTCCTTCTCCTAAGTCGCGCCGATTCTAGGGACGCTATGTGAAGCGCAATGTCTGTCGCCGGACGGCAACAGGACTATGCGCCGCCCGGCCGGTGCCGGGAAGTAAGCCGTTGAAGCGCAAGCGATCGGAGCGCTGGCACGTGCGTTGCTGGTGCAGCTGCCCCCAGAAAAATGACCGCCCAGCTCCGCATTCCGGCCGCGATGCTCGGCGCCGCGCTCCTGCAGCGCCGCCGGCGCGCCGTGCGCCACGAGCGCGACATCGTCGCCGCGCTCGGCGAGCCGCTTCTCGCGGCGCATCCCTCCAGCCCGCCCGCGGTGCGCGCCCTGGCGCAGCAGCTCGGCGACTACTGGTTCGCGGCCGGCCGGCGCCTGCTCCCGGTGGTCGCGCTGCGCAGCGGCGCCGGCGCCGCCGCGCTCGCCTGCGGGCTCGCGCAAGCGCTCGCCGGCGAGGGGCTGCGCGCGCTGCTCGTCGACGCCGATCTGCGCTCGCCGCGCCTGCACGCGCGCTTCGGCGTGCCGCGCGGCAAGGGGCTCGCCGATTACCTCGACGTGCGCGGGCTCGACGAAGTGGCGCTCGACGGCAACCTCGCGCTCGTCACCGCCGGCACGGTGCGCGAGGATCCGCTCGAGCTGCTCAGCCGCTCGCGCCTGCGCCGCCTGCTCGCCGGCTTCGCCGGGCGCTTCGACGCCGTGCTGCTCGCCACGCCCGGCGCGGCGCGCGCGCCCGACTTCGAGATCTTCGCCGCGCTCGCCGGCGGCGCGCTCGTCTACTCGGACGAAGGCACCGAAGCGGGCGAGCTGGTCGCGCTGCGCCGGCGGCTCGCGCGCTGCGCCGCGCGAGTGGTCGGCACCGTGCTGCAGCGCTGATGGACGATCGCGACTACGTCGCGCAGGCGCTGCTCGACAGCCTGCGCAGCCACGGCACCGCCTTCGCGCTGCTCGGGCCGGACGCGGTGCCCGGCGTGCTCGAGCTGGCGCTCGAGCGCGCGACGATCGCGCGCGTGCCGCGCTTCCTCGCGCGCTTCTCGCAGGACTTCGACCTGCGCCTGGTCGAGCTCGAGCGGCCGCAGCTCGGCGCCTGGGACTGCACGCTCGCCTGGGGCGACCAGCTCGGCCATCCGCGCTTCATCTCGGTGCGCCTGGTCGGCGACTACTGGCGCGGCCTGCGCCGCTATCTCTGCGCCGAGGAGCTGGTCAGCGGCAGCGCCGACGTGCGCTTCGCCTACGGCCTGATCGAGGCGGTCGAGCGCCAGATCCTCACCGAGGAGCGCGCCGCCTGGCTCTCCGCGCTGTGGCAGGAGGACGGCGCGGCGGCGCTGGAGATGCTGCGCCGCTTCTGGCGCGACGCGCAGAGCGAGCGGCTGCTCGCCCAGGCGGCGCGCAGCGGCAGCTGGTCGGCGGTGCGCGGCGCGCTCCCGCTGCTGCGCCGGCGGCTGCGCCGCGCGGCGCCGCTGCGGCTCGCGCTGCCGCCGCGGCTCTTGCGGCGCCGGCCGAAGATCGCCTTCACCGGCAGGGAGAGCGCGCTGCGGGCGAGCCTGATGGGGCACGTGCGCTCGCGCCTCGCGCCGCTCGGCCTGGAAGTGTTCGAAGGCGACGCGCGCGGGGCGAATTTCCGCGTGGTGTTCGACGCGCCGGAGGAGCTCGGCCGCGAGCTGGACAACGTCGTCGCGATCGGCAAGGGCCAGACCCTGGGCGCCATGGTCGCGGCGGCCGAGGGCGCGATCCTGCGCTGGCTGGAATGCCGGGTAGAGCGCCGCTATCCTGCCGCCATGGTGGGCGACAACCCGCTCTCGGCGAGGCTGCTGCAGCTCGCGCTGCGCGCCGGGGTCGGCGCGCCGCTCGAGCTTCTGCTGCATTGCCGTATCGGGGCGCGCCTGCGCGCGCCGGTGCTGATGCCGGTGCCCTACGGCATCGTGCTCGAGCGCGGCGTGGAGATCGGCCGCCGCGTCACGCTCATGCACCAGGTGACCCTGGGCCGAAAGGAGGGGGTGACGGGCGCAGGCGACGGTGGCGGCGTGCCGATCGTGGAGGACAATGTCTTCATCGGCGCGGGCGCCAAGGTGCTCGGCCGGGTGCGCATCGGCAGAGGGGCGACGGTCGGCGCGAACGCCGTCGTCACCCGGGACGTCCCGTCGCACTGCACCGTGGTCGGGGCGAACCGCATCCTCGGCGCCTCCCGGGCTGTCGCCGGGGAGCGACGGGAGCGTCCCGACACTGTCGTGAACATGTAACAAGCAGCCGTAGTCGAACTCGTGGGAACATTCCACGATGCTGCAACCGCTGAAGGCCGCCGGGCGCCGGCTGGCCGCCGCGCTGCCTTACCCGCGGTCCTTCCTGGGCCTGCTGCTCGGCGGCTTCATCCTGGCCATCGCGCCGCTCGTCGGCGCGCTCGCCTACGCGGCCTGGAACACCGAGCGCCTCGCCGGGCTTAGCCGCACCGCGGTCTTCAACGCCTCGGAGGCGGCGCGCGCGAGCCGCTCGCTGGTCGATCGCATCGGCGCGATCGAGCGCGTGGCGCAGCAGATGACGGTGCTGAAGGACCCGGAGCTGGCGGTCGACTACGCGCGCATCCACCGCAGCTTCCGGCAGCTCGCCGACGAGATCGCGCAGCTGCCGCTCGACCAGTCGCAGGCGGCCGCGCTCAACCGCACGGTCGAGCAGGAGCAGCAGCTCTACGACCTGCTCACCGAGCAGCCGCGGCCGCGCATCACCCAGCGCGAGGTCGGCCGGCGCATGGACGGGCTGATCGAGAGCGCGCGCGAGGTGCTGGCGATCAACAACCGCATCGTCGACCGCGAGGTGCACCGGCTGCGCCTCAAGGCCGAGCAGGTGCAGCGCGGGCTGATCGTGCTGGTGTTCTTCAGCACCGCCGTCGCGCTGACCATCGCGCTCGCGCTGACGCGCTACATCGCGCGGCCGATCACCGAGATCGACGGCGCGATCCGCCAGCTGGGCGGGGCCGACTTCTCGCGGCCGATCGCGGTGCGCGGCCCCGAGGACCTGCGCTACCTGGGGCGGCGCCTCGACTGGCTGCGCCGGCGCCTGGAGGAATTCGAGACGCAGAAGAACCGTTTCCTGCGCCACGTGTCTCACGAGCTCAAGACGCCGCTGACGGCGCTGCGCGAGGGCGCGGAGCTGCTGCACGACGAAGTCGCCGGCAAGCTCGCGCCGATGCAGAAGCAGGTCGTGTCGATAATGAGGGACAATAGCGTCAAGCTGCAGCGCCTGATCGAAGAGCTGCTCGACTACCAGCGCGCGCTGCACGCCGCGGCGTCGCTCGAGGTGCGGCCGCTGCGGCTCGACGAGCTGGTGATCGAGGCGGCGCACCCGCACGAGCTCGCGGCGCAGGCGAAAGGGCTGCGCCTCACCGTGGACGCGCAGTCGGCGATCCTCGAGGCCGATCCCGAGAAGCTGCGCTCGATCGTCGACAACCTCGTCTCGAACGCGGTCAAGTTCACGCCGCCCGGCGGCGCGGTGTCGATCCGGGCGCGCGCGCTGGCCGGCGAGGCGGTGATCGAGGTGATCGACACCGGCCCCGGGGTGGCGCCCGAGGAGCAGGACTCGATCTTCAACCTGTTCTCGCGCGGCCGCACCAAGGCCGAGCGCGGCACGGTGAAGAGCTCGGGACTGGGACTGGCGATCGCCCGCGAGCTGGTCGAGGCGCACGGCGGCCAGATCGCCGTGGTGCCCGGGGGCAGCGGCGGGCACTTCCGCGTGACGCTGCCGCGCCGTTCGGCGCGTGCACTCGCCGACGCGGCGTAACGGCAGGGGAATAAAAATTGGCAGGTTTTTTCAGGAGATGGACGCAAGAATGAACGGTGACAACGCCAAGGTCCTGCTGGTCGACGACGACAAGGACCTCCTTCAGCTCATCGCCATGCGGCTCACCGCCGCGGGCTACGCCGTCACGGCGGTCGAGTCGGGGGAGGCGGCGCTCGCCAGCCTCGCCGTGTCGCGGCCGCAGGTGGTCGTGACCGACCTTCGCATGCAGGGCATGGACGGCATGGCGCTGTTCGACGCGATCCACCGCGACTCGCCGTCGCTGCCGGTGGTGATCCTCACCGCGCACGGCACGATCCCGGAGGCGGTGAGCGCCACCCGGCGCGGCGTGTTCTCCTTCCTCACCAAGCCGTTCGAGCCGAAAGTGCTGCTCGACACGGTGGCCGAGGCGATGCGCCTGTCCTCGCCGGCCACCGGCGAGCGCGAGGCCTGGCGCGGCGAGATCATCACCCGCTCCTCGGCGATGGAAGACCTCTTGCAGCAGGCGCGGCGCGTCGCGGCCTCCGACGCGAGCGTGTGCATCTTCGGCCAGAGCGGCACCGGCAAGGAGCTGCTCGCGCGCGCCATCCACCGCGCCAGCCCGCGCGCCCAGGCGCCGTTCATCGCGGTGAACTGCGGCGCGATCCCCGAGGGGCTGCTCGAGTCGGAGCTGTTCGGCCACAAGAAGGGCTCGTTCACCGGCGCGGTCGCCGACCGGCGCGGCCTGTTCCAGGCGGCGCAGGGCGGGACGCTGTTCCTCGACGAGGTCGGCGACATGCCGCTGTCGCTGCAGGTGAAGCTGCTGCGCGCACTGGAAGAGCGCAAGATCCGGCCGGTCGGCTCCCACGAGTCGTTCGACATCGACGTGCGCGTCATCTCCGCCACGCACCGCAAGCTCGAGGAGCGCATCGCCCAGGGCGAGTTTCGCGAGGACCTCTACTACCGGCTGAACGTCGTCAAGCTCTACATTCCCTCGCTCGCCGAGCGGCGCGAGGACATCCCGCTGGTCGCCAACCACTACCTGCGCAAGCTCGGCGAGCGCTATCGCCGCGAAGGGCTGCAGTTCGCGCCCGAGGCGATGCAGCTCCTGGTCAGCGCGCCCTGGCCGGGCAACGTGCGCCAGCTGCTCAACGTCGTCGAGCAGTCGGTGGCGCTCGCCGCGACCGAGGTGATCCCCGAGTCGCTGGTGCGCCAGGCGCTCGACGTCGCCGACACGGCGCTCACGCCGCTCGACGAGGCGCGCAAGGCCTTCGAGCGCGACTACCTGGTACGGATCTTGAAGATCACCGGCGGCAACGTGACGAAAGCGGCCCGTCTGGCCGGCCGCAATCGCACCGAGTTCTACCGCCTGCTCGAGCGCCACTCGCTCGAGCCCGGCATGTTCAAGGGCTCGGGGCAGAAGGAGAAGGCTCCGGCATGAGCTGGATTCGCAGGTTCGTGGTGCTCGCGGGCTTCGTCGCCCCGGCGGCGGCGCAGGACATGACGCCCGAGCAGCTGGTGCAGAAGATCACCAACGACGTGCTCGCCGCCGTGAAGAGCGACAAGGAGCTCGCCGCCGGCGACAAGGACAAGGCGCTCAAGCTGGCGCAGGAGAAGGTCCTGCCCTACGTCGACTTCGAGTATGCGACGCGCCTCGCGGTCGGGCGCAGCTGGCGGCAGGCCACGCCCGAGCAGCGCAAGCGGCTGGTCGAGGAGTTCCGCAACATGCTGGTGCGCACCTACTCGAACTCGATCGCCGCCTACGAAGGCCAGACGCTCAAGGTGCTGCCTTCGCGCGGCGAGCGCGAGCGCAAGGAAGGCGAAGCGACCGTGCGCACCCAGTTCGTGCGCGCCGGCGGCCAGCCGCTGCCGATCGACTTCGCCATGCACCGGGTGGACAACGCCTGGAAGGTGTACGACATCACCGTCGAGGGCATCAGCCTGGTGCTCACCTACCGCTCGGAGTTCGACGCCATCGTCAGGCAGCAGGGCATCGACGGGCTGATCAAGGCGCTCGCGCAGAAGAACATCCCCGCCGCAGGCATCGGCGCGAGCGCCACCACGGGCGGCTCGGCGCCGAAAAAGTAGCCTTCGCGTCGGGGATTTCCCGACGCGCCGCGCCGGGCGCCGCGAATCAGTAAGATGCGCCGCCCGTGAACTCGCTCAAGCACCTGCTGGACAACAACCGCGCCTGGGCCGCGCGCATGGCGCGCCAGGACGCGCGCTTCTTCGCCGGCCTCGCCGAGCAGCAGGCGCCGCAATACCTGTGGATCGGCTGCTCCGACAGCCGCGTGCCGGCGAACGAGATCGTCGACCTGCGGCCCGGCGAGCTGTTCGTGCATCGCAACGTGGCGAACGTCGTGGTGCACACCGACCTCAACTGCCTGTCGGTGATCCAGTTCGCCGTCGACGTGCTGAAGGTGGGGCACGTCATCGTCTGCGGCCACTACGGCTGCAGCGGCGTCAACGCCGCGCTGCGCAGGGAGCGCCACGGCCTGGTCGACAACTGGCTGCGCCACGTGCAGGACGTGCAGCAGCAGCACGCCGCGGCCCTGGAGCGGATCGCCGACGGCCGCGCGCGGGCGAACCGCCTCTGCGAGCTCAACGTGATCGAGCAGGTGGCGAACGTCTGCCGCAGCTCGATCGTGCAGGACGCCTGGGCGCGCGGCCAGCCGCTCGCCGTGCACGGCTGGATCTACGGCCTGCACGACGGGCTGCTGCGCGACCTGGGCAGCACCGCGCGCAACGTCCCCGAAGCGCAAGCCGTGTATTCCGCCGCGCTCGCCGCGCTCGCCCGGGCGTAACACCCCTACAATCGCGCAAGGGAGGGGGGACCCTTGCATGCAGGTTCTTCGGTGCCGCTGCAGCACTGGCTAGGCGAGCGCTCGGCCGTCGCGCGTTTCGCGCTGGGCGTGGCGCTGACGCTCGCCGGCGTCGCGCTGATCGAGGTGCTGATCGCCGCCGGCATGCCGCCGCTCAGCCCGGTCGCGTGGTCGGGGCTCGGCATGCTCGCCGGCGCCGCGGCGGGCGGCGGTCCGGCGCTCGCCGGCGGCGCCCTGACGCTGGCGGCCTATTTCTTCGCCAACAGCTTCCACCCCGAGCGGTTCCCGAGCTTCTACGCCGCCGCGTCGGTCGGCGTGTACTGGCTGGTGGGCCTGGCGCTGCTCTCGGCCGCCGTGCTGCTCGTGCGGCCGCGCCTGCTGCGCCTCGCCGCCGCCGAGGCCGAGCTCGCCGCGGGCCGGGAGTACCAGGCGGCGCTCGAGGCGAGCGAGCAGCGGCTGCGCGTGGTCACCGACAACCTGCCGGCCTTCGTCGGCTACATCGACACCGAGGAGCGCTACCGCCTCACCAACCGGATCTACGAGGAATGGCTCGGCATGCCGCGCGAGCAGATCACCGGGCGCACGGTGCGCGAGGTGTGGGGCGAGGCGCGCTACCGGATGTTCAAGCCGAACATCGAGCGCGCGCTGCGCGGCGAGCGCGTGTCGCGCGACTACGCCGCCACGGTCGACGGCAAGCCGGTGCGCGTGCTCGCCACCTACGTCCCCGACCGCGACTCGCAGGGGCGGGTGAAGGGCTTCTTCGTGCTGGCGAGCGACATCACCGAGCTCGCCGCGGCGCGCGACGAGCTGCGCGCCGCGCACGACGAGCTGCGCGCGGCGCACGACCGGCTGGAAGCGGCGCTCGAGGGCTCGAGCGTGGCGCTGTGGGACACGGACCTGCGCACCGGGCGCGTCTATCTTGGCGAGGCCTGGGCCGACATCGCCGGCGGGCCGCGGCGCGAGCGCGTGGCGAGCGTCGAGGAGCTGCTCGCGCTCGTGCACCCGGACGACATCGACGCCGTGCGCCGCGCCTCGCTGCAGGCGCTGAAGGGCGAGCGGCCGGGCTACGCGGTCGAGCACCGGATCAAGGCGCAAAGCGGCGAATGGCGCTGGATCCTGTCGCGCGGCCGGGTCACCGAGCGCGATCCGGCGAGCGGCCGGGCGCTGCGCATGATCGGCACCAACCTCGACATCACCGAGCGCCGGCGCGCCGAGGAGCAGGTGCAGTCCACCGCGCACACCGACGCGCTCACCGGGCTCGCCAACCGCCGCGGCCTGGGCGATCGCCTGCGGCTCGCGCTGGCGCGCAACCGGCGCTCGGGCCTGGAGAGCGCCGTGCTGTTCCTCGACATCGACCGCTTCAAGGAGATCAACGACTCGCTCGGGCACGCGGCGGGCGACGCGCTGCTCGTCGAGCTCGCGGCGCGCCTGCGCGCCGGCGTGCGCGCGAGCGACACCGTGGCGCGCTTCGGCGGCGACGAGTTCGTCGTGCTGCTGGAGGACGTGCGCGACCGGCAGAACGCGCTGCGCATCGCCGAGAAGATTCTCGAGGAGGTGCGCCGGCCGCTGGCGCTCGACGGCGCGCCGGTGCGCGTCACGGCGAGCCTGGGCGTCGCCTACAGCGACGCCACCTCGACCGAGGAGGAGCTGCTGCGGCGCGCCGACGCGGCGCTCTATCAGGCGAAGGCCGAGGGACGCGACCGCTATCGCGTCGCGCCGTAGGCCGGGCCGCACGGCGAAATGCCGTTAGGCGCGCCGCACCGGGCGATGAATAATTGCCCGAGAGCCGTGTTGACGGTTCATCGGGCATGACCTCACCGCTGCAACGCGATGCGCTGCGCCGCATTCTCGAGATCGTGCGGGAGAGCAGGGGCTCTTCGCTCGACCGCGAGGCCGTGCGTCGCATCGAGGCGGCGCTCGCCGCGATGGCGCCCTCGGCGCCGCCCCCGCCGGCCGGCTACTCGGAGCACGACGCGACGGTCGTGTTCGCCGACCTGCGCGGCTTCTCGGCGATCGCCGCCGCCTATCCCGTCGAGGTCGTGCTGGGCGCGCTGAACCGCTGCTTCGCGCGGCTCGCCGACATCGTGCTCAGCCATTACGGCTCGATCGACAAGTTCATGGGCGACGCGATCATGGCGGTATTCCACGGCGACCCGGCTTCGCCGCGCGACCATGCGCGGCGCGCGATGCTCGGCGCGGTCGAGATGCAGCTCGCCATGGAGGAGCTGCGCCGTCTGCACGACGCCGAGCATCTGCCCGAGCTGTACCTCGGCATCGGCGTGAACAGCGGCAAGGTGATGGCCGGCCTGATCGGCTCGCCGGCCTACCGCGCCTACACCGTGATCGGCGACGAGGTGAACATCGCGGCGCGCGTCGAGGCGCTCAGCCTGCGCGGCCAGGTGCTGATGAGCGAGGCGACCTACCAGCGCGTGAAGGACTTCGTGCACGCCGGCGAGGCGATGGAGGTCCACGTCAAGGGGCGCAGCCAGCTGATGCGCGTGCGCGAAGCGCTCGGCATCCCGGCGCTCGGCAGGTCGGTGCCGCGCCAGGACCTGCGCAAGAGCCCGCGCGCCGCCGTGCGCGGCGATGTCGACTACTGGCCGCTCGAGGGAAAGCGCGTGCGGCCCGAGGCCGGGCGGGCGGTGATGCACGACCTGAGCTACCACGGCATGCTGGCCGAGCTCGACGAGCCGCTGCCGCTCTACAGCGAGGTGAAGCTCGCCTTCGACCTGCCGCCGCTCGGCTTTCGCGCGAGCGACGTCTATGCGCGGGTGGTGTCGCTGCGCGAAGGGCAGGGCCGGCTGCTCGCGGGCATCGAGTTCACCTCGCTCGGCGACGAGACGAGCGCCAACCTGCGGCTGTTCGTGCAGATGCTGCTGCAGGGCGAGTTCCACGCCATCGGCTAGCCCGGCTAGGCGATGCGCTTCGCCGCCCAGCGCCGCCCGAAATAGAGGAACACCGCGAACGCCGCCAGCGCCAGCGCCGGCACCCAGTAGTTCACCTGCGACGGGTCCTCCACCGCGGTGCGGATCTGCTCGCCGAGGACGGTGATCGTGAGCGCGCCCGGCAGGAGGCTGAGGAACGTGCCGACCGTGTACTCCCAGAGCTTGATCCGGATGGCGCCCGCCATGATGCCCTGCACGCCGAACGGCGGCACCGGCAGCATGTTGAACGCGACGACCGAGATCACGCCATGGCCGCGCACGATGTGCGTCGCGTCGTCGACCCGGTCGCCGACCAGCCGGCGCACCGTGTCCCGCCTGAGGAAGCGGCCGGCCGCGTAGGTGGCGAGCGACGCGACCATGATGCCGGCCATGCTGGCGGCGAGGCCCACCTTGACGCCCAGCGTGACGATCGCCACCAGGGTCAGCACCGGGCGCGGAAACATGAGAAACGCGGCAGGGGTGTAGGCCAGCGCGATGATCACCGGCGTCCAGCGGTTGCCGCCGGCGGCGCGCACCCAGGCGCCGATCCTCTCCGGCGTCAGCAGCTCGGCGAGCGGCGTGAAGCGCCATGTGGCGGCGAGGCCGACGACGACCAGCGCGATCAGCGCGAGCTTGCGCCAGGCGGGGCGCTGCGGGTGCTCGCGCGGGTCCTTCTGCATGAGGCCCGGACCCTTGCAAGAGCGATGCCTAGCGGCCGGCCTCGCGCCGAAGGGAGTAGTACGTTCCGGCGAAGATCACCGCGGCGCCCGCCAGCACCATCGGATCGAACGGCTCGCCGTAGGCCAGGGCGCCGACCACCGCGATGAGCGGCAGGCGGGTGAAGTCGATCGGCACCACCACCGTCGCGTCGGCGTGCATCATCGCGCGCGTCATCGCGTAGTGCGCGGCGAACGAGCCGGCGCCGATGCCGGCGATCCACGGCAGGTCGGCCGCGAGCGGCCCCACCCAGCCGGGCAGCGCGGCGGCGAGCGTCAGCGGCGCCTGCACGACCGACATCCAGAAGGTGACGGCGATCGCCGAGTCGGTCGCCGAGAGCGTCTTGGTGAAGATCATGTTGCCGGCGTAGAGCAGGGCGCCGAGCAGCATCACCAGCGCGGCGGGGTGGAAGCCGCCCACCCCGGGCCGCAGGATCAGGGTGATGCCGGCGAACCCGAGCGCGAGCATGACGATCCGGTTCGCGGTCAGCCGCTCGCCGAGGAACAGGAAGGCGAGCAGCGCCGTCCACACCGGCATGGTGAACTCGATGGCGAACACCGTGGCGAGCGTCAGCGCGGCGATGGCGTACATCCAGCAGAACTGGCCGCCCAGGTGCACCAGGGCGCGCGCCGCGTGCAGCGGCAGCCGCCGGGTGCGGATGGTCGCCGCGCCGTGGCGCAGCGCGATCGCGCCGGCGATGGCGAGCGCCACGCCGGTGCGCCAGAACAGGATCTCCAGGATGCCCATGTGGCGCAGCAGCTCGCGCACCGCGATCGCCATCAGGGCGAAGGACAGCACCGCCGCGCCCATCCAGAGCGCGCCGCGCAGCGGGTTTTGGCCGGTCGCCATGAAAGGCCGCTATGGTAGGGGCAATCGCCAGGGGGCCGGAGCGGTTTTGCTGAAACAACCGTCGCCGGCCGGGCGCCGTTGCCGGAGAATCGCTGCCACTTTTCTAGCAGGGACGGCCATGAAGAAGACCGCTGAGCGCAAGCTCGACATCTTTCCGCACATCTTTCCGCCGGCGTTCTTCGAGCGCATGAAGGAGATCGCCGCCGCGCGGCCGGCGCTCGCGGCGAACATCAAGCGCTGGCTGCACATCCCGGTGCTCTGGGACCTGGAGCGGCGGGTGAAGATGATGCGGCAGTGGCCCGGCTACCAGCAGGTGCTGACGCTGTCGCTGCCGGCGATCGAGTTCCTCGCCGACGAGCACGAGAGCCCGGCGCTCGCGCGCCTCGCCAACGACGGCATGCACGAGATCGTGCAGAAGCACCCCGATCTCTTCCCCTGCTTCGTCGCCTCGCTGCCGCTCAACAACGTGGCCGCCTCGCTGGAGGAGATGGACCGCGCGATCGGCCAACTCGGCGCGAAGGGCATCCAGATCTTCACCAACATGAACGGCCGCCCCATGGACGAGCCGGAGTTCTTTCCGATCTTCGAGCGCATGGCGAAGAAGTACGACCTGCCGATCTGGGTGCACCCGGTGCGCACGGCGAAGTTCGCCGACTACCCGGGCGAGGCCAAGTCGAAGTACGAGCTGTGGTGGCTGTTCGGCTGGCCCTACGAGACCAGCGTGTTCATGGGGCGGATGGTGTTCTCCGGGATGTTCGACCGGCTGCCCAACCTGAAGATCATCACGCACCACCTCGGCGCGATGGTGCCGTTCCTCGCCAACCGGGTCGGCTACGGCATGGACCAGTTCGGCAGCCGCACCGCCGACGAGGACTACGAGGGGCTGCTGCGGCGCATGCGGCAGAGGAACCGGCGCCCGGTCGACTACTTCAGGATGTTCTACAACGACACGTCGATCAACGGCTGGGCGAGCGGCATCCGCTGCGGGCTGGACTTCTTCGGCGCCGACCACGTGCTGTTCGGCACCGACTGCCCGTTCGACCCGGAGGGCGGGCCGCTGTTCATCCGCGAGACGATGAAGGCGATCGACCGCCTGCGGCTCAAGCCCGGCGACCGCCGCAAGCTCTATTTCGGCAACGCGGTGAACCTGATGCGCCTGGAGCTGCCCAAGCCCGCGCCGGCGCGGCGCGGGAAGCGCGCGCGCCGGCGCGGATAATTACGACCCCGACCCCGAATTAGGCGCGGGCGAGAAGCGCGTCGAGGTGGTCGAGGTCGTTGATGACGCGCCACTCGCGGGCGCCGGCCTTCACCACGCGCTCCTTCCACTGCTCCAGCCGGCCGAGATAGCGGCGCGGATCGACGTTGTCGGTGCGCAGCTTCACCACGTTCACCGCGACGACGCGGATGTCCTTCAGGCTGATCGGGAAGTTGCGCACCGTGGCGCGGTCGAGCTCCTCCTGCATGTCGGAGAAGACGATGATGGTCTTGGTGCCCGCGCCGCCCTCGTTCAGGAACTCGGCGGCCTGGATCAGGCCGCCGGTGATGTCGGTGTACTTGCTGCCCGTCACGTTGCGGAACGCCGCGTCGATCTTGTCGCGGAAGGCGCGCTTCTGCGCGTTGGCCTGCGACGGCCGCGTGTCGAAGGTCGCCTTGGCGATGATGTCCTTCTCGCTGAAGCTGCGGCTCTGCACGCGCGCCACCGCGAGCGAGTCGCCGGGCTGCAGGGTGCCGAGCAGGTAGTTGATGATGCGCTGCGCCTTGGCGACTTCCTCGGCGTAGGTGCCCGAGGTGTCGACCAGCATGTACACGCCGTGCGTGTGCGCCCGCGGGTCGCCGCAGCCGACCGCGAGCAGCACGGCGGCGGGCAGGGCTTTGAGGAAGGTTCTGCGTCGCATGGCCTCTCCTAGGCGCGGGTGCGCTCGATGTCGGTATCGTCGAGCAGCGCCGCGGCGCGCGACTTGCCGCGCGGCTTGCCGGTCCGGCCCGAGGCGCGCACGAAGTGCTCGGCGAGCAGCGGCAGCACGATCGTCACGTCGTAGAGGCGGATCAGCACGCGGCTCGCGTGCCGCACCGCCTGCCCGGCGATGCGCAGCAGCAGGGCGAGGGCGCGCACCAGCGCGAGCAGCAGCACGCCGCCGACCGTGCGCGACGAGTGGATCAGCGACTCGAGCGGCACGGCGATGAAGGCGAGCGCGAACGGCAGGATGAAGCCGAGCAGCATCTGCCCCGCGGTCGGGATGCTGCCGACCCAGCCCTCGGTGGGCGCGACCGGCACCGCGGCCAGCGACTGCAGCAGCGCCTGCTTGTCGGCGATCAGCATGTCGCGCATCAGCGCGAGCGCCGCCTCGACGCCCGCCAGGGTCACCAGCAGGGTGAGCGCGATCCACAGCATGCGGCGGCGCAGCCGGTCGTTCAGGTTGGCGATGCGGGGAAAGAGGTGCGTGATGCGCATCGCTTCGAGCAGGAACAGGCCCATCGACGCCTCGACGAAGATGATCACCAGCGCCGCCACCTCGGAGGTGCGCAGCGAGCTGGTGAGGTAGTCGCCGGCGCCGACCATTTCCGACATCGGCAGCGCGATCAGCTTGAAGTTGATGAACGCGCCGCCGGCGGCGATCGCCACCACCAGCGCCGAGATGACGAACTGCGTGAACGCCGAGACGGTGAGCGCGTGCTCGGCCTTGTCGGTGCCGGCGTTGATCGCCTCGTAGCGCGCCATGTGCTCGTCGACCGTGGCGACGCTCGACTGCAGGGCGGCCAGGTTCTTCTCCACCTGCGCCAGGTTCTTGTCCACCGAGCGCCAGAACGGCATGAAGCCTTCCAGGATGCGGTGGCGGTTCTCGTACGCCTTGCGGTACTCGGCGATCGCCTTCTCGTGGATGCCTTCCACCGAGCGCTTGATCTCCTCCAGCACCTTCAGCACCAGCTCGCTGCCGGTCGACTTGATGTTCGCCACCGCGGCCACCGCCTCGGTCCAGTCGGGCGGCGGCGGCGGCACCTCGCCGCACTTCTTGTAGTCCTCCTCGATGCGCGTGATCTCGTCGAGCAGCTTCCTCTGCAGCGTCGGATAGCCCTGCAGGTCGCGGCTCACCAGCGCGCCGAGGCGCTCGAACTCGCGCTCGATGCGGTTGCCCACCTCGTGGCGGCCGTGCGCGAGCAGCACGGCGCGGTTGCGGTACTGGATGTCGTTGGCGGCCCGCCCGAGCGCCCGCGAGGCGACGCGCAGCGGCCCCCCGAGCGCCTGCCCGAGCGAGCGCAGCAGCTCGTGCATCGGCGCGCGCGCGGCGTACAGCACCGCCATGGCGAGCAGGGCCAGCACGAGGATGGACAGCGCCACGTTGTCGGGCCACAGCAGCCAGGCTTGAGAGCTCATGGTTTTTTCTCTCCCTTTCTCGAGCTATCAAGCTATTGCAAATCGGCCCGTCCCGGCCGACAAACTGTGGTGCGACAGGAACTTTGCCTTCGCGGTGCTGCGCAATTTGCCCGCTGTGTGGGCAAATCGCGACTAGACGAAGCTTTCCCTGCGGTCCGACAGGCCGAGGCGTCGCTCCCGGGCGACAGGCACGTCGTGCCGGCGGCGGTCCGGCACGTTGCGCCGGCGCTCGCGGGGGGTCGCGCGCGCGCGCCAGCCGAAGTAGAAGGCGGCGAGCGCGGTGGCGCCGTGCAGCCACACGTCGTTGCCGTGGATCGGCATCATGCCGAACAGCGTGTTCGCGCCGGGCAGCGTGCCGAGCAGCGCCAGCGCGGCGAACAGCGCCGCGAGGGCGCGCGCGAAGGCGACCGCGCTGCACTTGCGGCGCCACGCGCACAGGCCCCAGAAGCCGACGCCGATGTGCAGCGCGCTGTGGAGCACGTTCACCGGGAACAGGCCGAGCAGGTAGCCGTAGAGGCTGGCGAAGGCGGTCGGCGGCGCGTCGCGCGGCGGCGGCACCAGCGTCGCCGGCACGAGGCCGAGCAGCCCGAGCGCGAGATAGAGCGCGCCGGCGATCAGGGCGAAGGTCGTCGCCTTCACTGGCCGCCTCCCGGCGACTGCGCATGGATCACCGCCGGCTTCTCGATCGGCGGGCGGCGGATCTCCTGCTCGAGGCTCGGCCGCTCGCTGCGCTCGTAGGGCGCGAGCTCGACCGGCGCGCCGGTCTCGATCGACCGGTACAGCGCCCGGATGGCGCGCACGTCGGCCAGCCCCTCCTCGGCGGAGGGCTCGGGGTCGCGGTTCTGCAGCAGGCAGTCCGAGAAATAGAGCAGCTCCGGCGCGAACTGGTCGCGCCTCGCGAAGCGCCGCTCGCCGGCGAGCTCGCCGTCGAGCGACAGCCGGTGCTCGAGCGGCCGCGCGTACTCGTAGGCGGGATCGACTGCCAGCTCGCCCCGGGTGCCGACCAGGCGGTACTCGGACACCTTCGCCGCGCCGAAGCTGGCGGTGAACGCGGCGAGCCGATCGTTCGGGAAGCGCAGCACCGCGCTCACCGACTCCTCGACGTCGCCGATCGCGCCCGAGGCCACGGCGAGCGCCTCGCTCGGCTCGTCGCGAAACAGCGCGCGCGCGGCGTTGATGCAGTAGATGCCGATGTCGTAGAGCACGCCGCCGCCGAGCGCGCGCCGGACGCGGATGTTGCCCGGCACGACCGGCATGGCGAAGGTCGAGGTGAACAGGCGCGGCTCGCCGATGCGCCCCGAGCGCGCGATCTCCATCGCCTCGAGGTTGGCGCGCTCGAAGTGCAGGCGGTAGGCGACCATCAGCTTCACCCGGTTCTCGCGCGCGGCGCGCGCCATGCGCTCGCATTCCGCCTCGGTCAGCGCCATCGGCTTCTCGCACAGCACGTGCACGCCGGCGCGCGCCGCGCGCTCGGCGTACTCGGCGTGCAGGCTGTTCGGCAGCGCGATGTACACCGCGTCGATGTCGCCGCTCTTCAGCAGCTCGTCGTACTGCTCGTAGGCGCAGGCGCGCTCGATCGCGTAGCGCCGGGCGAGCTGCTCGCGCTTCACCGGGTCGCCGGAAACGATGGCGGCGAGGCGCGTGTTGCGCCGCGCGTTGCCGAACGCCGGCAGCACCGCCGCCTGGGCGATGTGTCCGCAGCCGACCACCGCGTAGCGGATGAGGCGCTTGGGCATCTCAGGCGGCCCGGCGTTTCCTCGCCTGGCGGCGCGGCTTCTCGGCCTTCTCGGCCCGCTTCTCGACGCTCTTCTTGAGCAGCGCCATCAGGTCGATCACCTCGCCGCCTTTCCCGGCGCGCGCTTCCTTGGCCGGCTCGGTGAGCTCCTCGGTCTGGCCGGCCTTCACCTTCTGCTCGATGCGCTTCAGCAGGTCCTCGTGGTAGGTGTCGCGGTACTTCTCCGGCCGCCAGTTGTCGCTCATGTCGTCGACCAGGCGCAGCGCCATGTCCAGCTCCTTGTCGCTCACGCGCGCGCCCTTCAGCTTGTCGGGGATGTCGAGGTCCCCGGCGTCCTTCAGCTCGGCGTGGTAGCGCAGCGTGTTCAGCATCAGCGCCTCGCCCTCGGGCAGGAGTGCCGCCAGGTACTGCCGGGTGCGGATCACCACCATGGCGATGCCGACCTTGCCGGCCTTGCGCAGCGCCTCGCGCAGCAGCGCGTACGCCTTCTCGCCGCGCTTGCCCGGGCCGAGGTAGTACGGCGTCTCGAAGTAGTAGGGCGCGATGTCGGCGCGGTCGACGAAGGCGAGGATATCGACCGTCTTGGCGAGCTCGGGATTGGCGCGCCGGAAGTCCTCCTCGGAGAGCACCACGTAGCGGCCGTCTTCGTACTCGTAGCCCTTGACCACGTCCTCCCAGGGCACTTCCTTGCCGCTCGCCTTGTTGACCCGCCGGTAGCCGACCGGCGCCATGTCGCGCCGGTCGAGCATGGTCAGGTCGAGCTCGCTCGAGCGCTTGTGCGCCGGGAAGAGCTCGACCGGGACGTTGACCAGGCCGAAGCTGATCGCGCCCTTCCAGAGACCGCGCGCCATGAGGGGCCTATTTCTGCGCCGCGCCGCTCCCCGACGCGCCGGCGGCGGCGCGGGCCCGGTCGTACCTGGCCTTCGCCTCCTTGCGGCACACGCTCGCGTCCTTGTTGGCTTCGCAGCGCTGCTTGGCGACGTCGTACTCGGCCTCGGCGCGCGCCTCCTCGAGCTTGCGCCGCGCGCGCGGCGAAGTGTCGTGGCGGGCGTCGAGCTCCGCCTTGGCGACCTTCTGCTTCGCCTTGGCTTCGGCCTCGCACACCTCGTGCGCGTTGCCGTCCATGGCCTCGCACCTGGCCTTGTCGGCCTCGTACGCGGCCTCGATTCTCTCCTGCCCGGCGTCCTTCGCCTTGCGATCGGGGCTCTGCGCCTGCGCGGTGGCGGCGAGCGCGAGGGCCAGCGCCGCGGCGACGCTCGGCATCTTGAAGGGCATGGCGGCTCTACTCCTTGCCGTGGGAAACGCGCTCAGGGCCGTCTCAGCAGGCCGGCCACCAGCGAGACCAGGAACAGGACGACGAAGACGACGAACAGGATTTTGGCGATCTCCGCCGCGCCGGCGGCAATGCCGGTG
The DNA here is from genome assembly GCA_036381055.1 of Burkholderiales bacterium. GTDB lineage: Bacteria > Pseudomonadota > Gammaproteobacteria > Burkholderiales > SG8-39 > SCGC-AG-212-J23. Next base: position 7,879 of record DASVDO010000007.1, on the reverse strand, counting down.
AAGCCGAACACCGCCGCGATGATGGCGATGATGAAGAACGCTAACGCCCAGCTCAGCATGACGGACTCCTCGTGTGTGTAAGTAGTCGGGTGATGCTCGCCGAGCAAAGCGCGTGCCGCGCTCTCGCGCCATGCGCCGCACGGCGCGTGTAAGCGCGGCCGCCGGCATGTAAGAACTGCCGGCGCCAGCGTAGGTTTTCCGCTACACGGTGTCCCCGGCACGTCTCCTGCTGCAGCCGGGCGACACCATGCGGATCGACGACGACCTGCCGCTGATGCTCTGGACCGCGAGGCCCGACCTGTCGTGCGACTACGTGAGCCCGGCCTGGCTCGCCTTCACCGGCTACTCGCTCGAGCAGGCGCTCGGCCAGGGCTGGTCGCGCGCGCTGCATCCCGAGGACCTGACGCACTGGCTCGACGTCTGCGTGCACGCCTTCGACGCGCGCGAGCCGTTCAGCGTGGAGTACCGGCTGCGCCGGCGCGACGGCGAGTACCGGTGGATGCTCGACCGCGCGGCGCCGCGCCGCCACGGCAGCCTGTTCATCGGCTTCGCCGGCGTGTGCAGCGACATCGACGAAGCGAAGCGCGCGCAGCAGGAGCTCGCGCGCGCGCTCGAGCGCGAGCGCCGCCTGCGGCTGGCCGCGGAAGAGAGCGGCCGCGCCAGGGACGCGTTCCTCGCCAGCGTGCTCGCCGAGCTGCGGCCGCCGACGCGCGCCATGGCCACCTGGGCCGCGCACCTGCAGGCGGGGGTCGCCCCGGGCAGCGAGGCGGGGCGGGCGCTGCAGGAGATCGAGCGCAACGCGCGGCTGCAGAGCCGCATCGTCGACAGCCTGCTCGGGCTGTCGCAGCCCGGGCACGCGGCGCGGCCGGACGACGCCGGCGAGCCGCTGCTTTCCGGCGTGCGCGTGCTGGTCGTGGAAGACGACCCGGCGGCGCGCGAGCTGCTGGTTCGCGTGCTGCGCGTGGCCGGCGCGCAGACGCGCGCCGCGGCGTCGAGCCGCGAGGGGCTGGAGATGCTCGGCGCCTGGCGTCCCGACATCGTGCTCTCCGATCTCGGCATGCGCGGCGACGAAGGCTACGTGCTGATCCGCGCCATGCGCTCGCTGCCGGCCGAGCGCGGCGGCTGCGTGCCGGCCGCGGCGCTCACCGTGGCGGGCGAGCCCCAGGCGGGCAGCCGCGCCGCCGCGGCGGGCTACGACGCGCAGCTCGCCAAGCCGGTCGAGCCGGTCGCGCTGCTCGCGACGGTGGCACGCCTCGTGCAGCCGGTGAGCCTGTAGACAGACCGGAGGAAACGATGGAAGCGCAAATCAGGTCCGTGCTCGCCGCCGCGCTGCTCGGCGCCGCCGCGGCGCTCGGCGGCTGCGCCGCCCCGGGCGAGTCGCCGACGCAGCGCTCGGCGGGCGAGTTCACCGACGATGCGGCGATCACCGCAAAGGTGAAGAGCGCGATCGCCACCGACGTGGGAGCGCGCACCGCGGCGGCCGTGAACGTCGACACCTATCGCGGCACGGTCGAGCTCACCGGGTTCGTCGACGATCGCGAGACCGCGCAGCGCGCCGAGGCCGCGGCGAGGAAGGTGAGCGGCGTGCGCGAGGTGAAAAATGCGATCCGACTTAAGTCTTCGTCATGACGGCGCCGTAAAATAGGTTTCCCTTAGCAACCCTATTCCCGAGGTAATTTCATGGCTACCGCTACCGCACAAGCGGCGGAGAGGCTTCATCTTCAGCTTCCGCCGCTGCCATTCGCCGAAGATGCGCTCGCGCCGGTGATCTCCGCCGAAACCATCCAGTTCCACTACGGCAAGCACCACCGCCGCTACGTCGACACGACCAACCAGCTGCTCGACAAGGAGCCGGTCAAGGCGCGCACGCTGGAGGAGCTGGTGCGCGCCGCGAGCGGCAAGCTGTTCAACAACGCCGCGCAGGCGTGGAACCACGACTTCTACTGGCACTCGCTCTCGCCGAAGCCGACCAAGCCGGGAAGCGCGATGCGCAGCCAGCTCGAGCGCGACTTCGGCAGCTACGAGGCGTTCGTCGACCGGTTCGCCGCCGCGGCCAACGGCCAGTTCGGCTCGGGCTGGGCGTGGCTGGTGCAGAAGGACGGCAAGCTCGACATCGTCGCCACGCCGAACGCCGAGACGCCGATGGCCAAAGGCATCCGGTGCCTGCTCACCATCGACGTCTGGGAGCACGCCTACTACATCGACTACCGCAACCAGCGCGACCGCTACGTGCAGGCGCTCATCGAGCAGCGCCTGAACTGGGAGTTCGCGGAGAGAAACCTCACCGCCAAATAGGCGAACGAAGGGGTCAGACGGCGGCGAGCGGGTTGCGCGGATCGAAATCGCGCCACCCGTCGCGCCACTGGCCCTCGGCGCGGCCCACGTCGCGGGCGTTGTGCCGGCGCAGGACGTCCACCGCGATCCGCTCGCTGCCCGGGCGGTCGACGCAGATCGCGATCATGCGCCCGCCATGCGGCTCCACCGGGTGCTCGATCGAGGCGTGGCGCCGCTCCCCGCCGTGGAACGAGGCGAGCGCGCCGGCGAACGCCCCGACCAGCGCGCCGAGCAGCGCGCCGAGCGGGATGGTCGGCGCGCCGAGGTCGATCGCGCCGACCAGTCCGGCGGCGAGCCCCACCAGGAGGCCGATCACCGCGCCGAGCCCGGCGCCCATGCCGCCGCGCCGCGAGCCTTCGCTGGCGTGCGGCGCGTCGCCGCCGACCGGCGTCATCGCGTGCTGCCCCGGCGGGCCGACGTAGAAGCTGTCCACTTCGCCGCGCGAGAAGCCTTCGCGCTCGAGCGCCTCGAGCGCCGCGTCGGCGTCCAGCGTGCGGTCGAATCTCCCGGCGACGATGCGCGACATCAGACCCCCCGCCTCATGTCGGCGCGCCGCACGTCGACGCTCGGCATGCGCATCAGGGCGCGGTACTTGGTGATGGTGCGCCGCGCCACGCGCAGCCCCTGCTGCGCGAGCAGGCGCGCCAGCTCGGCGTCGGAGAGCGGCGCGCGCGGATCCTCGGCGGCGATCAGCTCCTTCATCACCGCGCGCACCGCGGTCGCCGAGGCGGCGCCGCCGTTCTCGGTGGCGAGCCGGCGCGAGAAGAAGTGCTTGAACTCGAACAGCCCGCGCGGCGTGGCCATGTACTTGTTGTTGGTGACGCGGCACACGGTCGACTCGTGCAGCCCCAGCTCGCCGGCGATCAGCTTCAGCGTGAGCGGCTTCATCGCCACCTCCCCGTACTCGAAGAAGCCGCGCTGGCGCGCGACGATCGCGTCGGCGACGCGCTGGATGGTCGCGAAGCGCTGCTCGATGGAGCGCAGCAGCCAGCGCGCCTCCTGGAGCTGGCGCGCGAGCGACTGGTGCGAGCCGTTGCGCGTCTGGATCGCGTCGGCGTAGGCGCGGTTCAGGCGCACGCGCGGCAGCGACGCGGGGTTGATGATCGCCGCCCAGCGCTCGCGCACCTTCTTCACGATCACGTCGGGCACCACGTAGCGCGCCTCCTGCGGGCCGAAGCGGTGCCCCGGCCGGGGATCGAGCGAGCGGATCAGCGCGCGCGCCGCGTGCAGCGTCTTCTCGTCGCAGCCCGCCGCGTGCTGCAGGCGCGCCCATTCGCGGTTGGCGAGCAGGCTGAGGTGGCCCTGGCAGATGCGCAGCGCCGCGTCGCGCACCCGGGCGTCCGCGCGCGCGTCCTCGGGCAGCGCCTGCAGCTGCAGGCACAGGCATTCCTCGAGCGAGCGCGCGCCGACGCCGGCCGGGTCCAGGCTCTGCACCAGGCGCAGCGCCGCGCCGAAGTCCTCGGCGCGCACGTCGAGCTCCGGCGGCACCAGCGCCGCCAGCTCGTCGAACGACATCTTGAAGTAGCCGTCGTCGTCGAGGCTGTCGATGATCATGTGCGCGAGCGCGCGGTCGCGGTCGCCCATCGGCGAGATCATCAGCTGCTCCTTCAGATGCTGGGCGAGCGTCGCCTGCGCGTCGGCGGCGCCGCCCCAGTCGTCCTGCTCGCGATCGAGCGACGCGCCCGGCCCGCTCGGCTCCTGCGGCACCACGATGTCGTCCACGCCGGCCGCGTCGCGCGGCGCCGGCGCTTCCGCGTCCGGGTTCTCCTCGAGGAAGGGGTTCGCGGTCAGCGCCTGCTCCATCTCCTGCGCGAACTCCAGCGCAGACATCTGCAGCAGCTTGAGCGCCTGCTGGACCTGCGGGGTGAGTGTCAGGTGCTGACGCAGTCGTAATGCGATTGCGGGGGACATGGCTTTCCTTGTTCGTCGTCTCCCCGGGCTACTGCATGGACCGTGCCAGCAACACCGGTCCGCGGGAAGGGGCTCCTTGACCCCTTTTCATGCTGTAAGGCTTGCGCAGCGCCTGTAGCAATTACCGGACGGGCTCGCGCATTGCTGGTCCGCACGGCATGGTGGACCGGCTCGAGCGCTATCGCGAGATGCGCGACTTCTCGGCGACGCCCGAGCCCTCGGGGCGCGAAACGCGCCGCGCGCCGGCGCGCGGCCGCCTGCGCTACTACGTCCAGCGGCATGCCGCGACGCGGCTGCACTACGACTTCCGCCTGGAGCTGGACGGCGTGCTGAAGAGCTGGGCGGTGCCGAAGGGACCGAGCCTCGATCCTGCCGACAAGCGGCTGGCGATGCAGACCGAGGACCATCCGCTCGACTACGGCGACTTCGAGGGCGTGATCCCCGAGGAGCAGTACGGCGCGGGCGAGGTGCTGCTCTGGGACCAGGGCACGTGGCGCGCCGAGGACCGCGACCCGCTCGCCGCGCTGCGCAAGGGGCGGCTGCACTTCCGCCTGCAGGGCGAGAAGCTCGCCGGCGCCTGGGTGCTCACCCGCACGCGCGGCGACGAGGACAGGCCGGCGTGGCTGCTCATCAAGCGCAACGACGAAGCGGCCCGACCCGGCTACGACGTGATCGAGCAGCGCCCGGAGAGCGTGAAGCGCAAGCCCAGGCGCGCGAAGTACGGCAAGCGCTCTGCGCTGCCGCAGTTCGTCACGCCGCAGCTCGCGACGCTGGTGAGCGCGCCGCCGAAGGGCGGCCAGTGGATCTACGAGGTGAAGCACGACGGCTACCGCATGCTCGCGCGCCTCACCAAGCGCGACGCGCGGCTGCTCACGCGCAGCGGCAAGGACTGGACCGACAAGCTGCCGCGCCTTGCGCGCGAGCTGAAGCGGCTCGGGCTCGACGAGAGCTGGCTCGACGGCGAGACCGTCGCGCTGCGCGAGGACGGCCGCGCCAGCTTCCAGCGGCTGCAGAACGCCTTCGAGTCCGGGCGCGACGCCGGGATCGTCTACTACGTATTCGACGCGCCCTACCTCGGCGGCGAGGACCTGCGCGCGCTGCCCCTCGCCGAGCGCAAGCGCCGGCTCGAGCAGGCCGTGAAGTGGAGCGCCGCCGTGCGCTTCAGCGATCACCTGGAAGGCGAGGCGGGCGAGGTGCTCGACCGCGCCTGCGCGCTCGGCCTGGAGGGGCTGATCGGCAAGCAGGCCGACGCGCCGTACACGGCCGGGCGCAGCCGCGCCTGGATCAAGCTCAAGTGCCGGCCGCGCCAGGATTTCGTGATCGCCGGCTACACCGCGCCGCGCGGCTCGCGCACCGGCTTCGGCGCGCTGGTGCTCGGCACCTACGACGCGCGCATGAAGCTGCGCTACGCGGGCAAGGTGGGCAGCGGATTCGACGAGCGCCTGCTCTCGCACCTGAGCGCGAAGATGGCGGCGCTGCGGCGCGCCGACTCGCCGCTCGCCGATCCGCCGCGCGAGCGCGGCATCCGCTGGCTCAAGCCGCGGCTCGTCTGCGAGGTGGCCTACACCGAGCGCACCGACGACGGCATCCTGCGCCAGGCGTCCTTCGTCGGCCTGCGCGAGGACATCGCGCCGAAGTCGGTGGGCGAGGAGCGCGCGCAGCCGCCGCCGGGCGAGGACGCCCTGCGGGGCGTGAAGATCACGCATCCGCGGCGCGTGATCTATCCCGCCCTCGGCTTCACGAAGCTCGATCTCGCGCGCTACTACGACGCGGTCGGCGAGCATCTGCTGCCGCACCTCGCGGGGCGCCCGCTGACGCTGGTGCGCTGTCCCGACGGCGCGGAGGGCGAGTGCTTCTACCAGCGCCATCTCGCCATGGGCGCGAGCCCGGGGGACGTGAAGACGTTCAGGCGCCTGCGCTCGAGCAAGGGGTACTACATCTACGTCGACTCGCTGCGCGGCATCCTGAGCGTGGTGCAGAACGGCGCGATCGAGATGCACACCTGGGGCGCCACGCTGCCCGACACGCGTCATCCCGACCGCATCACGCTAGACCTCGATCCGGGCGACGACCTGGCGTGGCGCGAGCTTCGCCGCGCCGCCGAGACGACGCGCACCGTCGTCGAAGGCCTCGGGCTGAAGTGCTTCCTCAAGACCACCGGCGGCAAGGGCCTGCACGTGGTGGTGCCGATCGCGCGCCGGCTCGGCTGGGACGAGGTGAAGGCGTTCTCGCGCCTGATCGCCGAGTTCCTCGCCAGGGCCGAGCCCGGGTCGTTCACCTCGCGCATGGCCAAGGCGGGCCGCGCCGGCAAGGTGTTCGTCGACTACCTGCGCAACTCGCAGACGGCGAGCGCCGTGTCGGCGTTTTCCGCGCGGGCGCGCCGCAACGCCGGCGTGTCGACGCCGCTGCACTGGGACGAGCTCGGCGCCGACGACCTGCGCGATCGCTTCACCGTGCTGAGCGTGCCCGCGCGCCTCGCGACCCTGCGCGGGGATCCGTGGGCCGGGTACGAGCGGGCGGCGAAGCAGTCGATCACCGCGGCGATGCGCCGCTCGCTGGGCGGCTGAAACGCCCGCCCGGGCGCGGCTGCGGTGGGGAGGAGGGGGATGCGCCACCGCGCCCGGGGGGACAGCGCCCGGCAGCACGCCGCGTGCCCGTGCAGGTTTTTCCCGCGGCCGTCGTGCGCCGGCGACGGCGCGCCGCGCGGCGTCGCGCCGCGCGCGCCGCCAAGTGGCTGAGCGCAAACGAACCGGCCGCGCGCCGCGCGCATTCCGACGCTGGTACGCAAGTTGCGTTCCTTATGCGCGCCAACCCCGGCAAAAGCTACAAACGGAGACACTCAGTGCCCCATCTCCTCCTGGTTGACGACGATCCCGAAGCCCTCGAATGGCTGAGCGAGCTCGCCAAGGGCGAAGGCTTCAGCGTGGCGCAGGCCGACTCGCTGCGCGCGGCGCGCATCCACCTGTCGCGCCTGCAGCCCGACGTGCTGCTCGCCGACCTGCAGCTCCCCGACGGGCAGGGCATCGAGCTGGTGAAGGACCTCGAGTCGCGCGAGTCGACCGAGGTGATCCTGATCACCGGCCACGCGAGCGTCGAGAGCGCGGTGCAGGCGCTGCGCCTGGGCGCGAGCGACTACCTGATCAAGCCGGTCGACGTCGAGCGGCTGCGCGCCATCCTGCGCCGCGTGCCGCGCACCGGCGAGCTGCGCGCCGAGATCGGCGAGCTGCGCGAGGAGCTGCGCAAGCTCGGCCGCTTCGGCCACCTGCTCGGCTCCTCGGCGCCGATGCAGAAGCTCTACGACCAGATCGGCCGCGTCGCGCCGACCTCGGCGACCGTGCTGCTGATCGGCGAGAGCGGCACCGGCAAGGAGCTCGCGGCGCAGACCATCCACGAGATGAGCCGCCGCAAGCGCGCGCCGTTCCTGCCGCTCAACTGCGGCGCCGTGTCGCCCAACCTCATCGAGAGCGAGCTGTTCGGCCACGAGAAGGGCAGCTTCACCGGCGCCGACCGCCAGCACAAGGGCTACTTCGAGCGCGCGCACGGCGGCACGCTGTTCCTCGACGAGATCACCGAGATGCCGCAGGAGCTGCAGGTGAAGCTGCTGCGCGTGCTCGAGACCGGGCAGTTCATGCGC
>DASVDO010000006.1:0-88005 GCA_036381055.1 Burkholderiales bacterium | reverse complement strand
CGCCGTGCCGATGCCGCCCATGCCGCCCGAGACGAAGGCGATGCGCGGGATGACCGGGCGCGAGCGGTCGCGCCACGTCTCCTGGCTCGCTTCGGGATCGATGATCTCTGCTTCGTTGCCCATCAAGTCGGTTCCTCTCTTAGCGTTCCACTGCCATGGCGACCCCCATGCCGCCGCCGATGCACAGCGACGCGAGCCCCTTGCCCGCGCCGCGCTTCTGCATCTCGTGAAGCAGCGTCACCAGGATGCGGCACCCGGAGGCGCCGATCGGGTGGCCGAGCGCGATCGCGCCGCCGTTCACGTTCACCTTCTGCGTGTCCCAGCCCATCTGCCGGTTCACGGCGATCGCCTGCGCGGCGAACGCCTCGTTGATCTCCATCAGGTCGAGGTCGGAGGGCTGCCAGGCGGCGCGCGCCAGGCAGCGCTTGGACGCCGGCACCGGCCCCATGCCCATGTACTTCGGATCGACGCCCGCCGAGGCATAGGCGCGCACGCGCGCGATCGGCTTGAGCCTCAGCTCCTTCACCTTGCGCGCCGAGGCGAGCACCACCGCGGCGGCGCCGTCGTTGATGCCCGAGGCGTTGCCCGCCGTCACGGTGCCGTTCTTGTCGAACGCCGGCTTGAGCGCCTTCAGCGACTCGACGGTCGTGCCGTGGCGCGGGTACTCGTCGTCCTTCACCAGCACCGCGCCCTTGCGCGTCGCGACCTCCACCGGAACGATTTCCTCGCTGAAGCGGCCCGCCTTCTGCGCCGCCTCGGCCTTGTTCTGGCTCGCCGCGGCGAAGGCGTCCTGCTCCTCGCGCGTCACCGCGTATTCCCTGGCCACGTTCTCCGCGGTGATGCCCATGTGGTACTGGTTGAACACGTCCCACAGCCCGTCGACGATCATGGTGTCGACCAGCTTCGCGTCGCCCATGCGGAAGCCCTCGCGCGAGCCGTTCAGCGCGTGCGGCGCGAGGCTCATCGATTCCTGGCCGCCGGCGACGACGATGTCCGAGTCGCCGTTGGCGATCGCCTGCGCGCCGAGCATCGCTGCCTGCAGCCCAGAGCCGCACACCTTGTTGATGGTCATCGCCGGGACGCCGTGCGGGATGCCGGCCTTGATCGCCGCCTGGCGCGCCGGGTTCTGGCCCACGCCGGCGGTGAGCACCTGCCCCATGATCACCTCGGACACCTGCTCGGCCGGCACGCCGGCGCGCTCCAGCACCTTGCCGATCACCAGCGCGCCGAGATCGGACGCGGGCGTTTTCGCCAGCGCGCCGCCGAATTTGCCGATCGGCGTGCGCGCCGCACCGACGATGAAGATGTCTTCCATGGGCGTCTCCTAGGAAATCCGTTGCCTGACGTAGCGGCCGGGCGCCGCCTCGATCACTTGATATTTGACACTGCCGGGGCGCGCCGGTGCCCGCCGCGCGCCGCCGCCGTGGCGCGCCAGCCACTCGTCCCAGGCCGGCCACCAGCTGCCCTTGCGCTCCGTCGCCGTGGCGAGCCAGTCGTCCGGGTTCTCCGGATAGGGCGCGCCGGTCCAGTAGCTGCGGCGGTTTTTCGACGCCGGATTGACCACGCCCGCGATGTGGCCGCTCGCGCCGAGGACGAAGGTCTTGTCGGCGCCGCCGAGGAGATGCAGGCTGCGGTACGCCGAGCGCCACGGCACGATGTGGTCCTCGCGCGTGGCGAGCGCGAAAAGCGGCAGCTCGACCCGGCCGAGGTCGACGGGCACGCCGCACTGGCTGAGCGCATCGGGCACGCGCAGCCGGTTCTCGAGATAGGTGTTGCGCAGGTAGTAGCAATACATCGGCCCCGGCAGGTTGGTGCTGTCGGCATTCCAGTACAGCAGGTCGAAGGCCGCCGGCCGGCCGCCCAGCAGGTAGTTGTTGACCACGTAGGGCCAGACGAGGTCGTTGGCGCGCACCGCCGAGAAGACGAAGGCGAGCTCGCTGCCCGACAGGATGCCGCCGCGCCCGAGCGCCGCTTCGCGCGCCGCGACCGAGGCTTCGTCGACGAACAGTCCGATCGGGCCGGTCTCCGAGAAGTCGAGCATCGCCGCGAGCAGCGTCACCGAGCCGACGATGTCCTCGCCCTTGCGCGCGAGCACCGCGAGGCCGGCGCCGAGCAGGGTGCCGCCGACGCAGAAGCCGAGCGCGTTCACCTTGTCCACGCCGCAGATCTCGCGCGCCGCGCGCAGCGCGCTGAACACGCCGAGCTCGAGGTAGTCGTCCCAGCCGAGATGCCCCTGCTCCGGCCCGACGTTGCGCCAGGAGACCATGAACACCGTGTGGCCGCGCACGACCGCGTGGCCGACGAACGAGTTCTCCGGCTGCAGGTCGAGGATGTAGTACTTGTTGATGCAGGGCGGGATCATCACCAGCGGCCGCTTCGCCACCTCGTCGGTCGCCGGCCGGTACTGGATGAGCTGCATCAGCTCGTTCTCGTAGACCACGTCGCCCGGCGTGGTCGCAAGATTGCGGCCCAGCTCGAAGGCGCTTTCGTCGGTCTGGCTGATCCGGCCCTTGCGCGCGTCGGCGAGCAGGTTGGCGAGGCCGCGCGCCAGGCTCTCGCCCTGCGTCTCGAGCGCGGCGCGCAGCACCGCCGGGTTGGTGGAGGCGAAGTTGGCCGGACACAGCGCGTCGAGCCATTGCCGCGCGGCGAAGCGCGCCCGCTCCTTCGCCGCGCCCTCGAGCGGCGCGCTGTCCACCAGCGATTGCAGGTACTGCGCGGCGAGCAGGTAGGACTGCCGCAGGTAGTCGTAATACGGGTTGTCGTGCCACTCGCGGGAGGCGAAGCGCTTGTCGCCGTCCTCGATCAGCGTTTCGCGCCGGCCGGCGAGCATCGCCTGCCAGAGCTGCGACTGCTTCTCCAGGTAGGCGGCGTGCAGCGCCTGCTGCCTGGGGAACTCGTCGACGAGGGCCGGGGCTGCGCCGAACAGCCGCATCCAGCCCTGGGTCACCTCATTGCCCGACTGCGCGATCGCAGCGAGCAGCGCTTCGGGAGAGCTGGGTTGCACGTAGGCTCGCGAGGGTCTGGCGCGATTTTGCGACGCACAACCGGCGCCGTCAAATGAATGCCAAGGTACTGATTCCTGGTCTATTCTGACTATGCCGCTACGCGAGCCAGATAAGCGCCGCCATGCGCTCGGCGCTGCGGTCGCGGCGGTAGGAGAAGAAGCGCTCGCGGTCGCGGTAAGTGCAGAAGCCGCCGCCGTGCACGGCAAGGACGCCGGCGCGGCCGAGGCGCTGGCGCGCCACGGCGTAGAGGTCGAGCAGCCAGTGGCCGGGACGCGCCGCGCGCAGCGCGCCTTCGCAGTCGGCGAACGCGGCGCGCACGTCTTCGCCGACCTCGTAGGACTGCGGGCCGATCGCCGGTCCCAGCCAGGCGATCAGGCGCTCGGGCGGCGCCTTCATCGCCGCCACCGTCGCCTCGATCACGCCCGCGGCGAGGCCGCGCCAGCCGGCGTGCGCGGCGCCGACCACGCTGCCTTCGGCATCGGCGAGCAGCACCGGCAGGCAATCGGCCATGCGCACCGCGCACACCGTTCCGGCGCGGCGCGCCACCGCCGCGTCCGCCTCGGCGAGCGCGGGCGGCGCGTCGGCATCGATCACCCGCGCGCCGTGCACCTGGCGCAGCCACACCGGCGGCCGCGGCACGAGTCGCTTCAGGAAATCGCTTTCGCCGAAGGTCCTCGCGTCGCCCGCGGCGCGCGTCGTGACGAGCGCCTGCACGCGCGGATGCGCCGGCCACTCCGGGCGCAGCAGCGCGGCTATTTCCACCGCTCCTCGCGCAGCTCGTCGATCAGGCGGCGCAGATCGCGCGGCGGCGCCGAGCGCCAGGTGAGCGTCTCGCCGCTCTGCGGATGCTCGAGCGTCAGCTCGGCCGCGTGCAGCGCCTGGCGCGGGAAGGCGATGCCGTGCCGCGTGCCGCGCCGGTACACCGGGTCGCCGACCAGCGGATGGCGGATGTGCTGGAAATGCACGCGGATCTGGTGCGTGCGGCCGGTCTCCAGCCGGCATTCGACCAGCGCCGCGCGGCCGAAGCGCTCCAGCACCTTGTACGAGGTGCGCGCCGGCTTGCCGCGGTGCGTGACCGTCATGCGCGTGCGCAGCTTCGCGTCGCGGCCCACCGGCGCGTCGATCGTGCCGCTCGCCGGCGGATCGCCCTGCACCAGCGCGAGGTAGACGCGCTTCATGGTGCGGCTCGCGAGCTGCTTCACCAGGCTCGCCTGCGCCTCGACGGTCTTCGCGACGACGATGAGCCCGCTCGTGTCCTTGTCCAGGCGATGCACGATGCCGGCGCGCGGCACGCCGGCGAGCGCCGGCGCATGCGCGAGCAGGGCGTTGAGCAGCGTGCGGTCGGGTTGCCCGGCGCCGGGATGCACCACCAGCCCCGGCGGCTTGTCGATGACGATCAGGCTCGCGTCCTCGTGCACGATCTTGAGCGGCATGCGCTGCGCGCGCGGCGCGGCGTGCTCGGGCAGCTCGGGCGGGGTCAGGGCGATCCGCTCGCCGCCCGCCACCGGCTCGCGCGGCGCCGGGCTGCGGCCGTCGACCCGGATGTGTCCGCTCTTCAGCCACGCTTGGAGGCGGTTGCGCGAATACTGGGGGAAAAGTCGCGCCAGCGCCTGGTCGAGGCGCAGGCCGCCGAGCGCTTGCGGCACCGTCGCCGCCATCGGCGCGCCGAGCGCGGCGTCCCAGTCGCTATAATTTTTTCGCCCCATGCCGAGAAGTTTAATCGCAGCGCTTTTCTTCCCCCTGCTCGCGCTCCTTTCGGGCTGCAGCAGCGTGCCGGCCGACGAGACCGCCGGCTGGTCGGCGCAGCGCCTGTACGGCGAGGCGAAGGACGCGATGGACGACAAGCTGTGGGCGAAGGCGATCGAGTATTTCGAGAAGCTGCAGGCGCGCTACCCGTACGGCCGCTTCGCCCAGCAGGCGCAGCTCGAGATCGCCTACGCCTACTGGAAGGACGACGAGCGCGCCCAGGCGATCGCCGCCTGCGACCGCTTCATCAAGCTGTACCCGAACCACGAGAACGTCGCCTACGCCTGGTACCTGAAGGGCCTGATCAACTTTAACGAGCTCTCCGGCATCCTCAGCTGGCTCACCACGCCGGACATGAGCGACCGCGATCCCAAGGCGGCGCGCGAGGCGTTCCTCGCCTTCCGCGAGGTCGTCACGCGCTTCCCCGAGTCGCGCTACGCCGCCGACGCCGCCGCGCGCATGCGCTATCTCGTCAACGCGCTGGCCGCGAACGAAGTGCACGTGGCGCGCTACTACATGAAGCGCGCCGCCTACGTCGCGGCGGCGAACCGCGCGCAGTACGCGGTGCAGCACTATCCGCAGGCGCCCGCGGTCGAGGAAGCGATGGCGATCCTGGTGCAGGCCTACGACGCGCTCGGCATGGAGGATCTGCGCGACGACGCAAGACGCGTGCTGCTCAAGAATTTCCCCGAGACCGAATATCTGAAGCCCGGGGGTCCCAGGAAGAGCGTCCCGTGGTGGCGCATCTGGGACCCCAACTGGTGAAAGTCCTCGTCCTCGGCGCAGCGGGAATGCTCGGCCGCAAGCTGGTCGAGCGGCTGGCGAAGGAAGGCGCGCTCGCCGGGCGCGCGGTGAGCGACGTGGCGCTGCACGACGTGGTCACGCCGCCGCCGCCCGCGCGCGCGCCCTTCGCGCTGAAGATCCTGACCTCCGACCTTTCCGCCCCCGGCGAAGCCGAGAAGCTGGTCGCCGCGCGTCCGGACACGATCTTCCATCTCGCCGCGGTGGTCTCGGGCGAGGCCGAGGCGGACTTCGACAAGGGCTACCGGGTCAACCTGGAAGGCACCCGGCGGCTGTTCGAGGCGATCCGCAAGATCGGCCACGGCTACCGGCCGCGCGTCGTGTTCACCTCCTCGGTCGCGGTGTTCGGCGCGCCGTTCCCCGAGGCGATCGACGATCAGTTCCTGTGCGCGCCGCTCACCAGCTACGGCACGCAGAAGGCGATCGGCGAGCTGCTGCTCGCCGACTACACGCGGCGCGGCTTCTTCGACGGCATCGGGCTTCGCCTGCCGACCATCTGCGTGCGGCCGGGCAAGCCGAACAAGGCGGCCTCGGGATTCTTCTCGAGCATCATCCGCGAGCCGCTCGCCGGGCAGGAAGCGGTCCTGCCGGTGCCGAGGAGCGTGCGGCACTGGTTCGCCTCGCCGCGCGCCGCGATCGGCTTCCTGCTGCACGCCGCGGCGATCGCGCCGGAGCGGCTGGGAAGCCGGCCCAACCTCAACATGCCGGGCGTCTCGGCCACGGTCGGCGAGCAGATCGAGGCGCTCGGCCGGGTCGCCGGCGAGCGCGCGGTGCGCCTGATACGCGAGACGCCCGACCCCGCGATCCGGCGCATCGTCGAGAGCTGGCCGCGCAGCTTCGACGCGCGGCGCGCGCTCGAGCTCGGCTTCCGCGCCGAGGCGAGCTTCGAGGAGATCATCCGCATTCACGTCGCGGACGAGCTGAGCTGAAGAAGCGCTGCACCTCGGCGAGCTCGCGCGTCAGCTTCATCGGCGGCAGCGCCGCGAGGATGCGCCGGCCGTAGGGCTTCGACACGAGGCGCGGGTCGCACAGCATCAGCACGCCGCGGTCGGCTTCGTCGCGGATCAGGCGCCCCGCCCCCTGCTTGAGCTGCAGCACCGCCTGCGGCAGCTGCAGGTCGTTGAACGGGTTGCCGCCCCGGCTGCGCAGCGCCTCGATGCGCGCCGCGAGCACCGGGTCGTCGGGCGGCGCGAACGGCAGCTTGTCGATCACCACCAGCGAGAGCGCCTCGCCGCGCACGTCGACGCCTTCCCAGAAGGAGGCGGCGCCGAGCAGCACCGCGTTGCCGAGCGCGCGGAAGCGCGCCAGCAGCTCGCTGCGCGAGCCGGTGCCCTGCACGAGCAGCGGGAAGCCGATGCGGCCGCGCAGCAGCTCGTGCGCGCGGCGCAGCGCGCGCAGCGTGGTGAAGAGCAGGAACGCTCGCCCGCCGCACGCCTGCACGACCGGCAGCGCCGCCTCGACCACCGCCTCGGTGAAGCCGGCGTCGTTCGGGTCCGGCGGCAGGCGCTTCGGCAGGTAGAGCAGCGCCTGCTCGGCGAAGCGGAACGGGCTCTCCCAGCGCCGCGCCGCGGCCTGCTCGAGCCCGAGCTCGCGCATGAAGTGGCCGAAGTCGGCGCCGACGGCGAGCGTCGCCGAGGTGAAGATCCAGGCGCGCGGATGGTCGTCCATCTGGCGGCGGAACAGCTCCGCCGAGGAAAGCGGCGTGACGCGCAGCTGCACCGACTGGTTGAACACCTCGGCCCAGCGAACCTCGTCGCTGCTGTCGCCCTCGATCAGCCGCGCGAGCACCGTGTGCGCGCCGCTCGCGCGGCGCGCGCAGGACTCCAGCCCTTCCGAGCGCTCGGCCTGCGCGGCGAGCGCGGCATCGAGCGCCTTCACCGCGCTCTTGAGCGCCTGCAGCGCCTCGGCGAACCCGGGCACGCGCAGCGCCTGCGCCCAGGCGAGCCGCCCGCCGGTCTCGCCGAGCGCGAGCCGCAGATCGCGCGCCGCCTTCTCGAGGCGATTGGCGAGCGCGTCGAGCTCGGGCGATGCGCCGCCCGCGGCGCGCAGCTCGGCGCGCGCGTCGCGCGAGAGCTCGACGAGCTGGCCGCTCGACACGCTCTCGCCGAAGAACAGGCGCGCCGTCTCGGGGAGCTGGTGCGCCTCGTCGAAGATCAGCGTGTTGCACGCCGGCAGCAGCTCCGCCAGCCCTTCGTCGCGCAGCACCGCGTCGGCGAAGAACAGGTGGTGGTTGATCACCACCACGTCCGCGGCGAGCGCGTTGCGCCGCGCGCGCATGACGAAGCAGTCGCCGTAGTCGGGGCAGGACTGGCCGAGGCAGTTTTCGCGCGTCGAGGTGGCCTGCGACCACACCGGCGCGTCTTCCGGCACGTCGGCGAGCTCGGCGCGGTCGCCGCTCGCGCTGGCGACGGCGAACTGCTGGATGCGGCGAAGCTGCGCCGCGTCCTCGCGCGAGCCCACGCCCGAGCCGGCGGAGCGCTTCAAGCGATAGAGGCACACGTAGTTCGCGCGGCCCTTGAGCAGCGCGGCCGAGGCGCCCGAGGCGAGCGCCTTGCGCACCGTCGGCAGGTCGCGGTCGAAGAGCTGGTCCTGCAGCGTCTTGGTGCCGGTGGAGACGATCACCTTGCCGCCCGCGAGCAGCGCCGGCACGAGGTAGGCGAAGGTCTTGCCGGTGCCGGTGCCGGCTTCCGCGACCAGCACGCCGGCGCGCTCGATCGCCTCGTGGATCGCCAGCGCCATCTCGAGCTGCTCGCGGCGCGCCCGGTAGCCGGGCAGCGCCGCGGCGAGCGGTCCGTCGTCGGCGAAGGCGCGCGCGACGGGCGTGCTCACGGCGCGTCGACGCGAATCCATACCCGCCGCGAGCCGGCAGGGGTCGCCACGGCGCCGAGCTCGAACCACCGGCCGAGCGGGCCGCTCGCCGTGGTGGTGCCGTTCGCGCTGACGATGTCGACCTGCACCATCGAGCCGGCGAGGCGCGGCACCACCTCGAAGCCCGTGCGCGTATCGTGCAGCACCGTCACTTGCTGCGAGAGCACGCCGCCCGGCGTCTCGATGTAGCGCCGCTCGCGCACCGGCGCGGACTGCCCGGTATAGATCATCGCGTGGCCGCCCTCGAGCACCTGGATGCGCTGGTCGACGCGCTCCGTCCCGCTCACGGCGGCGTCGCGGGCGCGGATCTCGACGCGCGTGCCGTCGCCGCCGACGCGGCCGCTCACGCCGAGCGAGCGCCGCGAGGCGTCGAACGCGTCGTCGAAGCGCACGGAGATCTGCAGCCGGCGCGCCGGCCGGTCGATGGCGTCGAGCGCCCGGCGCAGCTCGGCGAGGTTGCCGGGGCTCGCACGCACGAAGAGCTGGCTGCCCTGCCCGCTCAGCGTGCCGCCCGGCTCGACCAGCGGCCGCAGCGCCGGCAGCACCTGCTCTGCCGTGCGGTGCCGCAGGGTGAGGATTTCCAGCGGAAATTGCGCCTCGGCCCCCGCGGCGATCGTGAGCAGGACGGCGGCGAGGACGGCCAGGATGACGTTGCGCTTCATTCTTCTTCTCAACGCACCAGTCGGCGAGCGGTGGACGAACGTCCCATTATGGGACAGCGGGCCTAGCCCGGGCCCTCCTTGAAGTTGTAGATCGCGCGCACTTCCACCGAGAAGTGCCGGCCGCGCAGCGCGGCCGGCGCCGGCACTTCGGGCGCGGCCTTGCGGAACATCTCGAGCGCCTGCGCGTCGAGCACCTCGTAGCCCGAGCTGGTCTTGACCGTCACCGAGGCGACCGCGCCGCTCGCCGCCACCTGGATTTGCACCACCACGTTGCCGGCCCAGCCGTTGTCCACCGCAGCGCGCGGATAGCGCTTGTAGCGCGCCGCCGCGGTCACCAGCGCATGGCGATAGCGGGCAAGCTCGGCGGCAGGGTCCACGGGCGCCAGCGGCGCGGGCGCGGGCGCGGGAGGAGCGATGGCGACGACCGGCGGAGCGGGCGGCGCGGCAGGTGCAGGCGCGGGCGCCGGCGTGGGTTCTTCTTCGGAGAGTTCTTGTTGCGCTTCGCTGGCCTCGGGCACCGGCTTGGGCACCGGCTTGGGCGCCGCCTTGGGCGCGGCGGCGCGCTTTTTGGGCGGCGGGGTGGGCGGCGGGGCAGGAGCGGCGGGCGGAAGCGCCGGCGGCTCCGCCACAGGCGGCGGCGCGGGCTCGGCGAGACGCGCCACGAGCGGCGGCTCCGGCGGCGCGAGCTCGGGCTGGGGCCACTGGGGCATGCGCACCGAGAGGAGCAGCGCATGGAACGCAAGGGAGGCCGCCGCCGCGTAGCCGAACGTGCGATGGTGTTCGGCCAGGAAAGGCATCTCAGCGCCGCTGCAGCGCCCGCCACACCTTCTCCGGCGTGAGCGGCATGTCGAGATGCGGCACGTCGAGCGCGTCGAGCACCGCGTTCACCACCGCCGGCACCGAGCCGATCGTGCCGAGCTCGCCGACGCCCTTCACGCCGAGCAGGTTGGTGCGGCAGGGCGTCGACTCGTCGAACGTCGCCTGCATCATCGGCAGGTCGGTGGCGCGCGGCACGGCGTAGTCCATGAGCGAGCCGCTGAGGAGCTGCCCCGTCTGCGGGTCGTACACCGCGCGCTCGAGCAGCGCCTGCCCCGCGCCCTGCGCGATGCCGCCGTGCACCTGCCCCTCGACGATCATGCGGTTGATGATGCGCCCGATGTCGTCGCAGGTGGTGATGCGCTCGATCGTCACTACGCCGGTCTCCGGGTCGACCTCGACCTCGCAGGCCTGCGCGCCGTTCGGCCACGACGGCGTCGACGGCGTCTCGGTCGCCGAGACGCGGATCACGCGCGTCGGCTGCCGCGCCGCCAGCTCGCCCAGGCCGAGGCCGCGGTCGGTGCCGGCGATGCGGAAGCGGCCGCCGGCGAACTCGATGTCGGCCGGCGCCGCCTCGAGCGCCTCGCCGGCGAGCCGCCGGCCTTCGGCGATCACTCGTCGGCCGGCCGCCACCACGGCA
Organism: Burkholderiales bacterium; assembly: GCA_036381055.1. Taxonomy (GTDB): domain Bacteria; phylum Pseudomonadota; class Gammaproteobacteria; order Burkholderiales; family SG8-39; genus SCGC-AG-212-J23. Next base: position 77,467 of record DASVDO010000006.1, on the reverse strand, counting down.
GAACCGCCGACGAACGCCGAGCGCGAGCCGACGCTGCCGACGCCGTTCGCGCGGTCGGTGTCGCCCTGCACGATGCGCACCTTCGCGGGCTCCACGCCGAGCACCTCCTGGACGAGCTGCGTGTAGCTCGTCTCCAGCCCCTGCCCCATCGCCTGCGTGCCGGAGAACACGGTGAGGTTGCCCTCGGCGTCCACCTCGATGTCGACCGTCTCGGTCGGCAGCGCGCCGGTCCATTCCAGGTAGACCGAGAGGCCGCGGCCGCGCAGCCTGCCGCGCTCGCGCGATTTGCGCTTCCTCGCCTCGAAGCCGGCCCAGTCGGCGGCGGCGAGCAGCCGGTCGAGCACGCCCGCGAAGTTGCCGTCGTCGTACAGGTCGCCGAGGTGCGTGCGATAGGGAAAGGCGCTGCGCGGGATGAAGTTGCGCCGGCGCAGCTCGGCGCGGTCCATCGCCAGCTCGCGCGCCGCCTTCTCCATGAGGCGCTCCATCAGGAAGTTCGCCTCCGGCCTGCCGGCGCCGCGGTAGGCGCCCGTAGCCATGGTGTGGGTGAGCACCGCCCTGGCGCGGTAGTGCACGCGCGGCACCCGGTACACGGTGCTCTGCACCTTCGGCCCGAGCGACAGCGGGATGATCGCCGAGGAGCCGACCGGCACCGCGCCGATGTTGGCGAACGTCTCCACGCGCATCGCCAGGATGCGGCCGTCGCGGTCGAAGGCGAGCGCCGCGCGCGCGTGCTGGTCGCGGCCCATGTGGCTGGAGAGGAAGTCTTCGCTGCGCTCGGCGCGCCAGCGCACCGGGCGGCCGAGCTTGCGCGCCGCGTAGCAGACCAGCGCGTCCTCGTTGGCGAGGCCGGTCTTCATGCCGAAGCCGCCGCCGATGTCGCCCACCACGATGCGGAACGCGGCGGGCGCCTGGCCGAACGCCGCGCCGAGCAGCTCGCGCGCGCCGCTCGGCGTCTGGTTCTGCGTGTAGAGCGTGGTGCGGCCGTTCTCGAACACCGCCGCGCAGGCGCGCGGCTCGAGCGCCATGGCGATCAGGCGCTGGTTGTGCAGCTCGAGCGTCGTGACGTGCGCGGCCTCCCGGAACGCCGCGTCGACCGCGGCGGCATCGCCGTACTCGGCCTCGGCGGCGACGTTGCCCGGCGCCTGCGGCCAGACGAGCGGCGCGCCGGGCGCGACCGCGGCTTTGGCGTCCACCACGGCCGGCAGCTCCTCGTACTCGATCGCCGCCGCCTCCGCCGCATCGAGCGCGCCCTCGCGCGTCTCGGCGACGATCGCCGCGACCGGCTGCCCGACGTAGTACACGCGCTCCTCGGCGAGCGGCGTGCGCGGCGGCGCCGCCATCGGCGAGCCGTCGGCGCGCTTGAAAAGCGGCGGGAAAGGAATGTGGCGCACGCCGTCGGCACGCAGCTCGGCCATCGTCCAGGCGGCGAGCACGCCCGGCACGGCGCGCGCCGCCGCGAGGTCGACGGCGACGATGCGCGCATGCGCGTGCGGCGAGCGCACCAGGGCGAGCCAGGCCTGGCCGGCGAAAACGCGGTCGTCGCTGTAGAGCCCCTTGCCGGCGAGCAGCCGCTCGTCCTCCAGGCGCTTCTGCGAGCGCGAGGCGCCGAAGCGCGCGGACGACGGATCGTACTGGACCTGCAGCTCTGGAGCGTTCATCGGGAAGAACCGGCGGGACGAAGAGGCCGATTCTAGCTCGCCGCCCCGGCCGCCCTATCCGGCGAAAGCCGACGAAACCGCTTCGCGCAGCGCCGCCGCGGCGGCCGGCACGCCGCGCGAGCGGGCGATCGCATAGAGGTCGACGAAGCGCGCATTGCCGAGCGCCTGCAGCGCCTCGCGGACGCTTTCGCGCGCGCTGCCGCTCAGCTCCCGGCCATGCGCATGGAAGCAGACGACGGGCACGTCGGGACCGAGCTGCTCGAGGAGCTCGACCACGGGGGCGTCGTCGAGGCGCAGGCTGCACACCACCGCGGCGAGGTCGGGGCAGAGCTGCGTGCGCGCCTCGTCGAGCGACGTGGCGCAGCGGTAGTCGAAGCCCTCGCCGATGATCAGGCGGGCGGTGCGCACGGCGTCGACCGTCCCCGCCAGCAGAATGCGTTGCTGGGCTGCTTGCGCCATGGATTTTCCCCTTGTCGTTGCGTCGTTGCAGGCTGCGGCCGGGTGGCTTTCGCTGACATGCCGCGCCGGGAGCTTAGCGCGCCCCGGCTTACGGCAGATTTAAGGCGCGCCGGGCCTTGAAAAGCGCCGCGGCAGCCCCAAGAGATGGAGCCCATGGCGGAAACCACCACCCGGGAAACCCTCGGCTTCCAGGCCGAGGTCAAGCAGCTGCTCGGCCTGATGATCCACTCCCTGTACTCGAACAAGGAGATCTTCCTGCGCGAGCTCATCTCCAACGCCTCGGACGCCGCGGACAAGCTGCGCTTCGAGGCGCTCGCCAACAACGCCCTCTACGAATCGGACAGCGAGCTCAAGGTCGAGATCGCGGTCGACAAGGCCGCGCGCACCCTCACCGTGCGCGACAACGGCGTCGGCATGTCGCGCGACGAGGTGATCAGCAACATCGGCACCATCGCCAGGTCGGGCACGCGCGAGTTCTTCCAGTCGCTGACCGGCGACCAGGCGAAGGACGCGCGCCTGATCGGCCAGTTCGGCGTCGGCTTCTACTCCGCGTTCATCGTCGCCGAGCGCGTGGTCCTGACCACGCGGCGCGCGGGCCTGCCGGCCGCGCAAGGCGTGCGCTGGGAATGCGACATGGCGCGCGAGGCCGGCGCCTACAGCGTCGAGACCGTCGAGCGCGCGGCGCGCGGCACCGAGATCGTGCTGCACCTGCGCCCCGGCGAGGACGAGCTGCTCGACGAGTCGCGCCTGAAGAGCATCATCCGCAAGTACTCCGACCACATCGCCATCCCGATCGTCATGGGCGGCGAGACGGTGAACCAGGCCGCCGCGCTCTGGACGCGGCCGAAGAGCGAGATCGGCGACGAGCAGTACCGCGAGTTCTACAAGCACGTGGCGCACGACTTCGAGCCGCCGCTCGCCTGGACGCACAACCGGGTCGAAGGGCGGCAGGAGTACGTGCAGCTCCTCTACATACCGTCGCACGCGCCGTTCGACCTGTGGGACCGCACGCGCCGGCACGGCCTCAAGCTCTACGTGCGCCGCGTGTTCGTCATGGAGGACGCCGAGCAGCTCCTGCCCGCCTACCTGCGCTTCGTGCGCGGCGTGGTCGACGCGGCCGACCTGCCGCTCAACATCTCGCGCGAGATCCTGCAGCAGAGCCGCGACATCGACGCCATCCGCGCCGGCTGCACGCGGCGCGTGCTCGACCTGCTGCACGAGCTGGCGCAGAACGACAAGGAGAAGTACGCCACCTTCTGGCGCGAGTTCGGCCGCGTGCTGAAGGAAGGCGTCGGCGAGGACGCGGCGAACCGCGGCCGCATCGCCGGCCTGCTGCGCTTCGCCTCGACGCACGACGATCGCGAGGAGCCGTCGGTCTCGCTCGCCGACTACGTGGCGCGCATGAAGCCCGGGCAGGAGGCGATCTACTACGTGACCGCCGAGAGCTTCGCCGCGGCCAGGAACTCGCCGCACCTGGAGATCTTCCGCAAGCGCGGCGTCGAGGTGCTGCTGCTCTCGGACCGGGTCGACGAGTGGCTGGTCGCCAACCTGCCCGAGTACGAAGGCAAGCGGCTCGCCTCGGTGGCGCGCGGCGAGGTCGACCTGTCGAAGATCGAGGGCGGCGACGCGAGCGAGCCCGACTGGCAGGTCGGCGCGCACGCCGAGCTCTTGCGCGCGCTGAAGGCCGCGCTCGAGGACCGGGTGAAGGACGTGCGCCTGTCGCGCCGGCTCACCGAGTCGCCTTCCTGCCTGGTCGCCGACGAGCACGACATGGGCGGCAACCTGGCGCGCATCCTCAAGGCGGCGGGGCAGAAGGTGCCGGGCGCGAAGCCGATCCTGGAGGTGAACCCCGGCCACGCGCTGGTCAAGCGCCTCGCGCCCTCGGACAGCCGCTTCGCCGACTGGGCGAGCCTGCTCTACGAGCAGGCGCTGCTCGCCGAGGGCGGCCAGCTCGACGATCCCGCCGGTTTCGTGAAACGCACCAACTCGCTTCTGCTCTCGTGCAACGCGCCCTCATCGTCATAGGCGTCGTGCTCGTGCTCGCCGGCCTCGCCTGGCCGTGGCTGTCGCGCCTCGGCCTGGGCCGCCTGCCCGGCGACATCCGCATCGAGACCGAGAGCGGCGGCTTCTACTTCCCGATCGTCACCTGCCTGATCGTCTCGGTGGTGCTGTCGCTCGTGCTCTGGTTCCTCAGGCGCTGATCGCGTAGCGCGCGAGCAGCGAAACGCCGTTGACGAGCAGCAGCAGGTAGACCGCCTTGAGCACCAGCCGCGGCGGCACGCGATCGTGCAGCCGCTGGCCGAGCAGCAGGCCGACGAACACCGACGGCAGCAGCGCGAGCGCCGAGACGAGCAGCCCTTCCTGCGTCAGCAGGCCCGTCGCGCCGAAGAGCACCAGGCGCGTCAGCGCGCTCACCAGGATGCCGGCCGCCATGGTGGCGCGCAGCTCCGCCGGCTTGTCCAGCCGCCCGGCGAGATAGAGCACGAGCAGCACGCCGCCCGTGCCGAAAAGCGCCGAGAACGCCCCGCTCGCGAGGCCGATCGGCGGCGCCCAGGCGCGCGCGAGCCGGGTGGTCTTGCGCCCGGCGAGGCAGTACGCCGAGTAGCAGAGCAGGAACACGCCCAGCGTCACGAGCAGCGGCCGCTCGGGCAGCCGCACCAGCAGCGTCACGCCGAGCGCCATGCCGGCGAGCATGAACGGCACCACCCAGCCGAACTCGTCCTTGCGCAGCGCGCCGCGCACGCGCGTGCTCAGCGTGAGCGACGCGGTGAGGTCGAGCAGCAGCATCAGCGGCACGGCGAACTTGAGCGGCACGAAGTGCGCGAGCAGCGGCAGCGCCAGCACCGTCGAGCCGAAGCCCGTCAGGCCGAACGCGCAATAGCTCGCGCCGGTGATGAGCGCGGCGAGGGCGAGGATCTCCGGATCCGGCATACGCCGCCTGGCGGCGGTTCTTGGTCGTTTCTTGGCTTAAGGAATTGGCGGAGAGAGAGGGATTCGAACCCCCGGTACCCTTACGGGTACAACAGATTTCGAGTCGTGCCAGGGGCGCGGCGCCCAAACTCTCCAAATTTAAAAACGTAATGTAATCAGGCTCGCAGCGCTTGCCTACTTTCGCTTCTCAAGGCCCGGAAAGGCTCATCCAAGCCCACTTACGGCACAAATTCGTCACAGCAATTCCGCCCGGAAAACGGATTCACGATCTGTTAGCCGTCGCTTCCAACTTCTCAAGCGCCCTGACGAGCGGCGCGATCTCGTTCCGGACGATGTCCCAGATGATGTCGTTGTCGATGCCGAGATAGCCGTGAATGAGGATGTTCCGCACACCGACAATCCGGCGCCACGGAATATCCGGCGCAAGCGCGCGAACCTCATCAGGAACGTGCCGCGCCGCCTCACCGAGCAATTCGAGGTTGCGCAGCGTGGCGTCATACGCCATGCGCTTCTTCTCAAAGTCCCCGCGGCTCAGTCCGCTGGTGTACTGGGTGACGCGCTCGCAGCAGGCCTTCATGTCGGCGACGTAAAGGCGCCACTCACGCGACAACGACCAGCTCCTTCTCCACGTAAGGCCTGAGCTCCTGGCGCAGCCCCTTCTCGGTGACGAGGTCGACCGGCCGTCCGAGCAAATCTTCGAGGTAGAACTTCAGGTCCATGTACGCGGCGAACGTCGCCGGTCCTTCGAACTCGACCAGCACATCCACGTCGCTCGATTCCGTCAGCTCGTCCCGCGCCGCCGAACCGAACACGGCTAGCCGCCTTACGCCGAAGCGCGCGGCCATCTCCGCGCGTCCGGCGGCCAGAACATCGATAAGCTGAGCACGATTCATCCGCACTACGATAACACGTCCCTCTCGCACCCCTCCTCCGGGATGCCAAGCCAGAAACCGCCGACGGCATTGCACCACGAGTGGTTTGATATCCGAGCTGCCGCCGATCCAGAGTTGGCAGCCGAACGTGAACGCCGCGGCCGATGACCCCTTCAAGACCGTGTTTCCGGAAGCTTCGGGCAGGGACTGTCCCCGCTGAAGCAGCTCGAAGACGTATTCGAGTGTTCGGACTCATGCGCATCGCCTGCAACCCAGTAGTTAGGTGGCCGGCCGGTCACGCTATGCAGCGTGTCAGCATGGAAACGACATGGACCAAGGGCGGGCGCGAGCGCGAGATCCCGATTCGCACTACCGCGCAGCGGGAACTGCTCGAGGAGGCGAAGCAGTTCGCCGGCGCCGGGAGCCTGATTCCGAAAAAGATGACCTACGTCCAGCAACTTCAGCGCTTCAGGGCGCAGTGCCAAAGAGCGGGCATCGACCATGTCCACGGGCATCGGGACCACTACGCGCAGGAACGCTATCGCGAGGTGACCGGCTGGGCCTGTCCGGCGCAGGGCGGGCCGACGTCGAAGGAGCTGACGCAAGATCAGAAGGCAGCCGATCGCGAAGCGCGGCTCGCGATCAGCAGCGAGCTCGGCCACGGGCGCGAACAGGTCACCGCGATCTATCTTGGCCGATAGCAGCCGACGGGCGAGTTATCCACGCCGCCGCGTGGGTAACTCGATGCCCTTCGGCGGAAAGCCTGCGCGTTTTCCACGGTGGCGGGCGTGCGGCGCCTCTTACGCACGCACCGGCCGGCGCGGTGGGAAACGCCCAGCCGCATTAAGACTTCGCCGGTCTCGATTCTTTCTGCTTCGGTCTTTGACTCGCGATCGAGCGGAGCGAATCCTTCCTGGATGACGACCCGGACTTTCGATCTCGGTGAAGCGGCCGGCTTCCTCAAAATGCATCCGGAAGAAGTACGTCGTCGCGCGCGCACGGGTCAGCTTCCGGGCGCGAAAGCCGGTAAGCGATGGGTCTTCATCGAAGAAGATCTTGCCGCCTATCTGCGCTCGCTCTATGCTGCTCCTCGGCAAGCGTTGCGAGTGACACCGAGAAAGGAGAATGAATGTCACTTCGCAAGCGCGGAAACACGTGGTGGATTGATGTCACCACGCCAAGCGGCCAGAGAATTAGAGAGTCGGCTGAAACGCCGGATCGAAAGGCCGCGCAGGAATACCACGACCGCGTAAAGGCCGAGGCCTGGCGGCGGCACAAGGCTGGGCGACAAGCCGAGGCGGACGTGGGATGAGGCAGCACTGCGGTTCTTGGAGGAAGCCGAGGGCAAGGCGAGCCTCAAGGAGTACGAAAGGCAGGTCGCGTTCTGGACCGGGCATTTCAAGGGGCAGCCGCTCGATGCGATCACGCGGAACGGCGTGGCGGACCTGTTGGAGAAGCACAAGCCGAACGGTTCGGCCGCGACGAAAAACCGGTACATCGCGTGCCTTAGGGCCATCCTCATCAAGTCCGCTGGCGTGTGGGAGTGGCTGGACCGCGCGCCGAAGCTGAAGACGTATCCGGAGCCCAAGCTGCGCATCCGGTGGATCACGCGAGAGGAAGCCGAAAGGCTGCTCTCCCATCTACCGGACTGGCTGGCAGCGATGGCCCGGTTCGCTTTGGCGACAGGGCTGCGTCAGGCAAACGTGTACGGCTTGGAGTGGACGCAGGTTGATCTACAGCGCGGCGTAGCGCTGGTGCATGCAGACCAGGCGAAGGCGCGCCGGGCAATCGGCGTACCGCTCAACGATGACGCGATCGCGGTGATTCGCAAGCAGCTAGGGAAGCATCTGCGGCGCGTTTTCGTGGGACCCGATGGCGGCCAGATCGATTCCTGGCACTGCTACGGAGCTCAGTGGAAGGCGGCATGCGAGCGGGCGGGCATCGAGAACTTCCGCTGGCACGATCTGCGCCACACCTGGGCGAGCTGGCACGTGCAGCTAGGCACGCCGCTCTACGTGCTGAAGGAGCTTGGTGGCTGGGAAACGCTGGAGATGGTGAACCGCTACGCGCATCTCGCCCCCGAGCATCTGAAGGCACATGCAGCGCGGCTGAGCCTTACGGCACAAATTCGTCACAACAGCGATTCGGTGACGAGAAGCGATGCAGCCGTAAGTCGTTGAAAGGTGGCGGAGAGAGAGGGATTCGAACCCCCGGTACCCTTACGGGTACAACAGATTTCGAGTCTGCCGCATTCGACCACTCTGCCATCTCTCCGCGGCCGAACGAAACGCGGATTCTATCAGCCGGGCCTGAGGACCTCGACGCCGCCCATGTAGCCCCTTAGGGCGGTGGGCACGGTGACCGAGCCGTCGGCATTCTGGTAGTTCTCGAGGATCGCGACCAGCGTGCGGCCCACGGCGAGGCCCGAGCCGTTCAGGGTGTGCACCGGCTCGACCTTGCCCTTCGCGTTGCGGAAGCGCGCCTGCATGCGCCGCGCCTGGAACGCCTCGAAGTTGGAGCACGAGGAAATCTCGCGGTAGGCGTTCTGCCCGGGCAGCCACACCTCGAGGTCGTAGGTCTTCGCGGCGGAGAAGCCCATGTCGCCGGTGCTGAGCGTCACGACGCGATAGGGCAGCTCGAGCTTCTTCAGGATCGCTTCCGCGTGCGAGGTCAGCTCCTCGTGCGCCGCGTAGGACTTCTCCGGCTCGACGATCTGCACGATCTCCACCTTGTCGAACTGGTGGTTGCGGATCATGCCGCGCGTGTCCTTGCCCGCCGAGCCGGCCTCGGAGCGGAAGCACGGCGAATGGCACACGTACTTGAGCGGCAGGCGCTCGAGCGGCAGGATCTCGTCGCGCACGTAGTTGGTGACCGGGTACTCGGCGGTCGGGATGAGATACAGGTCGCGCCCTTCCACCTTGAACAGGTCGCCCTTGAACTTGGCAAGGCTCGACACGCCGTTCGCGCATTCGCCGCTCACCAGGTAGGGCGCGTAGGTCTCGACGTAGCCGTGCTCGGCGGTGTGCACGTCGAGCATGAACTGGGTGATCGCCCGGTGCAGGCGCGCCAGCGCGCCGCGCATCACCACGAAGCGGCTTCCCGCCAGCTTGGCGCCGGTGGCGAAATCGAGCCCGCCGAGCGCCTCGCCGATGTCGACATGGTCCTTGACGGGGAAGGCGAACTTGCGCGGCTCGCCCCAGCGACGCTCCTCCCGGTTGGCCTTTTCGTCGCCCACCGGCACCGACTCGTGGGGAAGGTTCGGGATGCGGGCGAGGAACTCCTGGAACGCCGACTGCAGCTCGGCGAGCCGCGCCTGCGACTCTTCCAGCAGGCCTTTCAGCTTCTCGGCCTCGCCGAGCAGCGGCGCGACGTCCGCGCCCCTGGCCTTCGCCTGGCCGATGTCCTTGGCGATGCGGTTGCGCGAGGCCTGCGCCTGCTCCACCGCCGTCTGCAGGTTCTTGCGCGCGCTCTCGAAGCGCTGGAACTGCTCGAGGTCGAAGGCGCCGGGACCGCGCGTCGCCAGGCGCCGCGCCACGGCCTCGGGATCCTTGCGCAGGAGTTGGATGTCGATCATTCCTTCTTCGCTTCCTCGTCGAGGCGGCGCAGCTCGGCCAGCTTCTCGCGCAGACGCGCTTCCAGGCCGCGCTCGGTGGGCCGGTACCACTCGACCTCGGGCATGCCGTCGGGAAAGTAGCGCTCGCCCGCCGCGTAGCCGTCGGCCTCGTCGTGCGCGTAGCGGTAATCCTTGCCGTAGCCGAGGTCTTTCATCAGTCGCGTCGGCGCATTGCGGATGTGAAGGGGAACGGGACGCGTTCCGTCGCGCGCGACGAAATCGCGCGCCGAATTATAGGCCTCGTAGATTGCATTCGATTTCGGGGCGAGCGCCAGGTAGACCACCGCCTGCGCGAGCGCGAGCTCCCCTTCGGGGCTGCCCAGCCGCTCGTAGGTCTGGCAGGCATCGAGCGCCAGCGTGAGCGCGCGCGGGTCGGCGAGGCCGATGTCCTCGACCGCCATGCGGACCACGCGCCGGCCGACGTAGAGCGGATCGGCGCCGCCGTCGAGCATGCGCACCATCCAGTAGAGCGCGGCGTCGGGGCTCGAGCCGCGCACCGCCTTGTGCAGCGCCGAGATCTGGTCGTAGAACTGCTCGCCGCCCTTGTCGAAGCGGCGCAGGCTCTTCGCCAGGGTGCGCTCGACGAGCTCGCCGGTGATCGGGCTCTCGCCGGTGTTCTGCAGGATCTCCACCGCGTTGAGCAGCCGCCGCGCGTCGCCGTCGGCGAAGCCGATCAGGCGGGCTTTCGCTTCTTCATCGACGTGGATTCCGGTCCGGGCCAGCAATGCGGCCAGATCGTCGGCACCCAGGGGATTCAAGACATAGACCGCCGCACGCGAGAGGAGCGCGCTGTTCACCTCGAACGACGGGTTCTCGGTCGTCGCGCCGACGAAGGTGATCAGGCCCTGCTCGACGTAGGGCAGGAAGGCGTCCTGCTGCGCCTTGTTGAAGCGATGCACCTCGTCGACGAAGAGAATGGTGTGGCGGCCCGACTGCTCGAGGCGCGCCCGCGCCGCCTGTACGGCGTCGCGGATGTCTTTCACGCCGGAGAACACCGCGGAGAGCGCCACGAACTCGGCGTCGAACGCCTTGGCCATCAGCCGCGCGAGCGTGGTCTTGCCCGAGCCCGGCGGCCCCCAGAGGATCATCGAGTGCGGCTTGCGCGACTCGAAGGCGAGCCGCAGCGGCTTGCCCGGCCCGAGGAGATGCGGCTGCCCGACGACCTCGTCGATCGACTGCGGGCGCAGGCGTTCGGCGAGCGGGGCTGCGGGCTCCGCGCGTCCGAACAGGTCCCGGGTCACTTGTCCCCGAGGACGTCCGCGCCCTGGGGCGGATCGAAGCGGAAGCTGCGCGGATCGACCTTGGGATTGCGCTCCAGGCCCGAGAAGGAGAGCCGCGTGGTCTGCCCGAACTGGTCGGTGAGCACCATCGCCTCCAGGCCGCTAGCGCCGAAGCCCATGCGCACGCTCTCGAAGCCGGACTCGCGCTCGCGCGGCATGGCGAGCACCCACTCGAGGCCGTCCTTGTCGCCGGCGTCGCTCAGGACGAACGCCTTCTCCACGCCGGTGCCGCCGGCGAGCAGCGCCGCGGGCGTCGAGCCGAGCGCCGCTTCCATGCGGCGCACGGTCACCTGGTTGAGCTGCCGGTCGTAGATCCAGACCCGCTTGCCGTCGCCGACGATCACCTGGTCGGCGGGCTTGTCGTAGACCCAGCGGAAGCGGCCCGGGCGCTGGAAGACGAAGCTGCCCTTGGTCTCCTGCACCAGCTCGCCGTTGCGGTCGTAGACCTTCTGCTCGAAACGCGCGCGCGCCGAGCGCGTGCCGTCGAGGAACTCGCGGTAGCGGTCGACGCTGGCGGCGCCGGCCGCGAAGGAAACGAAAAGGATCGCCCAGGCGAGCAGTCTCATGGAAGAAAGACCTTAATCGGCTTTCGCCGGTACTAGGACCTCGCGATTGCCGTTCGGTTGCATCGCCGACACCATGCCGGCGCGCTCCATGTCCTCGATCAGCCGCGCGGCGCGGTTGTAGCCGATGCGCAGGTGGCGCTGCACGAGCGAGATCGACGGCCGCCGGGTGCGCAGCACGATCTCGACCGCCTGGTCGTAAAGGGGGTCCTTCTCGCCCGAGGGCGCCCCGTCCTCGCCGGGCAGCCCCGCGTCCTCCGACGGCGGGCCTTCCAGCACCTCGCCGAGGTATTCCGGCTTGGCGAGGCTCTTCAGGTGCTCGGCCACCTTGTGCACCTCGTGGTCGGCGACGAAGGCGCCGTGCACGCGCTGCGGCAGCCCGGTGCCCGGCGGCAGGTACAGCATGTCGCCCGCGCCGAGCAGCGCTTCGGCGCCCGACTGGTCGAGGATGGTGCGCGAGTCGACCTTGGAGGAAACCTGGAAGGCGATGCGCGCCGGGATGTTGGCCTTGATCAGCCCGGTGATCACGTCGACCGAGGGCCGCTGCGTGGCGAGCACGAGGTGGATGCCCGCCGCCCGCGCCTTCTGCGCCAGCCGCGCGATCAGCTCCTCGACCTTCTTGCCGATCACCATCATCAGGTCGGCGAGCTCGTCGATCACCACGACGATGTTCGGCAGCGGCCCGAGCTTGGGCGGGGTCTCGGCGTCCAGGGCGAACGGATCGCTGAACTTGCCGTCGGCCACCTTGTGGTTGTAGCCGGACAGGTTGCGCGCGCCGACGAAGTTCATCAGCTTGTAGCGCCGCTCCATCTCGTTCACGCACCAGGCGAGCGCGTTCACCGCCTGCTTCATGTCGATCACCACCGGCGCGAGCAGGTGCGGGATGTCCTGGTAGACGGACAGCTCGAGCATCTTCGGGTCGATCAGGATCAGCCGGATGGCGCGCGGCTCGGACTTGTAGAGCAGCGACAGGATCATCGCGTTCAGCGCCACCGACTTGCCCGAGCCGGTGGTGCCCGCGACCAGCAGGTGCGGCATGCGCGCCAGGTCGGCGACCACCGGGTTGCCGGCGATGTCCTTGCCCAGGCCGATGGCGAGCGGCGAGCCGAGCGCCGCGTAGGCTTCCGAGCCGAGAATCTCCGAGAGCCGCACCGTCTGGCGGTGCGGGTTGGGGATCTCCAGGCCCATGCACGACTTGCCCGGGATGGTCTCCACCACGCGGATCGACACCACCGACAGGGCGCGCGCCAGGTCCTTCACCAGGTTGACGATCTGGCTGCCCTTGACGCCCACCGCCGGCTCGACCTCGTAGCGCGTGATCACCGGCCCGGGGTAGGCGGCGAGCACCTTCACCGCGACGCCGAAGTCGGAGAGCTTCTTCTCGATCAGGCGCGAGGTGAACTCCAGCGTCTCGGGCGTCACCTGCTCGGCGCTCCGCGTCGCCTCGTCGAGCAGCTTGAGCGGCGGCAGCGGGGTGTCGGGCAGGTCCTCGAACAGCGGCGCCTGCTTCTCCTTCTGCACCCGCTCGGACTTGCGGATCTCGAGCACCGGCGGCTCGATGCGCAACGGCGGGTGGTCCTCCTCGCGCCTGCGGTCGGCCTCGAGCTGGTGGCTGCGCTCCTCGCGCGCGCGCTCGCCCAGGCGCCGGTCGCGCCGCCGCTCCCAGGCGGCGACCGAGCGCAGCCACAGGGTCTCGAAGACGAAGCCGACGAACTCGGAAGCGCGCAGCCAGGAGATGCCGGTGAAGAGGCTCCAGCCCACCGCCGCGGCCGTCACCAGGACGAGCGTCGCGCCGGTGAAGCCGAGGGCGCGCGAGGCGACGCTGCCGATGACCTCCCCCACCACCCCGCCGGGCGCCTGCGGCAGCTCTACCGTCAGGCTGTGCAGCCGCAGCGCCTCGAGCGAGGCGCTCGAGGCGAGCAGCAGGGCGAAGCCGCCCAGCGCCAGCCAGAGCGGCCGGCGCTCGACCAGTGTCCGGCCGTCGAGGCGCCGGTAGCCGCGCACCACCACGTAGGCGAGCAGCGCGACCCACCAGTACGCCGAGACGCCGAAGGAGAAGAGCAGCACGTCGGCGATGACCGCGCCGACGATGCCGCCGGCGTTGTGCGCCACCGCGCCGGTGGCGCTATGCGACCAGGCGGGGTCGGTGCGCTGGTAGGTGGCGAGCACGAGCAGCAGGTAGGCCGCCAGGGCCACCAGGATGAGCCATCGTGCTTCGCGGACGAGGCCGGCCAGCCGGGCCGGTAAGGGAGCGCTTCTTGCGGAGGCGAGGGTCGAGCGCAATCTACTCCGGCAGCATGATCGTGTCGTGCAGCACGATGTTGGAGCCGCGCATCTCGATGTAGCCGCCGGTCTGCAGGTCCTTCATCACGCGGCTCACCATCTCGCGCGAGGCGCCGATCATCTTGGCGATGTCCTGCTTGGGCAGCCGCTTGGTGACGATCTTCTCGCCGTTCACGTTCTCCGCCATGTCGAGCAGCAGGCGCGCCACGCGGCCGTACACGTCGAGCAGCGCCAGGCTGCCGATCTTGCGGTCGGCCTCGCGCAGCCGCCGCACCAGGCCGCGCATCACCGCCATGGCCATCTCGAAGTTCTCGGCCAGCGACTTCTTGAAGTCGCGCTTGTTGATGGCGAGCAGCTCGCAGGGCTCGATGGTGATCACCGTGGCCGAGCGCGGCTCGTCGTCGATCAGGCCCATCTCGCCGAAGAATTCCCCCGGGCCGAGGATCGACAGGATCACCTCCTTGCCGTCGGCGTCGCTCATCATCACCTTGAGGCGCCCGGACAGGACGATGTAGAGCGAATCGGTGGCGTCGCCCGCCGCCATGATGGTGGTCGAGCGCGGCGCGCTGCGACGCGTGACCACGCCGGTGAGCATGCGCAGCTGTTCGTCCGGGAAGCTCGCGAACAGCGGCACCGCTTTCAGGACCGCCGTCGAGACCGTCGTCGCCATAGCGGAAATCTCCCTCCCTTTTGCAAATCTATGTTAGCAGAACCGCGCCTTATAATTTTTCCGTTCATGCCCGCCGCATCGCGCCGCCACTTCCGCGTGCTGATTCTCGGTTCCGGCCCCGCCGGCTACACCGCGGCGGTCTACGCCGCCCGGGCCAACCTGCGCCCGGCGCTGGTCACCGGCATCGCCCAGGGCGGGCAGCTCATGACCACCACCGACGTGGACAACTGGCCGGCCGACGCCGACGGCGTGCAGGGCCCGGAGCTGATGGAGCGATTCCGCCGCCACGCCGAGCGCTTCGCCACCGAGCTGATCCAGGACCATGTGCAGAAAGTCTCGCTCGCCGAGCGGCCGTTCGTCCTGGAGGGCGACGCCGGCGTGTACACCTGCGACGCGCTGATCGTCGCGACCGGCGCCTCGGCCAAGTACCTCGGGCTGCCCTCGGAGCAGAAGTTCATGGGGCGCGGCGTCTCGGCCTGCGCGACCTGCGACGGCTTCTTCTACAAGGGCCAGGACGTGGTGGTGGTCGGCGGCGGCAACACCGCGGTCGAGGAGACGCTCTACCTCTCGAACATCGCCAGCCGCGTGCGCCTGGTGCACCGGCGCGACAAGTTCCGCGCCGAGAAGATCATGCAGGACAAGCTGATGAAGCGGGTCGCCGAGGGCAAGGTGAGCCTCGAGCTCGACTCGGTGGTCGACGAGGTGCTGGGCGACCGCAGCGGTGTCACCGGGGTCAGGATCGCCAGCACCAAGGACGGCCGCAAGCGCGAGCTGCCGGCGAAGGGCCTGTTCGTGGCGATCGGCCACACGCCCAACACCCAGATCTTCGCCGGCCAGCTCGAGATGCGGGACGGCTACATCATCACGCGCGGCGGGCGCGAGGGCATGGCGACCGCGACCAGCGTGCCCGGCGTGTTCGCCGCCGGCGACGTGCAGGACCACGTCTACCGCCAGGCGGTGACCAGCGCCGGCTCGGGCTGCATGGCCGCGCTCGACGCGGAGAAATACCTCGATGGCCTGGCCGCCTGAGGACGTCGTGCCGCTGCCCGAGGGCAAGCGCGTCGCGCTGCCGCGGCCCCGGCCGCGCCCCGCGCCGCTGCAGACCCGGCGCGACGAGCGCGCCGCGCTCGCCGAGTCGCTCTCCGCGCCGGTCTCGCTCGACGACGCGCTCGACTCGGGCGAGGAGCTCGCCTTCGTGCGCGAGGGGCTGGGGCGCGACGTGCTGCGCCGGCTGCGCCGCGGGCACTGGGTGGTGCAGGGCGAGCTCGACCTGCACGGCATGAACCGCGGCCACGCGCTGTTCCACACCGACCGGTTCCTCAAGGAGAGCGTCAAGCGGCAGCGGCGCTGCGTGCGCATCGTGCACGGCAAGGGCCTGGGCTCGCGCAACCGCGAGCCGGTGCTGAAGGGCTTGCTGCGCAAGTGGCTGGTGCGGCGCTCGGAGGTGCTCGCCTTCGCGCAGGCGCCGGGCGCGCAGGGCGGGTCGGGCGCGGTGCTGGTGCTGCTCAGAGGATGAGGGACTCCGCTCGTCGCTAGACGGCGGCCTCGTTCACCTCGCCGGTGCGGATGCGCACCACGTGCTCGACGGCGGTGACGAAGATCTTGCCGTCGCCGATCTTGCCGGTGCGCGCGGACTTGACGATCGCGTCGATGGCGCGCTCCACCTGGTCGTCGGGCACCACCACCTCGATCTTCACCTTGGGCAGGAAGTCGACCACGTACTCGGCGCCGCGGTAGAGCTCGGTATGGCCCTTCTGCCGCCCGAAGCCCTTGACCTCGGTCACGGTCAGGCCGGTGACGCCGACTTCCGAAAGCGCCTCGCGCACTTCGTCCAGCTTGAACGGCTTGACGATGGCCTCGATCTTTTTCATGGCTGTTCCCTCCGGGCAGGCATTGTATCGTAGCGACTTGGAAAGCGTCCGGGTCGTCGACTCCCTCGCCGCCGTCGATGCGCAGGAATGGAACGCGCTCGCCGGCGCGCAGCCGTTCGTGCGCCACGAGTTCCTGTCGGCGCTCATCGACACCGGCTGCGCCAGCCGCCGCACCGGCTGGCGGCCGTGCATCCTGCTGCTGCGCCGCGCCGGCGCGCTGGCCGGCGCGATGCCGCTGTTCGCCAAGACGCACTCCTACGGCGAGTACGTGTTCGACTGGGCCTGGGCGGAAGCGCACGAACGCCACGGCATCGACTACTACCCGAAGCTCGTCTGCGCCGTGCCGTTCACCCCGGTGCGCGGCCCCCGGCTGCTCGCCGCGCGCGCCGCGGACAAGGAGATCCTGCTGCGCGCCGCCCTGGAGCTCGCCCGCGGCGCCTCGTCGGTGCACGTGCTGTTCGCGCGCGACGAGGACGCGCGAGCGCTCGGCGAAGCCGGCCTGATGCTGCGCCGGACGGTGCAGTTCCACTGGACGAACGCCGGCTACGCCGACTTCGACGACTTCCTGGCGCGCCTGTCGCACGCGCGGCGCAAGACCATCCGCCAGGAGCGGCGGCGGGTGCGCGAGGCCGGCGTGACCTTCCGCTGGCGCGAGGGCGCGGCGATCGGCCGGCGCGACTGGGAGCTGTTCAACCGCTGCTACCGCGCCACCTACGCCGCGCACCACTCGACGCCCTACCTGAGCCTGGAGTTCTTTCTGCGCGTGGGCGCCGCCCTGCCCGACAACGTCGCGCTGCTGCTCGCCGAGCGCGCCGGCCGGCCGATCGCCGCGGCGCTGTTCTTCCGCGACGCGCACGCGCTCTACGGCCGCTACTGGGGCGCCCTGGAGTACCTGCCGCTCCTGCACTTCGAGTGCTGCTACTACCAGGCGATCGAGTACGCGATCGCGCACCGGCTCGCCGTGTTCGAGGGCGGCGCGCAGGGCGAGCACAAGCTGTTCCGCGGGCTGCTGCCGGTCGAGACGCTCTCGGCGCACTGGCTCGCCCATCCGGGCTTCGCGCGCGCGGTGGAGAGCTTCCTCGAGCGCGAGGGCGCGGGCATCGCGCGCTACGTCGACGAGCTCGCCGAGCACAGCCCCTTCAGGGAGACCTCGTCATGAGACTGAAGGACCGGGTGGCGCTGGTCACCGGCGCGGCGAGCGGCTTCGGCGCGGGCATCGCGCGGCGCTTCGCCGAGGAAGGCGCCCGGTTGCTGGTGAACGACATCTCTGCCGCCGGGGAAAGCATCGCGCGCGAGGTGGGCGGCCGCTTCCTGCAGGGCGACGTGACGCGCGCCGCCGACTGGGCGCGCATGGTGCGCGAGGCCGGGCCCGAGCTCTCGATCGTGGTCAACAACGCCGGCTGGACGCACCGCCGCAAGCCCTGCCTCGAGGTGAGCGAGGCCGAGTTCGAGCGGGTGTACGCGGTGAACGTGAAGAGCGTCTACCTCTCGGCGCTGCACGCCGTGCCGGTGTTCCGCCGCCGCGGCGGCGGCTGCTTCGTGAACATCGCCTCGACGGCCGGCGTGCGGCCGCGGCCGGGGCTGACCGTCTACAACAGCTCCAAGGGCGCGGTGATCGTCCTGTCGAAGTCGATGGCCGCCGAGCTCGGCCCGGACGGGATCCGCGTGAACTGCGTCAATCCGGTGTTCAGCCCGTACACCGCGCTGTCGGCCGAATTCGCCGGCGGGGCGCTCAGCGAGGAGGCGAAGCAGGGCTTCCTCGCCAGCATCCCGCTCGGCCGGTTCTCGACGCCGCTCGACGTGGCGAACGCCTGCCTCTACCTCGCCTCGGACGAGGCGGCCATGGTGAGCGGCGCCTGCATCGAGGTCGACGGCGCGCGCTCGGTCTAGCCGCTCGCCCGTTTCAGGCCGCCCAGCAGCGCCGCGACCTGCTGGCGCTTCTTCTTCGGCGCCTCGCGCTCCGGCTCGGCGGCCTGCGGCGGGGCGCTCGGCGCCTGGCCCGGCTCGTAGGGCCGGTCGAAGATCGGGTCGACCTGCGGCCTGGGCTGCGGCTCGTGGCGCGGCTTGCGCCGCCGCTCGTCGCCCATCAGCGCCGCCACGGTGGCGCCGCTCGGCTCGAAGCCCGGCACCAGCACCCGCTCGATGCGCTTGCGGATCAGCCGCTCGATGGCGGCGACCGCGTCGAGGTCCTCGGGCGCGACCAGCGAGATCGCCTCGCCGGTCATGCCGGCGCGGCCGGTGCGGCCGATGCGGTGCACGTAGTCCTCGGGCGAGTGCGGCACGTCGAAGTTGATCACCTGCGGCAGGCCCTCGATGTCCAGGCCGCGCGAGGCGACGTCGGTGGCGACCAGCACCGCGGTCTTGCCCGACTTGAAGTCGGCGAGCGCCGCCTCGCGCTCGGCCTGCGTCTTGTCGCCGTGGATCGCGTCGGCGCGGATGTGGTCGCGGCGCAGCTGGTGCGCCAGCCGGTTGGCGCCGATGCGCGTGCCGGTGAACACCAGCACCTGCTTCAGGCCGCGCGTCTGGATCAGGTAGGCGAGCAGCTCGCGCTTCTTCTCGCGCGCCACCGGGTGCAGCACGTGGCTGACCAGCTCGGTGACGGCGTTGCGCGGCGCCACCTGCACCTCGGCCGGGTCGCGCAGCAGCGTCTTCGCCAGCGTGCGGATTTCGTCGGGGAAGGTCGCCGAGAAGAGCAGGTTCTGCCGCTGCCCGGGCAGCAGCGCGATGATGCGCTTGATGTCGGGCAGGAAGCCCATGTCGAGCATGCGGTCGGCCTCGTCGAGCACCAGCACCGACACGTGGTTGAGCATCACCGTCTTGTTCTGCACGTGGTCGAGCAGCCGCCCCGGCGTAGCGACCAGCACCTCGACGCCGCGGCGCAGTTCCTGGATCTGCGCGTTCATGTCGACGCCGCCGTACACCACGCTCGAGCGGATCGGCACGTGCCGGCCGTAGTCCTTGAAGCTGTTCGCCACCTGCACGGCGAGCTCGCGCGTGGGCGCGAGCACCAGCGCGCGCACCGGATGGCGCGCCGGCGAGGTCGAGGCGCTGGCGAAGGGCAGCAGGCGCTGCAGGATCGGCAGCGCGAAGGCGGCCGTCTTGCCGGTGCCGGTCTGCGCGCCGGCCATCAGGTCGCGGCCGGCGAGCACCAGGGGAATGGCCTGCGCCTGCACCGGCGTGGGCTTTTCGTAGCCGAGCTCGCGCACCGCGCGCAGCAGCGGCTCGGCGAGGCTCAGTGAATCGAAGCTGGAACTCAAGTCTGGAGAATCAGTTCACGATGCAAGATCAGTTCAGCGTGCGCGCCGGGCGCTCGCCGCCCGGCGCGGCTTCGGTGCCCGGCAGCTTCAGCTCCATGTCCCAGTCGCTCTTCTTCACCGCCGACTGCAGCAGGCGGCAGAGCGAGTGCAGCAGGACCGAGTCGAACGACAGCGTCACGCCCTGGCCCTGCGAGGGATGCAGCGCCATCACCGGCTGGCCGTTGCGGTCGTGGCCGGTCTGGATGCGCGTGAGCAGCACCGGCTCGTCGCCCAGCGGCCGCGCGCTGCCGCCAGCGTCGTAGGGCTTGCTGAAGTCGGCCTTGGACACGGCGTGCTCGTGCTCGATGCCGAGCAGCGCGCGCCGCGCCTCGGGATTGGCCTGGGTGCGGATGCGCGGGCTCGCGTCCTCGGCGAGCTTGACGAGCAGCGGCCACAGCAGCTTCACGAAGCGCCGGGTGAGCGCGAGGCGCACCTCGACCGCCTCGCTGGTGGCGACCAGCATCACCAGCCGGTCCTGCTCGGCGTCGTAGTCGACCTTGAGCTGATGCAGCCTCATGGGCCGAGTTTACCCCCGAAGCCGCCCGCGCCCCGGATTCGCTCGAGCAGCGCCGTGGTCGAGCTCGGGTGCTCGAAGGCGATCGACAGCACGCGCCCGCCGCGCGAGAGCACCTGCTCGGCGCCGACGATGCGCTCGACCGGCCAGTCGCCGCCCTTCACCAGCACGTCGGGGCGCGTCGCGGCGATCAGCGCCGCCGGCGTGTCCTCGTCGAACCAGGTGACGGCGCTCACCGCCTCGAGCGCGGCGAGCACGGCAAGCCGGTCGGCGAGCGGATTGACCGGCCGCTCGCCCGGCTTGCCGAGCCGGCGCGCCGAGGCGTCGCCGTTCAGCGCGACCAGCAGCGAGGCGCCGAGCGCGCGGGCGCGCGCCAGGTAGGTGACGTGGCCGCGATGCAGGATGTCGAACACGCCGTTGGTGAAGACCAGCGGCCGCTCGAGCGCGCCGAGCCAGCGCTCGAGCTGGCGCGGGTCGCGGATCTTCGCTTCGAACGCGGGCGCTTCTACGGCTCGGCCTTCCTCGGCGGCGGGCAGCGCTCGTCGCCGGGCCGGCAGTACTCGAAGACCTTGACCACCTTGCGCACGCCGCCGGTGGTGCGCGCGATCTCCACGGCTTCCTCGGCCTCGGCCTCGGTGACGATGCCCATCAGGTACACCACGCCCGCCTCGGTGACCACCTTGACGTGCACCGGGCTGATGCGCTTGGTGTCGAGCAGGCGGCCGCGCACCTTGGTGGTGATGTAGGAGTCGTTGGCGCGCCCGCCGAACGAGGAGGGGCCGGCGATCTGCAGGTCGTTGGTGACGCCGCGCACGCTCGGCACGGCGAGCACGATCCTCTCGACCTGCTCGCGGGTGCGCTCGTCGGGCACCTCGCCGGTGATCAGCGCGATGCGGTTGTAGCTCGTCACGTTGACGTGCACCTTGTCGCCGAAGCGGTCGCTGATGCGGTTGCTCGAGCGGATCTCGATCGACTCGTCGTCGATCTGCGCCCCGGTCGAGCGCCGGTCCTCCAGCGCGGTCACCGCCGCCGCGCCGCCGGCGCCGACCAGCACCGGCACGCAGCCCTGCAGCAGCGCCGCCGCCGCCAGCGCGAGCACACCGGCGAGACGCGCGAGACCGCTCATGACCGGGCGCCGAAGAGCTGCAGGTCGATCGCGTCGCACAGACAGTGCAGCGCGAGCAGGTGCACCTCCTGGATGCGCGCCGTGCTCTGGTGCGGCACGCACACGTGCACGCCGTCCTCGCCGAGCAGCGCCGCCATGCGGCCGCCGCCGTTGCCGGTGAGCGCGACCACGCGCACGCCGAGCTCGGCCGCGGCGCGCATCGCCTCGACGACGTTCGCCGAGTTGCCGCTGGTCGAGATGGCGAGCAGCGCGTCGCCGCGCCGCCCGAGGGCGCGCAGCTGCTTGGCGAACACCTGCTCGTAGGCGTAGTCGTTGGCGATCGACGTGAGCGTCGAGCTGTCGGTGGTGAGCGCCACCGCGGCGAGCGGCGGCCGCTCGCGCTCGAAGCGGTTCACCAGCTCGGCGGCGAAGTGCTGCGCGTCGGCCGCCGAGCCGCCGTTGCCGCACGCCATCACCTTGCCGCCGCGGCGCAGGCAATCGGCGAAGAGCAGCGCCGCCGCGGCGAGCGGCGCGCCGAGCACGGACGCGGCGGAGAGCTTGAGGTTCGCGCTTTCGCCGAACTGCGCGGCGATGCGATCTACGAGCAGCGGATCGGGCTTGCCCATTCGCCGGCGATTCTACACTGCGAGCCTTAAGAGCTATTCGCCGAAGGCGTCGCGGATCCACTGCACCCGGCGCGGCGCGCCGCCCACCAGGAACACGTCGAAGCGGCACGCCGCCTGCGGCCGGCGCGCGAGATAGAGCCGCGCCGCGGCGATCAGGCGCGCGCGCTTCGCCGCGGTGATGCTCTCGGCGGCGCCGCCGAACAGGCCCGGCCCGCCGCGCATGCGCACCTCGGCGAACACCAGCGTGCCGCCCTCCTCGGCGATCAGGTCGATCTCGCCCAGCCGGCAGCGCCAGTTGCGCGCGACGAGCTTCAGGCCGGCCGCGCGCAGCAGCGCGGCGCACAGGTCCTCGGCTCGCGCGCCCTCGGGGTTCATGGCACCCTTAACGAATGGAGGCCCCTTCCGGTTGACCGGCACCCTGCACGTCGTGGCGACGCCGATCGGCAACCTCGCCGACATGAGCGAGCGCGCCGTCCGGACGCTCAAGGGCGCGGCGCTGATCGCCTGCGAGGACACGCGCACCACGCGCACCCTGCTCGCGCGCTTCGGCATCGCCACGCGCACGTTCGCCCTGCACGCGCACAACGAGCGCTCGGCGGCCGGCAGGCTGATCGCCCTGCTGCGCGAGGGCAAGGACGTGGCGCTGGTGAGCGACGCCGGCACGCCGGCGCTCTCCGACCCGGGCGCGGCGCTGGTCGCCGAGGCGCACCGCGCCGGCATCCGCGTGAGCCCCGTGCCCGGGCCGAGCGCCGCCGCCGCGGCGTTCTCGGCGGCCGGCTTCGCGGCGGGCGGCTTCCTCTTCGCCGGCTTCCTGCCCGCGGGCGGCGCGGCGCGCGCCCGGGCGCTCGCCGCGCTCGACCAGCCCTGGCCGGTGGTGCTGTACGAGGCGCCGCACCGCATCGCGCGGACCGTCGCCGACCTCGGCCGGACGCTCGGCGCCGAGCGGGAGGTGGTGATCTGCCGCGAGCTCAGCAAGAAGTTCGAGGAAGTCGCGCGCCTGAGGCTCGGCGAGGCGTCCGCCTGGCTCGAGGCGCCGCACCGCCGGCAGGGCGAGTTCGCGCTGGTGCTCGCCCCCGGCGAGGAGAAGCCCCGCGCCGGCCCCGACCCGGAGCAGGTGCTGTCGGTGCTCCTCGAGTCGCTCGCCCCCAGCGAGGCGGCGAAGCTCGCGGCGCGCATCACCGGCGCGCCGAAAAACCTGCTCTATCGCAAGGCGCTGGAGCGTGCCAAGTAGCCGCGTTCCGTAGAATGCGCGTCGCCATGGACCGGCTCACCCTGCGGCGCCCCGACGACTGGCACGTGCACCTGCGCGACGGCGCCGCGATGGCCGCCGTGCTCGGCGACACGGCGCGCCGGTTCGCGCGCGCGATCGTCATGCCGAACCTCAGGCCGCCGGTGCGCACGGTGCAGGAGGCGCTCGACTACCGCAGGCGCATCCTCGACGCGCTGCCCGGCGATGCGGACTTCCAGCCGCTGATGACGCTCTACCTCACCGACGACACCCCGCCGGAGGAGATCGTGCGCGCCAAGGCCTCGGGCGCGGTGCTCGGCGTGAAGCTCTACCCGGCCGGCGCGACGACCCACTCGCAATCGGGGGTGACGCGGCTGTCGCGCTGCTTCCGCGCGCTGGAGAAGATGGAGGAGACCGGCGTGCCGCTGCTGGTGCACGGCGAGTCCACCGACCCGGCGATCGACGTGTTCGACCGCGAGAAGGCGTTCATCGAGGAGACGCTCGGCCCGACGCTCGAGCGCTTCTCGCAGCTCAAGGTGGTGCTCGAGCACATCACCACGCGCGACGCGGTGCAGTACGTCGAGGTGACCGGCGCCAACGTCGCGGCGACCATCACCGCGCACCACCTGCTGATGAACCGCAACGCGCTGTTCCTCGGCGGCCTGCGCCCGCACCACTACTGCCTGCCGGTGCTCAAGCGCGAGGAGCACCGCGAGGCGCTGGTCGAGGCGGCGACCTCGGGCAACCCGAAGTTCTTCCTCGGCACCGACAGCGCGCCGCACGCGCGCGACGCCAAGGAGGCGGCGTGCGGCTGCGCCGGCATGTACACCGCGCACGCGGCGCTCGAGCTGTACGCCTGCGCCTTCGAGGAGGCGGGCGCGCTCGACAGGCTGGAGGGCTTCGCCTCGGAGTTCGGCGCCGCGTTCTACGGCCTGCCGTTCAACGAGGGCAGCGTGACCCTGGTGCGCGAGCCCTGGCAGGTGCCCGAGCGGCTCGCCTTCGGCGGCGCCGAGCTGGTGCCGCTGCGCGCCGGCGAGACCCTTCCCTGGAAGCTCGCCTAGCGCATCCGATCTTCGCGCCGCTCGCGCCGTGGCTCGCGCTCGAGCGCTCGCTCGAGGCGCTGAACCGGGCGGCGCGGGCGCAGCGGCTCGAGAACGCGCGCGGCCGGCCGGTCCGCTTCGTGCCGCCCGAGCCTTCCTCGTCCTCCTACGAGATGCGCGTCTACGAGACCGGATGCGTGGCGACCCGCCCGGACAGCCTGCACGACTGGTTCAACGCGCTGGTGTGGCTCGCCTTCCCGCTCACCAAGGCGCGGCTCAACGCCCGGCACGCGGCCGAGATCCCGCGCGAAGGCGGCCGGCGCGGCCGGCTGCGCGACATGCTGACGCTGTTCGACGAGGGCGGCGCGCTGGTGGTGTGCGACGACGCGGAGATGGTGCGGCTCGTGCGCGAGATGCGCTGGCGGGAGCTGTTCTGGACGCGCCGCGAGCGGCTCGAGCGCTGCATGCGCTTCGTGGTGATCGGCCACGCGGTGCTCGAGCAGGCGCTCGAGCCGTGGCCCGGCATCACCTGCAAGGCGATATTCGTCTCCCCGCACCGTCCGCTCGACACGCAGGCCGCAGAATGGCTCGCGCGATGCGGGCCGCAGGCGACGCCGAAGGACCTCGCGCCGCTGCCGGTGTTCGGCTATCCCGGCTGGCTGCCGGCGAGCGCGCAGGCCGCGTTCTACGACGACGCGCGCTACTTCCGGCCGCTGCGTCAGGGGAAGGCGGGATAGCGCGTCTCGAGCCCCGCGGGCATCGCTTCCGGATGGCGCGCGCGCACGACGTCGCGCAGCTCGTCGAGGCGCGCGTAGGGCACGTCGAGGATCAGCAGCACCGCGCCGCGCTCCATGTCGGCCTGGAAGGGCCGCAGGCGCGAGTTCGGCACCGCGACCGCCGCCATGCTGCCGAGCCACAGGCCGAGCAGCGCGCCGGCCAGCGTGGCGATCACCGCCGCCGAGAGCCCGGGCTGCGTGCCTTCGAGCGGGTTCGCGACGATCATCGCGCCGAGCGCCGCGCCGCCGAGCGCGCCGAGCACGAGGCCGAGCGCCGCGCCGCGGCCGAGGTCGGTCTTGATGGCATAGCCCGCCTCGTGCAGCTTGCCGAGGTCGGTGTCGCGCTTGGCGAGGAAATGCATGTGGCGGTCTTCGACGCGCGCCAGCAGCAGGTCGTCTGCGGTGCGCGTGGCGCTTTGCACGTCGGGCAGGAGAAAGTACAGCCGTCTGCGCATGGCCACCTCCGTGACGGTGATGCGGTCACCTAGGCTCCGCCTCGTCGCGTAAAATTGCAAGCGGGAGTCGGCCAGGCAGCCGCTGTCCGCGCCAGCCGCGCGGGCAGAGGAAAGTCCGGGCTCCGCAGAGCGGGATGCAGGGTAATTCCCTGGCACGGCGACGTGACGAACAGGGCCACAGAGACGAGTCCTGTCGTGTAAAAGCGGCAGGGGTGAAACGCGGCAACCTCCATCCGGAGCAACACCAAATAGGCAGGCGCTGCCGCCGCTCCTCCGGGGCGGCGGCGAGAGGCTGGCTCGGCCGAGCCTGCGGGTAGGTGGCTAGAGCCCGGGGGCGACCCCGGGCCCAGAGGAATGGCTGTCGGCCGCCGGCTTGCCCGACGGTGCACAGAACCCGGCTTACCGGCCGGCTCCCGATTTATCCTTGCTTCCGATAGCGTGAGGCTGAAATAATCCCCCGGAGGGGGAGGGCCGAGCGGGCGTATGCAGTGCCGCCTTAACCACAACGACGTAGCCAACCAGGTCAACGTGGAGACCCCGGCCGCGGTGCGCGACGCCGTGCTGCGGCTCTTCTGCGCGCGCTATCCCGGCGCCGACTTCGGCAAGCTGGAGCGCGGCTTCGCCGACTTCGAGGCGCTGTTCCAGGGGCGCTATCCCGGCTACCTCGCCTGCGACACGCTGTACCACGACCTGCGCCACACGCTGGACATGACCCTCGCGATGGCCCGCCTGATCGACGGGCACGACCGCACCTGCGCGCCGACCGACCGGCTCGGGCCGCGGCGCGCCATGCTCGGCGTGCTGATCGCGCTGCTGCACGACTCGGGGTATCTGAAGCGCAGCTCCGAGGCGGACATCGGCAACGGCGCGGTGTTCACCAAGGTGCACGTCAGCCGCAGCGCCGACTTCATCTCCGCCTACCTGCCGAAGATCGGCTTCGCCCGCGAAGCCGCCCTCGCCTCGCGCCTGGTGCACTTCACCGGCTACGAGATGGACGTGGCCGACATCCAGGTCGACGACCCGCGCGACCGCATGATCGGCTGGATGGTCGGCACCGCCGACCTGATCGGCCAGATGTCGGACCGCATGTACCTGGAGAAGGTGCGCCGCTTCCTGTACGAGGAGTTCGTCTGGGCGAAGATCGCCCGCGAGCGGCTGCCCGACGGGCGCGAGATCGTGCGCTACCGCTCGCCCGAGGACCTGATCCTCAAGACGCCGGGCTTCTACGAGCAGGTGGCGCGCATCCGCATCGACCGCAAGCTCGGCCGCGCCGACCGCTTCGCCGAGTCGCACTTCGACGGGCCGAACCTCTACCAGGCCGAGATCGACCGCAACATGGATTTCCTGCGCGAGGCGATCGAGACCGCCGACCTCGACCGCCTGCGCCGCGAGTGCTACTCGCTCTCGGCGCGCAACGCTGCCGCCCAGGCGCAACGCGCGTAGGGCGCCGGCGGCACTGTCGCCGCCCGCGGACACTTGTTGCGCCGCCGCGATCGTGGCAAAAGGGCGCGATGAGCGCGCTGGAACGGGTCGACTTTCAAGCCGAGCGGCCGGCGCTCGCGCGCCTGCTGTCCGAGAGCGCGCTCTACCGCGCCGCGCTCGGCGCGCTCGGCTTCCCGCTCGCCATCCTGGAGGCCGCCCACCCGGCGCGGCCGGTGCGCTACGTCAACCCGGCGTTCGAGGAGTTCTTCGGCCTCGCCGGGCGCGAGGCGCTGGGGCGCCCGCTCGCCGAGCTGGTGCTGCGCGGCGACGAGCCGCTCGCGCACCGGCTGCTCGCCGGCAGCCGCGCGCACTGGCAGATCAACGTCTGGACGCGCGCGGGCGCGGCGCGGCGGGTGGAGACGACGGTGGGCGCGGTGCGCGACGCGCAGGAGCGCATCACGCACTGGGTCGTGGCGTTCGCCCCGACGCCTACTCTTCCTTAGACTTGAGCGACTGCCAGAGGTCGACCAGCATCATCCCCAGGCCGAGCAGCGTGACCGCCCAGAGCGCGTATTCCTGCTTGAGACGCCACAGCACCGGCGCCACGTAGGCAATCAGCAGCACCGCGGCGAGGATTCCGGCAATGATCTTCAAGGGCATGTCGACGCCTCGCTAGGTCGAGTCTTTCGTTTGCACCGTGTTCACCAGCCACTTGGCCGTGCGCAGCAGCCGCGCATCGCCGCCGCGCGGCCCGACGAGCTGCACCCCCAGCGGCAGGCCGTTCTCGCCCTGCATGACCGGCAGGTTGAGCGCCGGCATGCCGCACAGCGTCCATAGCGTGCAGAACGACGGGTCGCCCGTCGAGTGCAGTCCCTTGGGCGCCGTGCCGGGCGCCGAAGGCGTGAGGATCGCGTCGCAGCGCTGGAAGATCTCGCCGAAGCCCTCGTTCAGCGTCGGGATGCGCGCCAGCGCCTTCTGGTAGGCGAGCGCCGGCACCGCGCGGCCGTGCTCGAGCAGGCTGCGCAGCTGCTCGGAGAGCTTGTCGCGGCCCCGCTCCCACTCGGCATCCAGGTTCATCGCCATCTCGGCCGCCATGATCGTGCGGTGCCAGTCGAGCGCGTTGCGCGCCGTCTCGGGCAGCTCGACCTCGACGCAGCGCTCGCCGAGCGCCTCGACCAGCTCGGCGAACGCGGCGCGCGTGTCCGGCTCGGCGCGCTCCCACGCCGGCCCCTTGATGAAGGCGAGCGTGGGCGGCAGCGGCGGCTCCTGCGCCAGCGTCTCGAGGAACGGCACGCGCGCGCGCGGCGCGGTGTCCGGGTCGGCGCCGTCGAAGCCGGTGAGCTGCTCGACGGCGAGCGCCACGTCTTCCAGCGTGCGCGCGAACACGCCGACGTGGTCGAGCGCGCGCGACAGCCGCAGGATGCCGCCGCGCGGCACCAGCCCGTGCGTCGGCTTGAAGCCGTACACGCCGCAGAACGCCGCCGGCCGGATCACCGAGCCGTTGGTCTGGCTGCCGAGCGCGAGCGGCACCATGCCGGCGGCCACCGCCGCCGCCGAGCCGCTCGAGGAGCCGCCCGGCGTGTGCTCGGGATTGTGCGGGTTGCGCGTCTTGCCGGGCGCGAAGTAGGCGCACTCGGTGGTGACCGTCTTGCCGAGGATCACCGCGCCGGCGGCGCGCAGCAGCGCCACCGCGGTCGCGTCGCGCAGCGGCGTGCGCCCCGCGTGCAGCACCGTGCCGTCCTCGGTCGGCATGTCGGCGGTGTCGATGATGTCCTTGATGCCGACCGGCACGCCGTGCAGCGGCCCGAGCGGATGGCCGCCCGCGCGGTGCTCGTCGCGCGAGCGCGCCTGCTCGAGCGCGTGGTCGCGGTCGAGGTAGGTCCAGGCCTGCACGCCGGGCTCGGCCTCGGCGATGCGCTCGAGGCAGGCCTCGACGAGCTGCTCCGAGGTCACCAGCCCGTCGCGGATCGCGCGCGCCGCGTCGGCGGCGGACAGCCAGGTCAGCTGCGAGGCGTCCATGGCGCTAGCCGTAGATCATGTCCGGCAGCCAGGTGACGATCCCGGGCAAGACGTACACCAGCGCCATGCAGAAGACGATGATGAAGAGATACGGCATGCAGCCGCGGAAAATCTGGGTCAGCAGCACGGTGGGCGGCGAGACGCCCTTCAGATAATACGCCGCCATCGCCATCGGCGGCGACAGGAACGCGGTCTGCAAATTGAGCGCCACCAGGATGCCGAAGATCAGCGGGTCGATCTCGAAGTGCGGCAGGAGCGGCAGGAAGATCGGCACGAAGATGATGATGATCTCGGTCCACTCGAGCGGCCAGCCGAGCAGGAAGATGATGATCTGCGCCATGATCATGAACAGCACCGGCGACAGGTTCAGGCCGAGCACGAAGTGCTTGATGATCTCCTCGCCGCCCAGGTAGGCGAAGATCGAGGCGAAGGTCGCCGAGCCGACGAACAGCCAGCACACCATCGCCGAGGTGCGCGCCGTCAGGTACACCGCCTCCTTGAGACGCGGCCAGTTGAGCGCCCGGTAGCCCGCCGCGAGCAGGATCGAGCCGAACGCGCCGACCGCCGCCGCCTCGGTGGGCGTGGCGAGGCCGAACATGATCGAGCCGAGCACCGCCAGGATCAGGAAGGCGAGCGGGAAAAACGACGTGGCGAGCAGGTACAGCGTGCGCCAGAACGAGACGTTGCGGTGCTCGGCGGCGAGCGGCGGCGCGAGCTTCGGGTTGAGCATCGACAGCCCGATCACGTACGAGATGTACAGCCCGGCGAGCAGGAAGCCGGGCAGCAGCGCGCCGGCGTAGAGCTTCACCACCGAGACGCCCGCCTGCGCGCCGTAGACGATCAGCAGGATCGAGGGCGGGATCATGATGCCCAGGCAGCCGCCGGCGCAGGTCACGCCCGAGGCGAGCCGCGTGTCGTAGCCCGCCTTGATCATCTGCGGGAAGGCGAGCAGGCCCATCAGGGTCACCACCGCGCCGACGATGCCGGTGGCGGTGGCGAACAGCGCGCAGGTGGCGAGCGTCGCCACGGCGAGCGCGCCGGGCAGGAAGCGCAGCGCCACCTGCAGGCTGAAGAACAGGCGGTCGAGGATGTTCGCCCGCTCCACCATGTAGCCCATCAGCAGGAACAGCGGCACCGACACCAGCGCGTCGTTGGTCATGACGCCGTAGGTGTTCTGCGTGAGCAGGAAAAACACCCGGTTGTCGAGGATCGCCTGGTCGGGGATGTAGTAGGCGTAGTAGCCGAAGGCGACGCCCAGGGCCATCATGGTGAACGCCACCGGGAACCCGATCATGATGGTGATGACCAGGATGCCCAGCATGATCAGGGCGATCATTCCGGGGCTCATCGCGTCACCGCCTTCGCCGCCTCGACGCCTTCGGCCGCCGCCTTCTCGAGGATCTGCTTCTCCAGCTCTTCCACGTCGTGCAGCCGCGGCGGCCACTGGCCGTCCTTGAGGCACAGCGTGCAGCGCAGCACCTCGGCGATGCCCTGCAGGCCGATCAGCAGGGCGCCCACCGGGATGAGCATCTTGATCTGCCAGATCGGGATGCCGACCGGGCTGTTGATGCTCTTCTCGAGGATGCGCATCGAGTCGTTGCCGTAGATCCAGCCCGAGGTGATCATGGCGACGATGCCGGGGAAGAAGAACAGCAGGTAGAGCGCCAGCTCGATGCCGGCCTGCGCGCGCGGCGGCCAGAGGCGGAAGAACATGTCGGCGCGCACGTGCCCGCCGCGCGACAGCGTGTAGGCGCCGGCCATGAAGAACAGCGCGCCGTACATGATGTAGCTGAAGTCGAACGCCCAGCTGGTCGGGTTGTTCAGCACGTAGCGCACGAACACCTCGTACGTCGTGCCGAGCGCGAGGATGATGATGCACCACGCGAACGCGTGGCCGATGGTCTTGCTCAGCTGGTCGACCGCATAGATGAGTCGATTCATTCTTCTAACCTCCCCGACACCACAAAAAACTAGGGCGGCGCTGGGCGCGCCACCCTAGTCTCGTGGCAGACCTGACCTACAACGCCGCTTACGTCGGCAGCTTGGTCTTGAAGACGTGCTCGTAGCCGAGGCGGTAGTCGGCTTCGTTGAGGAACATGTAATAGGCGACGCGCTTCGCCCACGACTTCTGCGAATCGACCACCTTCTTGAAGAACGGGTCTTCGTCCTGCAGCCGCTTGCTCACCACGTCCCAGGCCTCGAGCTGCGCCTGGAACACCGCGCGCGGCGTACGCAGCACGTTGACCTTGTGCTTGTGGATCAGCTCCTGCAGGTCGCGCGAGTAGTTGTCCATCGCGGTCCAGAAGTTGGCCGACGAGGCCGCCTCGACGCCGTACTGCAGGATCGCCTGCAGGTCCTTCGGGATCGACTCCCACTTCTTCTTGTTGAAGATGATCTCGAAGAACTCCATCGCCTGGTGGAAGCTGCCCATCATGTAGTTCTTCGCCACGTCCTGGGCGCCGAAGCGCATGTCGGAGGTGGGGTTGTTGTACTCGAAGGCCTCGATCACGCCCTTCTCCATCGCCGGGATGATCTCGCCGCCGGGCAGCTGCGTGACGCGCAGGCCCATCTGCTGGTTCAGGTCGGCGGACAGGCCCACGGTGCGGTACTTCAGGCCCTTCATGTCGGCCGCCGACTTGACCGGCTTCTTGAACCAGCCGAGCGGCTGCGTCGGCATCGGCATGGCGAAGAAGCCGACGGCGTTCAGCCCCAGCTTGGCGAGCAGCTCGCGGTACATCTCCAGGCCGCCGCCGCGGTAGATCCAGGCGAGCGTCTGCTGCGCGTCGCAGCCGGTGATCGGGCCCGAACCGAACAGCGACGCCACCTTCGACTTGCCGTACCAGTACACCGGCACCGTGTGCCCGCCGTCCAGCACGCCCTTGGACACCGCGTCCATCACCTCGAAGGGCTTCACCACCGCGCCCGCGAGCAGATAGTCGATGCGCAGGCGGCCGCCCGACATCTCGTTCACGCGCTTGACGTACTCCTGCGCCATGTCATTGAAGATGTCCGCCGAGCCCCACGAACCCTGCATCTTGATGACGATCGTCTCTGGCTTAACCGAGACGGCCGGAGCCGCGGGGGCCTCGGCTTTCGGCGCCGGGGGTTCTTCCTTGGAACACGCGGCGAGCGCGGCCACACCTGCCGCCGCAGCTGCACCGCGCAGAAACTTACGTCGCGAAGGTTGCCCTTTCGCCTCTGGATGGTCCATCGTCTCCTCCTCTGAGCTGTTCAGTGCGGGCATGACACCCGCGATCGGCAAGGTACTCCCGCCGGATTCTATAACAGCGAACTAGCCACGCGCATTCCGCTACGCCGAGACGAGCGGTTAGCGCTTGCGCCGGGTGCCCGCCGGACGAGGAGCAAAGTAGTGACGGTAGGCGAGGCGGCGGTCGGCCTCGTGGTCGAGCTGCCAGCGCACCGCCCGCGCCGCGAACGCCTTCTGCGACGCCTCGATCTCGGCGATCAGGCGCGCGCTGCGCCGCCGCGCCGCCACGGCGTCGTCGTGCGCCTCGAGCTGCGCGCGCAGCACCGCCTCGGGGGTGCGGTGGAATGCCACGCCGCCGCGCGCGCGCAGCGCCTGGTAGGCCGCCGAGTCGCGCTCGATGACGCGCCACGACAGGTCCGCCGAGGCGGCCGCCACCGCGTTCTCGATGATCGCCTTAAGCTTCGCCGGCAGCGCCTCGAGCTTGGGCTTGTGAAGCAGCACCTCGAACTGCGCCGCCGCCTCGTGGAAGCTGCCGAGCATGCACACCTTCGCCGCGTCCGCCACGCCGAGCGCGCGGTCGCGCGCCGCGCCGTCGAGCTCGGCGCCGTCGAGCAGGCCGGACTCGAGCGCCGCCGCCACCTCGCCCTCGGGCAGCGGGTTGACCCGCGCGCCGAGCCGCTCGAACAGCTCGACCGGCGGGCCTTCGCTGCGAAAGCGCAGGCGCCGCAGGTCGGCGGGGCGCGAGATGCGGCGCTGGAACCAGCCGAGCGGCTCGCTCGGGCGCGGCCCGTAGAGCAGCGACACGACGTCGGCGCCGAGCTCGGCGTACACCTTCGCCAGCAGCGCGCGGCCGCCGCCGTAGTGGTGCCACGCGAGCAGCATGTTGGCGTCCATGCCGAACGCCGGCCCCGCGGCCCACAGCGCGAACGCCGGATGGCGCGGGTACTGGTAGAGCAGCGCGCCGTGCGCGCCGTCCAGCCTGCCGCTCGCCACCGCCTCGAGCAGGCCGAACGCCGGGACCACCTCGCCGAGCGGCAGCAGGTCGATGCGCAGGTCGCCGCCCGCCATGTCGTTCACCCGGCGCGCGAGGTCGAGCGCGTGCTCGTGGCAGGGATGCCGCTCGGGCCAGGCGCTCTGCCAGCGCTGCACCACGGTGCCCTGCGCCGCGACGAGCGCCGGGAACGCGAGCCCGGCGCCGCCGGTCGCGGCGGCGCGCCGCAGGAAGCGCCGGCGCGAGCTCACCGCTGCGCCCCCGCCTGCAGGGGCGCCGGCCGCGCCTTGTGCGGCGGATGCGGATGCCAGCCGAGCACCGCCAGCAGCACGAAGAAGCCGACCACGTAGGCGAGCGCCACGTGCCAGCCATGCCGCACCCACAGGCCGACCGACTTCGCCTGCGGGTACATGTTGGACAGCGCTACGCCGGCCGAGGAGCCGAACCAGATCATCGAACCGCCGAAGCCTACCGCGTAGGCAAGGAAGCCCCAATCATAGCCGCCCTGCTTGAGCGCCAGCGCGGTGAGCGGGATGTTGTCGAACACCGCCGAGATGAAGCCCAGGCCGAGGGCCGTCTGCCACGACGCCACGGGCAGCTTCTCCACCGGCATCAGCGAGGCGCAGAGGATCAGCGAGAGCAGGAACACGCTGCCCTTGAAGGCGCCCGGGAGCAGCGCCCAGTGCAGCCTGCGCCAGGCCGCGGTGGCGAGCAGCGCCACCCAGACCGCCGCGCCGATGAACGGGAAGGCGTCGGCCTGCGCCGGGTACTTGACGTTGATCAATACGTTGACCGAGATCGCGGCGATCAGGATCAGCGCGACGATCGCCACGCGCGCCCAGTCGATGCGCACGCTCGGTCCCGCGTCGCGCGCGATCGGCGAATAGCGCTGCTGCTGCAGGGCGGCCGGGACGCCGAACACCAGCAGCGCGGCCCCGGCGGCGATGAACGCCTCGAGCACGTCCACCGGCGCGACGCCGTCGATCCACATCATGGTGGTCGTGGTGTCGCCCACCACGCTGCCCGAGCCGCCGGCGTTCGACGCGGCGACGATCGCCGCCAGGTAGCCGATGTGCACCTTGCCGCGGAACACGCGGCGCGCGATCGTGCCGCCGATCAGCGCCGCGGCGATGTTGTCGAGGAACGAGGAGAGCACGAAGATCATGGCGAGCAGCGCGAGGCCGCCCTTCCAGTCGTCGGGCAGGAAGCGCGGCAGCACCGCCGGCACCTGGCTCTCCTCGAAGTGGTTGGAGAGCAGCGCGAAGCCGAGCAGCAGGCCGAGCAGGTTGGCGAGGATCACCCACTCGTGCGCGAGGTGCAGCGCGAGGCCGGCGAGCCCCGGCCCGGTCTTGAAGCCGGTGAAGGCCAGCTTGTAGAGCACGATCACCGCGAGGCCGGCGAGCGCCACCTGCAGCGTGCGCTCGTGGAACAGCGCCACGCCGGCGAGCGTCAGGCCGAACAGCACGAAGTCGACCGGCACGCCGAGCGCCGCGCACACCGCGCCGGCGAGCACCGCCGCGGCGAACGGCTTCACGAGCGCACGGCGGCGAGGAACTCGTCGAGCAGGGGCCCGCCGTCGAGCAGGCCGTCGCGGCCGCGGTGGAACTCGGGATGCCACTGCACCGCGCACACGTAGCTTCTGCCCTTCATTCTTATCGCCTCCACTATGCCGTCGTCGACCGCGCGCGCCTCGACCGCGAGGTCGCGCCCCAGCCGGTCGATCGCCTGGTGATGGATCGACACGACCCGGCGCGGGCCGAGCCCGCCGTACAGGCGCGCGAGCCCGGAGCCCGGCTCGAAGCGCACCTCGTGCGCGTGCAGGTCGTAGCCGTCGCTGCGGTGCGCGGGGATGTCCTGGTGCAGGCTGCCGCCGAGCGCGACGTTGATCAGCTGCGCGCCGCGGCAGATGCCGAGCACCGGCTTGCCGGCGGCGAGGCAGGCCTGCACCAGCTCGATCTCGAAGCGGTCGCGCATCGGGTCGCCGGCCCATTCCGGGCGCCGCGGCGCCTCGCCGTAGGCGAGCGGGCTGATGTCGGCGCCACCCTGCAGCAGCACGCCGTCGAGCGCGGCGACGTAGCGCGCGGCCTGGGCGCTGACCGGGATCAGCAGGGGCAGCGCGCCGCGCTCGAGCAGCCATTCGGCGACCGTGTGCTCGAGGTAGTCGAGCAGCTTGCCGCGCACGCCTTTCCCTCCCGGCTCGGGATGGAAGAGCCGCGGCGAAACGCCGATGCGCGGCGCGGCGCTCACGCCTTCAGCGCCGCGAGCACTTCGTCGAGCATCTTCTTCGCGTCGCCGAACAGCATCCGGTTGTTCTCCTTGTAGAAGAGCGGATTGTCGACGCCCGCGTAGCCCGAGGCCATGCTGCGCTTCATCACGATCGAGGTGCGGGCGCGCCACACCTCGAGCACCGGCATGCCGGCGATCGGGCTCGCCGGATCTTCCTGGGCCGCCGGGTTGACGATGTCGTTCGCGCCGATCACCATCGCCACGTCGGTGTCGGGGAAGTCGGCGTTGATCTCGTCCATCTCCAGCACGATGTCGTACGGCACCTTCGCCTCGGCGAGCAGCACGTTCATGTGGCCGGGCATGCGCCCGGCCACCGGGTGGATGCCGAAGCGCACGTTCACGCCCTTCTCGCGCAGCAGCCGGGTGATCTCGTACACCGTGTGCTGCGCCTGCGCCACCGCCATGCCGTAGCCCGGCACGATGATCACGTTCTTCGCCTGGCGCAACAGCTCGGCGGTCTCGGCGGCCGAGATGGCCGTGACCTCGCCGGCGGGCGCCGCGCCGGCCGCGGCCGCGGCGCCGCCGCCGGTGCCGAAGCCGCCGGCGATCACGGCGATGAAGTTGCGGTTCATGGCGCGGCACATGATGTAGGAGAGGATGGCGCCGCTCGAGCCGACCAGCGCGCCGGTGACGATCAAGAGGTCGTTCGACAGCATGAAGCCGGTCGCCGCCGCGGCCCAGCCCGAGTAGCTGTTCAGCATCGACACCACCACCGGCATGTCGGCGCCGCCGATCGCCATCACCATGTGCACGCCGAAGAGCAGCGCGATCAGCGTCATCGCCGCGAGCGGCGTCATGCCCTCGGTGCTCGAGGGCGCGCCGACGAAGCCGCCGGCGAGCCACAGCACCGCGAGCAGCCCCGCCAGGTTGATCCAGTGGCGCGCCGGCAGCAGCACCGGCTTGCCGGTGATCTTCGCCGAGAGCTTGCCGAAGGCGATCAGCGAGCCGGAGAAGGTGACCGCGCCGATCAGCACGCCGACGTAGATCTCGATCTCGTGGATCGTGCGCTCGGCGCCCTGGAAGTGCGCGGTGGCCGCCGGGTCGATGTAGTTGGCGTAGCCGATCAGCACCGCGGCGAGCCCGACCAGGCTGTGCATCAGCGCCACCAGCTCGGGCATCTGCGTCATCTTCACCACGCGCGCCGCGTACAGGCCGACCGCCGCGCCGACGGCGAGCGCGCCGGCGATCCAGCCGTAGCCGGCCGGCGTGACCTGCGGGCCGAGCACCGTGGCGAGCACGGCGATCGTCATGCCGATCATCCCGTACAGGTTGCCGCGGCGCGAGGTCTCGGGGTTCGACAGGCCGCCCAGGCTCAGGATGAACAGCACCGTCGCGCCGACGTAGGCGGCGGTGGCGAGGGTCGGCGCGATCATTTGCGGAACATCTGCAGCATGCGCTGCGTGACGGCGAAGCCGCCGAACATGTTGATCGCCACCAGCGCGATGCTCGCCACGGCGAGGCCGAGGATCCAGCCGGCCGGCCTGGCCTGGGCGCCCTCGAGGGGCGGCGCCACCTGCACCAGCGCGCCGATGGCGATGATGCTGGAAATGGCGTTGGTGACGCTCATGAGCGGCGTGTGCAGCGCCGGCGTGACGTTCCAGATCACCATGTAGCCGACGAAGCAGGCCAGCACGAACACGGTGAAGTGGCCGAGGAAGGCCGGCGGCGCATAGGCGCCGATGAACCAGAACAGCGCCGCCGCGGCGAGGAACACGATCGTCGTGGCGCGCCCCGAAGCGGGCGCCGCGGCGCCGTGGCCCTCGGTCTTCTTCTGCGCCGCGGGCTTGGCGGGCGGCTTGGCCGGCGCGGCGCTGAGCCTGGGCGGCGGCGGCGGCCAGGTCACCGTGCCTTCCTTGATCACCGTGGTGCCGCGGATCACCTCGTCGTCCATGTTGACGACGATCGCGCCGTCCTTCGCCTTGCACAGCTCCTCGGTGAGCCGCAGCAGGTTGGTCGCGTAGAGGGTGCTCGACTGCCGGGCGAGCCGGCTCGGCAGGTCGGTGTAGCCGATCACCGTGACGCCGTGCTTCACCACCACCTTGCCCGGCTCGGTGAGCTCGCAGTTGCCGCCCTGCTCGGCGGCGAGGTCGACGATCACGCTGCCCGGCTTCATCGACGCCACCATGTCCGCGGTGATCAGCTTCGGCGCCGGCTTGCCGGGGATGAGCGCCGTGGTGATGATGATGTCCACGTCCTTCGCCTGCTCGGCGAACACCGCGCGCTGCGCGCGCTGGTAGCCCTCGCTCATCACCTTGGCGTAGCCGCCGGCGCCCGTGCCCTCTTCCTGGTAGTCGACGCCGACGAACTCGGCGCCCATCGACTTCACCTGGTCGGCGACCTCGGGGCGGGTGTCGTTGGCGCGCACGATCGCGCCCAGCCCGGAGGCGGCGCCGATCGCCGCCAGGCCGGCCACGCCCGCGCCGATCACGAACACCTTGGCCGGCGGCACCTTGCCGGCGGCGGTGATCTGCCCGGTGAAGAAGCGGCCGAAGTGGTGCGCCGCCTCGATCACCGCGCGGTAGCCGGCGATGTTGGCCATCGAGGACAGCGCGTCGAGCTTCTGCGCGCGCGAGATGCGCGGCACGCTGTCCATGGCGAGCACGGTGAGCCGCTTCGCGGCCAGGGCGCTCATCAGCTCGGGGTTCTGCGCCGGCCAGATGAAGCTCACCAGCGTGGCGCCCGGGCGCACGAGCGCGACCTCGGCGAGGCTCGGCGCGCGCACCTTGAAGATTACGTCCGCCTTGTCCCAGACCTGCGGCACGATCTCGGCGCCGGCGGCGCGGTAGGCGTCGTCGGAGAAGTTGGCGGGCTCGCCGGCGCCCGCTTCGACGGCGACGCGAAAGCCCAGCCGGACGAGCTTCTCGACCACCTCGGGAACGGTGGCAACGCGCTTCTCTCCGGCCGCGGTCTCGCGCGGCACTCCTATGAGCTGCGACATGGGATCTCCCCGGATGGGCCGGAATTTTACCGTGGCAGCCAGCGCAGCCGCCGCTCGCCGAGCTCGAAGGCCGCCTGCACGAGCAGCGCGAGCGCCGCCGCCGGCACCGCGCCGGCGAGCAGCATCGCCGCGTCGTTCAGCGCGAGGCCCGCGGCGATGCGCTCGCCGTAGCCGCCGGCGCCGATGAACGCGGCGATGGTCGCGGTGCCGACGTTGACCACCGCCGAGGTCTTGATGCCGGCCAGGATCGACGGCGCGGCGAGCGGCAGCTCGATGCGCAGCAGGATCTGGCGCGCCGTCAGCCCGAGCGCCGCGGCCGCCTGCGCGAGTCCCCTGCCCGCGGCGGCGATGCCCGCCTGCGTGTTGCGCACGATGGGCAGCAGCGCGTACAGGAACAGCGCGATCAGCGCCGGCAACGCGCCGATCCGCCCGAGCGCCGCGATCAGGAAAGCGAACAGCGCGAGCGACGGGATGGTCTGGATCACGCCCACCGCGGCGAGGATCGCCTGCCCGGCGCGCGGCCGCCGCGCGGCCGCGATGCCGAGCGGCAGCCCGAGCGCGATCGCCGCGGCGAGCGAGCCGGCGACCAGCGCGAGGTGCTCGGCCGTCAGGCGGCCGAAGTCGGGGCCGAGCAGCACCTGCAGGAAGCGCCGCTCGCCGGCCGCGCCGGCATCCCGCTCGAGGAACAGCGACGCGGCCTGCGCGAAGCTGCGGCCCTCGAGCTCGGCCGCGGCGTTCATGCGCATCATCGTCGCCTCGTCGACGCGCCCCTCGAGCGTCTTCAGGCGCTCGAGCGCGCCGGGGAAGCGCCGGGGCAGGTCGCGCCGGTAGACGAGCACGGCGTCGTAGCGCGGGAAGAACCGCCGGTCGTCGGCGAGCACGCGCAGCCCGTAGCGCGCGATCTTGGCGTCGGTGGTGTAGACGTCCATCGCGTCGATCGCGCCCTCGGCGATCGCCTCGTAGGCGAGCCCGTGCTCGAGCGGCACCGGCTGCTGCGGCAGCCCGTAGGCGGCGCGCAGCGCCGGCCAGCCGTCGGCGCGCGCGGTGAACTCGGGCGACAGGCCGAGCTTGAGCTGCGGGTGCGCGGCGAGATCCGAGAGCTTTTCGATGCCGAGCGCCGCGGCGCGCGCTTCGCGCATCGCGATCGCGTAGCTGTTGTTGAAGCCGAGCGGGATGCCGACGGCGAGGCCCTGCGCGGCGAGCGCGCGGTCGAGCTCGACCAGCGTCGGCCGGCCCGGCAGGCCGAGGATCTCGCGCGCCAGCGTGCCGGTGTACTCCGGGTACACGTCGATCGCGCCCGCCTTGAGCGCCTCGAAGACGATGCCGGTGCTGCCCAGCCCCGGGCGGTGCTCGCCGTGCACCGTGCGCGCCACGATCTCGCCGAGGATGTAGGACTCGGTGAAGCGCTTCGAGCCCACCGTCGGCGCCGCGGCGTGCGCCGCGCCGGCGAGCGCCAGCGCGAGGACGAGCAACCGCTCAGGCCGCAGGCGCGGCCACACGCGCGACCTGGACCCGGCAATCGTAGAAGGTGGCGCCGCCGCCGAGGTCGGTGGTGCGCTGCGAGGTGACGTCGTTCGCGTTGCGCCCGTCCGGCGCGTGCTTCTTCCACCACACCGAGGGCGCGACCACCACCCCGGGGCGCGGCTTGCCGTTCACCCGCGCGCGCAGCGTGTAGCCGCCGCGCGCGTTGAACACGCGCACCCGGTCGCCGTCGCGAATGCCGCGCGGCGCCGCGTCCTCGGGATGCATGTCGAGATGCGGCTCGCGCTCGAACGCGCGGAAGCGCGCCAGGTTGGCGAAGGTCGAGTTGAGGAAGTGGCGCGCCGGGGGCGACAGGAAGGCGAGCGGATAGCGCTCGGCGAGGCGCTCGTCGGCGATCTCCGCGGGCGGGTTGTAGAACGGCAGCGGGTCGACGCCCTGCTTCTCCAGCCACTCGCTGTAGAGCTCGCACTTGCCCGACGGCGTGGGGAAGCCGCCCTGTGCGAAAGGCGCGAAGCGCCCGGGCAGATCCAGGCGCTGCCAGCCTTCGGCCTTCAGCCGCTCCCAGTCGATATGGCCGGCGAGCGCGGTGCGGCAGAGGTCCTCGTCGGAGTCGCGGAAGCACGCCTCCTCGAACCCCATGCGCGCGGCGAGCCGGCGGAAGATCTCCGAGTTCGGCAGCGACTCTCCCACCGGCGCGATCGCCGCGTTGTTGGCGAGCGCGTACAGGTGGCCGTAGGACTTGTGCACGTCGACATGCTCGAGCTGCGTGGTCGCCGGCAGCACGAAGTCGGCGTAGTCGGCGGTGTCGGTCTGGAAATGGTCGATCACCACGGTGAACAGGTCCTCGCGCGAGAACCCGGCGATCACCTTGTCCGACTCCGGGCACACCGCCACCGGGTTGTTGTTGTAGACGACGAGCGCGCGCACCGGCGGCTCGGCCGAGGTGAGCGCGTCGCCGAGCGCCGCGTGGTTGACGACGCGCGGCCGGCGCCCGGCGAGCAGATCGGGGCGCTCGAGCGCCGCATGGTCGAAGCGGTAGAAGCCGGCGGTGCTGAGCACCACGCCGCCCGCGGCGTCGCGCCAGGCGCCGACCAGCGCCGGCAGGCAGGCGATGGTGCGCGCGGCGATGCCGCCGCCCGCGTGGCGCTGCATGCCGTAGTTCAGGCGTATCGCCGCGGGCTTGATCGTGCCGTAGTCGCGCGCGAGCTGCACCACCGTCTCGGCCGGGATGCCGCAGATATGCGCGACCCGGTCGGGCGAATATTCTTTCAGGACTCTTTCGCGCAACCGCTCATATCCCACGGTGTAGCGATCGAGGTAGTCGCGGTCGACGAGATTGTCGCGGATGAGGACGTGCATCATGCCGAGCGCCAGCGCGCCGTCGCTGCCCGGCATCAGCGCGACGTGCTGCGTGCATTTCTCGGCCGTGAGGCTGCGGTACGGATCGATGGCGACGACCTTCGCGCCCTCGCGCTTCGCCGCCTGCACGCGCGACCAGAGGTGCAGGTTGGAGACCACCGGGTTCGCGCCCCACAGGATCACGAGCCGCGCCTCGTCGAAGCGCTCGGGGTCCATGCCCACCGAGGCGCCGAGCGTCGCCTGCACGCCCGCCTTGCCGGCGACCGAGCAGAGCGTGCGGTCGAGGATCGAGGCGCCGAGCTTGTGGAAGAAGCGCCGGTCCATCGAGCTCCACTGCACCATGCCCATGGTGCCGGCGTAGCTGCACGGCAGGATGGTCTGCGGATCCTCGGCGGCGAGGCGCTTCAGGCGCGCCGCGATCTCGTCCAGCGCCTCGTCCCAGCTCACGCGCGCGAAGCGGCCCTCGCCCTTTCGCCCGACGCGCTTCAGCGGATGGCGCAGCCGGTCGGGCGAATAGGTGCGCTCGAGGTAGTGCGCCACCTTGGTACACAGCGTCCCGTCGGTGAACGGCATCGAGGGGTCGCCCGCGATCCGTTTCGCCACCCCGTCCTCGACCGTCACCAGCATCGCGCAGGTGTCCGGGCAGTCGTGCGGACACGCGCTGCGGACGACGGTTTCGCTCATGCGGGCGATTCTACGTCCAGCAGCTCGATCCAGTGCCGCACCGGGCGCGCCGTCGCGCCCTGCAGGTGCGCCAGGCAGCCGATGTTCGCGGTGGCGATGACCTCGGGCGCGCCCGCCTCGAGCGCCGCGAGCTTGCGCCGCCGCAGCGCCTGCGCGATCGCCGGCTGCAGCAGCGAATAGGTGCCCGCCGAGCCGCAGCAGAGATGCGCCTCGTCGACCGGCGTCAGCTCGTAGCCCGCGCCGCGCAGGATCTCCTCGACCCGGCCGCGCAGGCGCTGGCCGTGCTGCAACGTGCACGGCGACTGGAAAGCGACCTTGCCCGCCCGGACCCTGCCCGC
Organism: Burkholderiales bacterium; assembly: GCA_036381055.1. Lineage (GTDB taxonomy): Bacteria > Pseudomonadota > Gammaproteobacteria > Burkholderiales > SG8-39 > SCGC-AG-212-J23. Next base: position 35,500 of record DASVDO010000006.1, on the reverse strand, counting down.
TGTCGCGGCGCCGGGCGCAAGGACCTCGCTCAGGTCGCGCGTCAGCGCGGCGACGCGCGCCGCCTTCTCCGCGTAGCGCGCGTCGCCCGCCAGGTGCTCGCCGTACTCCTTCACCGTGACGCCGCAGCCGCTCGCGGTCATGACGATCGCCTCCACCTCGCCGCGCTCGATCATCGGCCACCAGTCGTCGATGCGCGCGCGCATGTCGTCGCGCCCGCCTTCCTGGTCGTTCAGGTGGAAGCGCAGCGCGCCGCAGCAGCCGGGCGGCGTCTCGACGAGCGAGATGCCCGCCCGGTCGAGCACGCGCGCCGCGGCGGCGTTGATCGACGGCGCGAGCGCCGGCTGCACGCAGCCGCGCAGCACCAGCATGCGGCGCGCGTGGCGCGGCGCCGGCCACGGGCCGGGCTTTCCCGCCGCGACGATCTTCTCGCGCAGCGCGCGCGGCAGCAGCGGCCGCAGCGCCCGGCCGAGCGCGAGCAAGACGCCGAAACGGGCGCTGTGCGGCAGGACCCAGGCGAGGAGCGTGCGCCGCAGCCGGTCGAGCGCGCTGCGGCGCGTCTTCGCCTCGACGACCGCGCGCCCGATGTCGACCAGGCGGCCGTAGCGCACGCCCGACGGGCAGGTGGTCTCGCAGGCGCGGCAGGTCAGGCAACGGTCCAGGTGCAGCCGGGTGCGGGCGCTGACCGGCGCGCCTTCCAGCATGCGCTTCATCAGGTAGATGCGGCCGCGCGGGCTGTCGAGGTCGTCGCCCAGCACCTGGTAGCTCGGGCAGGTGGCCGTGCAAAAGCCACAGTGCACGCACTTGCGCAGGATCGCCTCGGCTTCGGCGCCCTCGCGGCTGTGGCGTATGAAATCGGCCAGCTCGGCGTGCATGGCTATACTCTTCGCATGAAGCTGGTCGCCTGGCTGCTCGCCATCCTCATCGCCGCGGGGCTCGTCTACCTGGTGCGGCGCGCGCTGCGGCAATGGGACGAGCGCAGCCGCGCCTCCGAGGCGCGCATGGCGACGCTGCTCGCGCAGGCGAAGATGTCGAGCGCGCCCGCGGCCGCGGCGCCGGCCGGCGGCGCGCCGAAGGAAGCGCCGCAGGAGCGGCTGCTGTTCGATGCCGCGGCGAAGACCGCGCAGGCCGGCGAGCCGGTGCTGGCGATCCAGCTCTACGCGCGGCTGCTGTCGCGCTTCCCGCAAAGCCCGCTTGCCGCGCAGGCGCGCGCGGCGGTCGCCGAGCAGAAGACCAAGCTCGCGAAAGCCTAGAGCTCGGCATAGAGCCGGCCGGGATTGAGGATGCCCGCCGGGTCGAACTCTGCTTTCAGCGCGCGGTGCAGCCGCGCCAGCACCGCGTCGAGCGGCGCGAAAGCGCCCGCCGACTTGTCGGCGGCGCGAAAGAGCGTCGCATGGCCGCCGGCGCGCTGCGCCGCCTCGCGGATCTCCTGCGCCGGCGCATCGCTCTTCAGCCAGCGCTGCGCGCCGCCCCACTCGATCATCTGCCGGCCGGCGAGCGCGAGCGGCGGCGTGGCCGAGGGCACGGCGAGCCGCCACAGCGGCTGCGGCCCGGCGAAGAACGGGTCGGCATGCTCGCGCACGCCCTGCCAGAAAGCGCCCGCCTCGGCGAGCGTCTCGCCGCCGAGGCGGCCGGCGGCGGCGCGCACCGCGGGCTCGGCGCCCGACAGGCGCAGGCGCAGCACGCCGTCGTGCCAGGCGCTCGCCGAGAGCGGCAGCGGCTGGCCGGCCCAGCGATTCACCGCCTCGATCGCCTGCGCCTCGCCGAGCGCCAGCGCGAGCGTCACCTCGTGCTCCGGCTTGGGCAGCACCTTGAGCGACGCCTCGGCGATCAGGCCCAGCGTGCCGAGCGAGCCGACCGCCAGGCGCGACACGTCGTAGCCGGCGACGTTCTTCATCACCCGCCCGCCGAAGGCGAGCTCGCGCGCCCGGCCGTCGATCAGCTTCACGCCGAGCACGAAGTCGCGCAGCGCGCCGGCGGCGGCGCGGCGCGGCCCGGACAGCCCCGCGGCGATGCAGCCGCCGAAGGTCGCGGCGCCGAAATGCGGCGGCTCGAACGGCAGGCACTGCCCCTCGGCGTCGAGCAGCCGCTCCACTTCGGCGAGCGGCGTGCCGCAGCGCGCGGTGAGCACCAGCTCGGCCGGCTCGTAGGCGACCACGCCCGCGTAGGCGCGCGTGTCGAGCAGCTCGCCGCGCGGCGGGTTGCCGAAGAAATCCTTGCTGCCGCCGCCGCGCAGCCGCAGCGGCGCGCGGCGCGCCGCCGCGTCGCGGATCACGTCGCGGAAGAGCGCCAGGCTCAAAAGCGCGCGAGCTCCGGGTGCGGCAGCCGGCCGCCGCGCACGTGCATGCGGCCGTACTCGGCGCAGCGCGCGAGCGTCGGCACCGCCTTGCCCGGGTTGAGCAGGCCGCGCGGGTCGAACGCGCGCTTCACGGCGAAGAACGTCTCGAGCTCGGCGTCGCCGAACTGCGTGCACATCTGGTTGATCTTCTCCACGCCCACGCCGTGCTCGCCGGTGATCGTGCCGCCGACCGCGACGCACTTCTCGAGCACCTCGGCGGCGAAGCGCTCGGTGCGCTCGAGCTCGTCGGGCTTGGCCGCGTCGAACAGGATCAGCGGATGCAGGTTGCCGTCGCCCGCGTGGAACACGTTCGGGCAGCGCAGGCCGTACTTCTTCTCCAGCTCGCCGATGAAGCGCAGCACCTCGCCCAGGCGCCGGCGCGGGATCGTGCCGTCCATGCAGTAATAGTCGGGCGAGAGCCGCCCGACCGCCGGGAACGCCGCCTTGCGCCCCGACCAGAAGCGCAGCCGCTCGGCCTCGTCGCGCGACACGGTGAGGCGCGACGCGCCCGCCGCCTCGAGCACCTGCCGGACGCGCGCGATCTCGTGCTCGACCTCCTCGGGCGTGCCGTCGGACTCGCAGAGCAGGATCGCCGCCGCCTCGGTGTCGTAGCCCGCGCGCACGAACTCCTCGGCCGCGCGCGTCGCCGGGCGGTCCATCATCTCCAGCCCGGCCGGGATGATGCCCGCGCCGATCACGGCGGCGACCGCGGCGCCGGCCTTTTCCACCTCGTCGAAGGAGGCCATCACGACGCGTGCGCACTGCGGCCGGGGCAACAGCTTCACCGTCACCTCGGTGACCACCAGCAGCATGCCTTCCGAGCCGATGGCGAGCGCGAGCAGGTCGTAGCCCGGCGCGTCGGGCGCCGCCGAGCCGAGCGCGATCGGCTCGCCCTCGGCGGTGAAGCCGCGCAAGGCGAGCACGTTGTGCACGGTGAGCCCGTACTTCAGGCAATGCACGCCGCCCGAGTTCTCGGCGACGTTGCCGCCGATGGTGCAGGCGATCTGGCTCGACGGATCGGGCGCGTAGTACAGGCCGTGCGGCGCGGCCGCCTCCGAGATCGCCGCGTTGCGCACGCCGGGCTGCACCACCGCGAGGCGCGCGAGCGGGTCGACGCGCAGCACGCGCATGAACTTGGCCATCGACAGCAGCACGCCGTCGCCCGCGGGCAGCGCGCCGCCGGACAGGCCGGTGCCGGCGCCGCGCGGCACGACCGGCACGCCCATCGCGGCGCAGGTGCGCAGGATGCGCTGCACCTGCGCCTCGCTCTCGGGCAGCGCCACGACCATCGGCAGCTGGCGGTAGGCGGTCAGCCCGTCGCACTCGTAGGGCCGGGTGTCTTCCTCCTCCCAGAGCACCGCGCGCGCCGGCAGGAAGGCGCGCAGCGCGGCGGCGACCTCGCGCTGGCGCGCCTGCCGGTCGGCTAGCGCAGGTAGGGCCTCGCCCACTTCAATCCCTCGACCGTGTCACCGAGGGGATTGTATTCGCAGCCCACCCAGCCGGCGTAGCCGATGGCGTCCAGATGCGCGAGCAGGAAAGCGAAGTTGATCTCGCCGGTGCCCGGCTCGTGGCGCGCCGGCACGTCGGCGATCTGCACGTGGCCGATGCGCGCGAGCAGCCGCTCGAGCGTCGCGGCGAGATCGCCTTCCATGATCTGCATGTGGAACACGTCGTACTGCAGCGCCGCGCCGCTTTCCCCGGCCGCGTCGAGCACCTCGATCGCCTGGCGGGTGCCGGTGAGGAAGAAGCCCGGCACCGTGTGCGTGTTGATCGGCTCGATCACGAGCTGCAGGCCGGCTTGCGACAGGCGGCGCGCCGCGTGGCGCACGTTCGCCACCAGCGTGTCGAAATGCGCCCGGTCGACCGGCCCCAGCCCGGCGAGGCAGTTGAGGCGCGGGCAGCCGGCCGCCCTGGCGTAGCCGATCGCCTGCTCGACCCCGGCGCGGAACTCGGCCTCGCGCCCCGGCAGGCAGGCGATGCCGCGCTCGCCGGCGGCCATGTCGCCCGCCGGCAGGTTGTGCAGCACCACCTGCACGCCGGCGCGCCGCGCCGCGTCGGCCACCTCGTCGGCGGGCCAGGCGTACGGAAACTGGTATTCGACGTAGCGAAATCCGGCAGCCGCGGCGGTGGCAAAGCGCTCCAGGAACGGCCGCTCGGTGAACAGCATCGACAGGTTGGCGGCGAGCCTCGGCATGGCGGGAGGATAGCCCCGGTGCTAGACTTTTTCGGCGTCAACCCTACAAGGCTAAAAGGAGAAAGAAATGGGTGCGATCTTCCAATCTCTCGGTCGGACGATCACCGCCGGCGTCGTCCTTCTCATCGTGCTGCTGCTCATCCTCGCCGCCGCCGGCGGATCGATCCCGGCGGGCGAGCACGCGTGGTGGGCCTTCGCGATGCGCTGGCTGCACGTCACGGCGGGCGTGATGTGGATCGGTCTGCTCTGGTACTTCAACTTCGTGCAGACGCCGTCCATGCCCAAGATCCCGGACGAGCACAAGCCGGCGATCAGCAAGGTGATCGCGCCGGCGGCGCTGTTCTGGTTCCGCTGGGCGGCGATGGCGACGATCATCCTCGGCCTGATCCTCGCCTCGATGTACGGCTACCTGCTGCAGGCGCTCACCTTCCAGAAGCCGTTCACCGGCATCGGCGTCGGCATGTGGCTCGGCATCATCATGTGGTTCAACGTCTGGTTCCTGATCTGGCCGAACCAGAAGAAGGTGCTCGGCATCGTGCCGGCGGAAGCCGACGCCAAGGCGAAGGCCGGCCGCGTGGCGGGCATGGCGTCGCGCTTCAACACCATGGCGTCGATCCCGATGCTGTACTTCATGGTGGCGCAGAGCCACGGCGGGGTGGTGTTCGGCTAGCTACTTCGCGCCGGGGATGCCGCCGATGCGCATCCCCGGTTTGATGCCCCGCGCGGCGAACCAGCCGCGGTTCATCTCCAGCGCGTAGCGTGCCGGGCGCCGCGCGCAGTGCGACTGCAGCGTCTGCGGCGCCATGTCCTCGATGTTGATGATCTCGCCCTCGTCGTCGAGGAAGGCGACCGAGAGCGGGATCAGGGTGTTCTTCATCCACATGCACTGCTCGCCCGGCTGCTCGAAGACGAACAGCATCCCGGCGTTCGAGGCGAGCTGCCGGCGGTACATCAGCCCCTGCGCGCGGCTCGCGAAGTCGGCCGCCACCTCGGCGCGGATGAGATAGATGCCCGCGTTGAGCTGCACCACGGGCAGCTCGCCGGCGAAGGCGCTGGCGGCGAAGGCGGCGGCTATGACGAGTACGCGCAGGCGCATGGACGCATGAAATGAAAAAGGCAGGGTCGCCCCTGCCTTATTTTCGCCGGAACGGCGCCTACTTCTGCTCTTCTTTCTTCGCCTTCTTCGCCATCTTCTTGGCGGGCTTCTTGTCCGCCTTCTTCTCGGTCTTGGGCTTTTCCATCTTGTCCTGCGCGACGGCGCTGTAGCTCATGGCGGCGAACGCCGCGGCGAGGAGGACGGCGAAAAGCTGCTTCATGGTGATCCCCTTCTGTGGTGGTGGGTGGTCGATTCAAGGGACCGGCACGAGGCACGGCCCGCTCCGGATAACGCGCCAGGGCCCCGGGCGGTTGACACGCGCCTGAGAAACAGTTGCAAATCAAGCTGCTAGGGGAGGCAAAGGGGTTATAATCCCCGCCTTTTTCCGCCTCTTACCGACAGGAATTCCCGCGCGCATGACCCTCGACTTGCTCAAGATCGCTCAGGAGGAGCAGAACGGCGACCTCTTCAAGCTGCTGGACGGCATCTACAAGCGCTCCAACATCAAGCCGCGCGGCGAGCCCGACGCGATCATCTGGGAGGGCGGCAACTTCACCGGCGGGGTGAAGCCGGTCGCCCACGCGTTCACCGACATGTTCGCCCTGAACGGCACGCTGATGGCGCTCGACGTGCTGGGACTGCCGTTCCTCGGCGTGCCGATGATGGCGCAGTTCCGCCACGACACGAAGCTCAAGTCGCTCGACTGGTTCGGCAAGCTCGACGCGACGGCGATCAAGTGGTCGACCGCCGGCGACTTCCTGGTGAACGAGAACGGCCGCAAGGTGGTGGTGATGGGCAAGTCGGCCAACGCGCCGCTGCGCACCGCGGCCGGCGTCTATTGCAACGTGCGCCCCTACGGCACCATCACCTGCATCCGCTTCATGCCGGGCCTGCCCTACTCGCAGGACAAGAAGAAGTTCGCCGTCGACCGCGCGAGCGGCAACATCCACTCGGAGATGAACACGCCGGGCGTACGCATGGCCTACGCGGCGCGCCTGTTCCTGAAGATGGTGCACGAGACGGGCCAGATCGGCCGCGTCGCCACCAAGCCCACCCAGGCGCAGGAGGACGCGGTGAACGCCGGCATCCTGCGCTGGCTCATGAAGGGCACCCGCTTCGAGCTGAAGCGCCGCTACTCGGTCGACGCCTACGAGGAGCACAAGGACAACGTCGACGCCATCGCCGCGCTGCTGCCGAAGGACTTCAAGGCCGGGATGGAGAGCTGGGGCGGCGAGATCTACGAGCACATTTCCGACACCAACTTCGGCGTCCTGCTGCACGACATGATGCAGCAGAAGAAGGTCGTCATCTACGCCACCGACCTGGACGGCGACCGCCTCACCGACCTGATGGCCGATGCGCCCGACGCGCTGCGCGCCTGGGGCCAGATGGTGCTCGACCGGGTCAAGCCGGGCAGCGACATCCGCAAGCTGTGGGCCGAGATGGGCTTCACCATGGGCAGCGGCAAGGACATGACCAGCGTCATGTACCGCATGCAGGGCGAGCCGATCTTCGAGCAGACGCTCGGCTCGGCCGACGCCATGCTGCTGCGCCTGCTGAAGGGCGACGAGACCGAGGGCGGCACCAAGCAGCCTTACGACCCGCGCATCCACTTCGTCCTGATCAACGAGGCCTACAAGGCGGCGAACCCCGGCAACGAGAAGCTCGCCAAGTGGCTCGACGAGCAGCTCGCCACGTTCGACCGCATCTACGGCGGCAAGCGGCCGCGCTATCTCGAGGGCTACAGGAAGCTCAAGGAAGCGATCCGGCCGTGGGGCACGCAGTAGCGCTGCGCAAGGCGCTCGCCGGCGCCCTGCTCGCCGGCGCCGCGCTCGCTTCGCCCGCCCGGGCGGAGTGGAGCGTCTACGGCGAGCTCGAGCGCTTCCGCTGGGAGGAGGACGTCTCGCCGCGCGTGCTCGAGACGGGGCCGATGCTGGGCGTGGGCCTGCGCTGGCGGCAGGACGCGCCCGCGGCGCTGCGCTTCGGCTACGAGGCGCGGCTTTACGGCGGCGCGGTCGACTACGACGGCGCGTCGCTCTTCGGCGGCACCCCGCTCACCGGCACGACCGACTACGGCGGCCTGCGCCAGGAGCTGCAGGCGCTGTTCCGGCCGGGCGCGGGCGGCCTGGAGCTCCTGGCCGGCGTGGGCCTCGACTACTGGAACCGCCAGCTCGGCGCCGACCAGCACGAGGAGTACCGGCTGGCGTACGTCAGGCTGGGCGTCGCGTTCGACCGCGGCGGCGCCGCCGGGTGGTTCGCCGCCGGGGGCGTCAAGCACCCGTTCTGGACCGACGAGAACGCGCATTTCCCGGCCATCGGCTTCGCGCCGAACCCGCATCTCACGCCGCAAGGCCGGCCGAGCCTGTACGGCGAGCTCGGCTATCGCCTGGGGCGCAGCTGGAGCCTCGCCGGGTATTACGAAGGCTACCGGTTCGAGGAATCCGACCCGGTGCTGGTGACTGACGGCGCCAGCGACTTCGCGTTCTTCCAGCCGGCGAGCACGCTCGACAGCTTCGGCCTGCGCCTGCGCTACGCCTTCTAGCGCCCGGAAACGAAAAGGCCGCCCGCAGGCGGCCTGGAAAGGCGTCTCGGGCCGCCTCAGACCTTCTGGATGTTGGAGGCCTGCTTGCCCTTGGGGCCCTGCACGACGTCGAAGCTGACCTTCTGGCCTTCCTTGAGGGTCTTGAACCCGGACATGTTGATCGCCGAGAAGTGGGCGAACAAGTCCTCGCTGCCGTCGTCGGGCGTTATGAAGCCGTACCCCTTTGCGTCGTTGAACCACTTCACGGTGCCTGTTGCCATGCTCTCTCCCTTGTTACCTGGTTGTTGATCGAGCTACCGGGCCCTGCGTCGTAGGACGCTGCATGATCCCGAGCCATGCCTGGAAGTCCACGACCGTGCCGCCCCGGGTTGACCTGATGGCGAAACAGACAGCCTGCATCCAAACACAGCCCGCCTTTTACGCGTCGGCCGGAGTGTCGTCAAGGCCCGCCACCGCGACTGTGGCGCGCGCGCAAGGCCGTGAAAAAACACCGTAATCCGCGCCGGCGGGCACCGGCGTCGCGTTGCACCGCCCCCCCACATTGATTACGATAGACGAGAGGAACGCTCTAGGGCGGACATTGTCAGATTTCGGGGGGCCACGGGGCGCGAAGTCGGGCGGCATGGCGCAGAACAGGGACGACACCATACTGGAGGCGCAGCGGGCCAAGCTGAAGCCTCCGCCGATGTTCAAGGTCATGCTGCTGAACGACGACTACACGCCGATGGAATTCGTGGTCGTGGTGCTGCAGAAGTTCTTCGGCATGACCCGCGAGCGGGCCACCCAGGTCATGCTGAAGGTCCACCGGGAAGGCATTGGCATCTGCGGGGTCTATCCGCGCGATGTCGCTTCAACCAAAGTGCAGCAAGTCGCGGCATACTCTCGGAAGCACCAGCATCCGCTGCAGTGCGTGATGGAGCCGCAGGACGAGTAAACGCGAGTAAGGTAGAGGAAAGGCAAAGAGGCCAGAAAAGGATGATCGCCCAGGAGCTCGAAGTCAGTCTGCACATGGCGTTCGTGGAGGCCCGCCAGAAGCGCCATGAGTTCATCACCGTCGAGCACCTGCTGCTGGCGCTGCTGGACAACCCGACGGCCGCGGAGGTGCTGCGCGCCTGCGGCGCCAACATGGACGAGCTGCGCAAGAACCTGACGCAGCACATCAACGAGCAGACGCCGCGCATCGCCGCCGACCGCGAGGTCGACACCCAGCCGACGCTCGGCTTCCAGCGCGTCATCCAGCGCGCCATCCTGCACGTGCAGTCCTCGGGCAAGAAGGAAGTGACCGGCGCCAACGTGCTGGTGGCGATCTTCGGCGAGAAGGACTCGCACGCGGTGTACTTCCTGCAGCAGCAGGGCATCGCGCGCCTGGACGTGGTGAACTACATCTCGCACGGCATCACCAAGACGCCGCAGACGCACCAGGGCAAGAGCGACCAGGAGGCCGACCAGGAAGGCCAGGCCGAGACCTCGAACAGCCCGCTCGACAACTACACGCAGAACCTGAACGCGCTGGCGCTCGCCGGCAAGATCGACCCGCTGATCGGCCGCGAGAAGGAGCTCGAGCGCGTGGTGCAGACGCTGTGCCGCCGGCGCAAGAACAACCCGCTGCTGGTCGGCGAGGCGGGGGTGGGCAAGACCGCCATCGCCGAGGGCCTGGCGCGGCGCATCGTCGAGGGCAACGTGCCGGATCTCCTCGCCAAGTGCACGGTGTACGCGCTCGACATGGGGGCGCTGCTCGCCGGCACCAAGTACCGCGGCGACTTCGAGCAGCGCCTGAAGGCGGTGCTCAAGCAGCTGGTCGACAACCCGAACGCGATCCTGTTCATCGACGAGATCCACACGGTGATCGGCGCCGGCGCCGCCTCGGGCGGCACGCTGGACGCGTCGAACCTGCTCAAGCCCGTGCTCTCCACCGGGCAGCTCAAGTGCATCGGCGCGACGACCTACAACGAGTACCGCGGCGTGTTCGAGAAGGACCACGCGCTGTCGCGGCGCTTCCAGAAGATCGACGTGGTCGAGCCCTCGATCGACGAGACGGTGGAGATCCTGAAGGGGCTGAAGACGCGCTTCGAGGCGCACCACAGCGTCAAGTACACGGCCAACGCGCTCACCACCGCCGCCGAGCTCTCGGCGCGCTACATCAACGACCGGCACCTGCCCGACAAGGCGATCGACGTGATCGACGAGGCGGGCGCCGCGCAGCGTATCGCGCCCAAGGCCAAGCAGAAGCGCATCATCGGCAAGGCCGAGATCGAGGAGATCATCGCCAAGATCGCGCGCATCCCGCCGCGCTCGGTGTCGACCGACGACCGCAGTGCGCTCGCCAACCTCGACCGCGACCTGAAGGCCGTGGTGTTCGGCCAGGACAAGGCGATCGACGCCCTCGCCTCGGCGATCAAGATGGCGCGCTCGGGGCTGGGCAACCCGCAGAAGCCGATCGGCAACTTCCTGTTCTCCGGGCCCACCGGCGTCGGCAAGACCGAGGTGGCGCGCCAGCTCGCCTATTGCATGGGCATCGAGCTGATCCGCTTCGACATGTCCGAGTACATGGAGCGGCACGCGGTGTCGCGCCTGATCGGCGCGCCGCCGGGCTACGTCGGCTTCGAGCAGGGCGGGCTGCTCACCGAGCAGATCACCAAGAAGCCCTACTCGGTGCTGCTGCTCGACGAGATCGAGAAGGCGCACCCCGACATCTTCAACGTGCTCCTGCAGGTCATGGACCACGGCACGCTGACCGACAACAACGGCCGCAAGGCCGACTTCCGCAACGTGGTGATCATCATGACCACCAACGCGGGGGCGGAGGCGCTCGCCAAGACGCAGATGGGCTTCACGCCGTCGCGCCAGCCGGGCGACGAGATGGAGGCGATCAAGCGCATGTTCACGCCCGAGTTCCGCAACCGGCTGGACGCGATCATCTCGTTCGGCGCGCTCGACCAGAGCACCATCATGCGTGTGGTGGACAAGTTCCTCATGCAGCTCGACGAGCAGCTCGCCGAGAAGAAGGTCGAGGCGACGTTCACCGAGAAGCTCAAGCAGCATCTCGCGAAGAAGGGCTTCGATCCCCTGATGGGCGCGCGTCCGATGGCGCGCCTCATCCAGGACACCATCCGCCGCGCGCTCGCCGACGAGCTGCTGTTCGGCCGCCTGCAGCACGGCGGCAAGGTGACCATCGACCTCGGCGACGACGAGAAGATCGCCCTCAGGTTCGAGGAAGAGACCACTCCGGTCGCGTCGTAACACGCGGTGAAGCGCCGGGACGTCCTGCGCCTCGGCGCCACGCTCCCTCTCGCCGGCCTGGCGCGGCGCGGCGCCGCGGCCGGGGCGCGCGTGGTGGTGATCGGCGGCGGCTACGGCGGCGCCACCGCCGCCCGGCACATCGCGCTCGCCGACCCGGCGATCGACGTGACGCTGGTCGAGCCGGCCGAGGCGTTCGTCTCCTGCCCGCTGTCCAACCTGGTGCTCGCCGGCAGCCGCACGCTCGCCGACCTCACGCGCGGCTACGACGGCCTGCGCGGCCACGGCATCCGGGTGGTGCGCGACAGCGCCACGGCCATCGACGCGGCGAAGCGCACGGTGCGCCTCGCGCGCGGCGCGCCGCTGCCCTACGACCGGGTGGTGGTGTCGCCGGGCATCGACTTCATGCTCGAGCAGGTCGAGGGCTACGCGGGACTGCAGGAGCAGGAACGCGTGCTGCACGCCTGGAAGGCCGGGCCGCAGACCGCGGCGCTGCGCCGCCAGCTCGAGGCGATGCGCGACGGCGGCGTCTATCTCCTGTCCGTGCCGATGCTGCCCTACCGCTGCCCGCCGGCGCCGTACGAGCGCGCCTGCCTGGTCGCGTCGTACTTCAAGCGCGCCAAGCCGCGCGCCAAGGTGCTGATCCTGGACGCCAACCAAGAGATCACCTCGGAGGCCAAGCACTTCCAGCGCGCCTGGCAGGAGCTCTACCGCGGGCTGATCGATTACCGGCCCAACGCCTCGGTGGTCGGCGTCGAGCCCGGGGCGGCGCGCACCGATTTCGAGACGGTGCCGGGCGACGTGCTGAACGTCGTGCCGCCGCAGCGCGCCGGCCGGATCGCCGCCGCGGCCGGCCTGATCACGCACAACGACCGCTGGTGCGACGTCGACTGGCGCACGCTGGAATCGACCGCCGTGCCGGGCGTGCACGTGCTCGGCGACGCGACGCTCGCGGCGAGCGCCATGCCGAAGTCGGCGCACATGGCGCACGACCAGGCGCGCGTCTGCGCCGCGGCGATCGTCGCGCTGCTGAACGACCGCGCGCCCGAGCCGGCGCCGCGCATGACCAGCACGTGCTACAGCTTCCTCTCGGAGCGCGAGGCGGTGCGCCTCGCCTCGGTGCACCGCTACGACGCGGCGCAGAAGACCATGGTGCAGGTGAAGGGCTCGGTGCGCCTGTCCGAGGCGCGCTCGGAGAAAGAGGCCGCCGAGGCGCTGCGATGGGCGCAGCGGCTCTGGGCCGACATGCTCGGCTAGCGCCGGCCGGTAGAGCCGAAGCCGCCGCTGCCGCGCGCGCTGGCGGCGAATTCCTCGACCACCTCCAGCTCGACCTGCGCGACCGGCACGATCACGAGCTGCGCGATGCGGTCGAGCGGCTGGATGGTGAACGCGGCGGCGCCGCGGTTCCACACCGAGACCATGAGCGGCCCCTGGTAGTCGGAATCGATCAGGCCGACCAGGTTGCCGAGCACGATGCCGTTGCGGGCGCCGAGCCCGGAGCGCGGCAGGACGAGCGCGGCGTACCCCGGGTCGGCGACGTGGATCGCCATGCCGGAAGAGACCAGCCGGCTCTCGCCCGGCTGCAGCACGAGCGCCGCGTCGACGCAGGCGCGCAGGTCGAGGCCGGCGGCGCCGCTCGTCGCGTAGCGGGGCAGCATGCCGCGGATCCTCTCGTCGAGGATCTTCACCTCCAGCTTTCTCATCGCCGCGCGGCGGCGTCCAGCATGCCGGCGAGGTGCGCGACCAGCTTGCGCGCCAGCTCGATCTTCGAGCCGCGCCCGAGGTCGTGCTCGCCGCGCTCGTCGTAGAGGCGGATCGCGTTCTCGTCGCCGCCCAGGGCGTCCTGCGCGAGGTTGGCGGCGAGCAGCGGGATGCCCTTGCGCGCGCGCTTCTCGATCGCGTGGCGCGCCAGGTCCTCGCTCTCGGCGGCGAAGCCGACGCAGAACGGCCCGCCCTTCATCGCCGCGACGTGCGCCAGGATGTCCGGGTTCTCTTCCAGCTCGAGCGTGAGCGGCGCGCCGTTCGCCTTCTTCAGCTTGCGCGTCGAGGGGCTGCGCACGCGGTAGTCGGCGACCGCCGCGACCGAGATGAAGACGTCCGAGGCCGGCGCCGCCTGCTTCACCGCCTCGAGCATCTCGCGCGCGGTGCGCACGTCGACGCGCGCCACGCCCGGCGGCGTGGCGAGCGCCACCGGGCCGCTCACCAGGGTGACCTGCGCGCCCGCTTCCTGCGCCGCGCGGGCGACCGCGTAGCCCATCTTCCCCGAGCTGAGGTTGGTGATGACGCGCACCGGGTCGATCGGCTCCTGCGTCGGGCCGGCGGTAACCAGCACGCGCTTGCCCGAGAGCGGCTGCGGCCCGAGCAGCGCCTCGATCTCGGCGAGAATCTGCGGCGGCTCGAGCATGCGGCCCAGCCCGACCTCGCCGCACGCCTGCTCGCCGGCCGCGGGACCGGCGAAGCGCACGCCGTCTTCCTGCAGCCGCGCCACGTTCCTCTGCGTGGCGGGGTTCTGCCACATCTCCACGTTCATCGCCGGGGCGACCAGCAGCGCGCAGCGCCGCGCCACGCACAGCGTCGAGAGCAGGTCGTCGGCGGCGCCGCCGGCGAGCTTCGCCAGGAAGTCCGCCGAGGCCGGGGCGACGGCGATCAGGTCGCGGTCGCGCGAGAGCTCGATATGTCCCATGCCGTCGGGAACGCGCGCATCCCAGAGGTCGGTCCAGACCGGCTGCCCGGTGAGCGCCTGGAAGGTGAGCGGCGTGACGAACCGGGTGGCCGCGTCGCTCATCGCGACGCGCACGTCGGCCCCGGCCCGCACCAGCAGGCGGGCGAGCTCCGCCGCCTTGTAGGCGGCTATCCCGCCGGTCACGCCGAGAAGGATCCGCTTGCCGGTCAACGCCATGGGGCCCGTCGCCGTTTAAGGGATAGGGATTGTACATGGCGATATGCGACTGGCCGGAAAGCGAGCGGCCGCGCGAGCGGCTGCTCGCGCATGGACCGACCGTGCTGAGCGACGCGGAACTCGTCGCCGTCTTCCTGCGCACCGGCATCCCCGGCAAAACCGCGGTCGACATCGCGCGCGAGCTCATCGGCGAGTTCGGCGGCCTGAGCGGCCTGCTCTCGGCGGCAGGCACGCTTAAACGGGTCAAGGGCCTCGGCGCGGCGAAAAGCGCCCAGCTCATCGCCGCGCTCGAGCTCGCCCGCCGGGTGATCGACGAGCGGATGCGGCAGGAGGACCCGCTGACCTCGCCCGGCGCGGTGCGCGACTATCTGCGGCTCACGCTCGCGTCGCAGCCGCGCGAAGTGTTCGTCTGCCTCTGGCTCGACGCGCAGCACCGGGTGCTCGAGGTCGAGGAGATGTTCCGCGGCACACTTACCCAGACGAGCGTCTATCCCCGCGAGATCGTCAAGGCGGCGCTCGGCGCGAACGCCGCCGCGGTGATCTTCGCGCACAACCACCCGTCGGGCGTCGCCCAGCCGAGCCAGGCCGACGAGCTGCTGACGCGCAGCCTGAAGGAGGCGCTCGCGCTCGTCGACGTCAGGGTGCTCGACCACTTCGTGGTCGCCGGCAACCAGGCGATCTCCTTCGCCGAGCGCGGATTACTGTAGTAAAATCCGCCGCTTCCAGAATCTGTCCCCGGAGCATCGCATGTCGCGCGTCTGCCAGGTCACCGGCAAGAAACCCATGAAGGGCCACTTCGTCTCGCACGCCAACAACAAGACGATCCGCACCTTCGAGCCGAACCTCCACTACCGCCGCTTCTGGGTGGAAAGCCAGAACCGCTGGGTGCGGCTGCGCGTCTCCACCGCGGGCCTGCGGCGCATCGACAAGCTCGGCGTCGAGGCGGTGCTCGCGGAAATCGCCGCCCGCGGCAAGGGCGGGAAAGGCTGAGCCATGCGCGAGAAGATCAAGCTCGAGTCCTCGGCCGGCACCGGCCACTTCTACACGACCACCAAGAACAAGCGCACCACGCCCGACAAGCTGGAGATCAAGAAGTACGATCCCAAGGCGCGCAAGCACGTGATCTACAAGGAGACGAAGCTCAAGTAGCCGGCCGCGCCGGCAAAGGAAAAGGCCCGCAAGCGCGGGCCTTTTTCGTTGGAGCGGCGAGCCGCTACGCGGCGGCGTAGCTGCGCAGGCGGTGCGAGAAGTCGACCAGCGGCGCGACGCCGCTCGCCTCGGCGCGGTGGCACCAGTCCTGGAGTTGGCGCAGCAGCTGCTCCTTGGAGGCGCTCGAGCGCTCCCACAGCGCGGTCAGCTCGCGGCGCATCGCCAGCGCGGTTTCCAGGGCGCGCGATTTCTTGAGCGCTTCCGAGAGCCGGGCGCCCTCGGCGCCGGCGAGCGCCTGGCCGCGCAGCAGCACGCGGCGCAGCGAGCGCAGCGCCTCGGCGTCGCGCGGCGACCAGTGGCGCAGCCGCGCCAGCTCGTCGCGGTACGTGCGGCGCAGCGACTTGGCGTAGCGCGACAGCACGTCGTAACGGTTGGCGATCACGGCGTGCAGCACCTCCAGGTCCGCGACCGGCTTCGCCTCGGCGAAGCGCGGCTTCGGCGCGAGCTTCTTGACCTCCGCCAGCCCCAGCGCCTGCAGGATGCGGATGTACAGCCAACCGATGTCGAACTCGAACCACTTCGAGGACAGCTTCGCCGAGGCGGCGAACGCATGGTGGTTGTTGTGCAGCTCCTCGCCGCCGATCAGGATGCCCCAGGGCACGATGTTGGTGCTCGCGTCGGGCACGTCGTAGTTGCGGTAGCCGAAGAAATGGCCGACGCCGTTGATCACGCCGGCGGCCCAGAACGGGATCCAGGCGATCTGCGTGGCCCAGATGATCGCGCCCGGCACCACGCCGAACAGGAACATGTCCGCCGCCAGCATCAGCGTCACGCCGGTGGTGGCGAAGCGCGAGTACACGTTGCGCTCGATCCAGTCGTCGGGCGTGCCGTGGCCGTAGCGCTCGAGCGTCTCCTTGTTGTAGGACTCCTTCACGTACAGGAACACGCCCAGCCACAGCACCCGGTTGATGCCGTAGATCTGCGGGCTGTGCGGGTCTTCGGCGCCCTCGCACTTGGCGTGGTGCTTGCGATGGATGGCGGCCCATTCCTTGGTGATCATGCCGGTGGTCAGCCACAGCCAGCAGCGGAAGAAGTGCGACACCAGCGGATGCAGCTCGAGCGCGCGATGCGCCTGGCAGCGGTGCAGGTAGATGGTGACGGCCGCGATCGTCACGTGCGTGAGGCCGAGCGCCACCAGGACATAACCCCACCAGGGCAGCTCGAAGAATCCCGAGAACATCATTAAATGAGAGGCCTTTTAAAAGAGTGCGAAAACCCGCCGGCCATTCTACGCGAACCTTTCACGGACCTGTAAGGCACGGATCGTAAAAGCCTTTTATGACACGCGCTGGTACGCGGCGGCGAAGAAGCCGTCGGTGCCGTGCAGGTGTGGCCAAAGTCTCAAGCGCTCGCCGGTATCGAGGTCGATGCGCTGCGCCGCAAGAAGCGCGCCGCAGCTCAAGCGCCGGAACTGCGGCGCGGCCGCCTCGAAGGCGTCGGCGACCGCTTCGTTCTCCTCCCGCAGGATGCTGCAGGTCGCGTACACGAGCCGCCCTCCCGGCGCGACCAGGCGCGCCGCCGCGGCGAGGATGCGCCGCTGCTTCCCGGCGAGCTCCGTCACCGCGCGCGCGTCGTGGCGCCACTTGAGCTCGGGGTTGCGGCGCAGCGTGCCGAAGCCGCTGCACGGCGCGTCGACCAGCACGCGGTCCAGCTTGCCGGCCAGGCGCTTGGCGCGCGCGTCGTTCTCGCCCGAGAGCGCGATCGCATGCACGTTGTCCAGCCCCGCGCGCGCGGCGCGCGGCCGCAGTGCGGCGAGCCGCTTCTCGGACACGTCCATGGCGTACAGGCGGCCGGCGCCGCGCATCAGCATGCCGAGCGCGAGCGACTTGCCGCCCGCGCCGGCGCAGTAGTCGGCCACCATCTCGCCGCGCCGCGGCGCCACCAGCCAGGCGAGGAGCTGGCTGCCCTCGTCCTGCACCTCGACCAGCCCTTCCCTGAAAAGCGGATGGCGATTGATCGCCGGCTTGCCCGCGAGGCGCAGCCCGGCGGGCGAGAAAGGCGTCGGCTGCGCCGGCAGCCCGTCGGCGACGAGCCGCGCCCGCGCCGCTTCGCGCGAGATGCGCGCCAGGTTCACGCGCAGGTCGAGCGGCGCCGGGTTGAGCATCCCCTGCGCGATGCGCATCGCCGCGTCGCGCCCGTGCTCGTCGCACAGCCGCTGCCACAGCCAGTCGGGCAGGTCGGCGGCCACTGCGTCGGCGGGCGGCTCGCCGCCCGCGGCCCGCACGCGCGCCACCCAGGCCGGATCGGCGACGCCCTCCAGCGCGCGCGCCGAGAAGCCGAGCACGCGCGCGAGCGCCGCGACGAGCAGCTCGCGCGGCGTCTCGGCCGCGGCGGCGGCCGCCAGCGAGCGGCGCCGGCGCAGCACCGCGAACACCGCTTCGGCGACCAGCGCGCGCTCGCGCGGCCCGAGCTCGGGATGGCGGCGAAACTGCGCCGACAGCACCTGGTCGGCCGGCCGGGCGAAGCGCAGGATCTCGGCGAGCGCGTCCTCGGCGTGGCGCAGGAGCGACGGTGTGACGCGCGCGGCCGGCACGCTCAGGGACGCGAGATGCGCGTTGCGCGCTGCTCGTAGCGCGCGCCGTCTTCCTCCAGGTCGATCAGGCGCACCGGGATGTAGCCGAGCTCGGCGGCGAGCCACAGCACCACCCGGTCCTTGTCCCCCGGCTTGCGCGCGCGCTCGACGCGCACCGTGTCGAACTCGCCGGCCGGCACGCGGATGCGCTCGCGCCCGCGCACCTCGTAGCGGTGGTGCGACGTGCCCTTGCCGTCGGCGATCTGGTAGCTCGCGGTGTCGGCATGCCCGGGCAGCAGGCTGAGCGCGAGCAGGAACGACAGCCGGTCCTGGCCGCCGGGCTCGAGCCCCTTGATCCGGCGCTTGCCCTTGTATTGCAGGGTGAGCCGCATGTTCTGCCAGTCGAACCAGGCGCGCGCCGTGTCGCGCCCCGAGCGCTCGTCGAAGAACTCGCTCGGCCGCAGCACGCCGTCGACGATCGTGCCGCGGCTGACGCGGCGCGCCGAGCCGAGCAGCGCGTACAGCCCGCGCCCCTCCCAGGTCTCGGTGAGCTGGTAGCTGCCGCTCGCCTTGTCGTACTCGAGCCGCTCGGTGACGTCGGCGATCGCCGAGCCGTTGCGCTGCAGCTCGTAGGTCACCTCGATGCGCGGCGGCGGCTCGGCCTGCGCCCCCGGCGCGGCGAGGCTAAGGAGAAGAAGGAAGCAGCAGTTGCGCATCGTCTCCCTTCACGCGCACCGTGCCGTCGGCGACGACCAGGCGTTCCTCGAGGAACCAGCGCACCGCGCGCGGGTAGATGCGGTGCTCCTGCTCGAGCACGCGCGCGGCGAGGCGCGCCGCGTCGTCGTCCGGCAGCACCGGCACCGCCGCCTGGATGACGATCGGCCCGGCGTCGAGCGCCTCGGTGACGAAGTGCACGGTGCAGCCGTGCACCTTGACGCCGGCGGCGAGCGCGCGCGCGTGCGTGTCGAGGCCGGGGAAGGCCGGCAGCAGCGACGGATGGATGTTGAGCATGCGGCCGGCGTAGCGGCGCACGAAGCCGGGCGTCAGCACGCGCATGAAGCCCGCCAGCGCGATCAGGCGCGGCGCGTGCGCATCCAGCGCCTCGGCGAGCGCCGCCTCGAAGGCCTCGCGCGCGGCGTAGGCGCGGTGCTCGACCACCGCGGTGGCGATGCCGCGCGAGCGCGCGTACTCGAGGCCGGCCGCGTCGGCGCGGTTGGCCGCCACCAGCGAGACCGGCAGCCCCGCCTCGACCAGCGCGCGCATGTTGCTGCCGCGGCCCGAGATGAGGATCGCCAGCACTACAGGACCCGCGCCGCCCGGTAGCCGTCCTGCTCGAGCAGCGCCAGCACGCCCTTCGCGCCGTACAGGTGCAGCGCGCCGAGCGCGACCAGCGCGCCGCCGCGGCGCAGCTCGCGCTGCATCCGGTAGGCCATCACCACGCTGCGGTCGTAGAGCACCCGCTTGTCCATGACCGCCTGGTGCGGCGCGATCTCCGGATGGCGCGCCGCGGCCTCGGCGCGCAGGCGCGCGATGCCGGCGAGGTCGCCCGCGAGGTAGGCGTCGAGCGTGCGCGCCTGCAGCGCGAGCAGCTCGTCGCGGTGGTGCAGCGCGTGGCGCAGCAGCGCCACCTGCGTGTCCATCGGGCACTCGTCGAAGGTGAAGATCTGCTCCTCGACACCCTCGATCTGGAACACCGGCAGGCGCCGCGCGCGCGCCGCGGCGATGAGCCGCGCGTCGAGCGTCTCGCCGCCGGCGCTGCGCGGGCTGCGCAGGTTGATCAGCGCGCCCCAGGGCTTGAGGCGGTTCAGCACCTCGCGCGGCAGGCCGATCGGCGCCAGCATCTCGACCGCGCGCGCGAAGTCCTCGGCGCCGATCGCGCCCTCGAGCGTGCGCCCGTCGTCGAACAGCGCCGCCTCGAGGAAGCGCTCGGCGGTGTAGGCGCTCGGCAGGAACTCGAGCATCAGGCACTTCGCCTCCCGCAGCACCGCGCCGACCGGCGCCGGCAGGGCGGCGAGCCGCGGGTCGGCGTCGTGGATCGTGCCGTACACGTGGCTCGGCGGCGAGCCGGGGCGTGTCACGCGCCAGAGCAGGCCGCGGGTAAAGCGCTCGCGCGCGGCGCGCGCCGGCGCGGGCAGCGCCGCGGCGGCGAGAGCCGCGAGGAACGACCGGCGCCTCATGCCGACGGACGGATCATCGCCGCGGGGTCGACCCAGCGGTCGAAGTCCTCCGCCTTCACGTAGCCGAGCGACGTGGCCGCCTCGCGCAGCGTGCTGCCTTCGCGGTGCGCCTTCTTGGCGATCTCGGCGGCGCGGTCGTAGCCGATGTGCGGCGAGAGCGCCGTGACCAGCATCAGCGAGCGCTCGAGCAGCTCGCGGATGCGCGCGCGGTCGGGCTCGATGCCGCGCGCGCAATGCTCGTCGAACGAGCGGCAGCCGTCGGCGAGCAGCCGGGCGCTCTGCAGGAAGGCGTGGATGATGAGCGGCTTGTACACGTTCAGCTCGAGGTGGCCGGAGGCGCCGCCGATGTTCAGCGCGACGTCGTTGCCCATCACCTGCGCGCACAGCATGGTGAGCGCCTCGGCCTGCGTCGGGTTCACCTTGCCCGGCATGATCGAGCTGCCCGGCTCGTTCTCCGGGATGCGCAGCTCGGCGAGCCCGCAGCGCGGGCCGGAGGCGAGCAGGCGCACGTCGTTGGCGATCTTGGCGAGCGCCGCGGCGAGCGTCTTCAGCGCGCCGTGCGCGAGCAGCAGCGCCTCGTGGCCGGCCAGCGCGGCGAACTTGTTGGGCGCCTCGCGGAACGGCAGCCCGGTCTCGGCGGCGAGCCGCTCGCACACGCGGCGCGCGAACTCGGGGTGGCTGTTGAGCCCCGTGCCCACCGCCGTGCCGCCGATCGCCAGCTCGGCGAGGCGCGCCAGCGCGCCGCGCAGCGCGTCGGCGCACTGCGCGAGCTGCGCGACGTAGCCCGAGAACTCCTGCCCCAGCGACAGCGGCGTCGCGTCCTGCAGGTGGGTGCGGCCGATCTTGATGATGTCCTCGAACGCGTCGCGCTTGGCCGCGAGCGTCGCCTGCAGCGACTCGAGCGCGGGCAGCAACTCGCGCTGCAGGAACGATGCCGCGGCGACGTGCATCGCGGTCGGGAACACGTCGTTCGACGACTGCCCGAGGTTGACGTCGTCGTTCGGATGCACCAGGCGCTTCTGCCCGCGCTCACCGCCGAGCAGCTCCGAGGCGCGGTTCGCCAGCACCTCGTTGACGTTCATGTTGCTCTGCGTGCCCGAGCCGGTCTGCCACACGACCAGCGGGAACTCCTCGTCGTGCCGGCCTTCGAGCACCTCCTCGGCGGCCTGCTGGATCGCCTGCGCCTTGCGCGCCTCGAGCAGGCCGAGCGCGGCGTTCACCGCCGCGGCGGCCTTCTTCACCCGCGCCAGCGCGTACACCACGGGAAGCGGCATGCGCTCGCCGGAGATGCGGAAGAAGCGTCGGCTGCGCTCGGTCTGTGCGCCCCACAGGCGCTCGGCGGGGACCTCGATGGCGCCGAAGCTGTCCTTCTCGGTGCGGGTGTCGGCCATCGCCGCGCTATGTTAGCCCGGCAGGCCCGCGCCGTTCACTCGGGCCGCGGCGCAGCCTCCTGCTTGGCCAGCTCCTCGCGCACCTTGTCCATGTCGATGGCCTTGGCCTGCGTGATCACCTGCTCGAGCGCGCTGCCCGGCAGGGCGCCGGCCTGCTGGAACAGGATCACCTGGTCGCGGAACACCATCAGCGTCGGGATGGAGCGGATGCCGAACGCGCCGGCGAGCTCCTGCTGCTCGTCGGTGTTGACCTTGGCGAACACCACGTCGGGATGCGCTTCCGAGGCCTGCTCGTAGACCGGCGCGAAGCCCTTGCAGGGACCGCACCACGGCGCCCAGAAGTCGACCAGCACCATCGGGTTGCCGCGGATCGTGCTCTCGAAATTCTCCTGCGTCAGTTCCAGCGTCGCCACGGGAAGTCCTTTCGGCAAAAGAGAGCCAGTGTACTCTAGACCTCGTGTACATCGGCCGGTTCGCGCCTTCCCCGACCGGCCCGCTGCATTTCGGCTCGTTCGTGGCCGCGCTCGCGAGCTGGCTCGACGCGCGCGCCGCGGGCGGCCGCTGGCTGGTGCGCATCGAGGACCTCGACCGGCCGCGCCTGCAGCCGGGCGCGGCCGACGACATCCTGCGCACGCTCGACGCGCTCGGGCTGCACTGGGACGGCGAGGTGCTCTACCAGAGCCGCCGCGAGGCGCTCTATCGCGAGGCGCTGGAGCGGCTGCGCGGCGAGACCTACTGGTGCGGCTGCTCGCGGCGCGAGATCGCCGATTCGTCGCTCGCTCTGGCGGCCGACGGCGCGCGCATCTACCCCGGCACCTGCCGCGGCGGCCTCGCGCCGGGCAGGACCGCGCGCGCGCTGCGCCTGCGCGTGCCGGCGCAGGTGATCCGCTTCGTCGACCGGGTGCAGGGTCCGCAGGCGCAGGCGCTCGCCGACGAGGTGGGCGATTTCGTGCTCTGGCGCGCCGACGGCATGTTCGCCTACCAGCTCGCCGTGGTGGTCGACGACGCGGCGCAGGGCGTGAGCGACGTGGTGCGCGGCGCCGACCTGCTCGACTCCACCGCGCGCCAGATCTACCTGCAGCGCCTGCTCGGCGTCGCGACGCCGCGCTACCTGCACGTGCCGGCGGCGCTGAACGCGCGCGGCGAGAAGCTCTCCAAGCAGACCGGCGCGCCGCCGCTGGATGCGCGCCGGCGCGGCGAGGCGCTCGCCGCGGCGCTGCGCTTCCTCGGCCAGCCGCCGGCGGCGAGCCTCGACGAGGCGGTGCGCAACTGGGACCCGCGGCTCATCGCCGCGCGGCGCGCGCAGGCGCCAGCACGCTAGCGAGCGAGGCGAGCACCAGCACCAGCGCGAGATACTCGACCCAGCTCGGCCGCTCGCCGAGGAACAGCACGCCGCTGAACACGCCGACCACCGGGATCACCAGCATGCTCAGCGAGAACACCGTCACCGACACCGAGGTGGCGAGCTTGATCCATGCCCAGTGCGCGAAAGCGAACGCGACGAGCACGTTGTAGGCGACGCCGAGCAGCGCGCCGGCGCTCGCCTCGCGCAGCCAGCGCTGGTCCTCCAGCGCGAGCGCGCCGAGCAGCACCGGCGCGCCGCCGAGCAGCATCAGCCAGACGGTGTAGGCGCCGGCGGGCAGCGCCACCGGGTACTTCTTCTGCAGCACCGTGCCGCACGCCCAGCTCGCCGCCGCGCCGACCACGATCAGCGAGCCGAGCGGCGCCCGGCCCAGCCCGGCGAAGCCCTCGCCGATCAGCAGCGCCATGCCGGCGATGCCGAGCACCAGGCCGGCGATCTTGCCGCCGGTCAGCCGCTCGCGCAGCAGCCACACCGAGAGCGGGATGGCGAGCGCCGGCATCGTGTAGGCGAGGATCGCCGCGCGACCCGACGGGATCATCGTCACGCCGTAGGCGACGAGCACGTTCCAGCCGGTGATGTTGAGCGCCGCGAGCAGCCACAGGCGGCGCCACTGGCCGCGCGGCCAGGCGAGGCGCTGGCCGCCGGCGCGCAGCGCGGCGGCGAGCACCGCCGCGCCGAGCCCGAGGCAGAGCGAGCGGAACGTCCACGGCGGCACCTCGGAAAGCGCCACCTTCATCGCCGTCCAGTTGAAGCCCCAGGCGAAGGACAGCGCCGCGAGCAGCCCCCAGAGCCGCGCCGGCAGGTGGTCGAGCTGCGGGGTCAACGGCGCACGCGCAGCGGCAGCGCCTTCATGCCGCGCAGCACCAGCGAGTCGATCCACTCGAGCGGCGCGTCCTCGACCTCGATCTCGCGCCAGCGCGCCAGCACCGCCGGCAGCACGATCTGCCCCTCCAGCCGCGCCAGGGGAAAGCCCAGGCACAGGTGCGGGCCGAAGCCGAACGTGAGGTGCGCGACGCCGCTGCGCTCGAGGTGCAGGCGGTCGGGGTCGTCGTAGGCGCGCGGATCGCGGTTCGCCGCGTTCATCATCAGGAACACGCGGTCGCCGCGCTCGAGCGTCCGCCCGTGGAGCTCCTGCGGCTCGAGCGCGATGCGCACCTGCGCGCCGATCGGCCCGTCGTAGCGCAGCAGCTCCTCCACCGCCGCGGCGGCGAGCGCCGGCTGCCGGCGCAGCTTCTGCATCTCGCCCGGGAAGCGGCAGAGCGCGAGCAGGCCGTTCGCCAGGTGGTGGGTCGTGGTCTCGTGCCCGGCGAACAGCAGCAGCACGCAGGTGGCGACCAGCTCGTCCTCGCTCAGCCGCTCGCCGTCGTCCTGCAGGTGCACGAGCTGCGAGAGCAGGTCCTCGCGCGGCGCGGCGCGCCGCTCGGCGATCAGCGCGCGGAAGAGCTCCGCCATCTCGCGCGTCGCCGCCTCGGCGCGCGCGTACTTGGCCTCGCTCGCGCGCGCGCTGCCGATGAACAGCGCCATCTCGTCGGACAGCCGCTTCAGCCGTTCGAGCTCGCTGCGCGGCGCGCCGAGCATGTCGATGATCACCAGCGCGGGCAGCGGGCCGGCGAGCTCGGCGATGAAGTCGAAGCCGGGGCGCTCGCCGATGCGCTCGATGAGCCACCCGGTGAGCGCCTCGATATTCGGCCGCAGCGCCTGGATCGAGCGCACGTGGAAGACCCGGCTCGCGAGCCGGCGCAGCCGCGTATGCTCGGGCGGGTCGCGGAACACCATCCAGCGGGTGAGGATGCGGATCAGCTCCGCCATGCGGGCCGATTCCTGCGCCGGCAGCGCGGCGAAGAACGGCCGCAGCCGGTCCGACGACATGCGCTCGTCCAGGCAGACGCGCTTCACGTCCTCGTAGCGGGTGAGCACCCAGGCCTTCAGGGCCGGGTTCCAGTGCGCGGGGTCCTCGTCGCGCAGCCGCCGGTAGGTCGGGAAGGGGTCGGCGCGGAAGTCCGCCGCGCCCGGGTCGAAGTCAATCACCCCGCTTCACCATGCCGGCAGCATAGCGGACACCGTGTAAGTGAGCGCTAGCACTTTCCCAGTAGTGCTTTGTGCGACACACCATGTCGTCGTCTTAGTCACTCACAAAGTTCTTGACTTGCCAATGGATAGACATAAAATGCCGTTTGCTGCATCGCACAAATCACGGATCTACAGGAGCTACCCAATGTACGTCACCCCGGAACAAATCCAAGCGGCCCAGAAGGCGAACGTGGAGGCGCTCCTCGCCGTAGCGAATGCGCAGTTCGCCGCGTTCGAGAAGCTGGCGAACCTGAGCGCCGGCGCCGTGAAAAGCGCCTTCGAAGACTCGGTCAACAACACTCGCGCCCTGCTCGGCGCGAAGGACGTCCAGGAGTTCGTCTCGCTGCAGAACTCGTTCGCCCAGCCGGCGATCGAGAAGGCGATCGCCTACTCGAAGGGCGTCTACGAAGTGGCCACCCAGGCGAACAGCGAGCTGTCGAAGGTCGCCGAGCGCCGCGTCGCCGAGTGGAACGAGAGCTTCGTCGGCCTGCTCGACAAGGTGTCGAAGAACGCGCCCGCCGGCTCCGACGTCGCCGTCGCCGCGGTCAAGTCGATGCTCGCCGCCGCCAACTCGGCCTACGACAACATGAACAAGGTCGCGCGGCAGGCGACCGAGATCGCCGAGGCGAACGTCGCCGCGGCGACCGAGACGGTGAAAGGCCTGGCGCGCAAGACGCCCGCCTGAGCGCCGCAGCCGCCGATCAAAGCCCCGGACCCCCGGGGCTTTTTCATTTGTAGGGAAAGCCCAGGCGCTCGAGCTCGGCGCGCAGCCGGTCCATGGCCGGCCCGACCTCCTTCGGGTCGCCGCGCACGCCGAGCTCGCAATGCAGGCGCGCCCCGTCGGCGCCCATCGCGGGCAGGCTGAACGCCTTCACGCCGCGGAACGCCGCCTCCACCGCCTGCATCGCCGGTATGAGCTGGCTCTCGCCCGCCTGGTAGACATGCACCGAGGCCTCGGCCCAGCGCCCGGCGCCGAACAGCTTCTCGTAGCGCGTGTCGAGCACCCACTCCACCATCGGCCACGCCATCTGCGGAAAGCCGGGCACGAAGTGGTGGTCGGCGACGGAAAACCCCGGGATGCGGTTCACCGGGTTGGGAATCGCCGTCGCCCCCTCGGGAAACTCGCCCATCTGCAGCCGCTCGCGCGTCGCCTCGGCGCCCGGGAAGCGGGCGCGGATCTCGCGCTCCGCCTCGGGATGCAGGCACAGCGGCACGCCGAGCGCCGCGGCGGCGCATTGCCGCGTGTGGTCGTCCGGCGTGGCGCCGATGCCGCCGAAGCTGAACACGATGTCCCGCGACGCGAAGCTGCGCCGCAGGGCCTCGGTGATGCGCGCCGGCTCGTCGCCCACGTAAAGCGCCCAGGCGAGGCGCAGGCCGCGCCGCGCGAGCGCGCCGATCAGGAAGCCGAGGTGCTTGTCGGCGCGCTTGCCGACCAGCAGCTCGTCGCCGATGATGAGCGCCCCGAACACGGGGCGAATTTAAGCAGCTTTCTTCGCGAAGCGCTCGAGCTCCTCCAGCCCGCCGATGTGCTTGCCGTTGACGAACACCTGCGGCACGGTGCCTCGCCCGGTGATCGCGCCGACCACGCGCGAGCGGTCGCTGTGGTCGAGCCGCACCTCGCTGTAGCGGTAGCCGAGGTCCTGCAGCAGCTTCTTCGCCCTGGCGCAGTAGCCGCAGCCCTCGCGCGTCAGGATCGCCACCTGGTCGGGCTTCTTCGCCCGCGGGTTGATGTACGCGAGCATCGTGTCGGCGTCCGAGACCTCGAACGGGTCGCCGGGCTTCTCCGGCTCGACGAACATCTTCTCGATCACGCCGTCCTTCACCAGCATCGAGTAGCGCCACGAGCGCCGGCCGAAGCCGAGCGCGGACTTGTCGACCAGCATGCCCATCTTCTCGGTGAACTCGCCGTTGCCGTCGGGCAGCATCAGCACGTCGCCGCACTCCTGGGTGCGCGCCCATTCGTTCATCACGAACGCGTCGTTCACCGAGATGCAGACGATGCGGTCCACGCCGTTGGCGAAGAACGCCGGCGCGAGCTCGTTGTAGCGCGGCACGTGCGTCGACGAGCAGGTCGGCGTGAAGGCGCCGGGCAGGGAGAACACGACGACCGTCTTGCCCTTGAAGATGTCGTCGCTGGTGATCGGCTTCCAGTCGGCCTCCGAGCGGGCCCGGAAGGTGACCTGGGGAATGCGTTGTCCTTCGCGATTCGCTAACACGGTTGCGCTCCTTGAGTTGAGCCGGGAGTGTCGCAAGCCGCGTTCCCGAGCGTCCAATCGTTTGTCGCCATGCGCGCGATAGCGCGCCTTTATGTGCGCAGCGCGGCCAGCGCGCCGAGCAGGTAGTGGATGAACGCCAGCCCGAACAGCACCGGCGCGAAGAAGCCCGCGACCGGCACGTAGGCGGCGAGCGCGAGCAGCGCGCCGAGCGCGTACAGGCCGCCGCGCCGGGTGCGGAAAAGATGCGCCATCTCGTTGGCGTCGGCGTGCTCGGCCAGCGCGTCGTAGCGCAGCAGCCGCTGGTTCGTCCAGCCGAACACCACGATCGGGATGAGCGGCCAGAGCGGCGGGAAGAACCAGAAGGGAATGCTCAGCGCGAGCAGCCCGAGCATGCCGAAGAGCGCGACCACGCCGTTCAGCCCGCTGCCCGCGACGCCGCCGCCGTGGCGCCGCTCGAGCCCCGGGAAGGCGCGGCTCGCCACGTGCTCGACCATCTTCTGCATGCCGAACAGGCTCAGGATGAAGAGCGCGGTAAGGTACACGAGCGGCACGAAGCTGAGGAACAGCAGCACGTTCGCCGCGACCAGCGACACCGCCTGCAGGTCGAGGTGCGCCCAGGAGAGCGCCCAGTCGAGACCGCGCTCCAGCCACGCGGCGAGGCGCACCGCCAGCCCCGCCCAGACGAACAGCGCCGCGGTGCCCCACAGCGCGATCGCGACCAGCATCGGCCAGAGCATCAGCCACAGCATGCGCGGATGCAGGACGTTGCCGAGCGCGTAGAGGAGCGAGCGGGCGATGCTCATCGCCGCACACTTTGCCAGAGCTTCGCCAGCCGCTTCGCCGAGACCGGCACCGGCGTGCGCAGCTGCTGCGCGAACAGCGCCACGCGCAGCTCCTCCAGCAGCCAGCCGAACTGCTCCAGCTCGGCGCTCGCTTCGCCGTTGCGCGCCGCGAGCTCGCGCCGGTAGGGCGCTTCCAGCGCCGCCACCTCGGCGGCGAGGCGCCGGTCGCGCTGCGGGTCGGCGCGCAGCTTCTCGGCGCGCAGGCCGGCCGCTTTCAGGTAGCGCGCCAGGTGCTGCAGCCGCTGCCACGGCGTGCGCGCCACCCAGCCGGGGGCGAGCAGGCGCGCCGCCTGCTCGCGGATTTCGGCGGCCGCCTGCGGGAAGGCCTTGGCGAGCGGCGCGAGGCGCTTGTCCAGCGCGGCGCGCTCGGCGAGCACCGCGGCGGCCGTGCGCGCGATCTCCTGGGCGATCAGGCTGAAGCGGCTGCGCCCCTGGGCGACGCGCTCGGCGAAGTCCTCCGGCGTGCTCGGCAGCGACTCGGCGAGGAAGGTGCGCTCCAGCGCCGCCGTGACGATGTCGGACTTGAGCGGCCCGAGCAGCACGTCGCGCTCGAGCGAGCGCTCGAGGTCGCGGATCCGGTCGCGGAAGGCGATGGCGAGCAGCCGGCGCACGCCGCCGCGATGCGCCTGGCGGGCGCTTTCGGGGGAGTCGAACACTTCCAGCGTCACCGCGTCCCCGGCGTCGACGAGCGCCGGATAGCCGACCAGCGTCTGCCCGCCGCGCTCGATCTCGAGCAGCTCGGGCAGCGCGCCCATGGTCCAGCCGGTGTAGCGCTGCGACGCGGCGAGGGGCGCTTCGGCGGCGAGCACGTTGCGCGCCTGCTCGCCGAGCTCGCGCTTGAGCTCGGCGAGGTCGCGGCCCGTCGCGAGCTGCCGGCCGTGCTCGTCGAGCACGCGGAAGTTCATGTGCAGGTGCGGCGGCGCCGCGTCCGGCCGGAACGCGTCGATCGGCACCTCGACGCCGCGCTCGGCGCGGATGTAGCGCGCGAGCGCCTCGGCGAGCGCGGTGTTGGACGGAGAAACTTCCCGGACGAAGGCTTCCGCGAATTCGTCCAGGCTCCCCAGCTTGTGGCGCAGGCGCTGCGGCAGCGCTTTGGCGAGCGCGCGCACCTTCTCGCGCAGCATGCCGGGCACCAGCCACTGCGTGCGCTCGAGCGGCACCTGGTTGAGGAGCGCGAGCGGCACGACCATCGTCACGCCGTCCTTCGGCGAGCCCGGCTCGAAGTGGTACTCGAGCGCGTAGCGGTTCGGGCCGAGCTCGAGGAACGGCGGGAAGTTTTCGGTGGTCACCCCGGCCGCCTCGTGGCGCATCAGCTCTTCGCGCGACAGGAACAGCAGGCGGCGATCGGCGCGCTCGGCGCCGGCGCGCCAGCGCTCGAACGACGCCGCGCCGTGCACCTCGGGCGGGATGCGCTGGTCGTAGAAGGCGTAGATCAACTCCTCGTCGACCAGGATGTCCGGCCGGCGCGACTTGTGCTCGAGGCGCTCGATCTCGGCCACCAGGCGGCGGTTGTGGGCGAGGAACGGCGCGCGCGTGTCCAGCTCGCCCGCGACGAGCGCCGAGCGGATGAAGATCTCGCGCGCGCCGGCGGGATCGACGGGCGCGTAAGGCACTCGGCGGTTGGCGTAGACCGGCAGCCCGTAGAGCGTGCCGCGCTCCAGCGCCACCACCTCGCCGCGCCCGCGCTCCCAGCGCGGCTCGGCGCGCTCGCGCTTCAGCAGGTGCCCGCCCAGATCCTCGAGCCACTTCGGCTCGATCGCCGCGACCGTGCGCGCGTAGAGGCGCGTCGTCTCGACGAGCTCCGCGGCGACCAGCCAGCGGCCCGCCTTCTTCACCCAGGAGCCGGGATGGATCCAGAACTTGATGCCGCGCGCGCCGGTATAGCTCGCCTCGGCCTGCTCGCGCAGGCCGACGTTGCCGAGCAGCCCGGTGAGCAGCGCGCGGTGGATCGCGCGGTAGCCCTGCGGGCTCGCCGGATCGGCCGACGACTCGGGCCATCCGAGCTCGCGCAGCAGGCGCTCGAGCTGCGCGTCGACGTCGCGCCACTCGCGCATGCGCGGGATGGAGAGGAAGCTCTCGCGCGCCTGCTTCTCCATCTTCTCCTCGAACAGGCGCGCCATCTTCAGGTAGGCGAGGAAGTCCGAGCGCTCGTCGGCGAAGCGCGCATGGCGCTCGTCGGCGGCGGCCGCCTTGTCGAGCGGCCGCTCGCGCGGATCCTGCACCGAGAGCGCCGCGGCGATGGTGCGCACCGGAGCGAGGCAGCGCTCCTCGCGCGCCGCCACCAGCATGCGCGCGATACGAGGATCGAGCGGAAGCTGCGCCAGCTCACGGCCAGTCGAAGTGAGATTTCTGTTCTCATCCACTGCGCCCAGCTCGGCGAGCAGCGCGTAGCCGTCGGCGATGGCGCGCGGGCTCGGCGGATCGAGGAAGGGGAATTCCTCGACCTCGCCCAGGCCCAGGCTCTTGGCGCGCAGGATCACCGAGGCGAGCGAGGAGCGCAGCAGCTCCGGATCGGTGAACGCCGGGCGCTTCTCGAAGTCCTCCTCGGAGTAGAGCCGGATGCACACGCCGTTCGCCACTCGGCCGCAGCGCCCGGCGCGCTGGCGCGCCGCCGCCTGCGAGATCGGCTCGACGCGCAGCATCTCCACCTTGTTGCGGTAGCTGTAGCGCTTGACGCGCGCCGTGCCGGCGTCGACCACGTAGCGGATGCGCGGCACGGTGAGCGAGGTCTCGGCGAGGTTGGTCGCGAGCACCACCCGCCGCCTGCCCTGCGGCCGGAACACCCGGTCCTGCTCGGCGGCGGAAAGACGGGAGTAGAGCGGCAGTATTTCCATTCCGCGAAGACTTCTTCTTTGCAGCACGGCGGCCGCATCGCGGATCTCCCGCTCGCCCGGCAGGAACACCAGCACGTCGCCCTCGCCTTCGGCACACAGCTCCTCCACCGCGTCGGCGAGCGCCTGCTCTTCCTCCTCGCGCGTCGTGTCCTCGGCGTCGCCGCCGACCGGCCGGTAGCGCACCTCGACCGGGTAGAGCCGCCCCGACACCTCGATCACCGGCGCGCCGTCGAAATGGCGCGAGAAGCGCTCGGCGTCGATGGTCGCCGAGGTGATCAGCACCCTCAGCTCGGGACGGCGCGCCACCAGCCGCTTCAGGTAGCCGAGCAGGAAGTCGATGTTGAGGCTGCGCTCGTGCGCCTCGTCGAGGATGATCGAGCCGTACTCGGCGAGGTCGCGGTCGCCCTGCGTCTCGGCGAGCAGGATGCCGTCGGTCATCACCTTGATCGCGGTGCGGCGGCCGACGCTCTCCTGGAAGCGCACCTTGTAGCCGACGCGCTCGCCGAGCGGCGAGCCGAGCTCGTGCGCGATGCGCGCGGCGAGCGAGCGCGCGGCGATGCGCCGCGGCTGCGTATGGCCGATGCGCCCGGCGCGCTCGCGCCCCATCTCGAGCAGCAGCTTCGGCAGCTGCGTGCTCTTGCCCGAGCCGGTCTCGCCGCAGACCACCACCACCGGGTGGCGCTCCACGGCGGCGCGGATCTCGTCGCGCCGCGCGTTGATCGGCAGCGCCGGGTCGAAATGGATCTCAGGCGTGGACGTGCTTCAGGACCTTCTCGATGACGCCCGCCAGCAGGTTCTTGGAGTAGGGCTTGGTCACGTAGCCGTCGGCGCCCAGGCGCAGGCCCTTGCCGATGTCCTCGGCGTCGGCGCGCGCGGTGAGCAGGATCACCGGCAGCTCGGCGTAGCGGCGGTGGCGGCGCAGCTTCCACAGGATGTCGAAGCCGTCGCCGTCGGGCAGGTGGATGTCGAGCAGCAGCAGGTCGGGCGGCCCGTCGCTCGAGAACGAGCGCGTCAGCGCCTCGGCGCTCGCCGCGACGCGCACCGAGTAGCCGGCCATCGAGACGCGCAGGTCGGCGAGCGCGAGCTGGTCGGGGTCGTCCTCGACGATCAGCACGACGATGCGCGAGCGCGGCTTGCCCGGCGGGCGGCGGCCGCGCAGCCGGTGCTCGGCGATGTAGGCGCCGCCGCGCGCGAGCATCTCCTGCGCCGGCACCTCGTCTTCGAGCACCTCGATGTCCGGCAGCGGCAGGCGCAGCGCCTCGTCGGGCGCGCGCTCGATGAGGCCCAGCTCCTCCATCTCGCCCAGCCACTCGATGAGCAGCTGCTCGGGGAAGCGGCGGAAAGCGCTCGCCGCGTAGTCGTTGCCGTGGAAATCGAGCAGCCAGAGGATCAGCCGGTAGTCCGCCGGCACGGCGGCGTCCTGCGACTCCCACGCCAGGCGGCCGGCGCCGGTGAGGCGGTAGCTCGGCGGCACTACGCGCGCTCGCCGAGCATGCGCTCGACGTACCGGGCGATCAGGTCCACCTCGATGTTCACCGGCGCGCCGGGCGCCAGCCTGCCGAGCGTGGTGGCCTTGAGCGTATGCGGAATCAGGAACACCTCGAAGGTGTCGCCTTCGGCGCGGTTCACGGTCAGGCTCACGCCGTCGACGCAGATCGAGCCCTTGCGCGCGATGTAGCGGGCGAGCCCGTGCGGCACGCGCACCGCGAGCACGCCCCCGGCGAACGAGATCACCTCGCCCACGCCGTCGACGTGGCCGGTGACCAGGTGGCCGCCGAGCCGCGACGACAGGGCGAGCGACTTCTCCAGGTTGACCTCGTGCCGGGCGTGCAGGCCGGCGGTGACGCGGCGCGTCTCCGCCGACACGTCCGCGGTGAAGCCGCCGCGCGTCAGCCGGGTGACGGTGAGGCAGACGCCCTGCACGCAGAGCGAGTCGCCGACGGCCACGTCGGAGAGGTCGAGCTCGCCGCTTTCGACCTCCAGCGGGTCCTCGCGCACGATGCGGCCCACGGCCTGCACGATGCCGGTGAACATGGCGGCGAAGGTTAGCGCAAAAAGCGCAATGCCGAGGCGGCGAGCGCCGTCACCGCCGCGCCGACCGAGAGCGACGTCGCGGTGGCAAGCGCCACGGCGTCGAAGCCGAGCAGGAAGGGCGCGGCGAGGAGCCACAGGCCGGCGCCGAGGTTCAGCCAGTCGACGGCGAGCTCGCAGCTCGCCTCGAAATGCGCGGCGAGCGCGAGCGCCAGGCCGGCGAGCGCGGCGTTCGCGGTGGCGCCGGCGTGCCAGGCGTAGTCGAGCAGCCACGGCGACACCGCGAGCCACAGCGCGAGCGCGAAGATCGCCCAGTCCTGCCAGCGCGCGAGCGGTCCCTTCGTTGCATTCATATATGCTTGGACGAGAGCAACGATCGTGCGTTCTGCCATGCGGCGTAGCAGCCGCGACGATCCTCCGGTAGTGCCGCGGCGACAGATCGAGCTGATCGGCGCCGCATGGGGCCTGGGCGGCGCCGACCCGGGCTGCGCCGAGGCGCCCGGCGTGCTCGCGCCGCTGCTCGCCGCCCGCCTCGCGGCCTGCGGCGTGCCGGCGCGCGAAGGGCCGATTCTCTCGCCGCCGGACGGGGAGCGGCGCAAGCAGCTCGCGGTGAGCCGGCTGTGCGGCGCGCTCGCCGCGGCGGTCGAGCAGGCGATGTCGCGCGACGCGCTGCCGTGCGTGCTGGGCGGCGACCATAGCTGCGCCGGCGGCACCTGGACCGGCGTGGCGCGCGGCCTGCACGCGAGGGGCGCGCAGGGGCTCGGCCTGGTCTGGGTGGACGCGCACATGGATGCGCACACCCCGGGCACCAGCCATACCGGCCGCCTGCACGGCATGCCGCTCGCGTGGCTGCTCGGCGAGCACGACGATCCTCTCTACGGCCTCGCCACCGGCGTGGTGGCGCCGCAGAACGTCAGCCTGGTCGGCGTGCGCAGCTTCGAGCCCGAGGAGCAGGCGCGCCTCGAGCGCCTGGGCGTGCGCATCTTCTACATGGCGGAGGTGGCGCGCATCGGCCTCGCCGCGGCGCTCGGCGAGGCGCTCGCCATCGCCGTTGCGGACACCGACGCGTTCGGCATCAGCATCGATCTCGACGTGGTGACGCCGGAGGAAGCGCCGGGCGTCGGCACGCCGGTGCGCGCCGGGCTCCCGGCGGGCGAGCTCGCCGCGGCGCTCGCCGGCATCGGCGGCCGGCCGGAGCTCGCCGCGGTGGAGCTGGTCGAGTACTGCCCGCGGCTCGATCCCGACCGGCGCACCGCGCGCGTCGCGCTCGACCTGCTCGGCGCCGCACTATGCGGGCCGCAGCAGTAAGCGCAGGTCTTCGCCGACGCGCTCCAGCGAGACGATGCGCAGCCGGCGCCGCTCGTCGAGCGACGCCGCGGCCGGCAGCTCCGCCATGCCCTGCGCCGCGTCGCCGAGCAGGCTCGGGTTGAGGTAGACGAGCAGCTCGTCGACGCAGCCTTCGCGCAGCAGCGAGCCGTTCAGCCGGTAGCCCGCCTCGACGTGCAGCTCGTTCACGCCGCGCCGCGCCAGCTCCTCGAGCATCTGCGGCAGCTCGACCTTGCCGCGCGCGTTCGGCAGCACCACGACCTCGGCATTGGGCAGCGTGCCCTGGCGCGCGGCGAAGACGAGCGGCGGCGCTCCCTTCAGCACCTTCGCCGAGGCCGGCGTCTCCAGCCGGCTGTCGACCACCACGCGCAGCGGCTGGCGCGGCGTCTCGACCTCGCGCACGGTGAGCTGCGGGTCGTCGGCCTTGACGGTGCCGATGCCGGTGAGGATGGCGCAGGCGCGGGCGCGCCAGCGATGGCCGTCGCGCCGCGCCTCGGCGCCGGTGATCCACTGCGACCGGCCGTCGGAGAGGGCCGTCCTGCCGTCCAGCGTCGCCGCCAGCTTGAGGCGCACCCACGGCCGGCCGCGCGTGACGCGCGAGACGAAGCCGATGTTGAGCTCGCGCGCCTCGGCTTCCAGCAGGCCGGGCTCGAAGGCGATGCCCGCCGCGCGCAGCCGCTCGCCGCCGCCGCGCGCCTGCGGATCGGGATCGCTCATCGCCGCGACCACGCGCGCCACCTTCTTTCGCACCAGCAGCTCGGCGCAGGGCGGCGTGCGGCCGTGGTGGTTGCACGGCTCGAGGTTGAGGTAGACGGTCGCGCCCTCGGCGTCTATGTCCCGCAGCGCGACGACCTCGGCGTGCGGGCCGCCGGCCTTCTCGTGCCAGCCCTCGCCGATCACCTGGGCGCCGCGCGTCACCACGCAGCCGACGCGCGGGTTCGGCGTGGCGCTGTACAGGCCCTTCTCGGCGAGCGCCAGCGCCCGCCGCATCATCGCGTGGTCGAAATCGGAGAAGCGGGTCACGCTAGCGGCGCCGGCGGCGCGGCGACTTCACTTCCTGGAGCGCCTCGCGGAAGTCGTCGGGCGTCTCGAACTGGCGGTACACCGAGGCGAAGCGGATGTAGGCGATCTTGTCCAGCTTGGCGAGCTCGCGCATCACGAAGTCGCCGACGCGCGTGGTCGGCACCTCGCGCTCGCCGAGCGAGCGCAGCCGCTCGATCACGCG
>DASVDO010000005.1:0-31452 GCA_036381055.1 Burkholderiales bacterium | reverse complement strand
GGCTTCGTAGCCGACGGTGGCGGCGCTTGCCTCTGCTGCCGGTGTGTTGTTCTTTCGCTTCGCCAAGTTCTACCTCGTGAGGTCATTGCCGCGCGCCGGTTTGAGGCGTCTAACACTCGCGTTGAGCAGCCGAACGAGCCGCTTGCAAGCGCAACGAGCGCGCATACTGTCTTCGGCGTGCTCGGCGCGCTAACCACTGCCGTCTCACGGTTCGCTCCAACGGGTAGTTAGGCGACATCGGGCACCTTGCACATTGGGCATCGGGCAGGATCGCTCGGCACTGCTCAAGAAACACCGGCTTGAGCGGTTGCTATCGCCCTACCAGGAGCAAGACGCCTGCGGCGATGGCGAGGATCGCCATGATGGTGCCGGCTCCCGAGAAGCTTAGATTGAGCAGCGGCATTAGCCCACCCAGGATCAGCCAGATCGCCAGCAATAGCATGCCGAGATTCCTGGTCAGTCTTATTGCCATTCGGAGCCTCCCTCGGTTGGGTTATTAGTTGACTGTCAGTCGGAGAGAATTGGTTGACAGTCTGCCGAAAAACATTGGGTGACACAAAGCCGCGGCGGCTTGCGCGCCGGGGTTGCTGACTTGCCGTGGCGAGTCAGGACAATCGGACAAATCGGGGAGCGGCGGGCGGCCGGAGCGCCCGTTAGCTGCCGCGCGCGGCGTCGGCTTACCGGACGAAGGTGTTCTTGACCCGTTTCGAAACGAGGAAGTACGGGATCCAGATCAGCGCGGTGCCGACGGAGCGGGCGAGCTCCCTGAGGCTCGTGCCGTCGTCGGCGGCGGCGACGGCGGGGATGCGGCCGCCGAGGACCTCGTCGACGATCTGCGCGCCGATGATGACCAGGTACCAGGTGATCACGAGCATCGGCACGCGCTTGGACTTCTTGAAGAAGAGCCAGAGCAGGACGATGGAGAAGAGGATGACCACGCAGTTGGCCGTCACCTCGAATATGAGCATCGGCGCCCACAGGGGGTGGTCGAAGCCGCTGCCCGGCGTGGTGAGGACGTTCCAGGTTTCGGGCTCGAAGGCGGGAAGCAGGTCGCGCAGGGTCAGGAAGCCGACGCGGAACGGGGTGGCGATCAGCCCGAGAAGCGGCAGGATCAGCCAGCCGCCGATGCCTTGCGGCCCGGTAGCCGCCGCGGGTGCGGCGACGTCGTCCACGCGGGCGCGCGGAGCGGCATAGCGGTTTTGCTCGGCCGACATGGGAGTTCCTCCCTTGTTGTTGTTGGCGCAGGCGGGAGTGTGCCGGAAAAGGCGAGCCCCCGCTCGCGGCCCCGCTGACCGGGGGCCGGGCTACTCGTAGCGGACGTCGATGATCTCGTAGCGCTTGAGGCCGCCGGGGGTCTGGACCTCGACGGTCTCGCCGGCTTCCTTGCCGATCAGGGCGCGGCCGATGGGGGAGCTGTAGGAGATCCGGCCCGCCTTGATGTCGGCCTCGTCCTCGCCGACGATCTGCCAGGTCACCTGCGCGCCGCCCTCCTCCGCGACGTCGACGGTGGCGCCGAACACGCACTGGCCGCCCGCGTCGAGCAGGGTCGGGTCGACGATGTTGGCGTTGGCGAGCTTCGCCTCGATGTCGCGGATGCGCGCCTCGATGTGTCCCTGGCGCTCGCGCGCCGCGTCGTACTCGGCGTTCTCCGACAGGTCGCCGTGCGAGCGCGCCTCGGCGATCGCCTGCGAGATGGCGGGGCGCTCGACGCTCTTCAGCCGCTGCAGCTCGGCGCGCAGCAAATCGGCGCCGCGCTTAGTCATGGGCGTCTTCATGGGGATTACGCTGCTTCCGGGGTGGCTTGCCGTTTCAGGCCGGCGTGCAGGTCCTGCAGCCGGTAGGGTTCGAGGCTCGCGAGGTGGTGCTTCATGCCGGCGCAGGCCGCCTTGGCGCCGGCGACGGTGGTGAAGTAGGTGACGCGCTGGCCGAGCGCGGTGACGCGGATGGCGCGCGAGTCGCTCGCCGCGGTGCGCGTCGCCTCGACGGTGTTGACGATGAAGCTCACCTCGCCGTTCTTGATCATGTCGACGATGTGCGGCCGGCCCTCGGCCACCTTGTTCACCACGGTGAGCGGCAGGCCGTGCGACTGCAGCACCGCCGCGGTGCCGCGCGTGGCGAGGATGCTGAAGCCCAGGTCGACGAGGTCGCGCGCCACCTGCACGGCGGCGAGCTTGTCGCCGTCGCGCACGCTGATGAACGCCTTGCCGCCCGAGGGCAGCCGGACGCCGGCGGCGAGCTGCGACTTGACGAACGCCTCGCCGAAGCTGCGCCCGACGCCCATCACCTCGCCGGTCGACTTCATCTCCGGGCCGAGGATGGTGTCGACGCCCGGGAAGCGCGCGAACGGGAACACCGCCTCCTTGACCGAGAAATACGACGGCGTCACCTCCTCGGCGCCCTGCTCGCGCAGGCTCCGGCCCGCCATGACGCGCGCCGCCACCTTGGCGAGCGGCAGGCCGATCGCCTTGGAGACGTAGGGCACGGTGCGCGAGGCGCGCGGGTTCACCTCCAGAACGTACACCGTATCCCTCTGGATCGCATACTGTACGTTCATCAGGCCCACCACCTTAAGGGCGCGCGCCATCATCTCGGTCTGGCGGCGCAGCTCGCGCTCGATGTGGCCGGCCAGCGAGTGCGGCGGCAGGCAGCACGCCGAGTCCCCGGAGTGCACCCCCGCCTGCTCGACGTGCTCCATGATGCCGCCGATCAGCACGTCGCGCCCGTCGCAGATGCAGTCGACGTCGACCTCGATCGCGTCGGACAGGTAGCGGTCGAGCAGCACCGGCGAGTCGTTCGACACCTTCACCGCCTCGCGCATGTAGCGCTCCAGGTCGGCCTGGTGGTGCACGATCTCCATGGCGCGCCCGCCGAGCACGTAGCTCGGCCGCACCACCACCGGGTAGCCGATCTCCTGCGCCTGCCGGATCGCCTCGGCCGCCGAGCGCGCGGTGCGGTTGGGCGGCTGGCGCAGCTTCAGCCTGTCGACCAGCTTCTGGAAGCGCTCGCGGTCCTCCGCGATGTCGATCGCCTCGGCGCTGGTGCCGATGATCGGCACGCCGGCCGCGGCCAGGTCGCGCGCCAGCTTGAGCGGCGTCTGGCCGCCGTACTGCACGATCACGCCCCAGGGCTTCTCCTTGTCGACGATCTCCAGCACGTCCTCGAGCGTCAGCGGCTCGAAGTACAGCCGGTCCGAGGTGTCGTAGTCGGTGGACACCGTCTCCGGGTTGCAGTTGACCATGATGGTCTCGAACCCGTCCTCGCGCAGCGCCAGCGCCGCGTGCACGCAGCAGTAGTCGAACTCGATGCCCTGGCCGATGCGGTTCGGGCCGCCGCCCAGCACCATCACCTTCTTGCGGTCGGTCGGCTCGGCCTCGCACTCCTCCTCGTAGGTCGAGTACAGGTAGGCGGTCCTGGCCGCGAACTCGGCGGCGCAGGTGTCGACGCGCTTGTACACCGGCCGGATGCCCAGCCGGTGGCGCTTGGCGCGCACCGCCTGCTCGTCGCAGTTGAAGAGGTAGGCGAGGCGCCGGTCGGAGAAGCCCTTGCGCTTGAGCTCGAGCAGCGTGTCGCGGCCGATGTCGTCGAGCTTCTGGTCGTCGAGCTTCATCTCCAGCTCGACGATCTCCTTGATCTGGTCGAGGAACCAGGGGTCGATGCGCGTCAGCCGGTGCACCTCGTCGAGCGTGAAGCCGTTCTCGAACGCGTCGCCGACGTACCAGATGCGCTCCGGCCCGGGCTCGCCCAGCTCCTTCTCCAGCGTCTCGCGGTCGCGCGTGCGCTGGTTCAGCCCGTCGACGCCGGCCTCCAGGCCGCGCAGCGCCTTCTGGAACGACTCCTGGAAGGTGCGGCCGATCGCCATCACCTCGCCGACCGACTTCATCTGCGTGGTGAGCCGGTCGTTGGCCTGCGGGAACTTCTCGAAGGCGAAGCGCGGCACCTTGGTGACCACGTAGTCGATGGTCGGCTCGAAGGAGGCCGGGGTGGCGCCGCCGGTCACCTCGTTGGCGATCTCGTCCAGCGTGTAGCCGACGGCCAGCTTGGCCGCCACCTTGGCGATCGGGAAGCCGGTCGCCTTGGAGGCGAGCGCGCTCGAGCGCGAGACGCGCGGGTTCATCTCGATCACCACCATGCGCCCGTCGTCCGGGTTGATCGCGAACTGCACGTTCGAGCCGCCGGTGTCGACGCCGATCTCGCGCAGGATCTTCACCGACGCGTCGCGCATGATCTGGTATTCCTTGTCGGTGAGCGTCTGCGCCGGCGCGACCGTGATCGAGTCGCCGGTGTGCACGCCCATCGGGTCGAGGTTCTCGATCGAGCAGACGATGATGCAGTTGTCCTTGCGGTCGCGCACCACCTCCATCTCGAACTCTTTCCAGCCGAGCACCGACTCCTCGATCAGCAGCTCGCGCGTCGGCGACGCGTCGAGGCCGCGCTCGCAGATCGCCACGAACTCCTCGCGGTTGTAGGCGATGCCGCCGCCGGTGCCGCCGAGCGTGAAGGACGGCCGCACCACCACCGGGAAGCCGATGCCGGCCTGCACCTGCAGCGCCTCCTCCATCGAGTGCGCGAGCGCCGAGCGCGGGCAGGCGAGGCCGATGCGCTTCATCGCCAGCTTGAACTTCTCGCGGTCCTCGGCCTTGTCGATCGCCTCGCGCGAGGCGCCGATCATCTGCACGCCGAAGCGCTCCAGCACCCCCTCGCGCGCCAGGTCGAGCGCGCAGTTGAGCGCCGTCTGGCCGCCCATGGTCGGCAGCAGCGCGTCGGGCCGCTCCTTCTCGATGATCTTCGCCACCACCGGCCAGCTGATCGGCTCGATGTAGGTCGCGTCCGCCATCTCCGGGTCGGTCATGATGGTCGCCGGGTTGGAGTTCACCAGCACCACGCGGAAGCCGTCCTGGCGCAGCGCCTTGCACGCCTGCGCGCCCGAGTAGTCGAACTCGGCCGCCTGGCCGATGACGATCGGCCCGGCGCCGAGGATCAGGATGCTGCCGATGTCGCTACGCCTTGGCATCGGCCATCATCCGGGCGAAGCGGTCGAACAGGTAGCCGATGTCGTGCGGACCCGGGCTCGCTTCCGGGTGCCCCTGGAAGCAGAACGCCGGCCGGTCGGTGCGCGCCAGCCCCTGCAGCGAGCCGTCGAACAGCGACACGTGCGTCGGCCGCAGGTTCGGCGGGATGGAGGCCGGATCGACGGCGAAGCCGTGGTTCTGGCTGGTGATCACCACCTGCCCGGTGTCGAGGTCCTTGACCGGGTGGTTGGCGCCGTGGTGGCCGAACTTCATCTTCAGCGTCTTCGCCCCGGAGGCGAGGCCCATCAGCTGGTGGCCGAGGCAGATGCCGAACACCGGGATGCGCGTCGCGTCGAGGATCTCGCCGATCGCCTCGATCGCGTAGTCGCAGGGCTCCGGGTCGCCCGGGCCGTTGGAGAGGAACACGCCGTCGGGCTTGAGCTTGAGCGCCTCTTTCGCGGGAAACTGCGCCGGCACGACCGTCACCCTCGATCCGCGCGCGGCGATCATGCGCAGGATGTTGTGCTTGACGCCGTAGTCGTAGGCGACGACGTGCGTCGCGGCGGCGTCGGCGCGCCGGTAGCCTTCGCCGAGCTTCCAGCAGCCGTCGCGCCATTCGTAGGGCTCGCGCACCGTGACCACCCGCGCGAGGTCCATGCCGGCGAGGCCGGGAAAGCGCCGCGCCTCGGCGAGCGCCCGCCCGGCGTCGACCGCCTCGCCGGCGAGCACGCAGCCGCTCTGCGCGCCCTTCTCGCGCAGGAGGCGCGTCAGCCGGCGCGTGTCGAGCCCGGCGATGCCGACCACGCCGTGGCTCGCGAGGAGCTCGCTCAGGCCGCGCTCGGCGCGCCAGCTCGAATGGCGCCGCGGCACGTCGCGCACCACCAGCGCCGAGGCGAAGACGCGCGCCGACTCCATGTCCTCGCCGTTCGCGCCGGTGTTGCCGATGTGCGGATAGGTGAGCGTGACGACCTGCCGGCAGTACGAAGGATCGGTCAGGATCTCCTGGTAGCCGGTCATCGCGGTGTTGAACACCACTTCGCCCACGGCGACGCCGGGCGCGCCGACCGAGCGGCCGCGAAAGACCGTGCCGTCGGCGAGGGCCAGGACGGCGTCCTGAGTACTGTTCGTCATTGGCTGGATACGGAAAGCGGGAGGTTTGGAGCGCGCGGTGCGCGAGCCTGCCCCTCCCGCTTCATTGAAGCGGGGATTATACGCCGATTAGCGCAGGCCGAGCACGTCCTGCATGTCGTACAGGCCCGGGCCGCGGCCGCACAGCCAGCGCGCGGCGCGCAGCGCGCCGCTCGCGTAGGTGGCGCGGCTCTGCGAGCGCACCGTGAGCTCCAGGCGCTCGCCGACGCCGGCGAAGAGCACGGTGTGCTCGCCGACGATGTCGCCGCCGCGCACGGCGTGGAAGCCGATCTCGCGCGCCGGGCGCGCGCCCGGCTCGCCGTGGCGGCCGTGGCGCGCCACCTCGTCGAGCTTGCGGCCCAGCGCGCTCGCCACCGCCTGGCCGAGCCGCAGCGCGGTCCCCGAAGGCGCGTCCACCTTGTGGCGATGGTGCGCCTCGACGATCTCGACGTCGTAGCCCTCGCCGAGGATGCGCGCCGCGGTCTCCGCCAGCTTGAACAGCGCGTTCACGCCGACGGCGAAGTTGGCCGCCATGACGATCGGCATGGCCTGCGCCGCCTGCTCGATCTCCTTCGCCTGCCCGGGCGAGAAGCCGGTGGTGCCGATCACCATCGGCTTGCCGCCCGCCCGGCAGGCGCGCAGGTGCGCGAGCGTCGCTTCCGGGCGGGTGAAGTCGACCAGCACGTCGCAGGCCTGCAGCGCCGCGGCGATGTCGGCGGCGATCCGCACCCCGGCGCCGGCCTCGCGCCCGAGCGCCGGATGACCGGCGGCCTCGAGCGCGGCGGCGAGGCGCAGCTCGGGCTCGCCACGCAGCGCCTCGATCAGCGCCTGGCCCATGCGTCCGGCCGCGCCGGCGATCGCCACGCCGGTGCTCATGCGCGGCTCATCGGCCGGCGGCCGAGCTCACGACGTCGCCGGCGATGCGCTCCAGCTTGTTGTCGGGCGAGAAGAACAGCGCCACGTGGCGCTCCACGCGCGTGCCGTCGGGCGCCTCGCGCCAGTACACGTAGTCCCAGCGCTCGGCGTGGAAGATGTCGGTGACCAGCGGCGTGCCGAGCAGGTAGCGCACCTGCTCGCGGCTCATGCCGGGCCTGAGCCGGGCAATCATCTCCTGCGAGACGAAGTTGCCCTGCTGGATGTCCATCTTGTAGGGGGTGATGCCGGGAATGCGCGGCACGCTCGAGCAGGCGGCCGCCGCCGCGGCCAGCACCACGAGCCAGCGGCTTGAATACAGAGGGAAAACCATGGAGGCATATAATGACAGCGACATGAGCCCGGTGCAAAGCCTGAAGGACAGCGGCCTCAAGGCCACGGCGCCGAGGAAGAAGATCCTCGAGCTGTTCGAGTCGAGCAAGGTGCGCCACCTCTCGGCCGAGGACGTCTACAGGGCGCTGATCGCCGAAGGCATCGACGTCGGCCTCGCCACCGTGTACCGCGTGCTCACCCAGTTCGAGCACGCGGGGCTCCTGTCGCGCCAGCACTTCGAGACCGGCAAGGCGGTGTTCGAGCTGAACGAGGGCGGCCACCACGACCACCTCGTCTGCCTGCAATGCGGCCGCGTCGAGGAGTTCTACGACTCCGACATCGAGCGCCGCCAGAACGAGGTCGCGCGCCAGCGCGGCTTCCAGCTCAGCGGCCATTCGCTCTCGCTGTACGCGGACTGCACCAAGGTCGACTGCCCCCACCGCAAGTAATTCGGGGTCAGGGTCGTAATTGATCGCTAGTCAATCGGCGTCGAGCAGCTCGGCCGCGTGCTTGCGCGCCGTGCTTTCCGCGCCGCCCAGCATGCGCGCGAGCTCGGCGATGCGCGCCGCGCGATCGAGCTTGCCGGCCTTCACCTTGGCGCCGCTCTTCACCACCGCCCATTGATGATCGCCGCACGCCGCGACCTGCGGCAGGTGGGTGACGCAGAGCACCTGGCGTTGCCGGCCGAGCTTCTTGAGCGACCTGCCGACGGTCTCGGCGACCGCGCCGCCGATTCCCGCGTCGACCTCGTCGAACACCAGCGTGCCGACCGGCGAGGAGCGCGCGGCGATCAGCTGGATGGCGAGGCTGATGCGCGAGAGCTCGCCGCCCGAGGCGACGCGCGCCAGCGGCCGCAGCGGCAGGCTGGGATGCGAGGCGACCTGGAAC
The DNA here is from genome assembly GCA_036381055.1 of Burkholderiales bacterium. Classification (GTDB taxonomy): domain Bacteria; phylum Pseudomonadota; class Gammaproteobacteria; order Burkholderiales; family SG8-39; genus SCGC-AG-212-J23. The sequence continues at coordinate 23,182 of DASVDO010000005.1, read as the reverse complement.
CCGACGTCCTCCATGCCGCTCGCCTCGGGCTCCGGCTTCCTCGCGAGCTCCACGGCGAAGCGCCCGCCCGCCATGGCGAGCTGCTGCATCGCCGCGCTCACCGACTCGGCGAGCGCCTGCGCCGCGGCGGCGCGCCTGGCCGAAAGCTGCTGCGCCAGCGCGTCGTAGCGGCCGCGCGCCGCCGCCACCTCGCGCTTCAGGCCCTCGGGATCGACGGCGAGGGTGAGCTCGGCGAGCCGCGACCGGCTGCTCGCCAGGAAAGCGTCCAGCTCCTCGGGGCGGATGCGATAGCGGCGCGCCGCGGTGTAGAGCGCGTCGAGGCGCGCTTCCACCTCGCGCAGCGCCTCCGGGTCGAGCTCGACGCGCGCGGCGTAGTGGCGCAGATCGCGCGCCGCCTCGCCCGCCTGCGCTTCGGCCGACTCGAGCAGCTCGACGATCGGCTTCAGGCGATCGTCGTGCTCGGAGAGCGCGCGCAGCCGGCCCGCCACCGCCGAGAGCTGCGACAGGCAGGCGCCCTCGGCCTCCTCGAGCGTTTCCAGCGACGATTGCGCGCCGGCGAGCAGGCTCGAGCCGTGCTGCAGCCGCTGGTTCTCGGCCGAGACGCGCTGCCATTCGCCCGGCTGCGGCGCGAGCTTCTCCAGCTCGGCGAGCCGCTCCTCGAGCTCGGCGCGCTCGGCGAGCCGCTGCGCGTGCTGCTCGTGCGCCTCGCGCGCCAGCGCCTCCAGGCGCCGCCAGGCGCGGTACGCCTCCGCGGTCTCGCGCGCGAGCGCCTCGGCGTCGGCGTGCGCGTCGAGCAGCTCGCGCTGCGCCGCGGGACGCAGCAGCGACTGGTGCGCGTGCTGGCCGTGGATGTCGACCAGCCGCTCGCCCAGCTCGCGCAGCTGCGCGAGCGTCGCGGCATGGCCGTTGATGAAGCAGCGCGAGCGGCCGGCGCGGTCGATGGTGCGCCGGACGAGCAGCCGGCCGGGGTCGCCCTCGAGCTCGCGCTCGCGGGTCCAGGCGTCGGTGGCGGGCGAGGCGTCGAACTCCGCCGCCAGCTCGGCGCGCTCGGCGCCTTCGCGCACCACCGCGGCGTCGCCGCGCCCGCCGACCAGCAGCTCGATGGCGTCGACCAGGATCGACTTGCCGGCGCCGGTCTCGCCCGTCAGCACGGTGAAGCCGCCGTCGAGCTCGAGCGACAGCTCGCCGATCAGCACGTAGTCGCGGATCTCGACGGCGCGCAGCACTACTGCGCCTTCGACGGCGCCTCGCTCCAGCGCAGCTTCTCGCGCAGCGTGGCGAAGTAGCGGTAGCCGGGCGGGTGGACGAAGCGCACCGCCTCGGCCGAGCGGCCGAGCACCAGCCGGTCGCCCTCCTGCAGGTCGGCGAGCGCCAGGCCGTCGAAGTGCGCGCGCGCGTCGAGCGCGCGCACCAGCGCGATCTCGATGCGCGAGCGGTCGCTGATGCTGACCGGGCGCGCCGACAGCGTGTGCGGGTTGAGCGGCACCAGCGCGAGCGCCGGCAGCGCCGGATGCAGGATCGGCCCCTGCGCCGCGAGCGCGTAGGCGGTGGAGCCGGTGGGCGTGGCGACGATCATGCCGTCGGCGCGCAGCGTGTAGATGAATTCGCCGTCGATCGACAGGTCGAGCTCGATCAGCCGGCCCTGCGCGCCCTTGCCGATCACCGCCTCGTTGAGCGCCAGCGTGCGCAGCACCGGGTCGCCGCCGCGCACGATCTCGGCGTCGAGCAGCGCGCGCTCCTCCATGGTGTAGCGCCCGTCGAGGATGGCGCCGATGCCGCCGTGCATGTCGCGGTGGCCGATGTCGGTCATGAAGCCGACGCGGCCGAGGTTGACGCCCACCAGGGGCACGCGGTGGCGCACCAGGCTGCGCGCCGCGGCGAGCATGGTGCCGTCGCCGCCGATCACCACCGCGAGGTCGGCGCGGGCGCCGAGCGCCGCGTAGTCGAGGCCGCGCGCGCCGAGCTCGGCGGCGGTCTCCTTCTCGACCAGGGCCTCGCAGCCGCGCTTCTCCAGCAGGCCGATCAGCTCGCGCAGCGACGCCGCGATCTCCGGGCTGCCGAGCTTGCCGATCAGCGCGATGCGGCTGAACATCGCGTCGAGTGTACAATGATTTCATGCTCGACAAACGCGCTCAGGTATTGCTCAAGACGTTGATCGAGCGCTACATTGCCGAGGGGCAGCCGATCGGCTCGCGCACCCTGTCGCGGCATTCCGGGCTCGATCTTTCGCCGGCCACCATCCGCAACGTGATGGCCGATCTCGAGGAGATGGGGCTGATCGCCAGCCCGCACACCTCCGCCGGCCGCGTGCCGACCGCGGCCGGCTACCGCTTCTTCGTCGACACGCTGCTGATCATCAAGCCGCTCGAGAGCGAGGCGCTGCAGCGCATGGAAGGCGAGCTGCAGCCCGACAACCCGCAGCGGGTGATCCAGGCGGCGTCGCAGCTGCTCTCGCAGCTCACCCAGTTCGCCGGCGTGGTGATGACGCCGCGGCGCCGCTCGGCGAGCTTCCGCCACATCGAGTTCCTCAAGCTCTCCGAGAAGCGCGTGCTGCTCATCGTGGTCACGCCCGACGGCGACGTGCAGAACCGCATCCTCTTCACCGAGCGCGCGTTCTCCGCCTCCGAGCTCACCGAGGCGGCCAACTACATCAACCAGAACTACTCCGGCCTGACCTTCGAGGACGTGCGCGCCCGGCTGCAGAGCGAGCTGCGCGAGCTGCGCCAGGACATGATCCGGCTGATGACCGCCGCGGTCGAGGCCGGCAACCGCGCGGTCGCCGAGGGCAGCGAGCAGTACGTGATCTCCGGCGAGCACAACCTGCTCTCGGTGCAGGACCTCGCGCAGGACATGACGCGCCTGCGCCAGCTGTTCGAGCTGTTCGAGCGCAAGACGTCGCTGCTGCAGATCCTCGACGTGTCGCTGCGCGGCCAGGGCGTGCAGATCTTCATCGGCGGCGAGGCCGGCTTCAGCGCCCCCGAGGACGTGAGCGTGGTCACCTCGCCCTACAGGGTCGAGGGCGAGGTGGTCGGCACGGTCGGCGTGATCGGCCCGACGCGCATGGCGTACGACCGGGTGATCCCGATCGTCGACGTCACCGCCAAGCTCCTGTCGAGCGCGCTGTCACAGCATTAAAGGGGTCAGAGCAATTTTCCGGTAACCCGATTGCTCTGACCCGGCTTGCGCAGCGTCCTCCTCGTCAACCTCGGGACCCCTTCGGCGCCGACGCCGCAGGCGGTGCGCGCCTTCCTCGCCGAGTTCCTCGCCGACCCGCGCGTGGTCGCGCTGCCGCGCTGGCTGTGGCTGCCGGTCCTGCACGGCGTGGTGCTGCGCAAGCGCCCGCGCGCGGTAGCGGAGAAATACCGCGCGATCTGGCTGCCCGAAGGCTCGCCGCTCGCGGTGCACACGCGGCGCGAGGCCGAGCTGCTCTCCGAGCGCCTCGCGCGGCCGGTCGCCTTCGCCATGCGCTACGGCGAGCCGTCGCTCGCCGCCGCCCTGCCCCGGTTGCAGGACCCGGTGGTGATCCCGCTCTACCCGCAGCACTCGGCGAGCACTACGGAGAGCGTATTCGACTTGCTGCCCGACGGCGTGCGCGCCGTGCGCGAGTTCCATGCGCACCCGGCGTACATCGCGGCGCTCGCGGCGAACCTGCGCCGCTACTGGTCGCAGCACGGCCGCGGCGAGCGGCTGCTCATGAGCTTCCACGGCCTGCCGAAGCGCGGCGCCGAGGGCTACGAGCAGCAGTGCCGCACGACCGCGGCGCTGCTCGCGCGGCGGCTCGGGCTGGGCGAGCGAGAGTGGCAGGTGACCTTCCAGTCGCGCTTCGGCTACGCGCGCTGGCTCGAGCCCGCCACCCAGCCGACGCTCGAAGCGCTGGCGCGCGCCGGCGCGCGGCGCGTCGACGTGGTCTGTCCCGGCTTCGTGGTCGACTGCCTCGAGACGCTCGAGGAGATCGGCATCGCCGCGCGCGCGGCGTTCCTGCGCGCGGGCGGCGAGCGGCTCGGCGTGGTGCCCTGCCTGAACGAGTCGCCGGAGTGGATCGAGGCGCTGGCCGAGCTCGCCGGCTAGCTAGGCGGCGCGCTCGCTCGGCGCCGGCGCGCGCGCGAGCAGCGCGGCGAGCGCCGCCGCCGGCATCGGCCGGCCGAACAGGTGGCCCTGCAGCTCGGTGCACTCGCGCCCGCGCAGCAGCTCGGCCTGCCAGGACTCCTCGACGCCCTCGGCGATCACGCCGATGCCCAGGCTGCGCGCCAGCGCGGTGATGGCGTCGAAGATCGCCGCGTCCTTGCCGCTCGCCGCGAGGTCGCGCACGAAGCTGCGGTCGATCTTCAGGTGGTCGATCGGGAAGCGCTTCAGGTAGCTGAGCGACGAGTAGCCGGTGCCGAAGTCGTCGATCGACAGCGCCACGCCGAGCGCTTTCAGCCGCGTCATGGTCTCGATCGCCCGCTCGGCGTCGTCGACCAGCAGGCTCTCGGTGAGCTCGAGCTCGAGCAGCGCCGGCGGCAGGGCGCTCGCCGCGAGCGCCGCGCGCACCGTGTCGACCAGCGTCTCGGCGCGGAACTGGCGCGCCGAGATGTTCACCGACACGCGCAGCGCCCCGGCGCCCGCGTCCTGCCAGGCGCGCGCCTCGCGGCACGCCTGCTCCAGCACCCAGGCGCCGACCGGCACGATCAGGCCCATCTCCTCGAGCAGCGGCACGAAGCGCGCCGGCTCGACCAGCCCCCAGGCCGGGTGCTGCCAGCGCAGCAGCGCCTCGGCGCCGGTCACGCGCGCGCTCGCGGCGTCGATGCGCGGCTGGTAGTGCAGCACGAACTCGCCGTTGCGCAGCGCCTGGCGCAGCGCCGCCTCCATGAGCATCTGGCTCTCGACGCGCTCGTGCATCTCCGGCGAGAAGAAGGCGTAGCGGCCGCGCCCCAGCTCCTTGGCGCGGTACATCGCCGTGTCGGCGCTCTTCAGCAGCCGCTCGCCCTGCGCCTCGTCGCGCGGGTAGAGCGCGATGCCGATGCTCGCCGACACCGCCAGCTCGTGGTGCCCCACCTGCAGCGGCTCGCTGATCGCGTCGATCGTGCGCTGCGCGACCAGCGCGATCTCCTCCGGGGTGCGCGCGTCCTCGAGCAGCACGATGAACTCGTCGCCGCCCATGCGGAACAGCAGGTCCACCTCGCGCACGCAGTCGCGGATGCGCTTCGCCACCACGCACAGCAGCCGGTCGCCGGCGTCGTGGCCGAGGCTGTCGTTGACGCGCTTGAACTGGTCGAGGTCGATGAACAGCAGCGCCACCAGCGAGTGCGCGCGCCGCGCGCGCGCCATCGCCGCGTCCAGGTGCTCGGCGAGGCTCGCCCGGTTGGGCAGCCCGGTCAGCGCGTCGTGGTAGGCCTGGTGGCGGATGCGCTCCTCCTGCGCGGCGCGCGCCGCCTCCTGCTCCTGCAGCAGGCGGCGGTAGCGCCACAGGATCGCCTGCAGCGCGGCGTAGACGAGCGCCATCGCACCCAGCACGCCGGCGAGGATCTGCCACAGCCCGCGCTGCATGTGCGCGACGAGCGCGGTCACGTCGCTGTAGAGCTCGAACACGGCGCGCACCTCGGCTTCGCCGGCGGCGCGCACCGGCACGTAGGTCGAGATGATGTTGCGCTCGGCGAGCGTGCCCTCCCAGGCGTCGAAGTGGTCGCGATAGGTGATCTCGCTCGCCGGCGTGCCGGCGCGCGCGCGGCGAAACCCGGGATTCGCGGACTTGTCCTCGCCGATCTGCCGCGGGTCGGTGGAGAAGACCGTCCGCCCGTCGGCGTCGTAGACCTTGATCTTGACGATGTCCAGGCCGCCGGCGAGGCGCTTGAGGCGCGCCTCGTCGACCGCCAGCGCGCCGTCCAGCCCGCGCGGCCACATGGCGTTGACGAAGGTCTGCGTCAGCGCGACGTGCGCGCGCGTCTCGGTCTCGACCAGCGCGTCGAGCAGCAGCCCTCGGTAAAGAAACGTCAGGGCGGCGACGACCGCCAGCACCACCGCGAGGGCGAAGAGCTGCGACAGGCGCAGTAGCCTGAGGACGCGCATTGGCACGGCAGGTTAACACCCCCGCGCCGGGGCTGTTCCCCGCCCCTAGCGTCCGAACAAGCCCTTTAGCTTGTCGAGCTGCTTCTCCAGGGACCCGCCCCGGCCCGACTGGCCCTCGGCCGGCTTGCCGCCGAGGCGCTGCTCCAGCCGCTCGCGGAGCTTCTCGCCGACGCGCGACTTGGCGAGGTCGCGCGCCACCGCGCCGTAGTCGACCTCGTACTGCATCGCGTCGAGCGGGCCGCTCAGGTGCACCGGCACGGTGAGCCCGGCGAGCTGCGAGAGGTCCGCCCCGCCCTGCCCCTGGGTCGTCGCGACGACCGCCGCCTTGGTCACGTAGTCGATCTTCGAGCCGGCGATGTCGATGTCGCCCTTGCCGGTGATGCGGAACAGCGGCGCCTTGACGTCGAGGTCCTCGTTGTGCGCGACGCCGTTCCTGATCACGAAGCTCGCGCTCATCTCGGAGAAATCGGTCTTCTGCGTCTCGGCCGCCTGCGCTTTCGCCTGCGGCGAGGCGAGCGCGGTCTTCGCCTTGCGCAGCACCTCGGCGATGTTGATGCCCTTGATCGCGCCGTCGCGCAGCTGCACGCGCGCCGTGCCGGCGAGCGAGCGCTTCATCGCGTTCACCGTCTTGCCGGCCGCCGTGACGTCGAGCGCGAGCGTGCCCTTGCCTTCCAGGACGTCCTTGTCCGCGACGTCGCGCAGCAGCGGGCCGATCGAGATGCCGGTCAGCGTTTCCTTGACCGCGACGCGTCCGTCGGCCTGCGCGGAGATCGCCCCCGTGGCGGCGCCTTCGTAGAGGTTCGCGGAAAGCGGCGCGACGTCGAGCCGGCCGTTCGCCGCCTTCACCTGCGCCTTCACGTTGGCGAGCTTCACGCCCTTGAGCTGCAGCGCCCCGACCTGCAGGCGGCCGTCGGCATCCAGCCCCTCGAGCGCGGAAAGGTCGACCGGCGTGTCCGCTTGCGGCTTGCCCTGCGAGGGCTCGGCGCCGGGCTGCGCCGCCGGCTGTTCCTCGGCGGGCAGATAGCGGTCGACGTTCAGCCGGTCGACGTCGATGTCGAAGCGGTAGGCCGGCGGCGAGAACCGGGCGAGGGCGAGCTTCGCCCGGATCGTCGACTCGTCGAACTTCGAGGAGAGCTCGGCGCTCGCCGTCTGCTTCTCGAGGTCGGCGCGCAGGCTGCCGTTCACCGGGATCTTCACGCTCTTCTGCGGCACGCCCTCGCCGCTCATCGTGATGTCGGCCGCGAGCTTCGGCACCGACAGCGCCTTCGCCGAGCCTTCCACGCCGGACAGGCGCAGCGCCGCCTGGATCTCGCGCGCCGGCTGCTTGAGCTTCGCCTCGGCGCTGATCGCGCCGCCCCTCGCCCTGTCGGCCGAAATGTCGACCTCGGGCGCGGAAACCTTGACCTCGAAGCTCTGGTCGGGCATCGCGCCGCGCGCTTCCAGGCTGAAACCCTTCGCCTGGTACTGGCGCTTCTCGGGGTTAGCCGCGACATCGCCCTTGACCGCGACCACGAGGTCGCGGATGCCCACCGCGGCGCCGTTCACCCGGGCATCGAGGCCGGAGAGGCTGAACGCTTTCGCCGGCAGGTCGACCTGGTACTCGCCGGAGACGGCGAGCCTGAGGTCGATGTCCGGGTTCCCGCCCTTCGCCGCGGCCTCGAGCGAGAGCTCGCCGTCGGCCTGCGGCGCGATGCGGCCGGTATCGAGGCTGAAGTCCGAGATGGCGAGCGACTGCCCGCTCGCCAGGTCGCGATAGCTCAGCGCCGAGCGCTCGACGTGGATGCCGGCGATGTCGAAGGCGACCGCCTGGCCGCCCTGCGCCTCGCGCTCCTCGGCCTTGCGCTCCGGCTTCTTCCCCGGCTCGCCCTGCGGCTCGAGCAGGTCGCTGAAATTGAAGCTGCCGTCCTTCCTGCGCACGACGTTTGCCTTGAGGCCGGCGACGCGGATGCCGTCGACCACCACGGCGCCGCGCAGCAGCGGCAGCAGCGCCACCGAGGCGTGCGCCGAGTCGAGCGCGACGAACGGCTCCTCCGAGCCGCGCTCGGAGAGCGTCACGCCGGCCACCTTGGCGCCGAGGCTGGGCCAGAGGGCGACCTCGAGGTCGCCGGCCAGGCGCAGCGTGCGGCCGGTTTTCTCCTTGACGATGCCTTCGATCTGGCCCTTGTAGCGGTTAGGATCGAACGTCATGGCGAATATCGCCGCCGCGAGGACCAGAAGGACCAGCAGGCCCGCGAACACGTATAGCGTGACTTTGATAGCTTTCATCGCCTAATCAGTAGCTTGCACCGCCTCCGGCATTTCGCCGCCACGCTTGAAATGGGTGCGGGCCGGCCCCAATTCGACAAGATGCAAGAGAACAGCGTTCAACCTCAACCGGCCGAGGAGCCCGCCAAGCCCCTCGAAGAGCAGCTTGCCGAAGCGCAGGCGCGGCTGGAGCAGCAGCGCGAGGCAATGCTGCGCGCGCTGGCCGACGCCGACAACGCGCGCAAGCGCTACCAGGCCGAAGCGGCCGCGGCGCAGAAGTTCGCCCTCGAGCGCTTCGCCGAGGAGCTGCTGCCGATCGCCGACAGCCTGGAAGCCGCGCTCGCCAACCCCGAGGCGAGCGCCGAGACGCTGCGCGACGGGGTGCAGCTTACCCTCAGGCAGCTCATGAACGCCTTCCAGAAGGCGAACGTCACGCAGATCGCGCCCGCGCCGGGCGAGCGCTTCGACCCCTACCGCCACCAGGCGATGGCCGCCGTGCCCGCCGAGGCCGAGCCGAACAGCATCGTGGCGCTCATGCAGAAGGGCTATCTGATCCACGACCGGGTGCTGCGGCCGGCCCTGGTGACCGTCGCGAAAGCGGTTGAAAAGGAGGGCGCGAGCCCCATATCCGACAAAGACTTGGACAAGGCGGACTAGAACCATGGCAAAGATCATCGGCATCGACCTCGGCACCACCAACTCCTGCGTCGCCATCATGGAGGGCGGCAAGCCCAAGGTCATCGAGAACTCGGAAGGCGCGCGCACCACGCCTTCGGTGGTCGCGTACACCGAGGACGGCGAGATCCTGGTCGGCGCGCCGGCCAAGCGCCAGGCGGTCACCAACGCCAAGAACACGCTGTTCGCCGTGAAGCGCCTGATCGGCCGGCGCTTCGAGGAGAAGGAGGTGCAGAAGGACATCGGCCTGATGCCCTACAAGATCGTGCGCGCCGACAACGGCGACGCCTGGGTCGAGGTGCGCGGCAAGAAGATCGCCCCGCCGCAGGTTTCGGCCGAGGTGCTGCGCAAGATGAAGAAGACCGCCGAGGACTACCTCGGCGAGGAGGTGAAGGAGGCGGTGATCACCGTGCCGGCCTACTTCAACGACTCGCAGCGCCAGGCGACCAAGGACGCCGGCCGCATCGCCGGCCTGGACGTGAAGCGCATCATCAACGAGCCCACCGCCGCGGCGCTCGCCTTCGGCATGGACAAGGCGCCCAAGAAGGACATGAAGGTCGCGGTGTACGACCTGGGCGGCGGCACCTTCGACATCTCGATCATCGAGATCGCCGACGTCGAGGGCGAGAAGCAGTTCGAGGTGCTCTCGACCAACGGCGACACCTTCCTCGGCGGCGAGGACTTCGACCAGCGCCTGATCGACTACATCGTCGGCGAGTTCAAGAAGGAGCAGGGCGTGGACCTGTCCAAGGACGTGCTCGCGCTGCAGCGCCTCAAGGAGGCGGCGGAGAAGGCGAAGATCGAGCTCTCGTCCTCGCAGCAGACCGAGGTCAACCTGCCCTACATCACCGCCGACCAGTCGGGGCCCAAGCACCTGACGATGAAGATCACGCGCGCCAAGTTCGAGTCGCTGGTCGACGACCTGATCCAGAAGACCATCGAGCCGTGCCGCATCGCCATCAAGGACGCGGGCATCAAGGTCTCGGACATCGACGACGTGATCCTGGTGGGCGGCCAGACCCGCATGCCCAAGGTGATCGACCAGGTGCGCGAGTTCTTCGGCCGGGAGCCGAGGAAGGACGTCAACCCGGACGAGGCGGTGGCGATCGGCGCCGCGGTCCAGGCCGGCGTGCTGAAGGGCGACGTCAAGGACGTGCTGCTGCTCGACGTGACGCCGCTGTCGCTCGGCATCGAGACGCTGGGCGGCGTGATGACCAAGCTGATCCAGAAGAACACCACCATCCCGACCAAGGCGACGCAGGTGTTCTCGACCGCCGACGACAACCAGACGGCGGTGACCATCCACGTGCTGCAGGGCGAGCGCGACATGGCCTCGGGCAACAAGTCGCTCGGCCAGTTCAACCTGACCGACATCCCGCCGGCGCCGCGCGGCGTGCCGCAGATCGAGGTGACCTTCGACATCGACGCGAACGGCATCCTGCACGTGTCGGCCCGGGACAAGGCGACCGGCAAGGAGAACAAGATCAAGATCCAGGCGAGCTCGGGCCTCACCGAGGCCGAGATCCAGCGCATGGTGAAGGACGCCGAGGCGCACGCCGAGGAGGACCGCAAGGCGCTGGAGCTGGTCAACGCGCGCAACCAGTGCGAGGCGCTGGTGCACTCCGTGCGAAAATCGCTCAAGGAGTACGGCGACAAGCTCGACGCGCCCGAGAAGGACCGGATCGAGGCGGCCCTCAAGGACGCCGAGTCGGTCCTCAAGTCCGACGACAAGGCGAAGATCGACGCGGCGGCGCAGGCGCTCGCCCAGGCCTCGCAGAAGCTCGGCGAGAAGATGTACGCGGAGAGCCAGAAGGCCGCCTCGCAGGCGGCGGGCGGCGGGGGCGAGCCCGCCGGCGCCGAGGCGAAGAAGGAAGAGAACGTGGTCGACGCCGAGTTCACCGAGGTGAAGGACAAGAAGACGGGTTGACCGCTTGTTGACATAGCTCGATCGGAACGGGCCCCGGCGAGGGCCCGTTCGTTTGTGCAGGGAACGGGAACGAATGGCGAAGCGCGACTACTACGAAGTCCTGGGCGTCAACCGCGACTGCTCGGACGAAGACCTGAAGAAGGCCTACCGCAAGCTCGCCATGAAATGGCATCCGGACCGCAATCCGGACAACCCGAAGGCCGAGGAGCGGTTCAAGGAAGCGAAGGAGGCCTACGAGGTGCTCTGCGACCCGCAGAAGCGCGCCGCGTACGACCAGTTCGGCCATGCCGGCGTCGACCCCCATTCCGCCGGCGCCGGGGCGGGCATGGCGGGCGGCTTCGGCGACATCTTCAGCGACATCTTCGGCGAGATCTTCGGCGGCGGGCGCAGCGGGCGCGGCACGGTGTTCCGCGGCGCCGACCTGCGCTACAACCTGGAGATCACCCTGGAGCAGGCGGCGCACGGCTTCGACACGCGCATCCGCATCCCGTCGCTTGCCGCCTGCGAGAGCTGCAAGGGCACCGGCGCGCGCCCCGGCACGCATGCCGCCACCTGCCCGACCTGCCGCGGCGCCGGCCAGGTGCGCGTCTCGCAGGGCCCCTTCTCGATCGCCCAGACCTGCCCGCGCTGCCACGGCTCGGGCAGCGTGATCCCCAGCCCGTGCACGGTGTGCGGCGGCGTCGGCCGCGTGAAGACGCAGAAGACGCTGTCGGTGAAGATTCCGGCGGGCGTCGACGAAGGCGACCGCGTGCGGCTCGCCGGCGAAGGCGAGCCCGGGGTGAACGGCGGGCCGCCGGGCGACCTGTACGTGCAGGTGCACATCAAGCCGCATCCGGTGTTCACGCGCGACCACGACGACCTGCACTGCGAGATGCCGATCTCGATCACCACCGCCGCGCTCGGCGGCGAGATCACCATCCCGACGCTCGACGGCTCGGCGAAGATCCGCGTGCCGCCGGAAACGCAGACCGGCAAGGTCTTCCGCCTGCGCGGCAAGGGCATCAAGAGCGTGCGCAGCAACGCGCCGGGCGATCTGTTCTGCCACGTCGTGGTCGAGACCCCGGTGGCGCTCACCGAGCGCCAGCGCCAGCTCCTGCGCGAGTTCGAGCAGCTCTCGAGCGAGGACAACGCCCGGCACCACCCGCGCGCCAAGGGCTGGCTCGACAAGGTGAAGGAATTCTTCGAGTCCTGAAGCCGTCCCTGTGGACAGTTCGTCGTCGCGCGGCGACTCGGGACTTCCCTCTAGGGGCCGCCGCGGCCGGCCCCGGCGTGTCGCTGCTCCCCCACGCCTCTTGTAGCGCTTAAAACGACGGCGACGAGCTAAGTCGCTGATTCGCCGCGCTTCGCCCGCCTGGCATGGCGCGTGCGCTTGTCATCGCACCAACTACAACCAGGAGGGAAATGGTGCGATTCACCAAGACGCAGTTCGCGGTCGCCGCGCTCGCCGTCTGCGGCGCGCTGCCGCTGGAGGCGCAGGCGCAGAGCACCCTGCCCGCGCCGACGTCCGGCGAGCTCGAGATCTGGTTCAAGGCGCCGCTGGACGGCGCGACCGTCAAGGGCAGGCTCGAGCTCGCCAGCTGCTACGTCAAGGGGCGCGGCGTGTCGCGCGTCGAGTTCTTCCTCGACGGCGCGACGATCGGCGCGGACGGCAACGTGGGCGACGGCATGTCCTGCGTGCTCGACACGACGCGGTTCGCCAACGGCGCGCACAAGCTGATGGCCATCGCCTTTTCGTCGAGCGGCGAGACCTACCGCGAGATCATCGACATCAATATCGACAATCCCCTGCCGTCCGGCGCGACGCCGCCGCCGGAGAGCGGCGAGCTGGAGGCCTGGTTCAAGGCGCCGCTCGACGGCGCGACGGTCTCCGGCGTGCTCGCCGGCGGCGAGAGCTGCTACGTCAAGGGCCGCAGCGTGTCGCGCGTGCAGTTCCTGCTCGACGACACCGTCCTGAACACCGATACCACCATGGCCGACGGCATGCAGTGCGTGCTCGACACGACCCGCTTCGCCAACGGCCCGCACAAGCTCACCGCCATGGCGTACGACTCGAGCGGCGCGAGCTACCGCGAGGTGATCGACATCAACATCGCCAACAGCGCGCCGTCCGAAGAGGTCGAGGCGTGGTTCAAGGCGCCGCTCGCCAACGCCACCGTGTCGGGCGTGCTGAACGGCGGCGAGAGCTGCTACGTGCGCGGCACCCACGTCGCGCGCGTCGAGTTCTTCCTCGACGGCACGGCGATCGGCACCGACGCCAACGTGGGCGACGGCATGACCTGCGTGCTCGACACGACCAAGTTCGACAACGGCACGCACACGCTGGTCGCCATGGCCTACTCGGCCGGCGGCGACTCGTACCGCGAGCAGATCCCGATCACCATCGCCAACAGCGAGCCCGTCCCCAGCACGCCGGCGCCGACCCCCGGCCCGATCGAGGCCTGGTTCAAGGCGCCGCTCAATGGCGCGACCGTCTCGGGCGTGCTGAACGGCGGCGAGAGCTGCTACGTCAAGGGCTACGGCGTGGCGCGGGTGCAGTTCTTCCTCGACGGCACCGCGCTCAACAGCGACACCACCATGGCCGACGGCATGCAGTGCGTGCTCGACAGCACGCGCTTCAGCGACGGCGCGCACCAGCTGATCGCCATGGCGTACGACGCCGACGGCAAGAGCTATCGCGAGGTGATCGACATCAACATCCGCAACGCGAGCGGCGGCGACGAGCCGCCGCCCACCTCGAGCCTGCCCTCGACCGGCACGCGCGCCGTGCCGACCTTCGAGTCGCTCGGCCTGTACTGGAAGCCGGACTCCAACCCCGGCTCGCAGGGCTGCCGCGTGCAGTACCGCGCGGCCGGCCAGGGCGCCTGGAAGCAGGGCCTCAACCTCTGGTACGACGCGCGCAACGCCGAGTGCCGGGGCAGCCTGGTGCATCTCAAGCCCGGCACCAGCTACGAGGTGCAGTTCGCGCTGCCCGGCAAGAGCTGGTCGCGCGGCCTGGTGGCGAAGACCTGGAGCGAGGCCTACCCGGTCGCGCGCACGGTCTACGTCGACAGCCGCTCGTCGCAGCTCGACATCACCGAAGGCGGCTCGCCCGGGGGCTACGTGCTCTACACCCCGCGGCCCGGCACGCAGGCGACCCTCGACGCGCGCAACGGCGCCGACTACAACGTCCACATCTCGGCGCCTTACGTGATCGTGCGCGGCTTCATCATGAAGGGCGCGCGGCGCGACGCGATCCGCCTCTCGCCCGGCGCGCACGACGTGGTGATCGAGAACAACGACATCAGCGGCTGGGGCCGCAGCCGCAGCGGCAGCCTGGGGGTCGACATGGACTCCGCGGTGCGCGCGGTGTGCAGCTCGAGCTGGCGGCTGGAGCGCGTGGTGGTGCAGAACAACCGCATCCACCATCCGCGCTACGGCTCCAACTCGTGGGACAGCGGCCACCCGGAGGGCCCGCAGGCGGTGTCGTTCTGGGAGTGCGGCGGCCAGCACGTGATCCGCTACAACGCCATCTACAGCTCGGGCGGGCACTACTACAACGACGCGATCGGCGCCGGCGAGAACTTCTCGGCGCGCGGCTTCCCGTACGCCGACACCGACATCTACGGCAACCGCATCTCGCACGTCTACGACGACGCCATCGAGGCCGAGGGCGCCAACCGCAACGTGCGCGTCTGGGGCAACTTCCTGGACGACGCGTTCGTCGCGGTGGCGAGCACGGCGACCCACGTCGGGCCGTTCTACGTGTTCCGCAACGTGTACAACCGCGGCAGGACGTTCGGCAAGGCGGGCCACAAGCTCGGCTACGGCCACGGGCGGCGCTACTTCTTCCACAACACCCTGCTGCAGCCCTCCGACGGCAGCGGCGCGAACAACGGCATCCGCGGCTACACGCTCGAGCCGATGGACAACACCGTGTCGCGCAACAACGTCTGGCACGTGGGCAGCGCGCGTGACGTGGCGATCGGCGTCATCAGCGGCGACCAGAACGACTTCGACTACGACCTGTCGAACGGCTCGATGACGCCGTACTCGGGCGCCGAGCGGCACGGCGTGGTCGGCGTGCCGGTCTACGCGAGCGGTCACGGCAGCGGCGCGAGCGGCCTCTACCAGCTCGCGCCGGGCAGCCGCGGCTACGACGCCGGGGTGCGCCTGCCCAACTTCAACGACGCCTTCCTCGGCGCCGCGCCCGACATGGGCGCGCACGAGGGCGGCAGCTCGCCGATGAAGTTCGGGCCGCGCTGAGCGGCAGGCGGATCGCCGCGACGGGGAGCCGGAGACGGCTCCCCTTTTTTTTGCGCCCGCTAGCGCTTCCCGCCGCGCCGTTTCCGCGCCGCGAGCTGCACCGCCTCGATGATCTCCGGGTACGCCGCGCAGCGGCACAGGTTGCCCGAGAGGTAGTGGCGGATGTCGTCCTCGCCCGGCTCGGGAATCTCGTCGAGGAGCTGGCGGGTCATGAGGACGAAGCCCGGGGTGCAGAAGCCGCACTGGAAGGCGGCGCGCTCGACGAACGCCTGCTGCACGGCGTCGAGATCGTTCGTTTCCTCGATGGTGCGCACTTCCGCCCCCTCGGCCAGCGCGGCGAGGTACAGGCAGCCCGACACCGCCGTGCCGTCGACCAGCACGGTGCAGCAGCCGCACAGCCCCTGGCCGCAGCTCTCGCGCGCGCCGAACAGGCCGAACGACTCGCGCAGCACCTCGACCAGCGTCTCGTGCGGCGCCACCTGCGCCGCCACGGCGGCGCCGTTCAGGCGGAAGCGGATCTCCCGCCTCACCGCGCCTCCGCGAGCTTCTGCCAGAGCTTCTCCGGCGTGAGCGGCAGCTCGGTCAGGCGCACCCCGACCGCGTCGTGGATCGCGTTGGCGATCGCCGGCGAGACGCTGAAGGTGCCGGTCTCGCCGACGCCCTTGGCGCCGAACGGCCCGGTCGACTGCGCCGCGACCACCGCCTCGTTCACCATGCTCGCCGGCACGTCGAGCATGCCCGGGATGCGGTACTCGGCGAGCGAGGCGTTGCGCAGCTGCCCCTGCGCGTCGAACAGCATCTTCTCGAAGAGCGTGAAGCCGAGCTGCATGATCGACGCGCCGGAGAGCTGCGTCTCGACGATGCGCGGGTTGACCGGCGTGCCGACGTCGGCGACGTTGACCAGCCGCGTCACCCGCACGCGGCCCGTCTCCGTGTCGACCTCGATCTCCGCGCCGCTCGCGCCGATCATCCAGAACGGCGTGGCGTTGTCGGTCTGGCCGTTCTCGTCGGGCGGCGTGTAGGGCGGGATGAAGCTGCCCGTGCCCATGATCGAGCCGGCGCGCATGCCGTACTTCGCGCGGAACACGTCGGCGATCGCCGTGTCCGGCGGCAGGCCGAGCTCCTGCCGCAGCGCGTCGAGCTTCTTCTTCGCGTCCTCGGCGGCGAGCCGCACGGCGTTGCCCGAGTGGAACAGCGAGCGCGAGCCGAGCGTCGCCATGTCGAAGGGCGTGACGTCGGTGTCGGAGTGCACGACGCTCACCTCCTCGGCGGCGATGCCCAGCGCCTCGGCGGCGATCTGCGCCATCGCCGTGTCCGAGCCCTGCCCCATGTCGACGGTGCTGGTGTAGACGGTGCAGCTGCCGTCGGCGTTGACGTTCACCGCGGCGAGCGAGGCGGTGTTGGCGATGCACGCCTTGAAGCCGAGCGCGATGCCGCGGCCCCTGCGCACGGTCCCCGCGCCCCGCTCGAAAGGCCTGTCCCATTCCATGAGCGCGGCGGTGCGCTCGAGCACCTTCTCGATCGCCGCGTCCTTCATCAGCGTGCCGGTCGCCTGCGGCCGGCCCTCGCGCAGCAGGTTGCGGCGGCGGAACTCGACCGGGTCGATGCCCAGCTCGCGCGCGATCATGTCGCTGTGGCTCTCGTAGGCCCAGACGAGCTGCGGGATGCCGAAGCCGCGCAGCGCGCCGGCGGGCGGCAGGTTGGTGTAGAGCGCGTACGAGTCGATGGCCACGTTCGGGATGTCGTACGGCCCGGGCGCGGTGAAGCCCGACTTCTGCGTCACGCGCGGGCCGATGTCGGCGTAGGCGCCGCCGTTCCACCACACCTCGCACTCGCGCGCCACGACGCGGCCGTCGCGGTCCACGCCGCTCTTGATGCGGAAGGTGCTGGCGTGCTTGGTGATGGTGAAGAACTGCTCTTCCATGCCGAGCGAGATCTTCACCGGCCGCCGCGTCAGCAGCGACAGCACGGCGACCAGCGCCTCGAGCTTGATGTAGAGCTTGGCGCCGAAGCCGCCGCCGAGGTAGGGCACGCGCACCCGGATGCGGTTCTCCGGCCAGCCGAGCAGCCGCGCGATCTCGATGCGCACGAACGACGGGCTCTGCGAGGCGGTGTGCAGGGTGAGCGTGCGCTCGGTGCACTCGGCGACCGAGACCAGCGGCTCGAGCGGCGTGTGCATCACCTGCTGGGTGCGGAAGCGGTGCTCGAAGACGCGCGCCGCGCCGGCCATCGCGCGCGCGGGGTCGCCGCGGCGCAGGCGGAAGTCGAGCGCGACGTTGGTGTTCTTCACGCCTTTCAGGTGCTTGAGGTCCGGGAAGGTGCCCGCGGGCTTGAGCGCGTCGTGCACGATCGCCTTCGAGGTCATGGCCTCGACCTCGTCGTACACCGCGGGCAGCTCCTCGTACTCGGCGACGATCAGCGCCGCCGCCTCCTCGGCGACGTGCGGGTCGGCGGCGAGCACCACCGCGACCGGCTCGCCGACGTAGCGCACCTTGTCGAGCGCGAGCACCGGCTGGTCGTGGAACGCGGGGCCGTAGTACGGGTCGGGAACGATCGTCTTCACGTCCTCGCCGGTCACCACCCGGTGCACGCCGGCCATCGCCGCCGCGGCGGCGGTGTCGATGCGCTTGATGCGCCCGTGCGCCACCGTGCTGCGGAAGATCTTGCCGTAGAGCATGCCGGGCAGGCGCAGGTTGTGCACGTACTCCGCCCGGCCGGTGACCTTGAGCCAGGACTCCCGGCGCGTCAGCGAGCGGCCGACCTGCCCGGTCTCAGCGGCTTGCGTTGCGCGCTTCATGGATTGCCCGCTTGAGAAATACGCCGATCAGGTGCTTCTTGTACGCCGCCGACCCGTGCAGGTCGCCCTCGATGTCGATGCCGCGCGCGGCTTCGACGGCTTCGTTCAACAACTCGTCGTCGATCGCCTTTCCCCTGAAAAGCCTTTCGACCTCGGAAAGACGAGTCGGCCTATCGGTCGCCGCACTGACCACGATGCTCGCCTCGCGCTTCTTCGCGTCGAGCACCACCGCCATGCCGAGCGCCGGCCAGTCGTCGGCCGAGCGCGTCGTGCACTTGAGGTAGGCGGCCTGGCGGCCGTCGAGCGGGGGAACGTGGATGTGCGTGATCAGCTCGCCGGGCGCGAGCGTGGTCTCGAGGTAGCCGGCGTAGAGGCTCTCCACCGGCGCGCGGCGCTCGCCGCGAGGGCCGGCGATGGTCGCGCTCGCCCCGAGCGCGCAGAGCAGCGGCGGCAGGTCCATGTGCGGATCGCCGTGCGCGAGCGCGCCGCCGACGGTGGCGACGTTGCGCACGCGCACGTTGGCCAGGGTGCGCAGCGTCCGGGCGATCGCCGGCCAGCCGCGGCGCACTTCCGGCGACTTCTCCAGCTCGCGCAGCGTGGTCATGGCGCCGATCACCAGGCCGCTCCGCGAAGCTTGCATTTCCGACAGGCCGAGCCGCCGCAGGCTGACCAGGCGGGCGGGACGGAGCACGCCGGCCTTCATCATCAGCATCAGCGCCGTGCCGCCCGACAGGGGACGCGCCCCGTCTTCCTGCAGCAGGGGGAAGGCCTCGGATAGCGAGCGCGGCTCGGCGAGCTCGAAAGGCACCATCGCCGCCGTATTCTAGCCACCGCGGCGTGCTAGGCTTCCGCCCGTTCGCAAATCCTCGGGGAGGAGGATCATGTTCCGCGCAATCACCGTTGTTCTCGCCGTCCTCGCGGCCATCCCGGCGGCGATGGCGCAGGGCGAGCCGATCCGCATCGGCTTCCTGACCGTGCGCACCGGCCCGCTCGCCGCGGGCGGCAAGCAGATGGAGCAAGGCATCGAGCTGTTCCTCAAGCAGCGCGGCAACATGATCGCCGGCCGCAAGGTCGAGCTGATCATCGCCGACACCGGCGGCAACCCGGCCGGCGCGAAGACCAAGACCCAGGAGCTGGTCGAGCGCGAGAAGGTGCACGTGATCATCGGCCCGCTCGCCGCCTTCGAGGCGCTGGCGATCGACGACTACATCCGCGCCACGCGCACCCCCACCGTCTCCTGCTCCGCCGCGGCCGAGGACCTGACGCAGCGCAAGCTCAATCCCTGGTTCGTGCGCTCGGCGGCGAGCTCGGCGCAGCCCAACCACGCGCTCGGCGAGTACGCCGCGCGCGACCTCGGCTACAAGCGGGTGGCGATCATCGCCGACGATTTCGCCTACGGGCACGAGACGGCGGCGGGCTTCCAGCGCGTGTTCGAGGACAACGGCGGCCGGGTGGTGCAGCGCATCTTCACGCCGCTCAACGTGCCCGACTACGGCTCGTACCTCGCGCAGCTCAAGCAGAACGTCGACGCGGTCTACGCCGGCTTCGCCGGCGCCAACGGCTTCCGCTTCCTGCGCCAGTACCGCGAGTACGGCCTGAAGATGCCGGTGCTCGGCAGCATGACCACCGCCGACGAAGGCATTCTCAAGCAGATGGGCGACGAGGCGATCGGCGTGGTGACCGGCGGCTGGTACGCCGCCGGCATCGACACGCCCGAGAACAAGGGCTTCGTCGAGGCGGTGAACCGGGACTACGGCGCCGACCCGGGCTACTACACGCTCGGCGCCTACTCGGCCGGCGTGCTGGTGGAGGCGGCGGCGAAGGCGGTGAAGGGCCGCGTCGAGGACAAGGACGCGTTCATGAAGGCGCTGCGCAATCCCGGCACGGTGCACGACCCGCGCGGCGCCTGGCGCATGGACGACTACGGCAACCCGGTGATGCCGATCTACATCCGCAAGGTCGAGCGGCGCGGCGGCAAGCTGGTGAACGCGGTGGTGAAGACCTACCCGGACATCAGCCAGTTCTGGAAATACCCGCCGAAGCAGTTCCTGGCGAGCCCGGTGTACTCGCGCGACTATCCGCCGGCCAAGTTCCTCGAGCCGTGAGCTAGCCCTGGCGCGGCCCGCGCATCTCGCGCAGGACCGCCTCGACGCGCTGCCACATCCTCGCCTGCTCGGCGTCGCCCGCTTCCTGGAAGCGGGCGGCATTGCGCGCCGCCTCGGCGATGGCCTTCGGGCCCTGCGTCTCGAAGAGGTGCCTGGCGACGGTCGCTATGTCGGTCGTGTCCATGCGCGGCGCGAAGCAAGTTACGAGCCGCTGAACCAGTTGTAGCCCTGGTCTTCCCAGTAGCCGCCGGGATACTGGTCGGTGACGAAGAGCGCGGTGATGAGCTTCGGGTTCTTGAAGCCGAGCTTGGTCGGGATGCGCAGGCGCAGCGGATAGCCGTACCTGGGCGGCAGGCGCCCGCCGTCCCAGTCGAGGGCGAGGATCGTCTGCGGATGCAGGGCGCTCGCCATGTCGATCGAGCCGTAATAGTCGTCGGCGCACTGGAAGCCGACGTACTTCGCCGTGGTGTCGGCCCCGACCCGCTGCAGGAAGTCGGACAGCCGCACGCCGCCCCACTTGCCGATCGCGCTCCACCCCTCGACGCAGATGAGGCGCGTCACCTGCGAGACCTGCGGCAGCGCGTAGAGCTCGGCGAGCGTCCAGGGCTTGCGGTCGCGGATTTTCCCCGCGAGCTCCAGCCGGTACTTCGTGCCGTCGATGAGCGGCACCCTGGCCTCGGGGTAGTAGCCGTTGTACGGAAACGGCCGCGTGATGCGGCTTTCCGGATACTCCGGCGCGAGCCGGCGGGAATCGAAAAGCCAGGCCTGCGCGCGGTCGTTCCAGCGCGACATCGCCCACAGCACGCGCTGCACCGCTTCGCGGTCGGTGAGCTCGCAGCCGGCGAGCAGCGCGAGCGCGCCCAGCGACAGTCCCTGCCTGAGGAACAGCCGGCGCTCCAGGTTCTCGACGCGCTCGAGCTTTTTCATGCCGCCCTCGCCCGGCCGCTGATCATGGCGGGCAGCGTGCGCGGCACCAGCGCCACCATCGCCACGTGCACGAGCACGATCAGGACCAGCGCCGCCATGGCGAAGAAATGGACGTAGCGCGCGCCTTCGTAGTCGCCGAAGGCGAGCGCGAGCCAGTGCAGCTGCACCGGCTTCCAGAGGGCGAGCCCCGAGGCGACGAGCAGCACGAGGCAGACGATCAGCGCGAGATACGCCGCGCGCTGCGCCGCGTTGTAGACGGCGGGATCGTCATGCGACAGGCGGCCGCGCAGCGCCGCGCCGATATCGCGCAGCACCGCGCGCGGCGATAGCGGCAGCAGCTTGCGGCGAAAATGGCCGCTCGCCATTCCGTAGGCGAGGTAAACGGCGCCGTTCAGGCCGAGCAGCCACATCGCCGCGAAATGCCATTGCAGCCCGCCGGCGAGCCAGCCGCCGAGCGTCACGCTCGCCGGGAAGCTGAAGTCGAACAGCGGCGAGGCGTTGTAGATCTGCCAGCCGCTCGTGACCATCATCAGCACGGCGAGCGCATTCAGCCAGTGCGTGATGCGCACGGTCAGGGGGTGGACCAGGACTTTCGCCATGCGCGTCTGTCGCCGCTCCCCCGCCCGGCCTTACAGCCGGCGCCAGGTCGTCGTTCCCGCCTTGTCCTCGAGCACGATGCCGCGCTCGAGCAGCTCGCCGCGGATGCGATCGGCCTCGCCGTAGTTCTTCGCCTGGCGCGCCGCCTGGCGCGCGGCGATCCGCTCCTCGATCCAGGCCTGCTCCGCGCCCGCCGGCCCGCCCTGCAGGAACTCGTTCGGCTCGCGCCCGAGCAGGCCGAGCACGCCGCCGAGCGCCTTGAGCTGGCGCGCCGCGGCGGCATTGCCCTGGAACGCCTGGTTGGCGAGCTGGTGCAGCTCGGCCACCGCTTCCGGCGTGCCGAAGTCGTCGTCCATCGCCGCCCGGAAGCGCTGCGCATGGGGCTCGTTCCAGTCGACGGAAGGCGCGCCTTCGACCCGCGCGTCGCGCAGCGCGGTATAGAGCCGCGTCAGCGCCGCCTTGGCGTCGTCCAGGTGCGCGTCGGAGTAGTTGAGCGGGCTGCGGTAGTGCGCGCGCACGATGAAGAAGCGCACCACCTCGGGGTCGTACTTCTTCAGGATGTCGCGCACGGTGAAGAAGTTGCCGAGCGACTTCGACATCTTCTCCTCGTCGACGCGCACGAAGCCGTTGTGCATCCAGTAGTTGACGAACCTGCGGCCGGTGGCGCCCTCGGACTGCGCGATCTCGTTCTCGTGATGCGGGACCTGCAGGTCCTGGCCGCCGCCGTGGATGTCGAAGTGCTCGCCGAGCAGCGCCGAGCTCATCGCCGAGCACTCGATGTGCCAGCCCGGACGTCCTTCGCCCCAGCGCGACGGCCACTTCGGCTCCTCGGGCTTCGCGCGCTTCCAGAGGACGAAGTCGAGCGGATCTTCTTTCGAGGCGTCGACCTCGATGCGCTCGCCGGCGCGCAGCTCGTCGAGGGATTTGCCGGAGAGCTTGCCGTAGCCGGGAAAGCGCCGCACGGCGTAGTTCACGTCGCCCGAGGATGCGCGGTACGCGAGCTTCTTCTGCTCGAGGGCAGAGATGAGCTTCAGCATCTCCCCCACATATTGCGTGGCACGCGGCTCGTGGTCGGGCTTCTCGACGCCGAGCGCGGCGGCGTCCTCGTCCATCGCGGCGATGAAGCGCGCGGTGAGCGCCTCCACCGGCTCGCCGTTCTCCTGCGCGCGGCGGATGATCTTGTCGTCGATGTCGGTGATGTTGCGCACGTAGGTGACGCGATAGCCGCTCGCGCGCAGCCAGCGGCGCACGACGTCGAAGGCGACGAGCATGCGCGCGTGCCCGAGGTGCAGGTGGTCGTACACCGTCATCCCGCACACGTACATCCGGACGTGCGGCGGATCGAGCGGGACGAACGGCTGCTTGGTTCTGCCGAGGCTGTTGTAGATCTGCAGGATTGTGGACCCTTGGGGCTTGGTCTAGAATGCCGATCGTCTCGTAGGGCCTTGAAAATATTAGCACAATGCTAAGAACACTTACGGCTTGCGCAGCGGCCTTCTGCCTTGCCCTGCCCGCGTTCGCGGACGACGTGCAGGAGGCCTCGAAGCTCCTCAAAGCCGGGCAGCACCAGCAGGCGCTCGAGCGCGTGAACAAGGCGCTCGCCGACAAGCCGAGCGACCCGCA
>DASVDO010000004.1:0-20034 GCA_036381055.1 Burkholderiales bacterium | reverse complement strand
CAAGACGCGCCAGCAAGCGGAGACCAGGGCGAACGGCCGACTGGGCTGAGGCCGCCCCGCATTCCCCTGCCGCGCGCGAGCCGCTAGGCTTCCGTCCGGCAGGGGAGCGGACCCATGAGCGACGATCTGAAGGGCCTCGGCCGGGGCCTCACCAACTACGGCGATCCCGATTTCTCGATCTATCTCCGCCGCTCCTTCGCCAGCTCCATGGGCTACAGCCGCGAAATGCTGGCGCGGCCGATCGTCGGCATCGCCGACACCTTTAGCGGCTACAACAACTGCCACCGCCACGTGCCTGAGCTGATCGAGGCCGTCAAGCGCGGCGTGCTGGCGGCGGGGGGGCTGCCGCTCCCCTTCCCCACCATTTCGCTGGGCGAGACCTTCCTCAATCCGACCAGCCTGATGTTCCGCAACCTGATGGCCATGGACACCGAGGAGATGATCCGCGCCCAGCCGATGGACGCGGCGGTGTTGGTCGGCGGCTGCGACAAGACCGTGCCGGCGCAGCTCATGGGCGCCGCCTCGGCCGACGTGCCGGCGATCCAGCTCCTCGCCGGGCCGATGATGCCGACCTCGTTCCGCGGCGAGCGCCTGGGCGCCTGCACCGACTGCCGGCGCTTCTGGGCGCTGCATCGCGCCGGCAAGGTGAGCGCGGCCGAGATCGACGTCATCGAAGGCAACCTCGCCACCACCGCCGGCACCTGCGCGGTGATGGGCACCGCCTCGACCATGGCGGCGATCGCCGAGGCGCTCGGCATGGCGCTGCCCGGCAGCGCGGCGATCCCGGCGGTGCATGCCGACCGGCTGCGCGCCGCCGAGGCGAGCGGCCGGCGCGCGGTCGAGCTCGCGGCCTCGCCGATCCGGCCGAGCCAGGTGATCACCGCGAAATCGGTGGAGAACGCGCTGCGCGTGCTGCTCGCGATCGGCGGCTCGACCAACGCGATCATCCACCTGACCGCCATCGCCGGGCGCGCGGGCGTGCCGGTGTCGCTCGGCCGGCTGAACGAGCTCTCCGACTCGACGCCGGTGCTCGTCGACCTGAAGCCCACCGGCCAGCACTACATGTCCGACCTGTACGCGGCGGGCGGCCTCGGCGCGGTGCTGCGCGAGCTGAAGCCGCTGCTGCACCTCGATTGCCTCACCGTGGCCGGCATCACCCTCGGCGAGCGCCTCGAGCGGGAGCCGGCCTGGGTCGACCGCGCGGTGGTGAAAAGCCTGGACGAGCCCCTGAGCCGCCAGGGCGGGCTGGTGGCGCTGTTCGGCTCGCTCGCGCCGGGCGGCGCGATCCTCAAGCGCTCGGCCGCCGACGAGAAGCTCTTCGAGAAGGAAGGCCGCGCGGTGGTGTTCGCCTCGCTCGACGATCTCGCCGCGCGCATCGACGACCCGGCGCTCGACGTGACGCCGGACGATTTCCTCGTCCTGCAGAACGCCGGCCCGACCTCGGGCTACGCGATGCCCGAGGCGGGCTACCTGCCCATCCCGGCCAAGCTGGCGCGCGCCGGGGTCAAGGACATGGTGCGCATCTCGGACGCGCGCATGAGCGGCACCGCCTACGGCACCATCGTGCTGCACGTCTCGCCGGAAGCCGCGGCCGGCGGGCCGCTCGCGCTGGTGCGCAGCGGCGACCGCGTCCGCCTGTCGGTGCGCGAGCGGCGCATCGACCTGCTGGTCGACGAGGCGGAAATGCAAAAGCGCAAGGCTGCGTGGCGGCCGCCCGCCGAGACACCACAGCGCGGCTACGCGCAGCTCTACATGCGGCACGTGCTGCAGGCGGAGCAGGGCTGCGACTTCGACTTCCTGCGCGCCGCGCCCCGCGACGCCTGAGCCGCGCCGCCGCCCTCGCGCTCGCCGCCCTGCTGTGCGGCTGCAGCGCGCTCGCGAGCCGCGGCGCGGTGCTCGGCTGCCAGGCCGCCGACGCGGCCACCACCCTGGAGGGCGTGTCGCGCGGCGCCGAGGAGCGCAATCCGGTGGTCGGCGGCATCTTCGAGCGCTTCGGCGCGGCGGGCTTTCTCGCGGCGAAGGCCGGCGTGACGCTGCTCGTGCTGCACAACTACGCCGAGCTGTCGCGCGACCTCGTCGCCACGCTGGACGGCGTCACCTGCGCCGCTGCGGCGCACAACGGCTACGTGATCAGCCGGCTGCCGCCGGCGCCCGCGCCGCGCTGAGCGCGCCGCGCGCTTGCCAGCGCGCGGCCAGATGCTTTAAGCTTAATGTATTTAGGGTTCTAGTATGGCCGACCGCGAGAGCATCGCCCGGGCCGACGACCACCGCGCGCTGCGCATCTGGCTGAGGCTGCTCACCTGCACGCAGATGATCGAGCGCGTGGTGCGCTCGCGGCTGAGGAGCCGCTTCAACACCACGCTGCCGCGCTTCGACCTGATGGCGCAGCTCGCGCGCCATCCCGCCGGGCTGAAGATGAACGAGCTGTCGCGCCTGCTGATGGTGACCGGCGGCAACGTCACCGCGATCGTCGACCAGCTCGAGAAGGAGGGGCTGGTCGAGCGGCTCGACGAGCCGGCCGACCGCCGCGCCTTCCGCATCCGCCTGACGCGCTCGGGCGAGAAGTCGTTCGCCGAGATGGCGCGCGAGCACGAGGAATGGGTGCTGGAGCTCTTCGCCGGCGTGACCCGGCGCGAGCAGGACGAGCTGCTGCGCCTGCTCGCCAAGGTGAAGAGCCATGCCGTGGAGGTGACCGAATGACGCCCCAGCATTTCCTGTGGCGCGTCGAGGGCAGGGTCGGCGTGATCACGCTGAACCGCCCCGAGCGCAAGAACCCGCTGACCTTCGACTCGTACGCCGAGCTGCGCGACTTCTTCCATGCCCTGAAGCAGGACAGCGCGGTGAAGGCGGTGGTGCTGACCGGCGAGGGCGGCAACTTCTGCTCCGGCGGCGACGTGCACGAGATCATCGGCCCGCTCACCCGGATGGCGATGCCCGAGCTCTTGCAGTTCACGCGCATGACCGGCGACCTGGTGAAGGCGATGCGCCACTGCCCGCAGCCGCTGGTGGCCGCCGTGGACGGGGTGTGCGCCGGCGCCGGCGCGATCCTCGCCATGGCCTGCGATCTGCGCATCGGCTCGCCGGCGGCGAAGACCGCGTTCCTGTTCGTGCGCGTCGGCCTCGCCGGCTGCGACATGGGCGCCTGCGCCATGCTGCCGCGCATCATCGGCCAGGGCCGCGCCGCGGAGCTGCTCTACACCGGGCGCTCGATGAGCGCCGAGGAGGGCCTCGCCTGGGGCTTCTTCAACCGCCTCGCCGAGCCGCCGCTCGCCGCCGCGCTGGAGCTCGCGCGCTCGCTCGCCGAAGGGCCGACCGCGGCGCACGCCATGACCAAGAAGATGCTGCACCAGGAATGGAGCGCGGGCCTCGACGAGGCGATCGAGATGGAGGCGCAGGCGCAGGCGATTCTGATGCAGAACAAGGATTTCCGGCGCGCCTACGAGGCGTTCGTGGCGAAGCGCAAGCCGGCCTTCGAGGGCGACTAGACGGCATGGACCGCTTCGCGCACTACGCCTGGCCTTTCTTCGAGGCGAAGCACGCGACGCTCGCGCGCGAGGCCGACGCCTGGGCGCGCGACAACCTGGCGCACGCGCACGGCGAGGACGCCGACGCGATCTGCCGGCGCCTGGTCCAGGACCTCGGCTGTGCGGGCTACCTGCAGCACGCGGCCGCGGAGCGCGTCGACGTGCGCTCGGTGACGCTGCTCCGGGAAGTGCTCGCCTACCACGCCGGGCTCGCCGACTTCTCGTTCGTCATGCAGGGCCTGGGCAGCGGGCCGGTGGCGCTCGCCGGCACGGCCGCGCAGAAGCAGCGCTACCTCGCGCCCGCCGCGGCCGGCGAGAAGATCGCCGCCTTCGCGCTCTCCGAGCCCGAGGCCGGCTCCGATGTCCAGGCACTTGCGGCGAAAGCCGAGAAGGACGGAAGCGCGTGGCGCCTGTCCGGGACCAAGACCTGGATATCCAACGGCGGCATCGCCGACTTCTACGTGGTGTTCGCGCGCGCCGAGGAAGGCATCAGCGCCTTCCTGGTGGACAAGGACGAGCTCGACGCGCGCGAGCGCATCGACGTCGTCGCGCCGCATCCCATGGCGGTGCTGAAGATGGCCGGCACGCGCGCCGAGCTGCTCGGCGAGGCGGGCGGCGGCTTCAAGCTGGCGATGCGCACCCTCGACATCTTCCGCACCACCGTCGCCGGCGCGGCGCTCGGCTTCGCGCGCCGCGCGCTCGACGAGGCCGAGACGCGCGCGCGCGGGCGGCGCATGTTCGGCCAGCGGCTGGCCGACTTCCAGATGACGCAGGCGAAGCTCGCCGACATGGCGACCGCCGTCGACGCCGGCGCGCTGCTCGCCTACCGGTCCGGCTGGGCGAGGGACGTGCGCGGGCAGCGCGTGACGCGCGAGGCGGCGATGGCCAAGATGTACGCCACCGAGTCGGCGCAGGAGGTGATCGACGCGGCGGTGCAGCTGCTCGGCGGCCTGGGCGTCATGCGCGGCCATCCGGTGGAGCGGCTGTACCGGGAAGTGCGCGCGCTGCGCATCTACGAGGGCGCCACCGAGGTGCAGAAGCTGATCATCGCCCGCGACCTGCTCAAGCCATGACCGATATGAACTACACCGCACATACCGATACCTTCGCGCGCGACAACCTGCCGCCGCGCAGCCAGTGGCCGGAGCTGCGCTTCGACCTGTCGGAGCTGAAGTACCCGGCGCGCATGAACTGCGCCACGGAGCTCCTCGACAAGCCGGTGACGCGCGGCCACGGCCACCGCGTGGCGCTGCGCTCGCCCGACGGCGAGTGCACCTACACGCAGCTCTTCACCCAGGCGAACCGGCTCGCCAACGTGCTGGTGCGCGAGATGGGCCTGAAGCCCGGCAACCGGGTGCTGCTGCGCGGGCCGAACAACCCGATGATGGCCGCCTGCTGGTTCGCCGTGATGAAGGCGGGCGGCATCTGCGTCGCCACCATGCCGCTGCTGCGCGCCAAGGAGCTCACCGAGATCGTCCAGAAGGCGCAGATCTCGCACGCGCTGTGCGACAAGCGGCTGCGCGAGGAGCTGGAGCTGGCGCGCGCCGCCTGCCCGACCCTGACCGCGGTCAAGTACTGGTACGACGACGGCCCGGATTCGCTCGACGAGCTGGCGCTGCGCCAGCCGCTCACCTTCGGTAACGTGCCCACCGCGGCGGACGACGTGGCGCTGATCGCCTTCACCTCGGGCACCACCGGCAAGCCGAAGGGCACGATGCACTTCCACCGCGACGTGATCGCCATGTGCGACTGCTTCCCGCGCTCGATCATGAGGATGTCCCGGGACGACATCGTGTGCGGCACGCCGCCGATCGCCTTCACCTTCGGGCTGGGCGGCATGCTGTGCTTCCCGATGCGCTTCGGCGCCTCGAGCGTGCTCGTCGAGAAGCACAGCCCCGAGACGCTGCTCGAGACCATCGCGCGCTTCAAGGCCACCACCTGCTTCACCTCGCCGATCATGTACCGGCAGATGGCCGGGCTGGCGAAGGGCGCGGACCTGCGCTCGCTGCGCACCTGCGTCTCGGCAGGCGAGGCGCTGCCCGACGCGACGCGCCAGCTTTTCAAGCAGGCGACCGGCATCGAGATCATCGACGGCATCGGCTCGACCGAGATGATCCACATCTTCATCTCGCACACGCCCGAGCGCGTGCGGCGCGGCGCCACCGGCTACGCGATCCCCGGCTACACCGCCACGGTGCTCGACGAGGAAGGCCGCCCCTGCAAGCCCGGGGTGGTCGGCCGGCTGGCGGTGAAGGGCCCCACCGGCTGCCGCTACCTCGCCGACGAGCGGCAGAAGAGCTACGTGCAGAACGGCTGGAACGTCACCGGCGACGCCTACCTGCGCGACGAGGACGGCTACTACTTCTACCAGGCGCGCACCGACGACATGATCATCTCGGCCGGCTACAACATCGCCGGCCCCGAGGTGGAGTCGGCGCTGCTCGGCCACGAGGCGGTCGCCGAGTGCGGCGTGGTCGGCTGGCCCGACGAGGAGCGCGGCACGATCGTCAAGGCCTTCGTCGTGCTCAAGCCCGGCCACGAGCGCAGCGAGGAGATGAAGAAGGCGCTGCAGGAGCACGTGAAGCAGACGATCGCGCCGTACAAGTATCCGCGCGCGGTGGAGTTCATCGACGCGCTGCCGCGCACCGAGACGGGCAAGGTACAGCGCTTCCGACTGAGGAAAACCTGATGCAGACACTGCAACCGCCGGGCTGGGCGCGGCCGAAGGGATTCGCCAACGGCATCGTCGCGCAGGGCCGCCTGGTGTTCATCGCCGGGCAGGTGGGCTGGACCGGGCAGGGCGAATGGCGCGAGCGCAGCTTCGCCGGCCAGTTCCGCCAGGCGCTGCACAACGTGCTCGCCGTGCTGCGCGAAGCCGACGGCAGGCCCGAGCACATCGTGCGCCTCACCTGGTACGTGCTCGACAAGCAGGAGTACCTCGCCTCGCTCAAGGAGGTCGGCGCGGCGTACCGCGAGCTGATGGGGCGGCACTACCCGACCATGGCCGTGGTGCAGGTGAGCGGCCTGATCGAGGACCAGGCGCGCCTCGAGATCGAGGCCACGGCGGTCATTCCGGAGGGACCGGCATGAAAGTGAGCGTAATTGGCGGCGGCCCCGGCGGCCTGTACTTCGCGCTGCTCGCGAAGAAGGCCTGGCCGCGCTGGGAGATCACGGTCTACGAGCGCAACCGGCCGGACGACACGTTCGGCTTCGGCGTGGTGTTTTCCGACCAGACGCTCGACACCTTCAAGGCCTACGACTCGGTCACCTACGAGCGCATCCGGCGGCGCTTCGCCTACTGGGGCGACGTCGACGTGGTCTACAAGGGGCGCGTGATGCGCTCGGGCGGCAACGGCTTCTGCGGCTGCTCGCGCGTCGCGCTGCTCAACATCCTGCAGGACCGCGCGCGCGAGCTGGGCGTGCAGATGCGCTTCCAGCGCGAGGTCGAGGACCTGTCGGAGTTCCCCGACGCCGGCCTGATCGTGGTCGCCGACGGCATCAACTCGAAAATCCGCGAGCGCCACAAGGCGCACTTCCAGCCGAGCGTCGACCTGCGCTCGAACAAGTTCACCTGGCTCGGCTCGACGCGCTCCCTCGACGCCTTCAAGTACTTCTTCCGCGAGACGCCGCAGGGCATCGTGCTCGCGCACTGCTACCAGTACGAGGCCAACCGCTCGACCTGGGTGATCGAGATGGAGGAGCCGACCTGGCGCAACTTCGGCTTCGACAAGCTCTCCGAGCAGGAGATGCTGCCGGTGCTGGAGGGCGTGTTCGCCGAGGAGCTGGACGGCCATCCGCTGATCGCCAACCGCTCGCTGTGGCGCAACTTCCCGAACATCACCAACAAGACCTGGGTGCTGGACAATGCCGTGCTGGTAGGCGACGCCAAGGCCACCGCGCACTTCTCGATCGGCTCGGGGACCAAGCTGGCGATGGAAGACGCCATTGCCTTGTTTGAATGCTTCAAAAAAGAAAATGAAGTCGGGAAGGCTTTGCGACTCTACGATACGGCCCGGCGCGAGGAGGTGGAGAAGACGCAGCACGCGGCCAACGTGTCACTCGCCTGGTTCGAGCACATGAAGCGCTACTGGGACATGGCGCCCGAGCAGTTCGCCTTCGGCGTGATGTCGCGCTCCAAGCAGATCACCTGGGAGAACCTCGAGCTGCGCGACGAGCGCTTCGTGCGCCAGGTGCACCGCTGGTTCGCGCAGACGGTGAAGAACCGGGGCTTCGACATCGACCTGGAGAACCCGCCGGTGCCGATGTTCACGCCGCTGCGCCTGCGCGACATGGTGGTCGAGAACCGCGTGGTGGTGTCGCCCATGGACCAGTACTCGGCGGTGGACGGGGTGCCCGGCGACTGGCACTTCGTGCACCTGGGCAGCCGCGCCATCGGCGGCGCCGGCCTGGTGTACGTGGAGATGACCTGCGTGTCGCCCGAGGGCCGCATCTCGCCCGGCGACACCGGGCTGTGGAACGAGACGCAGGCCGCGGCCTTCAAGCGCATCGTCGACTTCTGTCACGCCCATTCGCGCGCCAAGCTGTGCATGCAGCTCGGCCATTCCGGGCGCAAGGGCTCGACGCAGCTCGGCTGGCAGCGCATGGACCATCCGCTGGAGAGCGGCAACTGGCCGATCGTCTCGGCCTCGCCGATCCCCTACCACGAGGGCATCTCGCAGGTGCCGCGCGAGCTCTCGCGCGCCGGGATGGAGGAGATCGTGCACCAGTTCGAGAAAGCCACGCGCTACGCCGACCAGGCGGGCTTCGACATGCTGGAAATCCACATGGCGCACGGCTACCTGCTCGCCAGCTTCATCTCGCCGCTCACCAACCGCCGGCAGGACGCCTACGGCGGCTCGATAGAGAACCGCATGCGCTTCCCGCTCGAGGTGTTCCGCGCCTGCCGCGAGGCCTGGCCGCACGGCAAGCCGCTCTCGGTGCGCATCTCGGCCACCGACTGGGCGCCGGGCGGGCTCTCGGGCGAGGACCTGATCGCGCTGACGCGCATGCTGAAAGAGGCCGGCTGCGACCTGATCGACTGCTCGACCGGGCAGACGGTGCCCTGGCAGAAGCCGGTGTACGGGCGCATGTACCAGGCGCCGTACGCCGACTGGGTGCGCAACGAGGTGGGCATCGCCACCATGACCGTCGGCGCGATCACCACGCCCGACCAGGTGAACACGCTACTCGCCGCCGGCAAGGCCGACCTGGTGGCGCTCGCCCGGCCGCACCTCGCCAATCCCTACTTCACGCTGCAGGCCTCGGCGTGGTACCAGCACGCCGGCCAGTACTGGCCGCCGCAGTACCTGTCGGGGCGCGACCAGGCTTTCCGCAACGCGGCGCGCGAGCGCGCCGAGCTGAAGGACCTGCGCATCAAGGCGCGCCCGGCGAGCCACGAGGTGCGGGAGCCGGGAGCGAAGAAGCTTGCGGCCTGAGCGCCGCGCGCCGCTCGCCCTCGCCGCGCTCGCGCTGCTCGCGCCGGCGGCGCACGCGGGCGTGGACATCGACGGGCTGGCGCTCGGCCTGAGCGAGCGCGCGGTGCTGCGGCGCCTGCCGAGCGCGCACTGCCAGCCGCTGCAGTGGAAGAGCCTCGCCGCCGACCGGCGCTGCGACGACTCGCGCGCCAGGGTCGCCGGCCTGGAGGTGCGCATCACCGTGTACCTCAAGTCCGACGCCGTGGAAGCGTTCGACGTGCGCTTCGACAGCCGCGACGCGGAGCGCATGGCGCAGCTCGCCAGCGAGCGCTTCGGCGCGAAGCCGGTGGCCAAGGCGGGCGAGAAGGTGCGCACCCTGCGCTGGCAGGGCCACGGCGAGCGCGGGCTGCTCAGCACGCAGCCGGGCGAGCGCCGCGCCTCGCTGCTCGTGTGGCGCGGCGATTTCTACGAAGAGATCTACCGGGTGCGCTAGAGCTTTCTCAGCACCTTTACCGCTTTCGCGGCGTCCTCGGCCGTGTCGAGCGCGATGAAGCAGATGAAGTTGCGGCCGATCACGCTCGCCTGCATGCCGCGGAAGCTGATGCCCGCGTCGCCCAGCGCGCGCGCGATCCGGCCGCCGAGCCCGGGCTTGTCGGTGCCTTCGACGCGCACGCCGTGGATGGTCTCGGACTTGCGGAAGCCCGCCTCCTGCGCCGCGCGCGTCACTTTCGCGCCCTCGATCGGGCCGGCGAACAGGATGCCCTGGCCGGGATGCTCGGGAGTGCGGCGCGCGAACACCACCTCCAGGTCGGCGCCGGCGCGCGCCAGCGCCTCCAGCTTGTCCGCGGCGCCGCCCGCGCGGTCGTCGATCACAGCCATCCAGACATCGTTGCGGCTCGCCTTGATCGTCATGGTCCACCTCCTCGGGGTTGGCTGGATAATCTACTCCCATGAAAGCCATCGACGTCACCTCGCTGAAGAAAAAGCTGGCCGGCGACGGGGAGCTCGCGCTCCTCGACGCGCGTGAACAGGGCGTGCACTACCGCGGCCATCCGTTTTTCGCCTGCGCCGCGCCGCTGTCGCGCCTGGAGCTGCTGATCGACGACCTCGTGCCGCGGCGCAGCGCGCCGGTGGTGTTCTTCGACGGCGGCGGCGAGGGGCTCGCCGAGCAGGCGGCGGCGCGGCTGGAATCGCTCGGCTACGGCGACGTCTCGGTGCTCGAGGGCGGCTGCGCCGCCTGGCAGGCGGCGGGCGGCGAGCTGTTCCGCGGCGTGAACGTGCCGTCCAAGGCGTTCGGCGAGTTCGTCGAGCACCACTACGAGACGCCGCGCATCCCGCCCGAGGAGCTGAAAAAGCTGCTCGACGGGAAGACCAAGGCGGTGGTGCTCGACTCCCGGCCGCTGGAAGAGTACCGGCGCATGTGCATCCCCGGCGGCATCGACGTGCCGGGCGCCGAGCTGGTCTGGCGCGCGCGCGAGCTGGCGCCCGACCCCGACACGCTGATCGTGGTGAACTGCGCCGGCCGCACGCGCAGCATCATCGGCTGCCAGTCCCTGCGCAACGCCGGCATCCCCAACCCGGTGGTGGCGCTGAAGGACGGCACGATGGGCTGGGAGCTCGCTGGCTTCCAGGCCGAGCGCGCCGCCGGCCGCACGGCGCCTACGCCGTCGCGAGAGGTGCAGCAATGGAGCAAGGCGGCGGCCGCCCAGGTGGCCAGGCGCTTCCAGGTGAAGTTCACCGATCCGCAGACCGTGCGCGGGTGGCAGCGCGACGGTTCGCGTACGCTGTACCTGCTCGACGTGCGCACGCGCGA
Source organism: Burkholderiales bacterium (assembly GCA_036381055.1). Lineage (GTDB taxonomy): Bacteria > Pseudomonadota > Gammaproteobacteria > Burkholderiales > SG8-39 > SCGC-AG-212-J23. The sequence continues at coordinate 9,283 of DASVDO010000004.1, read as the reverse complement.
GGAGTTCGAGGCGGGCCATGTCGCCGGCTCGCGCCACGCGCCGGGCGGGCAGCTCGTGCAGGCGAGCGACGAGTACGTGGGCGTGCGCAACGCGCGCGTGGTGCTGGTCGACCCGGAGGGGGTGCGCGCGATCATGACCGCGTCGTGGCTCAACCAGATGGGCTGGAACGACGTGCACGTGCTCGAGCGCATCGACGGCCTCGACATGGAGCAGGGACCGCGCCGGCCGCGCGTGCTCGGCCTCGAGCCCTGGCCGACGGTGCGCGAGCCGCAGGGCGCGGTGCTCGATTTCTCGACCAGCCTGCGCTTCCACCAGCGGCATATCCCGGGCGCGTGGTGGGTGGTGCGCTCGCGGCTCGCCGAAGCGCGCCAGAAGATCGACGCTACGACGCTGACGCTCACGTCAGACGACGGCGTCCTGGCGCACCTCGCGGCGCGCGAGGTCGCGCGCGTCTTCGCAGGCGCGCAGGTTCGGGTGCTGGAAGGCGGCAACGACGCCTGGTTCGCGCGCGGCGGCGCTTCGGAGTCCGGCGTCGAGCGCGCCACCACCGAGCGCGACGACGTCTGGTACAGGCCGTACGACCACACCGCCGACTACGAAAAGCACGCGCGCGACTATCTCGCCTGGGAGGTCGCGCTGGTCGATCAGATCAAGCGAGAGCCCGCGATCCGCTTCCGCACTTACTGAAAAATGGTGACTGTCACCATTTACCCGGCCTAGCGCGGGTAGGAGCCGTTGTTGACGTCGAGGGTGGCGCCCGAGAGGTAGTCGGGGCTGGAGGTGCCGAGCCAGAAGATCGCCTGCGCGACCTCCTCGGGTGTGCACGGCCGGCCGGAGTAGACGGCGCTCATCACCGCGTCCTTGCGCGACTGCGGCAGGCGCTCGTAAATGGCGGTGAGCGTCGGCCCCGGCGCGACGGCGTTGACCAGGATGCCGTCGCGGCCGAGGTAGCCGGCGTAGCTCTTGGTGATGTTGACGAGCGCCGCCTTGGTCGCGCCGTACCAGAGGTCGGGATGGCCGGTAAAGGCGGCGACCGAGGCGACGTTGACGATGCGGCCGCGCCTGCGCGCCTTCATCTGCGGCGCGAACGCCTCGATGAGCGCCACCGGCGCGCGCAGGTTGACGGTCAGGATCTCGAGCGCGTGCGCCTCGGGGAAGTCGTCGTGCGGATGGCAGTAAAGCGTGCCGGCGTTGTTGACCAGCACGTCGACCTCGCCGAGGCGCGCCGCCAGCGCCGGGATGCCGGCGAGGTCCTGGAGGTCGAAGCGGACCGGCACGGCGCCTGCCAGGGAAATTTCCAGCCTGTCCAGCGCGAGGACGCGCCAGCCCGCGTCGAGGAAGAGCTGCGCCGCGGCGCGGCCGATGCCGCGTGCCGCGCCGGTGACGAGGACGGTGCTCAGCCGGCCAAACCCGGCATGGAGAAGCCGACCGCCTTGAGCTCGGTGATCAGGGTCTCTTCCTGTGCGGCTGTCAGCTCGACGAGCGGCGGCCGGCAGGTCTTCCATTCCGGGTCGTTGCCGAAGTGCGCCACCGCGGCCTTCAGCGCCGCGATCATCGGCTGCTTCTGCACCACCTTGCGCGTCGCGGTGATGCCGGCCTGCAGCTTGTCGGCCTCCGCCGAGCGCCAGTTGCGGTACACGTTGGCGATCGGCCCGGGATTGATGTTGCCGGTGGCGGTGATGCAGCCCTTGCCGCCATGGCGCATGTTGTCGAGCAGGAACACCTCGCTGCCGGCGAACACGTCGAAGCCGTCCTTGGCGAACGCGTCGAGCATCGCCTTGGTGTTCGACCAGTCGCCGCTCGAGTCCTTGACCCCGGCGACGATGCCGGCGTAGCGCGAGAGCAGCCGCTCGATCAGGCCCAGGGTGATCGGCACCTGCGACACCGGCGGTATGTGATAGAGATAGAGCTGCAGCCGCTCGTCGCCGACGCGCTCGATCACCTCGGAAAAGCTGCGGTACAGGCCCTCGTCGGGCACGCCCTTGTAGTAGAAGGGCGGCAGCATCAGCACGCCCGCGCAGCCCAGCTCCACCGCGGCGCGCGTCATCTCGATCGAGTCGCTGAGCGCGCAGTGGCCGGTGCCCGGCATCAGCGCCGAGGGCGGGATGCCGCCCGCGACCAGCGCTTCCAGCAGCTTCCTTTTCTCGGCGACCGACATCGAGTTCGCCTCGCTGTTGGTGCCGAACACGGCGAGGCCGGCGCAGCCGCTCTTCAGCAGCCAGCGGCAATGGCGCACGAAGCGCTCGGGATCGGGCGAGTAATCCTTGCGGAACGGCGTGATCACGGGCGCGAGCACGCCCTCGATGCGTTTCACCTTGGCCAGTGCGGGTTTCATCGGGGATACGGTAGAGTGCGAGCGGCAAATTATATGGCCGCCGATCTCGCCCGGGCGATCAGCATCGAGGATCTGCGCCAGATGGCGAAACGGCGCCTGCCGCGCGCGATCTTCGACTTCCTCGACGGCGGCGCGGAGGACGAAACCAGCCTGCGCGAGAACCGCGCGGCGTTCGAGCGCGTGCGCCTGCTGCCGAAGGTGCTGGTCGACGTCGCGGCGGTGGACACCAAGACCGACTTGTTCGGCGCCGCCTCGGCGCTGCCGCTCGCCATCGCGCCCACCGGCGGCATCAGCGCCGGGCGCGCCGGCGCCGAGCTCGCGCTGGCGCGCGCCGCCCGGTCGTTCGGCGTGCCGTTCACGCTCGCCACCCCCGCCGCGGTCACCATCGAGCGCGTCGCCGAGGAGGTCGGCGGGCGCCTGTGGTTCCAGCTCTACGCGGTGCGCCAGCGCGAGTTCCGCGAGCGGCTGGTCGCGCGCGCAAGGCGCTGCGGCTACGAAGCGCTGCTGGTCACGGTCGACCTGCCGGTGTCGGGCAAGCGCGAGCGCGATCCGCGCAACGGCTTCCGCACGCCCTACAACCCGAACTGGCGCAACTCGCGCGACGTGCTGTTCAAACCGGCGTGGCTGCTCGAGGTGCTGCGCTACGGCCTGCCCGGCATGGCCAACTTCGAGGGCTACCAGTTCAGCACGCCGCGCGGCACCGACATCGCCACCGCGGTGGGCCAGGAGATGGACCCGTCGCTCGACTGGGAGGCGATCAAGCGGTTGCGCGATCTGTGGCCGGGCAAGCTGCTGCTGAAGGGCGTCGAGCGCGCCGACGACGCCGAGCGCGCGGCGAGCGTCGGCTGCGACGGCGTGGTGGTGTCCAACCACGGCGGCCGGCAGCTCGACGGCGCGGCGGCGACGCTCGACGCGCTGCCCGCGGTCAGCGCCGCGGCGGGGAGCCGGATCACCGTGCTGCTCGACGGCGGCGTGCGCCGCGGCGTCGACATCGTCAAGGCGCGCGCCCTCGGCGCGCACGCGGTGCTCACCGGCCGGGCGACGCTGTTCGGCGCGATGGCGGGCGGCGAGGCGGGGGCGCGCCGGGCGCTGGAGATCCTCGCGAGCGAGCTCGAGCGCGCGATGCGGCTCTGCGGCGTGCGCTCGATGGCCGAGATCGGACCCGACCTGGTCGCCCGCGCGCTCAGCCCGCGCGCGGCCTAGCGGCGAGCTGCACCGCGAGCGCCACGCTCGCCGCGGCGGCGGAGATCGCGCACACCGCGAGCCAGCCGCTCGCCGAGAGCGCGCTGCTCGCGACGAAGGCGCCGACCGCGTTGCCGCTCCATGCGGCGAGGCCGAACACCGTGTTCGAGCGGCTGCGCGCCTGCGGCGAGAGCAGGTTGGCCACCGTCTGGTTGGCGACCATGGCGGCGCGCAGCCCGCAGTCGAGCAGCACCGCGCCGGCGGCGAGCGCCGCCGGCCACCACAGGCCGAACGCGAACACGCCGTAGGCGGCGATGATCAGCGCCGCGCCGGCGGCGACGATCGGCCGCGGTCCGTGCCGGTCGAGCCAGCGCCCGGCCGGACGCGAGATCAGGATGCCCGCCGCGCCCGGGATGCCGATCAGCCCGGCGACGGTCGGCCCGAGGTGATGCACCTCGAGCAGCATGGTGGCGATCGTCGCCCAGAAGCCGCCGTAGCAGATGCCGAGCAGGAACTGGATGACGACCACCCGGCGCATCTCGGCGTAGCGGGCGATCAGGCCGAGCATCGAGGCCATCAGCCGGCGGTAGGGCAGCGAGGTCTGGGGCGTCGAGCTCGGCAGGCGCGCGAGCACCCACGGCGACAGGGCGAGCAGCATCGCCGCGGCGATGCCGTACATCCAGCGCCAGCCGAGGTGCGTCGCCACCACGCCGCCGGCGATCCGGCCGTACAGGATGCCGAGGAAGATCGCCGTGAGGACGGTGCCGACCGCGCGGCCGCGCCCTTTTTCCGGGGCGAGCTCGGCGGCGAACGGCACGAAGCTCTGCGCGTACGAGGCGCACACGCCGATCGCGAAGCCGATGACGGCGAGCGAGACGATGCCCGGCGCGGCCGCGGCGGCGAGCAGCGCCGCGATGTTGGCGAAGTACTGGACGAGGATCAGGCGCCGCTTGTCGATGCGGTCGCCGAGCGGCACCAGCAGCACGATGCCGGCGAGGAAGCCGCCGAAAGTGAGCGTCGGCACCCAGCCGATGGCGCTCGCGCCGGCGCCGAGCTCGCGCGCGATGGCGCCGAGCATCGGCGTCTGGTAGTGGATCGAGCTCGAGCCGGTGAACGCGGCCACCGTGAGCAGCCACATCGGCGCCGCCTGGCGCTCAGCCACTTACGGTCTTGGCCCGGAAGTCGCGGACGTAGTCCGGCGCGGCGAACACCCACTCGAGCGCGTCGTAGTAGCGCTCGGGGGCGCGGCCGCGGTAGATGTCGTTGCGGATCCTGCGCTGCAGCCCGTCGGGCACGTGGAAGATCATGCCGATCAGCGAGTTCGCCGAGACGTGCACGCGGGAGGCGCGCACGATGCGCTTTTCCTGGTAGTCGCGGAACGCCGCGGCGAAGTCGCCGTCGGTCGCGTCGGCGCAGGCGCCCAGGCAGACCGCGTCTTCCATCGCCATCGCCGCGCCCTGCGCCATGTACTGCAGCATGAAGTGCGCCGCGTCGCCGAGCAGCCCGACCGGGCCGCGGATCCAGTTCTCGACCGGCTCGCGGTAGCGCAGCATCCAGCGCGTGAACTGCTTCGGCGTGCGCATCAGCTTGAGCGGCTTGTCGCAGAAGTGCGCGAACTGCGGCAGCACTTCCTCGGGCGAGGCGCTCTCCGCGTGGCCCTCGCGGATCGGCCGGCCGATGGTCGTCGCCACCAGGTTGAACAGCTTCCAGCCGCGCAGCGGGTAGTGCACGATGTGCGTGTTGTACGCCGCCCAGAGCGTCGCCGCAGGGAAGCGCAGGTCCTGCGGCACGTCGTCGATCGCGAGCACCGCGCGGTAGCACTTGTGCAGCGACGTCTCCGGCAGCGGGTCGCCGACGATCGCCTCGCGCACCACCGAGCGTCCGCCGTCGGCGCCGACCAGCGCCGCGCCGCGCAGGCTGCCGTCCTGGGTCTGCACTTGCACCTCGTTGTCGCTCCGGATCTCGAAACCGGTGACGCGCGTGCGGGTGCGCAGCTCGATCAGGTCGGGCAGCGCCTTGCAGCCGTCGAGCAGCGAGCCGTGGATGTCGGCGCGGTGCGTCACCGCGTAGGGGTTGCCGAAGCGCCTGGCGAAGCGCTCGTCGAGCGGGATGTCGATCACCTTCTCGCCGCTCACGCCGTCCATCATCAGCAGGCGCTCGATGAACACCGCCTCCTTCTTCACCAGCTGGCCGACGCCCAGCGCGTCGAGCGCGTGCCAGGCGTTGGGCGCGATCTGGATGCCGGCGCCGATCTCGCCGAACTCGGCCGCCTGCTCGAGCACCAGCGAGCGGAAGCCCTTGCGCGCGAGCGCCAGCGCCGCGGCGAGGCCGCCGATGCCGCCGCCGGCGATGATCACGGGGTGCGAATTACGGGGCGTCAAAGCAGAATCGAGATGCCGTCCAGCTCACCTTCCGAGTTTACGAGATCGACCCGCTTGTGGGCGATGCGGAACGAGCCGCCGTTTCGCCGCAGGCGATGCTCGACCAGCGCGCCGTAGAGCCGCTGTTTCTCGTTGCGGAACTCGACGACCGTGAGCGCAGAACCGACGCGCAGCTCGCCGTCCTGCTCGGCGAGCAGCATCACGTTGCTCACCTGGTGCACGGTGCGCGCGAGCGGCACTCGCGCATGGGCGCGCGGATGGCGCAGCTGCCTGACGCGCAGGGCGAGCAGCGTGCGGTCGTCGTGGATGATCGACGAGGTGGCGTAGGGGTCCTGCTGCCCCTGCTCGAGCGGCACCCAGTAGGTGGCGTCCTCGGTGAACAGCTCCAGCCACTCCTCGTAGCGCTGCGTGTCGAGCAGCCGCGCCTCGTGGTAGAGGAAGGCCTCAGGCGTCACGGGTCATGTAGTCGAGCCAGGCGCGCATCTGCGCGCGGATGTAGACCTCGCTCGTCCCGCTCGCGCCGCGCGCCGCGCCCGCTTCCTCGAGGTCGCGGCCGAAGCCGCGGCCGATGTAGGCCCATTCCACCGCGCCGGAGGCGAATCCCTTCTGGACGCGCTCGTAGACCTCCAGGTCGTCGGTGAGCACCCAGGAGCCGGTGCCGTTCACCACGTTGGCGAACGCCACCGTGTCGCGGAACATGCGCTCGGGCGCGTCCTTCATGCGGAACGAGTAGGTGTGCACCGCGGTGCGGTCGACCGCGAGCGGATGCAGGATGCGCAGCTGCCGGAACTGGCTCATGAACGAGCAGTTCGGGTAGATCACCGTGTTCCACAGCGTGACGCGCAGGATGCGCTCGGCTTCCTGCTCGCCGACGCGGCGCGCCAGCCGTTCGCGGTATTCGCCGAACGCCGGGTGCCCGGAGCCGGCGATCAGGCGCCGGTCGTCGTGGTAGTCGCCCATGTAGCCGTGGCCGCGCGGCGTCGCCCAGATGCCGGTCGCTTCCCAGACCGCGTCGGGCGCGCCGTTCTGCCGCATCTGGCGCACCGCGATGTCGGCGTAGCGCTCCTCGCCCGCCCTGCCGGGCTCGGGCGCGTCGCGCGCCACGGCCACCGACGAGGCATGCACCCACGCCGGGTGCGCGCCGTCGAGGTGGTTCTCCAGCATCAGCTTCCAGTTGCCGTGGTAGACGTGCTTGAACACCCCGCCGGCGACCTCCAGCTCGCCGCCGGGCGCGCGGTCGACGAAGTCGTCGAACGAGGCGCGCGCCGGGCCGAGAAACTCTTCCAGGCTCTCGCCTTCCGGCGCGAGCGAGGCGAACAGGAAGCCGCGGTAGCTGCGCACGCGCGGCACCGGCTTGAGGCCGAGCGGGCCCGGGGCCTGCGCCGGGTAGCCCGAGGCGAAAGGCACGGCCTTCAGCGCGCCGGCGCGGTCGTAGCTCCAGCCGTGGTAGGGGCAGACGAAGCGCTCCGCGCTGCCGCGGCCTTCGGCGCACACCATGGCGCCGCGGTGCGCGCAGCGGTTGATCAGCACGCGCACCGAGCCGTCGTCGTGCCGGGCGACGATCACCGGCTCGCGGCCCATGCGCGTGGTGAAGTAGTCTCCCGGCGCGCGCACCTGGCTCTCGTGGCCGAGCACCAGCCAGGCGCGGCCGAACAGCCGCTCCATCTCCAGCTCGAAGATCGCCGGGTCGGCGTACAGCGAGCGATGCACCCGGTCGGGCTGCACCAGCATAGCGAGCTGTTCGTTGGCGGCCATGGGAATGCGCGAGGGGATGCAGTACGGTATATATGGTAGACGATGCGCGAGGAGACGAGTTGGCGCTAGCGCTGGAAGTCGAAGGGCTCGGCAAGTCCTACGCGCGCGACGGGCGCGCGCTGGAGATCCTCGACCTCGCGGCGTTCCGCGTGCGCGAGGGCGAGTTCGTCAGCGTCATCGGCCCCAGCGGCTGCGGCAAGAGCACCTTTCTGCACATCCTCGGCGGCTTCATCCGCGCCGACCGCGGCGCGATCCGCGTCTACGGCGCCGAGGTGCGCGGGCCGGGGCCCGACCGCGGCATGATGTTCCAGGAGTTCGCGCTGTTCCCCTGGCGCACCGTGGCGGGCAACGTCGCCTGGGCGCTCGAGGCGCAGGGCGTGCCGCGCGGCAGGATCGAGGCGATCGTCGAGCGCCAGCTCGAGATGATCGGCCTCGCCGAGTTCCGCAACCACTATCCGGCCGAGCTCTCCGGAGGCATGAAGCAGCGCGTCGCGCTCGCGCGCGTGCTCGCCTTCGATCCCAAGGTGCTGCTGATGGACGAGCCGTTCGGCGCGCTCGACGCGCAGACCCGCGAGGCGATGCAGGAAGAGCTGACGCAGCTCTGGGAGCGCACCGGCAAGACCATCGTCTTCGTCACCCACGACATCGAGGAGGCGATCTACCTCGCCGACCGGGTGGTGGTGCTCTCGGCGCGGCCGGCGCGCATCAAGGAAGAAGTGCGGATCAACCTCCCCCGGCCGCGCGACATCACGGTGAAGAAGTCGCTCGAGTGCCACAACTATCGCAACCACGTCTGGGACCTGATCCGCAGCGAGTCGCGGCGCCAATGACCGCCGAGGCGGGCTGGTGAAGATCGTGCTGCTGCCGGGCCTCGATGGTACCGGCATCCTCTTCGGGCCGTTCCTCGACCGGCTGCCTGCGTCGCTTTCGCCGATCGTCGTCACTTATCCGCCGGACCGCGAGCTCGGCTACGACGAGCTGCTGGAGATCGTCCTGCGCCACATCCCGGCCGGCGAGCCGTTCGTCCTTCTCGGGGAGTCCTTCTCCGGTCCGCTCGCTCTCATGGCGGCCGCCAACAGGCCTGCCGGGCTGCGCGGCGTGGTGCTGTGCGCGACGTTCGTGCAGAACCCTACCTGGATCCGCGTGCCCCGGCTCGACCGGCTGGTGCGTCCGTTCGCCTTCCGGCTCTATCCCAAGTTCTCGGCGGCCAAGGCGCTGCTCGGCCGGTATTCGACGCCAGAGCTGCGCAGGCAGATCGCGCAGGCCATAGGCGCCGTACGGCCGGAGGTGTTCGCGCACCGGGTGCGCGCGGTCCTCAACGTGCAGGTGGCCGACAAGCTCGTCGCCTGCTGCAGACGCGGCCCGAAGCGGCCGCCGAGGCGGTGGCCGGCTTTGCCGGCGCGCTTACTTCGGCAGGAAGCTCTGATCGACCATCCGGTCGACGTCCACCGGCTTCTCCAGCCAGTTCAGCTTCTCGCGCATGAAGGTGGCGAGCTTCTTCAGGCTTTCGACGTTGACGCGCGCGTCGGGGTCGCGCTTCCAGTCGGCGTTGCGCACGTAGATGTCGACCGGCGTGCGCACGAAGCCGGCCTTGTGCAGGTCGCGCTTCGCCTGCTCGGTGTGCTCGAG
>DASVDO010000003.1:0-15895 GCA_036381055.1 Burkholderiales bacterium | reverse complement strand
TAGGCGAGGCGCTCGAGCGACCAGTCCTGGATGGCGATCGCCGTCGCTTCGCTCGCCGAGTGCCCGGGATTGAGCACCACGCAGGCCATCACTTCCTCCTCGCGCAGCTCGTCGGGGCGCGCCACCACCGCCACCTGGGCGACCGCGGGGTGCTCCGCCAGCGCCGCCTCCACTTCCAGCGCGGCGATGTTCTCGCCCGAGCGCCGGATGATGTTCTTGCGCCGGTCGACGAAGTGCAGCGCGCCGTCGTCGCCGCGCCGCACGCAGTCGCCGGTATGGAACCAGCCGTCGCGCCAGGCGTCCGCGGTCGCCGCCTCGTCCTTGAGGTAGCCGCAAAAGAAGCCGCGCCGCGGGTCCGGGCCGCGTTGCCGCACCAGCAGCTCGCCCGATGGCGGCTCGATGCGCACCTCCAGGTCGGCGGGCGGGAAGCCGATGCAGCGCGTGCCGACATGGCGCGGCTCGCGGCTGGCGGCGATCAGCGCCCCGCCGCCGGTCTCGGTCATCGCCCAGGCTTCGACCAGCGGGAAGCCGAAGCGGCTCTCGAAGGCGGCGTGGTCGGCGGGGTTGGCATTCGCGCCGTAGCCGAAGCGCACGCGGTGCGCGCGGTCCTCGGGCGAAGCGGGCTGCTTCATCAGGATGGCCGGCATGACGCCGAGGTAGTGCGCGATCGTCGCGCGCGAGCGGGCCACGTCGCGCCACCACGTGCGCGGGTGGAAGCGGTCGAGCTGCACCACGCACCCGGCGGTGAGGATCATGGCGGTGGTCGACACGGCGAGCGCATTCATATGGAACAGCGGCAGCGGCGTGATCAGCCGCTCCTCGCCGAAACGCAGCGCGCACAGCCCGCCTTCCTCGACGTAGCGCCGCCCGAGGTTGAGGAAATAGAAGTTGTCCAGCAGGCAGCCTTTCGGCCGGCCGGTCGTGCCCGAGGTGTAGAGCAGGGCGCACTCGGAGGCGTCGCCCGGCGGCGGCGCCTGCCGCGGATCGAACGACTCGAGGGAAGGGCTGTCGACCACCAGCGCAGCCTCGCTGTGCGCCAGCACGTACTCGAGCTCCGCCGGGCGGTAATCGGGATTGAGCGGCACGGCGGCGGCGCCGACCCGGTTGAGCGCCAGGAAGTGCAGCAGGAACGCGGCGCAGTTCGGCAGCTTGAGCGCCACGCGGTGGCCCGGGCCGTAGCCGCGGCGGGCGTAGCGCGCCGCGAGCGCCTCGACCTGCGCGTGCGCCTGGCCGTAGGTCAGCTCGACGTTCTCCGGCAGCACCTGCAGGAACGGCTTGTCGCGGTGCGCCCGGGCGGTAGCCGCGAACGCCGTGAAGACCGTCGTCACCGGAGCGGATGGTAAGATGCCGCGCGGCTGAAGGACAACCGACTCCGGAGGGGGAGATGAAGTCCAAATCATGGCACGTGGCAGCGGTGCTGGCCCTGGCGTGCTCGGGCCCGGCGCTCGGCGCCGACACGATCACGGCGACGCACGTCTTCCCCGCGTCGCTCGTCTACTCGCGCAGCTTCCTCGAGTTCGTGAAGAAGGCGAACGCCGCCGGCAAGGGCGAGTTCACCATCCAGGTGCGCGGCGGTCCGGAGGCGATCCCGATGATGGAGCAGCCGGGCGCGGTGCGCAGCGGCGTCGTCGACATGGTCTACACCGCCTGCGCGTTCTACGCCGCCCAGGTCCCGGAATGCGACGCGGTTTCCGCCTCGACGATCGACGGGCCGACCGCGCGCAGGAACGGCGGCATGGATCTGCTCAACCGCATCCACCAGAAGCGCATCGGCGTGTACAACCTGGGCTGGGTCGACAGCGGCATCCGCTTCAACCTCTGGTCGACCAAGGAGCCGAAGCTCGACGCGAGCGGCCATATCGACATCCGCGGCTTCAAGGTGCGCGGCCACCCGATCTACAACGCCTTCCTGACCAACTACCTCGGCGCGCAGGTCATCAACGTCAACTCGCCCGACCTCTACACCGCGCTCGAGCGCGGCACGGTGGAGATCACCGCCTGGACGCAGATCGGGCTGATGGACCTGAACTGGGACCGCTACCTCAAGTACCGCATCCTGCCCGAGTTCTTCTCCACCGACCTGCACATCCTGGTGAACCTCAGGAAGTGGCAGTCGCTCTCGCCCAGGACGCGCGAGATCCTGCAGCGCGTCGCGATCGAGCACGAGCGCTCCAGCCTCGAGGCGCTGCAGAAGCTGTGGCGCGAGGAAGAGGCCGAGCTCAAGCGGCGCGGCATCCGCACCATCGCCCAGTCGCCCGAGGCGTCGAAGCGTTTCTACGAGGGCGCGCGCTCGGCGAGCCTGGCGCGCATGAAGGAGCGCATGGAGCAGTCCGGCGGCATGGAGAACTTCGAGCGCATCGTGCAGCTCTTCACCCCCGGGCCGCTGCCGAAATAGGGCGGAGTCGCAGCTGATCGGCAAAGCCTATCGGGCCGTCCCCTACGGGATGGCCTGGCTCGCGGGCATGCTGATGGTGGCGATGATGGTGATGATCGTCGCCGACGTCGCGCTGCGCAACCTCGGCTTCCAGAGCTCGGCGCACTTCTTCACCTTCACCGAGTACTTCCTGCTGCTCATCCCGCTGCTCGGCGCGCCGTGGCTGGTGCGCGAGAAGGGGCATATCTACATCGAGCTGCTCGTCGCCGCGCTGCCCGAGCGCGCCCAGCGGGCGCTGAGGGTCGGCGTGGTGATCGCCTGCATCGCCGTCGCGCTGATCCTCGCCTGGTTCGGCGGCGCGATCACGCTGCAGGACTTCCTCGGCAACGAGAAGGACGTGCGCTCGTTCGACATGCCGCGCTGGATGCTGATGGCGTTCATGCCGCTGTCGTTCGGCATGATGGCGGTCGAGTTCGCCAGGCTGCTGCTGCGCGGCGAGAGCCCCTACGGGTCCGGCCTCGTGCAGGGCGACTGAGGGATGCGCGGCTAGGGAATGGAATGGCACGTCGCCCTCGCGCTGCTGTTCGGCCTGATCGTGGCCCTGATGCTCGCCGGCATGCCGGTGGCGATGGCGTTTCTCGCCTCGAACATCGTCGCCGCGTATTTCTTCATGGGCGGCACGCTCGGCATCGCGCAGATCCTGAACAGCGGCTTCGGCGCGATGACCAGCTTCGCCCTGGTGCCGATCCCGATGTTCCTGCTGATGGGCGATCTGTTCTACCACACCGGGCTCGCGGCGCGGATGTTCAACGCCATCGACCGGCTGATGGGCAACGTGCCCGGGCGGCTGGCCTACGTGACCGTGGTGGGCGGCACCGGCTTCGCCGCGCTTTCCGGCTCGAGCATGGGGTCGACGGCGCTGCTCGGGTCGCTGATGGTGCCGGAGATGATGCGCCGCGGCTACAGCAAGTACCTTTCCATGGGGCCGATCATGGGCACGGGCGGGCTGGCGGTGATCATCCCGCCTTCGGCGCTCGCCGTGCTGCTGGCGACGCTCGGCCGCAGCGACGTCGGCGCGCTGCTCCTGGCGGGCGTGGTGCCGGGCGTGCTGCTCGCGCTGATGTACGCCGTGCTGATCCTCGTCTGGACGGTGGTCGCGCCGGACGCGGCGCCGGCCTATGTCGCGCGGGCCGTCGCGCTGCGCGAGAAGGCTCGCCTCGTGCTGGTCGACATCGTGCCGATGCTCGCGGTGATCGTGCTGGTCATCGGCGTCATGGTGGCCGGCTACGCGACCCCCACCGAGGCGGCGGCGGTCGGCTGCCTCGGCGTGATGGTGCTCGCCGCGTGCTACGGCGCGCTCTCCTGGACGAGCTTCCGGCGCTCGGTCGACGCCGCGCTGCGCGTCACCGTCATGGCCTTCCTGATCATCCTCGGCTCGGCGACCTTCAGCCAGATCCTCGCCTTCTCCGGCGCCTCGAGCGGCCTGATCGGCTGGGCGACCGGGTTCGACGTGCCGCCGCTCGGCATGCTGCTGGTCATGATCGGCATCCTGTTCGTCCTCGGCTGCTTCATGGACCAGCTCTCCATGATGCTGCTCACCGCGCCGATCTTCTTTCCGCTCGCCAAGACGCTCGGCTTCGACCTCACCTGGTTCGCCCTGGTCATGCTGCTCGCGCTCGAGGTGGGCTACACCACGCCGCCGTTCGGCCTGCTGCTGTTCGTCATGAAAGGGGTGGCGCCGCCCGGCACGACGATGCGCGAGATCTACCTCGCCGCGGCGCCGTTCATCGGCTGCGTGCTGCTGCTGATCGCGCTGATCATCGCATTCCCGGCGCTCGCCACCTGGCTGCCGGCGCTCGCCCACTAGAGGAGGACAGGATTTGCCAAGCAACGTCGGAATGAGGCCCGGCGACGAGCTCGCCGGAAGGGTCGCGCTGGTGACCGGCGCGGCGCGCAACATCGGCCGCGCCATCGCGCGCTCGCTCGCCGCGGGCGGCGCGGCCGTCATGGTCAACGCGCGCACCTCGCGCGCCATGGCCGAGGAGACCGTGGCGATGATCGAGCAGGCGGGCGGCAGCGCGGCGCTGCACGTCGCCGACGTCACCGACCCGGGCGAGGTGGCGGCGCTGGTCGAGGCGACGGTGCAGCGCTTCGGCCGCATCGACGTGCTGGTCAACAACGCCGCGGTGCGCATGGAGACGCCTTTCGAGCAGATCCGCTACGAGGACTGGCGCCGCGTCATCGCCACCGTGCTCGACGGCGCGTTCCTGTGCACGCAGGCCTGCCTGCCGCACCTCGCCCGCTCGGGCGCGGGCGCGGTGATCAACATCGGCGGCCTGACGGGGCATCGCGGCGCCAGCGGCCGGGCGCACGTGATCGCCGGCAAGGCCGGCCTCGCCGGCCTCACCAAGGCGCTGGCTCTCGACCTCGCGCCGCACGGCATCACGGTGAACTGCGTGGTGCCGGGGACGATCGAGAGCCTGCGCGGCCTGCCCGGCGCGCCCGAGCGCCCGGCGCATCGCCGGGAGCCGCCGCCGATCGGCCGCCGCGGCGAGCCCGAGGAGGTCGCGGCGATGGTGCGGCTGCTGAGCGGCCCGGACGCGCGCTACGTCACCGGGCAGGCGATCCACGTGAACGGCGGCGGGTACATGCCGTGAGCGTCTCGCCGGTGATGGAGCGGCTGAGCGCCTACATCGCCGGCGCGCTGCGCAGGCCGCTGCCGCGCGCGGTGGCCGAGAAGACCGCGCATCACCTGCTCGACACGGTCGCGGCGATGGTCTCGGGCGTGCGGCTGCGCCCCGGGAGGAAGGCGCTCGCCTTCGCGCGCTCGCGCGGCGGACCGCGGGAAGCGTGCGTCGCGGGCGGCGGCTTTCTGGTCGCCGCCGAGAACGCCGCGCTCGCCAACGGCATGCTCGCGCACGCCGACGAGACCGACGACTCGCACGCGCCCTCGCTCACGCACCCGGGCTGCGGCATCGTGCCCGCCGCGCTCGCCATGGCGGAGCGCGAGGGCCGCAGCGGTCGCGCGCTGCTGCGCGCGATCGCGCTCGGCTACGACGTCGGCTGCCGGCTGACGCAGGCGCTCGACGCCTACCAGTTCCGCGAGGACGGGCACTCGACGCACAGCTTCGGGCCGATGTTCGGCGCCGCGGCGGCGGCCGGCGCGCTCGCCGGGCTGACGGCCAGGCAGGTGCGTTACCTGCTTTCCTACACGGCGCAGCAGGCGTCGGGCATCTCGTGCTGGATGCGCGACGAGGACCACGTCGAGAAGGCGTTCGACTTCGGCGGCATGCCGGCGCGCAACGGCGTCGCGGCCGCGCTGATGGTCGCGCACGGCTTCACCGGCGTGGACGACGCGCTCTCAGGCGAGCGCAGCTTCTTCGTCGCCTACGGCCGCCGGCCGGAGCCGCACAGGCTGGTGGACGGGCTGGGCGAGACCTACGAGGTGATGAACACCAACATCAAGCGCTGGTCGGTCGGCTCGCCCATCCAGGCGCCGCTCGACGCGCTGGACGAGCTGATACGCGAAAATTCCGTGAAGGCCGACCAGGTGAAGCGGGTCGTGGTGCGCGTCGCGCACCAGGGGGCGAACACCACCGACAACCGGACGATGCCCGACATCTGCATGCAGCACCTGTGCGCGGTGATGCTGCTCGACGGCAGCGTCAGCTTCAAGGCGGCGCACGACGAGAAGCGCATGCGCGATCCGCGCGTGCTCGCGCTGCGCGCCAGGGTCGAGCTGCTCGGCGACGACGAGCTCTCGCGCGCCATGCCGAGCCGCCAGGGCATCGTCGAGCTCGAGCTCGCCGACGGCCGGCGGCTGCGCCGCCATGCCAGGGCGGTGCGCGGCACGGCCGAGAACCCGATGACGCGTGCCGAGGTGCGGGCGAAGGCGTACGATCTTGCCGCGCCGGTGCTCGGCGAGCGCCGCGCGCGCCGGCTGTGCGACGCGCTGCTCGATGTCGAGGCGATCCGCGACGTCCGGCAACTCAGACCGCTGCTAAAGGAGGAGAGGCGATGAGCCGCATCGTGCACCTGGCGCTCAAGGTCGACGACCTGGAGCGCACCACCCGGTTCTACCGCGACGTCTTCGGCTTCAGGGAGATGAGCACCGACAGGGTGCGCGACCATACCTCGCGCCACCTGAGCGACGGCACGATCGACCTCGCGCTCATCCAGTACGACGCCGGCACGACCTCCGCGGAGTCGAAGGCGGCGGGCGAGGGGCCCTGCATCCACCATTTCGCGGTCGAGGTGCCCGACCTCGCGGCGGCCGAGCAGCGCATCCGCTCGCTCGGCTGCGAGATCATCAGCGACCCCGGCGTCGTGCCGGTGAAGTTCCGCGCGCCCGGCGGCACCGTGTGCGAGCTGGTGCCCGAAGGCCGCTACCGCAAGCCGGCGCCGGCCAGGGCGGCGAAGGCGAAGAAGGGGAAGAAGGCGGCGAAGAAAAGGAGGAAGTAGATGCGAAGCCGCTCGGCGGACTTCTGGTCGGGGCTGGCGCTCGCCGCGCTCGGCGCCTACATCGTCTACCGGGCGAGCGGCTGGGACTACCTGACGCCGGAAGGCCCCGGCCCGGGGTTCTTCCCGCTCTGGTACGGCATCGCCATGCTGGGCCTTGCGCTCTACCTGATGATCTCGCCCACGGGCATGCGCGTCGACTGGCGCGGAAGCCGGCGCGCGTTCGCCGCCTGGGGGGCCATCGCGTTGTGCGTGGCCGCGCTGAAATGGCTGGGCTTCGTCGTCGCGTTCGCGGCGCTCACCTTCTTCATGGTGGCGGTGATGTACCGCAGGAGCCTGGCGACCGCCGCCGCGGTGACGGTGGGCATCGGCGCGGCGTTCTACCTGATCTTTCCTCTTGCCCTGGGCGTGCCGCTTCCCTGATGGAAGTCCTCTCCGGGCTCGCGGACGGCTTCGCCATCGCCCTGCAGCCGGCGAACCTGCTGTGGTGCTTCCTCGGCGTATTCCTCGGCACCATCGTCGGGGTGATGCCGGGGCTGGGGCCGCCGGCGACGATCGCCATGCTGCTGCCGCTCACCTTCCTCATGAGCCCGGCGAGCGCGATGATCATGCTCGCCGGGATCTACTACGGCGCCAAGTACGGCGGCTCGACCACGGCGATCCTGCTCAACGTGCCGGGGGAGTCGGCCTCGGTGGTGACCTGCCTGGACGGCTACCAGATGGCGCGCAAGGGGCGCGGCGGCGCGGCGCTCGGCATCGCCGCGATCGCCTCGTTCGTCGCCGGCACGGTCGGCGTGCTCGGCCTGATGCTGGTCGCCCCGCCGCTCGCCCGCCTCGCGCTCGCCTTCAGCTCGCCGGAATACTTCGCCCTGATGATGCTCGGTCTGGCGATGGTGGTGCTGCTCGCCGGCCGCTCGCTGGTCAAGGCGCTGCTCGCCATGCTGGTCGGACTGTGGCTCGCGGGCATCGGCACGGACCTCTTCACCAGCGTGTCGCGCTTCACCTTCGGGCAGCTCGAGCTCCTTTCCGGCCTTGACTTCGTCGTCGTGGCGATCGGCGTGTTCGCGCTGGGCGAGGTGCTGGCCAACCTCGAGAACAGCGGAGCCGCGCAGTCGCTGCCCGTGCCCAAGGGCCTGCGCAACCTGCTGCCGACCCTCGCCGACCTGCGCCGCTGCCGCTTCGCGTTCCTCAACGGCTCGCTGGTCGGCTTCTTCGTCGGCGTGCTGCCCGGCGCGGGGTCGACCATCGCGTCCTTCGTCTCCTACGGCATCGAGAAGGCGTTCTCGCGGCGGCGCGAGGAGCTCGGCACCGGCGTGCCCGAGGGGGTGGCCGCCCCGGAAGGCGCCAACAACGCCGAGACCGGCGGCGCGCTGGTGCCGCTGCTGACGCTGGGTATTCCCGGCTCGGCGACCACCGCGATCCTGCTCGCGGCGCTGGTGCTCTGGGGCTTTCGGCCCGGGCCGCTGTTCCTGTCCGACAACCCCTCGCTCTTCTGGGGCCTGGTGGCGAGCATGTACCTCGGCAACCTGATGCTGCTCCTGCTCAACCTGCCGCTGGTGCCGCTGTTCGCCCAGGTGCTGCGCGCGCCGGCGCACGTGCTCTATCCGGTGATCGTCGGCATGTCGATCGTGGGCGTCTACAGCGCCTCGACCAGCCTGTTCGACGTCGGCCTGCTCGCCGGCTTCGGCCTGCTCGGCTACCTGATGCGCAAGCTCGACTACCCGTCGGCGCCGCTGATCCTCGGGCTGGTGCTCGGCGGCGCCATGGAGCGCGCCCTGCGCCAGTCGCTCATGATGTCGGGCGGCAGCCTGTCGATCCTCGTCTCTAGGCCGATCGCGGCCGCGATGCTATCGTTGGCGCTGCTGATCCTGGCGATACCGCTCTTTGCCAGGCTGAATGCCTGGCGCTTGCAGGCAATGGAGGAGGAGGGGAAATGAGGAAGCTCTGCGTGGCGGCGGCGCTCTGCGCGCTCGCCGCGGGCCCGGCATCGGCATTCCAGCCGACCCGGCCGATCGAAGTGGTGGTCCATACCGGGCCGGGCGGCGGCAGCGACGTGTTCGCGCGCGCCATCGCGGCCATGGTGGAGAAGGAGAAGCTGCTGCCGGTGCGCATGCAGGTGGTGAACAAGACCGGCGGCGGCGGCGCGGTCGCCGCCGCGTATCTCGCCGAGAAGCGCGGCGACCACAACACGATCGGCTTCTTCACCGGCGTCTGGCTGACCAACCCGCTGGTGAGCGACGCGGCGAAGATCACGCTGCGCGACCTGCAGCCGATCGCCCGGCTGGTGCTCGAGCCGGCGCTGATCGCGGTGAAGGCCGACTCGCCGTACAGGACGCTCGGGGACTTCATCGAGGCGGCGAAGCGCAAGCCGGGCGAGCTGAAGCAGTCGGGCGGCTCGATCACCAGCCGCGACAACGTGGTGCGCCAGCTCCTGCAGCAGGAGACCGGCGCGCGCTGGGCGTACATCTCCTTCCCGGGCGGCGGCGAGCGCATCGCCGCGCTGCTCGGCGGCCACGTGCAGATGATGGTCATCGAGCCCGAGGAGGCGGGCGAGCACATCCGCGCCGGCAACATGCGCGTGCTCGCGCAGGTGACCGACCGGCGCCTCGAGCGCTTCCCGCAGGTGCCGACGCTCAAGGAGGCGGGCTTCGACGTGCCGGTGGTGCCGCAGGTGCGCGGCGTCGTCGCGCCGCCCGGCATCCCCGCCGACAACGTCGCCTACTGGGAGGACGTGTTCCGCAGGCTGACCCGCACGGCGTCGTGGAAGGAGTTCCTCGCCAAGAACCAGTTCGAGGACGGCTACCTGAACGCCGTCGAGCTGAACAAGTTCTACGACGAGTTCACCGGCACGATGCGCGGCATCCTCAAGGAGGCCGGCGTCAAGCTGGTGCGCTGACTAGAAGGAGCGCGGCAGGCCGAGCACGTGCTCGGCGACGTAGGACAGGACGAGGTTGGTCGAGATCGGCGCGACCAGGTACAGCCGGTTCTCGCGGAACTTCCTTTCCACGTCGTATTCGGCGGCGAAGCCGAAGCCGCCGTGAGTCTGCAGGCACACGTTGGCGGCCTGCCACGACGCCTTGGCGCACAGGTGCTTCGCCATGTTCGCCTCGGCGCCGCACGGCTTCTTCTGGTCGTAGAGCGCCGCGGCCTTGTAGCGCATCAGGTTGGCCGCCTCGATGTCCATGTAGGCCTCGGCGATCGGGAACTGGATGCCCTGGTTCTGGCCGATCGGCCGGTCGAACACCACGCGCTCGCCGGCGTAGCGCGAGGCCTTGTCGATGAACCAGTAGCCGTCGCCGATGCACTCGGCGGCGATCAGGATGCGCTCGGCGTTCAGCCCGTCCAGGATGTAGCGGAAGCCCTTGCCTTCCTCGCCGATCAGGTTCTCCGCCGGGATCTCCAGGTTGTCGATGAACACCTGGTTGGTCTCGTGGTTGACCATGTTGCGGATCGGCCGCACCTCGAGCCCCTTGCTGCGCGTGTCGACCAGGAAGACCGACATGCCGTCGCTCTTCTTCGTCACCTCGGCGAGCGGCGCGGTGCGCGCGAGCAGGATCATCAGCTCGGAGTGCTGCAGCCGCGAGGTCCAGACCTTCTGCCCGTTGACCACGTAGCGGTCGCCCTTCTTCACCGCGAAGGTCTTGATCTTGGTCGTGTCGGTGCCGGCGCCGGGCTCGGTGACGCCCATCGCCTGCAGGCGCAGCTCGCCGGAGGCGATGCGCGGCAGGTACTTCTGCTTCTGCGCCTCCGAGCCGTGGCGCAGCAGCGTGTTCATGTTGTACATCTGGCCGTGGCAGCAGCCGGCGTTGCCGCCCGAGCGCGTCACTTCCTCCATGATCACCGTCGCCTCGGTGAGCGACAGGCCCGAGCCGCCGTACGCCTCCGGGATCAGCGCCGACATCCAGCCGGCCTTGGTGAGCGCCTCGACGAACGCCTCGGGGTAGGCGCGCTTCTCGTCGACCGACTGCCAGTACGCCGAGTCGAACCGGCTGCACAGCGCGCGCACCGCGTCGCGCAGCTCGGGGTAATTCTCCCGTCCCAGGTTCGCGGTCATTTCTTCAGGTGCGCCGACGCTTCCTCGTCGACGCGGCGCCAGATCTCTTCGGCCATCGGGTCGCGCGCTTCCTCGAGCAGGTGGCCGACCAGCCCGATGGCGCGCGCCATCACGCCGAGGCCGCGCACGCAGCGCCAGTCCAGGCCCAGCTCGCAGGCGAGCGCGCCGATCGCCCCGGTGGCGTTCAGCGTCAGGCGCTTCTCGGCGGCGAGCCGCTCCATGAGGCGACAGTACTTGCCGTAGAAGCCGGTTTCGCGGGCGATTTCGAACAGCCGAACGGTGCGCGGGTCGACCGGCTTGTGCAGCGGGTGCCCGAGGCCGGGAACGCGCGGCGTGCGCGCAAGCAGGGCCGCGACGTCCGGCTCGCCGGCGGCGAACGCTTCGCTGCAGAGCCGCGCCACGCCTTCCATGGAGCCGACGAACACGTTGCCCAGCCCGAGCAGCCCGGCCGCGACGGCGGCCTGCATCGCCTCCGGCGCGCCGAGGTAGGTGAGGCGGGCGGCCAGCGCGCTCGGCGTCACGCCGTGCTCGACCAGGGTGACCACCATGGCGTTGAAAAGCGTCGATTCTTTCGCGTTCGGCACCCGCCCGGTGAGCTCCAGGAACGCCATGTCGCCGAGGTCGAGCCGGCCGAGGATCTCGCCGGGAAGGTCCATGCCGCGCACGACGATGCGATCGACGGAAGACCAGGCGATATCGGAGCGAAGCGCTTTCTTCTTCATTGTTGCGCCGCGCAAGTTTCGCTATTTGTCGTTTTAGCCCGACGCATGAATTAGTTCACTTAAAGAAATTGCCATAAATGCAAGACTAATAAAAAGAAAGAGCTCTTCTTCCAAGGGGGTCTGGGTGTCCAGCGGGTCCACGGCCGAACCGGTCAAGGTTCTCGTCATAGACGACAGCAACACCATCCGGCGCAGCGCGGAAATGTTCCTGCGCCAGGCCGGCTACGAGGTGATTCTGGCAGAGGACGGGTTCGACGCGCTCGCCAAGATCGCCGACCACCAGCCGCGCGTGATCTTCGTCGACATCATGATGCCGCGTCTGGACGGTTACCAGACCTGCGCCCTGATCAAGCAGAACCCGAAGCTCAGGTCCACGCCGGTCATCATGCTCTCGAGCAAGGACGGCGTGTTCGACCGCGCCCGCGGCCGGCTCGCCGGCTCCGACCGCTACCTGACCAAGCCTTTCACCAAGGAAGGCCTGGTCGAGGCGGTCAACGAGTACGTCAAACCCTCTCTCGCCAATTGAAAGGTCCTGCAATGCCGATCGCCAAGATCCTCGTCGTCGACGATTCCCCCACCGACCGCCAGCACCTGAGCGAGCTGCTGACGAAGAGCGGCTTCCAGGTGTCGACCGCCGAGAGCGCCGAGGACTGCTTCGCCAAGGTGAAGCAGTCGCGCCCCGACCTCGTCCTGATGGACGTGGTGATGCCCGGCCAGAACGGCTTCCAGGCGACGCGGGCGCTCGCCAAGGACGAAAGCACGAAGAACATCCCGGTCATCCTGTGCAGCAGCAAGAGCCAGGAAACCGACAAGGTCTGGGGGCTGCGCCAGGGCGCCAAGGACTACGTCACCAAGCCGGTGAATCCGGCCGACCTGCTCGCCAAGATCCAGGCGCTCGGCTGATGGCGGCGAGCGCTCCCCGGCCCGGGTCGCTGCGCGATTATCAGATCGCGCTGTCGGAGCGGCTGCAAAGCGCCGGCGCCGGCGCGCCGGTCGCTTCCAAGCTCGGCCTGCAGGTGGGCGGGGAGGGCTGGCTGGTCGACCTCACCGAGGCGGGCGAGCTGATTCCGCCGCCCGCCATCTCGCCCGTGCCGCTCGCGCGCCCCTGGTTCAGCGGGGTCGCCAACGTGCGCGGCAACCTCTACAGCGTCACCGATTTCTCGGCTTTCCTCGGCGGCGAGCCCACCGCGCTCGGCGAGCAGGCCCGCCTGCTGATCCTCAACGAGCGCTACCGCTCGGGAGCGGCGCTGCTGGTCGCGCGCTCGCTCGGCCTGCACGACCCGGCCGGGCTCGAGCCGCGCCCGGCGGGCGGCGACGGGCCCGCGTTCGTGCGCGGCGTCTTCGCCGACGCGCAGGGCAAGCTCTGGAAGGAGCTCGACGTCGCGGCGCTCATTCAAGACCCGGCATTCCTGGAGGCCAGCCTATGAAGCACACCGCTGCCTGCCTGCTCGTCGCGGCAGGCGTTTTCTCGTCCGCCACCTTCGCGGAGAACGGCGTCACCGCCGACACCATCCTGCTCGGCCAGTCGGTGGCGCTGACCGGGCCGGCGCAGGCGCTCGGCATCGAGATGCGCGCCGGCGCCCGGGTGTACTTCGATTACGTCAACTCGCGCGGCGGCGTGCACGGCCGCAAGATCCAGCTGATTACCCTCGACGACGGCTACGAGCCCGCGCGCACGGTGCCCAACACCAAGAAGCTGATCGAGGAGCACAAGGTGTTCGCGCTGTTCGGCTACGTCGGCACGCCGACCTCGGCCGCCGCGCTGCCGATCTTCACGCAGGCCAAGGTGCCGTACTTCGGCGCGTTCACCGGCGCCGAGCTGCTGCGCCAGCCGTTCAACCGCTACATCTTCAACGTGCGCGCCAGCTACTACGACGAGACGGAGAAGATCGTCGAGCAGCTGGTGTCCACGGGCTCGAAGAACATCGCGGTGTTCTACCAGAACGACGCCTACGGCCTCGCGGGCCTGAAAGGGGTCGAGCTCGCCATGCAGCGCCGCAACATGAAGATCTCGACCACCGGCACGGTGGAGCGCAACACCCTCGAGGTCGCCAAGGCGGTGAAGACCATCAACGCGGTGCAGCCCGACGGCGTGGTGATGATCAGCGCCTACAAGTCCTGCGGGGAGTTCATCCGCCAGATGAAGCGGCGGGGCAGCGCCGCGCAGTTCTACAACGTCTCGTTCGTCGGCAGCCAGGCGCTGGCCGACGACCTCGGCGACGAGGGCGTCGGCGTGGCCATCTCCCAGGTGATGCCTTTCCCCTGGGGCGCCGCCGTCCCGGTGGTGCGCGAGTACCAGACGCTGATGCTGCGCGCGGGGCACAAGGAGTTCACCTTCACCAGCATCGAAGGATTCATCGCCGCCAAGGTGTTCGTCGAGGCGCTGCGCCGCACCGGGCGCGACCTCACCCGCGAGCGCCTGATCGCCACGCTGGAGAAGATGAACGACGTGGACGTGGGCGGCTTCTACGTCGGCTTCACCCCGACCAACCACAACGGGTCGAAGTTCGTCGACCTGACGATCATCTCGCGCGATGGCAAGTTCCTGCGATAGGGGATACCCATGGGAAGCAGACTGGAATTCCTGAGAATGCCGTTCCTCGGCCGGGACGCCGCGCCCGCGGGGGCCGGCGACGACGTCACGCTCGGCAAGGCGGCGGGAAGCGAAACGCGCTCCGGCGGCCGGCTCAAGCTGCTCGCGGTGCTGCTCGGCGTGCTGCTGCTGCTCGACGCGGCGGTCGTCGTGTACGACGCCCGCGAGGCGACCTTCAACACCGTCTACGTCGCGACGGTGGGAAAGCTGCGCATGCTTTCCCAGCGTCTCGCCAAGGCGGCGCAGCAGGCCTCGCAGGGCAACCGCGAAGCCTTCAAGCAGCTGCGCGAGAGCCGTGACGAGTTCGCCGCCCTGGTCAAGCTGCTCGCGAGCGGCGGCGCGGCGAGCGCCGGGGTCGACCTGCCGCCGACGCCGGCCTCGGTGCGGCCGCGGCTGTCCGCGCTCGAGACGGAATGGCAGAAGACCGACCGCAACGCGGGTATCGTGATCCGCGAAGAGGCGAACCTCGTGGCGCTGGCCGCCTCGGTGCGCGCGATCAACGACAACAACCCGGCGCTGCTCGAGCTCGCCGAGGAGGTCGCCGCGCTCAGCGTGCAGACCGGCGGCAGCGTGCGCCAGAACGCGCTGACCGCGCAGCTGGTCATGCTGACGCAGCGCATGGCGAAGAACGCCAACACCATGCTGGCGAGCGACGTGGTGGACCCGGAGGTGGCCTTCCTGCTCGGCAAGGACACCAATACGTTCCGCGACCTGCTGCAGGGCCTGCTGCAGGGCAACGCCGCCCTGCGCATCGAGCGCTTCGACGACGCGCTGATCCGCGGCAAGCTGGCCGAGCTGCAGACCGGCTTCAAGGACTACCAGGCGGGCGTCAGCCGCATCCTGGGCAACATGCAGCGCCTGGTGAACGCGAAGCGCGCCACGCGCGACATCTTCAACGACAGCGAGCGGCTGCTCGGCTCGGTGGAGCGGCTCGCCGCCGGCTACGACGAGCTGGTCGCGGCGCGCACGCGCAACTTCGTCGTGATGGGCGTGGTGTCGCTGCTCGCCTTCCTGGTGCTGCTGCTCATCGGCAAGACCTACATCGACGACAGCCGCGCCCGCGCCGAGGGCAGCGAGCGGCAGAACCGCGAGAACCAGGACGCGATCCTGCGGCTGCTCGACGAGATCGGCAACCTGGCGAGCGGCGACCTCACGGTGCGCGCCAAGGTGACCGAGCACATGACGGGCGCCATCGCCGACTCGATCAACTACACCATCGAGGAGATGCGGCGCCTGGTGGCGGGCATCACCAACGCGGCGAACCAGGTGACCAGCGCGACGCAGGAAGCGCAGACCGTGTCGACGCAGCTGCTGCAGGCGGCGCAGCGGCAGGCGAACGAGATCCAGCAGACCGGCCAGTCGGTGGCGGCGATGGCGCAGTCGATGAACCAGGTGTCGGCGAGCGCCAACGACTCGGCCAAGGTCGCGGAGGCGTCGCTGCTCGCCGCCGGCAAGGGCGCGCAGGCGGTGCAGAACGCGATCCGCGGCATGAACGACATCCGCGAGCAGATCCAGGAGACGTCCAAGCGCATCAAGCGGCTGGGCGAGAGCTCGCAGGAGATCGGCGAGATCGTGCAGCTGATCTCGGACATCACCGAGCAGACCAACGTGCTGGCGCTGAACGCCGCGATCCAGGCCGCCTCCGCCGGCGAGGCGGGGCGCGGCTTCACGGTGGTGGCCGAGGAGGTGCAGCG
>DASVDO010000002.1:0-35717 GCA_036381055.1 Burkholderiales bacterium | reverse complement strand
CCTGCGGCTCGATCGAGAGGATCTCGTTGCCGAGGTCGAACTGCACGCCGAGCGAGCGGCAGCGCTCCGCGAGCGCGCGGCAAAACGCCGCCGAGTCCGCGGCCTCGTCCTGCGGCGCGTAGAGCGCGCCGGCGAGGCGCGCCGCGTCGAGCCCGGGCTCGAGCTCGGCGATGCCGCCGCGCTCCAGCCGCTCGACCTGGAAACCGGCGGCCCCGGCGCGCCGCTGCGCCTCGTCAAGCCCGGAAGGATCGCGATAGAGATAGAGCACGCCGCGAATGAAGCCGCCGAAGCCGATGTCCGGCGCGAGCGCGCGCATGAGCTGATGGGAGAAGCGCACCAGGCGCGCCTTCGCCTCCAGCACGCGCCGGTACGAGCGCCCGCTGCGCAGCACGAGGTGCTGCACGAGCCAGAGCCACAGCTCCGGATCGAAGCGCAGCGAATGCCCGGTCTCGCTCGCGGTCCACGGAAAGGCGCGGCTCGCGGCGATGATGCCGGTGTTGGCGAAACTCGCCGCCGAAGCGACCTCGGGCGCGCGGTCGATCACCACCACCTCGTGCCCGGCGCGCGCCAGATACCAGGCGGTAGTGACGCCGGCCAGGCCGGCGCCCATGACGAGCGCCTTCACTCGCCGGCGAGGTGCCTGCGGGTGAGCGCGGCGAGCGCGCGCTCCGAGCTGTCGGACGATTTCTCGAGCTGCGCGGCGATCAGCTCCTGCTCGCGGCGGCTGCGGTTCTGCGACAGCTTCCAGCGCGTCTCGACGCGCGTCACCGCGACCTCGAAGTTGACGATGCCCTCCAGCATCATCTCCACGTACGCCGGGCGCAGCGCGTCGAACTTGGGCAGCCACTGCGGGTCGAGCGCCGCGACCAGGCGGCGCTGCGAATCGTGCTTCTGCTTCTTCCCGGAAAGAACCGTGGGCATTCCGTAAGCATGCACGGCCGCGTAATTCCAGGTCGGCACGCGCTCCTGCTCCTCGTACCAGCGCGGCGAGATGTAGGCGTGCGGGCCGGTGAAGACGACCAGCGCCTCGCGCTCGGAGAAGTCGCGCCATTGCGGGTTGGCGCGCGCCATGTGCATGTCGATCACCAGCGCGCCGCCGCGCTCCTCGACGAGCACCGGCAGGTGGGAGGCGCGCAGCTCGCCCGCCGCCGTCACCAGGATCGGGAAATTGTGCCGGCGCATGAACGCCAGCACCTCGGCACGGTCGTCGATCCGGTTGTAGGGCGGCGAGTACACGGCTATTCGACCAGGGCGACCGCCTGCGCGGCGATGCCCTCCATTCTGCCGAGGAAACCGAGCTGCTCGGTGGTGGTCGCCTTCACGTTCACCGCGCCGGGCGGGATGCCGAGGTCCGCGGCGATGTTTTCGGCCATGCGCGAGCGGTAGGGCGAGAGGCGCGGCGCCTGGGCGATGACCGTGGCGTCGACGTTCACCACCTTCAGCTTGCGCGCTTTCAGCTTCGCCGCCACGTCGCGCAGCAGCGCCCGGCTGTCGGCGCCGCGCCAGGCGTCGTCGCTGTCCGGGTAGTGCTGGCCGATGTCGCCCAGCCCGGCCGCGCCGAGCAGCGCGTCGCAGATCGCGTGCAGCAGCACGTCGGCGTCGGAATGGCCCTGCAGGCCCTTCTCGAAAGGAATGTCGACGCCGCCGATCACCAGCCGCCGCCCGGCGACCAGCGGATGGACGTCGAAGCCCTGCCCGACCTTCATGCGCGCCTCGCGAGGATGGACTCGGCCACGGCGAAGTCCTCCGGATAGGTCACCTTCAGGTTGTCGCGGCTGCCCGCGACGAGCCGCGGCCTGAGCCCCAGCGCCTCGATCGCCGCCGCCTCGTCGGTCACCGCGGGCGGCGCCTTCTGCAGCGCCTGCATGAGCAGCCCGGCGCGGAACATCTGCGGCGTCTGCGCGAGCCAGAGCTGCGCGCGGTCGAGCGTCGCGCCGGCACGCATCGCGCCCGCCTCGTCGGCGGCCGCCTGCTTCACCGTGTCGGCGACCGGCAGCGCGAGCAGCCCGCCGACCGCGTCGCCCTCGCATTCGCGCATCAGCTTCTGCACGTCGCGCGCGGCGACGCAGGGCCGCGCGGCGTCGTGCACCAGAAACCAGTCGTCGGCGTCCACGCCTCCCGCGGCCGCGACCAGGCCGTTGTACACCGACTCGCGGCGGGTCGCGCCGCCGCAGTACAGCGGCTGCACGCGACCGGCGAAAGCGCTCCAGTCGTGGCGCGCGAAGCGCTCGTCGTTCGCCGCGAGCACCACGAACACGGTCTGAACGCGCGGCACGCAAACTGCTCGAATGGCGTGCCAGAGCATCGGCCTGCCGGCCAGCGCGCGATACTGCTTGGGCTCCGTACCGGCGCTGCGCGTGCCGCTTCCCGCGGCCGGGATCAGGGCAAAGATCGGCAAAGGAAGTTCTTGTAATTCAGGGCGATATAATTACACGCTTTTTTTCCTGATGCATCGAGATTCCCTTCCCGCAAGGCGGCGCGTCGCGCGGCTCGCCGGCTCCGCCGATGCGCTCGCGCTCGCGCGGCTCGCCGCGGCGGAGCGCCCGCTCGCGGTGGTGAGCGCTAGCGCGCAGGATGCGCAGCGTCTCGTCGAGGAGACGGCCTGGTTCTCGCCCGGCCTGCGCGTGTGCCTGCTCCCCGACTGGGAAACGCTGCCCTACGACCAGTTCTCGCCGCACCAGGACCTGGTCTCCGAGCGGCTGGCGACGCTCTATCGCATCCAGCGCGGCGACTTCGACATCGCGGTCGTGCCCGCGCCGACCGCGCTGGTGCGGCTGTGTCCGCCGGCGTACATCGCCGGGCGCACGTTCTTCCTCAAGACGGGCGAGCGCCTGTCGCTCGAGGCGCTGCGCGCGCAGCTCGCCACCGCCGGCTACCAGCACGTGACGCAGGTGGTGGCGCCGGGCGAAGTCTGCGTGCGCGGCGGGCTGATCGATCTCTTCCCGATGGGCAGCGCCCTTCCCTACCGCATCGACCTCGACGACGACCTGATCGAGTCGATCAAGACCTTCGACGTCGATACGCAGCGCACCGTGTACGCGGTGCCGGAGATCCGGCTGCTGCCGGCGCGCGAGTTCCCGCTCGACGACGAAGGACGCGCGCGCTTCCGCAGCCGCTGGCGCGAGATCTTCGAAGGCGACCCTTCGAAGAAGCCGCTCTACCGCGACGTCTCGGCGGGCGTGCCGGCGGCGGGCGTCGAGTACTACCTGCCGCTTTTCTTCGAGTCGGTCGCGACGCTGTTCGACTACCTGCCGCAGGGCTGCACGGTGGCGCTGCACGGCGACGTGTCCTCGGCGGTCAACGAGTTCTGGCGAGACGCGGCGACGCGCTACAAGCTCGCGGGCGGCGATCCCGATCGCCCGCTGCTTGCGCCGCCGCAGCTCTTCGTGCCGGCCGAGGAGTTCTTCGTCCGCCTGCGCGAGCATCCGCGCGTCGACGTGCAGCAGGGCGAAGCCGAAGGCGAGCGCTTCGGCGCCGAGCCGCTGCCGCCGGTGGCGGTGGACCGGCGCGCGCAGGATCCGCTCGCCTCGCTCAAGCGCTTCCTCGGCGAGGCGAAGCTCAAGGTGCTGATCGCCGCCGAGTCGCCCGGGCGCCGCGAGACGATGGCCAGCTACTTCGCCGAATACGGCCTGAAGCCCGCGCCGGCGGCGAGCTTCGAGGCGTTCCAGCGCGAGCCCGCGCCGCTGCAGCTCGGCATCGCGCCGCTCTCGCACGGCTTCGCCCTGCCCGGCGAAGGCTGGGCGATCGTCACCGAGGCCGAGCTCTACGCCGGCGTGGTGCGCCGGCGCGCGCGCGGCGCCGAGAAGCGCAGCTCGGTGGAGGGCATGCTGCGCGACCTCTCCGAGCTGAAGATCGGCGACCCGGTGGTGCACGAGCAGCACGGCATCGGCCGCTACCAGGGCCTGGTGACGCTGGAGCTCGAGGACGGGCAGAGCGAGTTCCTGCTGCTCGAGTACGAGGGCGGCGACAAGCTGTACGTGCCGGTCTCGCAGCTCGGCGTGGTCGGCCGCTACAGCGGCGCGCAGCCCGAGGAAGCGCCGCTGCACAAGCTGGGCAGCGGCCAGTGGGACAAGGCCAAGGCGCGGGCGGCCAGGCAGGTGCGCGACACGGCGGCGGAGCTGCTGGCGCTCTACGCCAGGCGCGCCGCGCGCATGGGGCACGCCTTTTCCGTGCGGCAGCACGACCTGGAAGCGTTCGCCGCCGGCTTCGCCTTCGAGGAGACGCCCGACCAGGCGGCGGCGATCGAGGCGGTGACCGCCGACATGACCTCCGGCAAGCCGATGGACCGGCTGGTGTGCGGCGACGTCGGCTTCGGCAAGACCGAGGTGGCGCTGCGCGCCGCGTTCATCGCCGTGGCCGACGGCAAGCAGGTGCTGGTGCTCTGCCCGACCACGCTGCTCGCCGAGCAGCATTTCCAGACCTTCTCCGACCGCTTCGCCGACTGGCCGGTGAAGCTCGCCGAGCTGTCGCGCTTCAGAAGCTCGAAGCAGAGCCGGGAAATCCTGCGGCAGTTGGAGGAAGGAAATCTGGATATCGTCATCGGCACGCACAAGCTGCTCGGCGCGGGCGTCAAGCCCAAGCGCCTCGGCCTGGTCATCATCGACGAGGAGCACCGCTTCGGCGTGCGGCAGAAGGAGGCGCTCAAGCGCCTGCGCGCCGAGGTCGACGTGCTGACGCTCACCGCGACCCCGATCCCGCGCACGCTCGCCATGTCGCTCGAGGGCATCCGCGACTTCTCGGTGATCGCCACCGCGCCGCAGAAGCGCCTCGCCATCAAGACCTTCGTCGCGCCGTGGTCGGAGGGCCTGATCCGCGAGGCGGTGCTGCGCGAGCTCAAGCGCGGCGGGCAGGCGTACTTCGTGCACAACGAGGTCGAATCGATCGAGCGCATGCGCGAGCGGCTGGAGCGGCTGCTGCCCGAGGCGCGCATCGCGGTCGGCCACGGCCAGATGGCCGAGCGCGAGCTCGAGCGCGTGATGCGCGAGTTCACCGCGCAGCGCTACAACGTGCTGCTCTGCTCGACCATCATCGAGACCGGCATCGACATCCCGACCGCCAACACCATCGTCATCGACCGCGCCGACCGCTTCGGCCTGGCGCAGCTGCACCAGCTGCGGGGCCGCGTCGGCCGCTCGCACCACCAGGCCTACGCCTACCTGCTGACGCCGCCCGCCGACGCGCTCGGCCGCAACGCGCAGAAGCGGCTCGAGGCGATCCAGATGATGGAGGAGCTCGGCGCGGGCTTCTACCTGGCGATGCACGACCTGGAGATCCGCGGCGCCGGCGAGATCCTCGGCGAGCAGCAGTCGGGCGAGATGCAGGAGGTCGGCTTCTCGCTCTACGCGCGCATGCTGGACCGGGCCGTCCGGAAACTGAAATCGGGCAAGGCGGTCGAGCTGGAGGACGCCGCCGACATCTCGACCGAAGTGAACCTGCACGTGCCGGCGCTCCTGCCGGCGAGCTATTGCAGCGACGTGCAGGAGCGGCTGTCGCTCTACAAGCGGCTCGCCGACGCCGACAGCGAGGAAGCGCTCGAGGCGCTGCGCGAGGAGCTGGTCGACCGCTTCGGCGAGCTGCCCGAGGCGGCGCGCGCGCTGCTCGAGTGCCATCGCGTGCGCCTCGCCGCCCGGCCGCTCGGCGTGGCGCGCGTCGACGCGACGCACGAGGCGGTGCAGCTGCAGTTCGTGAAGGACCCTCCGATCGACGGCGGCAAGGTGATCGCCTTCGTGCAGCGGAAGGGCCGCGCCGCGCGCCTCGCCGGCCCCGACCGGCTGCGCGTCGACGTGCGGCTCGCCGCCTGGCAGGAGCGCGCCAGCGCGGTGCGCGACATCCTGCGCCAGCTCGCCGCCTGAAGGAGTGCGGCCGATGAACCTGGTCGTGCAGGGCCCGGCGATGAGCGAGCCGGAGGCGCTGGAGGCCGCGCGGCTCGCCGGATCGACGCGCATGCATCGGATCGCGGAGCGCGCCTGGCGCATCCACGGGGCGTCGCCGACGCAAGCCCTGCCGTCGTACTGCGTAGCGCACCGGATCGACTTCGCCTTCGTCCCCGAGGAGCGGCGCTTCGCGGACCTGAAGCTCCTCGCGATGGACATGGACTCGACGCTGATCACCATCGAGTGCATCGACGAGCTCGCCGACTTCGCCGGCCGCAAGGCGGAGGTCGCGGCGATCACCGGGCAGGCGATGCGCGGCGAGCTCGATTATCCGCAGAGCCTGAGGAAGCGCGTCGCGGTGCTCGAGGGGCTGGACGCGGCGGTGCTCGAGCGCGTCTATGCCGAGCGGCTGCGCCTCACGCCGGGCGCCGAGGCGCTGGTCGCGCGCTGCAAGGCGCACGGCGTCCGGCTGCTGCTCGTGTCGGGCGGCTTCAGCTTCTTCACCGAGCGGCTGCGCGAGCGGCTAGCGCTCGACTACACGATCGCCAACCGCCTGGAGGTCGCCGCGGGCCGGCTCACCGGGCGGCTGGCCGGCGAGATCGTCGACGCCGATGCCAAGGCGCGGCGCTTCGCCGAGGTGGCGCGCGAGCTGGGCGCCGGCAAGGCGCAGACGGTGGCGCTCGGCGACGGCGCGAACGACCTGAAGATGATGGCGCAGGCCGGCTACTCGGTGGCCTTCCGCGCCAAGCCGTCGGTGCGCGCGCAGGCGAGCTGCGCCATCGACTGGTGCGGCCTGGACGCGGTGATCAATCTCTTCGAGTAGCGGTCAGTCCTCTCGCGCCGGCGCCCACTCGGCGAGCACGCGCGCCACCAGCGCCGAGTAGCCCTGCCAGGTGCTCGGCCGCTCGTAGACGCCGCGCACGCCGGCGGCGCGCGCCTTCTCCAGCTCGGCGTCGGTGGGCTCGCTCAGGATCGCGACCGCGGGAATCTTCAGCTTGCGCGCCTCGTCGCGCAGCGCCTTGCGGCCCAGCACGGCGAGCACCGCGCGCTCGGGCGAGTCGACCACCTCGGCGCCCGCGAAGCGCAGCGCGCTCTCGGCGAGCGTCGCCTCGGCGGGATTGTCCTCGAGCAGCAGCACGCGCGGCCGGGTCATGGCGACGAAGCGTAGGAGCGGGCGCAGCACGCCGCTGTCGGGAGAACTTGAGAATTTGACAGGCACGCCTACTTTTTCTTCGGCTTGCGCTTCAGGCGGTCGATCGCCTCGTTGGCGCGCCGGATCGCTTCCTCGCCGATCTGCTCCAGCAGGTCGCGGTAGGTGGTGCGCTCGCCGCAGCTGGTGCAGGCCATCGCCGAGCCGAGCCGCAGCTCTCCGGGGCCGAGCGGCCTGAAGTCGGTGTTCCCGCACTTGCGGCAGCGCGCCGCAATGTCGCGCACGGCTACGAGCATCGGCCCCCTCCCCCCCAAGGGCAAGCCGATCTTAGGCCCGCGACCGGCGCCCGAAATGCCAACTATTTGGCGGCGACCACCATGATTTCGACGAGTGCGCGCGGATCGGCGAGCTTCGCCTCGACGCAGGCGCGCGCCGGCAGGTTCCTCGGGTCGACCCAGGCGCTCCACACCTCGTTCATCGGCGCCCGGTTGCGGATGTCGGTGACCCAGATCTGCGCCTGCAGCACCTTGGACTTGCTCGAGCCGCACTTGGCGAGCAGCCGGTCGATCTCGGCGAGAATCTCCTGCGTCTGGCCTTTCACGTCCTTCGACAGGTCCTTCGCCACCACGCCGGCGAGGTAGACGGTGTTGCCGTGCTCGACGGCGTTGGAAAGGATGGCGGTCGGGTCGTGCCGGGCGATGCTCATGCGCTTTTCTCCTCCAGGGTTCGTTTGTCGTAGGCGGCGATCTGCCGGTAGCGGTCGGTGATCGCCTTCAGCTCCTCGGGGCTGATCACGTCCTCGATGCGCCGGAACGGCCGGTCGCCGGTGCGCTCGTAGACCTCGCGCAGGATCGCGTCGGGCGGGATGCGGCGGTTGGCGAGCACCACCTCGGCGGTCGGCCGCAGGCGCTTCTCCTCGTACGCCTTCAGCGCGCGCGGCACGTCGCAATCCGCGGCGAGCAGCTCGGCGAGCGTCTGCGCGTCGACGATCGCCTGGCCGGCGCCGTTCGAGCCGCGCGGGTACATGGGGTGCGCCGCGTCGCCGAGCAGCGTGGCGCGGCCGAAGCTCCACGCCGGCAGCGGATCCTTGTCGACCATCGGGTACTCGAGCACCACGTCGGCGGCGCGGAAGAACGCCGGCACGTCGAGCCAGTCGAAGCGCCAGTCCTTCGCGCCGTCGATGAAGTCCTCGACGCGCGCCGCGCGGTTCCAGTCCCAGCGCTTGTAGCTCGGCGTCTCGATCTCCCACAGCCAGTTGACGAGCTGCCGGCCCTGCTCGTCGATGTTGTTGCGGATCGGGTAGTGCACCAGCTTGCCGCCCTTCAGCCAGCCGGCGCGCGTCATCGTGGCCCCGCTCAGCACCGGCTTCCAGCGCGTCACGCCGCGCCACATGTTGATGCCGGAGTAGCGCGGCTCGCCCTCGTCGGGATAGAGCTGCTGGCGGATCACCGAGTGAATGCCGTCGCAGCCCACCAGCACGCTGCCCTTCACCGCGCCGCGGTCGCGGAACGCGGCGGCGATGCCGCGGTCGTCCTGCGAGAAGCCGACGCAGTGATGGCCCAGGTGCAGGCGCTCGGGCCCGAGGCGCGAGCGGACCGCCTCGAGCAGC
This sequence comes from Burkholderiales bacterium, assembly GCA_036381055.1. Taxonomy (GTDB): domain Bacteria; phylum Pseudomonadota; class Gammaproteobacteria; order Burkholderiales; family SG8-39; genus SCGC-AG-212-J23. The sequence goes on along the minus strand of DASVDO010000002.1, from coordinate 27,085 downwards.
ACCGCCTGCAGCTCGCCGCGGTGGATGGAGAGCTGCGGCCAGGCGTAGCCGGCGCGCCGGCCGAGCGGCTCGCGGTAGATGAGCTGGCCGAAGCGGTTGAAGAACGCCGCCTCCTGCGTCTCGACCGACACCTTCTCGAGCGCCGGCAGCAGGCCGAGCGCGCCGAGCGCCTTGGTCGCGTGCGGCAGCAGGTTGATGCCGACGCCGAGCGGCCGGATGGCGCCCGCCGACTCGAAGACGCGGCAGGCGATGCCGCGCCGGTCGAGCTCCAGGGCCAGCGTCAGGCCGCCGATCCCGGCGCCGATGATCAGCACTTCCATCAGGCGAGTTTACTTCGCCGCCGGTACACTACCGCCCCATGAGAACGCTCTGGATCGCTTTTCTCGCCCTCGCCCTCGCGCTCGCCGCGGGCGGCGCCGCGGCCGAGGAGAAGAAGGACAAGCCCAGGCCGGCCGCGAAATCGGACAAGAACGTGTTCCAGAAGCTCGAGTCGTCGGTCGGCGATTGGGCGCACCGGAACAAGATCTGGATCCGCCGCGACAAGCGCGAGAAGGCGAAGAAGGACTGAGCGTCCCCGCCCGCGGCCGGCTCAGCGCGGCCACGCCGCGACGGCGAGGCAGACCCAGCCGGCGAGCAGCGCCAGCCCGCCGAGCGGCGTCACCGCCCCGAGCCAGCGCTGTCCGGTGAGCGCGAGCAGGTAGAGGCTGCCCGAGAAGACGATCGTGCCGGCGACGAACAGCCAGCCGGCCGCGCTCGCCGCGCCGCCCGGCCAGCGCGCGCATACCCAGGCGACGCCGAGCAGCGCCAGCGCGTGGTACATCTGGTAGCGCACGCCGACCTCGAAGCTCGCCAGAGCCTCGGGCGCGAGCCGGCTCTTCAGGCCGTGCGCGGCGAAGGCGCCGAGCGCCACGGCGACGAAGCCCGAGAGCGCCGCGGCGAGGACGAACAGCCTATCCAACCCAGCGCCGCGCATTGTGGAACAGGGTCATCCAGGGCGCGTCCTCGCCCAGCCCGGGCGGCGCCCACGACATCTGCACCGTGCGGAAGCAGCGCTCGGGATGCGGCATGACGATGGTGAAGCGCCCGTCGGCGGTGGTCAGCCCGGTGATGCCCTGCGGCGTGCCGCTCGGGTTGTACGGGTAGGCCTCGGTCGGCTCGCCGCGGTTGTTCACGTAGCGCATGCAGACGTGCTGCGGCTCGACGCCGGGATCGAACAGCGCCCGCCCCTCGCCGTGCGCGGTGACGATCGGGATGCGGCTGCCTTCCATGCCGGCGAAGAAGATCGACGCGCTCTTCACGATCTCCACCATCACCAGGCGGCCCTCGAACTGCTCCGAGCGGTTGCGCACGAAAAGCGGCCAGTGCGCCGCGCCGGGCACCAGCGCCTTGAGCGCCGCCATCATCTGGCAGCCGTTGCAGGCGCCGAGCGCGAAGGTGTCGCTGCGCGCGAAGAACTGCTCGAACTCGTCCCGGACTTTCTGATTCAGGAGGATCGTCGCCGCCCAGCCGCGCCCGGCGCCGAGCACGTCGCCGTAGGAGAAGCCGCCGCCGGCGACCACGCCCTTGAAGCCCTCGAGCGTCGCGCGCGCGGCGAGCAGGTCGGTCATGTGCACGTCGACCGGCTCGAAGCCGGCGCGCTCGAAGGCCGCCGCCATCTCGACGTGGCCGTTCACGCCCTGCTCGCGCAGGATCGCCACCCTGGGCCGCGCCGATCCCGAGACGAAGACTTCCTTGGGCGAGAAGCTCAGGTGCAGATGCAGCCCCGGATCGTCGTGGTCGATGATCCGGTCGTACTCCTCGCGCGCCGACTCGGGATGGTCGCGCAGCGCCTGCATGCGCCAGGTCAGCTCGCTCCAGGCGCGCTGCGTGTGGTCGCGCTTGTTGAGGTACAGGTCGCGGCCGTTCAGCACGACGCGCATCTCGTCGCGTGAGTTGAGCAGGCCGATCACGTGCGTGCAGCCGCCCAGCCCCGCCTCGCGCAGCGTCTGCATCACGCGCGCGCGGTCCGCGGCGCGGATCTGCAGCAGCGCGCCGAGCTCCTCGTTGAACAGCGCCGCGAGCGCCGCCTCGCGCGCGCGGCCGGCGAGCTGCTCCTCGCCGCCGCGCTTGAAGGCGTCGACGTCGTCGAGCGCGGCGTCGAAGGCGATCGGGTCGAGGTTGAGCGTCACACCGCAGTGGCCGGCGAACGCCATCTCGGCGGCGGCGGCGAACAGCCCGCCGTCGGAACGGTCGTGGTAGGCGAGGATCAGCGGCCGCAGCGCCTGGATCGCCGCGAAGAAGCGCTTGAGGAGCTGCGGATCGTCGAGGTCGGGGCAGGCGTCGCCGAGCGCGCCGTGCACCTGCGCCAGGATCGAGCCGCCGAGCCGGTTGCGGCCCTGCCCGAGGTCGATCAGCAGGAGCTCGGTGTCGCCCGCGTCGGTGCGCAGCTGCGGGGTCAGCGTGTCGCGCGCGTCCGTCACCGGCGCGAACGCCGAGACGACGAGCGAGACCGGCGCCACCACCTGCGCGCCGTCCCACGCCGTCTGCATCGACAGCGAATCCTTGCCGACCGGGATCGACACGCCGAGCGCCGGGCACAGCTCGAGCGCCACCGCCTTCACGGTGTCGAAGAGCGCCGCGTCCTCGCCGGGATGGCCCGCGGCGGCCATCCAGTTGGCGGACAGCTTGACCTGCGAGAGCGATGCGATCCTCGCCGCGGCGATGTTGGTGATCGCCTCGCCGACCGCCATGCGCCCCGAGGCCGGCGCGTCGATCAGCGCGAGCGGCGTGCGCTCGCCCATCGCCATCGCCTCGCCGGCGTAGCCCTTGAAGTCGGCGAGCGTCACCGCGCAGTCGGCCACCGGCACCTGCCAGGGACCGACGAACGGGTCGCGCGCGCAAAGGCCGCCCACGGTGCGATCGCCGATCGCCACCAGGAAGTGCTTGGCGGCCACCGCGGGATGGCGCATCACGCGGTGCGCCGCGCGCTCGATGCTCACCGAGCCGAGCTCGAACGGCGCCGGCTTGCGCGCCGCGCGCCGCACGTCGCGCAGCATCTTCGGCGGCTTGCCGAGGATCACCGACAGGTCGATATCGACCGGCTTCGTGCCGAAGTCGCGGTCGCTCACCAGGAGACGGCCGTCGTCGGTCGCCTCGCCCAGCACCGCGAACGGGCAGCGCTCGCGCTCGCAGATCCGGCGGAAGCGCTCCAGCGACGACGGCGCGATCGCGAGCACGTAGCGCTCCTGCGCCTCGTTGCACCAGATCTCGCGCGGCGACATGCCGCTGTCGAGCGAAGGCACCTCGCGCAGCTCCAGCCGGGCGCCGCGGCCGGCGCCCCAGGCGAGCTCGGGCACGGCGTTCGACAGGCCGCCGGCGCCGACGTCGTGGATGGAGAGGATCGGGTTCGCGTCGCCGAGCTGCCAGCAGCGGTCGATCACCTCCTGGGCGCGGCGCTGCATCTCCGGGTTGCCGCGCTGCACCGAGTCGAAGTCGAGATCCTCGACGTTCGCCCCGGCGCCCATCGACGAGGCGGCGCCGCCGCCCATGCCGATCAGCAGCCCCGGCCCGCCGAGCTGCACGAGCAGCGTGCCCGGCGCGAGCGGCGCCTTGGCGGCGTGCGCGGCGTCGATCGCGCCCAGGCCGCCCGCGAGCATGATCGGCTTGTGATAGCCCCACCACACGCCGTCCCGGTTGAACTCGAACGCCCGGAAATAGCCGCACAGGTTCGGCCGGCCGAACTCGTTGTTGAACGACGCCGCGCCGATCGGCGCCTCGAGCATGATGTCGAGCGCCGAGGCAATGCGGTTCGGCTTGCCGGGGCCGGCGCCTTCCCACGGCTGCTCGTGGCCCGGGATGCGCAGGTACGAGGTGGCGTAGCCGACCAGCCCCGCCTTGGGCTTGGCGCCGCGCCCGGTCGCGCCCTCGTCGCGGATCTCGCCGCCCGCGCCGGTCGCCGCGCCGGGAAAGGGCGAGATGGCGGTCGGGTGGTTGTGCGTCTCGACCTTCATGACCGTGTGCGTCGGCGCGGCGCGGTAGCGGTAGACGTTGTGCTCGTCGGGAAAGAAGCGCTGCGCGACGGCGCCCTGCATCACCGCCGCGTTGTCGGCGTAGGCGACTACGGTGCCCTGCGGCGTCACCGCGTGGGTGTGGCGGATCATGGCGAAGAGCGACTGCGGCTGGCGCTCGCCGTCGACGATCCAGTCGGCGTTGAAGATCTTGTGCCGACAATGCTCGGAGTTCGCCTGCGCGAACATGGTCAGCTCCGCGTCGGTAGGGTCGCGGCCGAGCGCGCGGTACGCCCGCTCCAGGTACTGCACCTCCTCCTCGGACAGCGCCAGGCCGAGCGCGCGGTTCGCCCGGCGCAGCTCGCCCACCGGAATGCTCTGCAAAGGCCGCGGCGGCACGTGCTGGAAAAGCCGCCCGGCCTCCTCGAGCGAGCCGAGCACGGTCTCGGTCATGCGGTCGTGCAGCGCGGCGGCGATGCCCGGCTTGTCGGAGTCGACGTGGAAGGCGGTGCCGCGCTCGATGCGCGTCACCGCCGAGAGGCCGCAGTTGCGCGCGATGTCGGTGGCCTTGGACGACCACGGCGAGATCGTGCCCGGGCGCGGCACCACGAGGTACAGCGTGCCGGCGGCCTGCGGCGCGGGCGGCCCGTAGTCGAGCAGCGTCTCCAGGCGCCGCCGCTCGTCGGCGTCGAGCGCGCGCGCCGTCTCGACGAAGTGCCAGAAGCCGGCGGCGACGGTGCGTACCGCGGGATCGACCTTCTTCAGGACAGCGAGCAGCTTGGCGAGGCGGAACTCCGAGAGCGCGCGCGGCCCGCGGAGCTTTAGGATGTCAGGCACTAGTCGTGGACCAGGGGCTCCTTCAGCGTGCCGCCGAGGTTCAGCGTCGCGGAAAGCGTCTGCGCGGCGGTCTTCACGTCGGCGACGATGCGCCCGGACAGCGCGCCGCTCTTGCTGATGTCGGCGCTCGCGCCGGCGTTCAGCGCGCCGGCGCCGATCGTCACGTTGCGCAGGCTCACCGCGCCGCGCTCGTAGCTCCCCTGCCCGGCCAGCTCCGCGAAATGCGTGATCCCGGTCGCCTGCTTGCCGCGCGTCTGGATCGCGCGCGCGAGATCGAAGCTGCCGAGCGTGCCCTTCGTGACGGTGAAGCGGCCCTCGAGCCGGCTCGAGGCGAGCAGCTGGGTCGGCTCGGCGGCGCTCATCGAGAAGCGCCCGGTGCCTTCGGCGTTGCCCTGCGAGAGCAGCGCCGGGGCGAACACCGCGGCGTTGATGTTGCGCACCGTCACCACGCCGTCGACTTCCCAGGTGCTGCCCCAGCGCAGCCGGGCGGTGCCCGAGATGCCGCCGTTGAAGATCGCGCCGCCCCATTCGGCGATGTCCATGCCGCGGCGCGTCGCCGTGCCTTTCATCGCGAACTGGCTGAGCGTCAGCTCGGGGCCGATCGGCAGCGGGAAGCCCGCCGCGGTCGCCTCGAACTGCAGCGCCTCGCCCTTCGGCTCGACGCGCGCGTACAGGCCGTCGGGCCCGTGCAGCGTCGCCGAGCGCAGCCCGCCGTCGGCGGCGAGCGTCGCCTCGACGTCGAGCTTGGGCAGCGCCAGGTCGCCTTTCAGCTCCAGGTCGCGCGCGACGATGCGCTCGACCGCGAAGCGGCCGCGCCGGAGGCTCGAGAGCAGCGCCTCGCCGAAAGCCGCCTGCGGCGCCGCGACGCGCTCGAGCTCGATCAGGCTGAAGCGCTTGCCGCCGCCGAACAGCGAGCCGAGCGCCGGATGGGCAATGGTGCGGCGGATGCGCACGTCGCCGACCCGCACGTCGTCGAAGCGCAGCTGCACGCCGGTGAAGAGCCATAGCCGCGCCGAGCGCGCGTCGACCGGCCGCCCGAGCGCCTCGCTCGCCGCCTGCTCGTAGGGCGCGGGGTCGATCGGCACGACGTGCGCCGCGCCGATCGCGCCGAGCAGCGCCACGGCCAGCACCAGCGCCACCGGCCTGCCCCAGCTCCTCGAGGAGCGCCGGCCGCGCATCGCCGGGCCCGCCGCGGCGGCGCGCGCCGCCTGCTTCTCGGCCTCGCGCCGGCGCTTCTCCTCGGCGCGCTTCCTGCGCTTCGCCTCGCGCTCGGCCTCCTTCGCCTTCTGCTTCTCCTTCTTCTCGTCGATGCCGAGCGCCTTGCGCTCCTGCTTCACCTCGTCGAGGTCGAGGTCCTCCTCGCTGATCGGGATGTCGTCCGCGGGCTCGCCTGCCTGCTTGGCCATCGCCGCCACGGTGGCCGCCTCGGCCTTGCGGCGGATCTCCTCCGCCTCGCGCTTGCGGCGCTCTTCCTCGCGCGCCAGCCGCTCTTCTTCCTCGCGCCGGCGCGCCTCCTCCTCTTCCCGCCGGCGCGCCTCTTCCTCCGCCCGCCGGCGCGCCTCTTCTTCCTCGCGCTGCCGCGCCTCGGCGGCGTCGCGCTCGGCGCGCTCGGCTTCCTCGCGCCGGCGCCGCTCGGCCTCGGCCTTGACCTCGCGCTCGGCGGCTTCGCGCGCCTTGCGCTCCTCCTCGTCGCGATTGGTGAAGGATTCGAGGTCCGCCATCAGCGAATCGGCGAAGCCGCCGGACTTCGCCGGCTCGGGTGCGGGCGCGGGCGTCGCCTGCGCCGCCTGCGCGGCTTGCGCCGCCTGCGCTGCCTGCGCGGCTTGCGCCTCCGCGAGCCGCTGCCGCTCCCTTTCCTGTTCCTCGCGCTCGCGGCGCCGCTCTTCCTCGAGCCGCTGGCGCTCGGCCTCGAGCTCGCGACGCATGCGCTCGGCTTCTTCCCTCGCCTTGCGCTCCGCCTCCTCGCGCGCCTTGCGCTCGGCTTCCAGGCGCTGGCGCAGCTCCTCGGCTTCGCGGCGCGCCTTTTCCTCGGCCTCGCGGCGCGCCTTCTCCTCGGCCTCGCGCCGGATGCGCTCGGCCTCTTCCCTCGCCTTGCGCTCGGCTTCCTCGCGCGCCTTGCGCTCCTCCTCGAGGCGCCGCGCCATCTCTTCGCGCGCCTTGCGCTCTTCCTCGGCCTTGCGCTCGGCCTCCGCCTTGGCGCGCGCCTCGGCCTCGGCCTTGGCCTTGGCTTCCGCGGCGGCGCGCACCGCCGCCTCGCGCGCCGCCTTGACCTTGGCCTCGGCTTCCGCCGCGGCGGCCGCCTTGGCGCGCGCCTCGGCCTCCTCCTTCATCTTCTTCTCGGCCTCGGCGCGCATCTTGGCCTCGAGCTCGGCCTTCGCCTTTTCCTCGGCTTCCTTGCGCAGGCGCTCGCGCTCCTGGGCCGCCTTCGCTTCCGCCTCTTCGCGCGCCTTGTCGAGCGCCGACTGCTGCGCCTTGGCCTGCTGCACCTGCTGCGGCGACGGCGGCGCCGGCTTGGGCGCAGGCGCCGCCGGCTTCGGCGCGGGCGGCGGCGCGGCGACGCGCTGCGGCGGCGGCACCGGCGGCTTGCTCGCGCCGAGCGAGCTGAAATCGAGATCGCTCGCCGGATCGTCGACGACCGGCCGGGAAACCGGCTTCGCCGGGGCGGGACGCGACGGCTGGGCGAGCGGCGCGCTCGACGATGCGCCGGAGGACACCGCGCGGATGAAGCCGTCCCTGTCGAGCTGCTGGATGACCTGCTGGAAGGCGCCGTCGTAGGGACGCCCGACCTTCTGCGCCACCTCGGCGAGCGTCGCGCGCCCGTCGATCGCCGACAGCACTGCCCGGTCGGGGCGCTTCAGGAGGCTGGTCTTCCCCGAAGCTTCCTGGACTCCCTTACCCGACTTCGAGTAGATGGCGGTCGGATTCATTCCCCGGACTAATTATATTAGGGAGGCGCTCCGTACCCGCCGCCGCCCGGCGTCTCGATGACGAACACGTCGCCCGGCGCCATCGCCGTCTGGTCGAACGGCCCGAGCTCGTCGACGCGCCCGTCGGCACGCAACACGTAGTTGCGGCCCGCCATTCCCGGCTCGCCGCCGGCCATGCCGTGCGGCCGCACCCGGCGGTGGCCGGACAGGATCGCGGCGGTCATCGGCTCGAGGAAGCGCACGCGCCGCACCGCGCCGTCGCCGCCGCGGTGGCGGCCGCGGCCGCCCGAGCCGCGCCGGATGGCGAAGCGCTCCAGCAGCACCGGGAAGCGCCATTCGAGCACCTCCGGGTCGGTGAGGCGGGAGTTGGTCATGTGCGTCTGCACCACGTCCGCGCCGTCGAAGTCGGGCCCGGCGCCCGAGCCGCCGGCCACCGTCTCGTAGTACTGGTAGCGCTCGTTGCCGAACGTGAAGTTGTTCATGGTGCCCTGCGCGGAGGCCATCACGCCGAGCGCGCCGTAGAGCGCCTCGGTGATGCACTGCGAGGTCTCGACGTTGCCCGCGACCACCGCCGCCGGGTAGCGCGGCCGCAGCATCGAGCCTTCCGGGATGGTCACCGCGAGCGGCTTCAGGCAGCCCGAGTTGAGCGGAATATCGGCGTCGACCAGCGTGCGGAACACGTACAGCACCGCCGCCATGCACACCGCCGAGGGCGCGTTGAAGTTGTCGCCGAGCTGCGGCGACGTGCCGGTGAAGTCGATGCTCGCGCTTGTCTTTTCTTCGTCGATTTTTATGCAGACCCGGATCCGGGCGCCGTTGTCCATGGGCAGCTCGAAGCTGCCGTCCTTCAGCACGCCCAGCACGCGGCGCACCGACGCCTCGGCGTTGTCCTGCACGTGGCGCATGTAGGCCTGCACCACGTCCAGGCCGAACTCGGCGACCATGCGGCGCAGCTCCTGCACGCCCTTCTCGTTGGCGGCGATCTGCGCGCGCAGGTCGGCGAGGTTCTGCGCGATGTTGCGCGCCGGGTAGCGTCCCGAGCCGAGCAGCGCGACGGTCTCGCGCTCGCGCAGCACGCCGCGCTCGACGAGCAGGAAGTTGTCGATCAGCACGCCCTCCTCCTCCACCACCTTCGAGCCCGGCGGCATGGAGCCGGGCGTGATGCCGCCGATGTCGGCGTGGTGCCCGCGCGAGCCGACGTGGAAGAGCAGCTTTCCGTCCACGAAGACGGGCGTGATCACCGTCACGTCGGGCAGATGCGTGCCGCCGTTGTAGGGCGCGTTCAGCATGTAGACGTCGCCCTCGCGGATGCGTCCCGCGTTCTCGCGGATCACCGTGCGGATCGACTCGCTCATCGAGCCGAGGTGCACCGGCATGTGCGGCGCGTTGGCGATCAGGTTGCCCTCGCCGTCGAAGAGCGCGCACGAGAAGTCGAGCCGCTCCTTGATGTTGACCGAGTAGGCGGTGTTCTGCAGCCGCAGGCCCATCTGCTCGGCGATCGACATGAACAGGTTGTTGAAGATCTCGAGCCGCACCGGGTCGACGTCGGTGCCGATCGCCGCCGCGCTGCTGCGCGGCTGTGCCCTCTCGAGGATCAGATCATCACGTTCGGTGACCCGCGCGCGCCACTCGGGCTCGACCACGGTGGTCGCGTTCGCCTCGGCGATGATCGCCGGCCCGTCGATCGCCTGGCCGGCGGCCAGCTCGTCGCGGCGGAAGAGCGGCGTGTCGTGCCAGCGGCCGCCCGAGAACATGCGCACGCGCATCGCCGGCGGCGCAGCGTCGCGCCTGCCGGGGCTCTTTTCCGGAAGCTCCGGCGCGCCGGCGATCGCCTCTACCGACACCGCCTCGGCGACCAGCGCCCGGCCGGGCATCAGGAAGGAGAACTGCTTGCGATACGCCGCCTCGAACTGCGCCGCCATGTCCGCCTGCGGGCCGAGCTCCACCGCGAGCGCGGTGTCGGTGCCGTCGTACTTGAGGTGCGCGCGCCCCACCACGCGGATGCGCTCCGGCGGCACGCCCTGCCGCGCCAGGTCGCCCCTCGCCTCGCCGGCGAGCGCCTCGGCGAGCTCCTCCAGGCGCGCGGCGCCGTCGAGCGGCGCCTCGACCGAGCGCTGGCGCATTGCCGTCTGGTCGGCGAGCCCCATGCCGTAGGCCGAAAGCACGCCCGCGTGCGGGTGGATGAACACGCGCGTCATGCCGAGCGCGTCGGCGACCCGGCAGGCATGCTGGCCGGCGGCGCCGCCGAAGCAGCACAGCGTGTAGCGCGTCACGTCGTGCCCGCGCTGCACCGAGATGTGCTTGATCGCGTTGGCCATGTTGCCGACCGCGATCTCGATGAAGCCCTCCGCCACGGCTTCGGGCGAGCGCCCGTCGCCGATCCTTTCCGAGAGCGCGGCGAACTCTTGGAAGACCGCGTCGGCATCGAGCGGCTGGTCGCCGCGCGGGCCGAACACGCTCGGGAAGAACGCCGGCTGCACCTTGCCGAGCATGACGTTCGCATCGGTGACGGTGAGCGGGCCGCCGCGCCGGTAGCACGCCGGCCCGGGATTGGCGCCGGCCGAGTCCGGTCCGACGCGGTAGCGCGCGCCGTCGAAATGCAGGATCGAGCCGCCGCCCGCGGCGACGGTATGGATGGCCATCATCGGCGCGCGCAGGCGCACGCCGGCGACGTGCGTCTCGAGCTCGCGCTCGAACTCGCCCGCGTAGTGCGACACGTCGGTGGAGGTGCCGCCCATGTCGAAGCCGATGATGCGGCGAAAGCCCGCGCGCTCGGCGGCGCGCGCCGCGCCGACGATGCCGCCGGCGGGGCCCGACAGGATCGCGTCCTTGCCCTGGAAGCTTCGCGCGTCGGTGAGGCCGCCGTTCGACTGCATGAAGAACAGGCGCACCGCGCCCAGCTCGGCCGACACCTGCTCGACGTAGCGGCGCAGGATCGGCGACAGGTAGGCGTCGACCACCGTGGTGTCGCCGCGGCCGACCAGCTTCATCAGCGGGCTCACCTCGTGCGACGCCGAGACCTGCGTGAACCCGGCCTCGCGCGCGAGCTGCGCCACTTGCCGCTCGTGCGCCGGGAAGCGGTAGCCGTGCATGAAGACGATGGCGAGCGAGCGGAAACCTTCGCGGTAGGCGGCGCGCAGATCGGCGCGCGCCTTTTCCGCGTCCAGCGGCACCCGCACGTCGCCGCGCGCGCCGACGCGCTCGTCGACCTCGACGACCTTCTCGTAGAGCATCTCGGGCAGCACGATGTGCCGGTCGAACAGGCGCGGGCGGTTCTGGTAGGCGATGCGCAGCGCGTCGCCGAAGCCGCGCGTGATGAGGAGCACCGTGCGCTCGCCCTTGCGCTCGAGCAGCGCGTTGGTCGCCACCGTGGTGCCCATCTTCACCGCCTCGATGCGCTCGGCCGGGATGGGCTCGGCTTCGCCGAGCTGCAGGAGCTCGCGGATGCCGGCGAGCGCCGCGTCGCGGTAGCGCTCCGGGTTCTCGGAGAGCAGCTTGCGCGTGAGCAGCGCGCCGTCGGGCCGCCGCGCCACGACGTCGGTGAACGTGCCGCCCCGGTCGATCCAGAATTGCCAGCGCTCGCGCTTCATTAGAATCGATGCTAGTGGAGAAACTCGATGCGGTGGTGGTGGGCGCCGGCGTGGTCGGGCTCGCGGTGGCGCGCGAGCTGGCGCTCGCCGGCCGCGAAGTGGTGATCCTCGAGGCCGAGGACGCGATCGGCACGCACACCAGCTCGCGCAACTCCGAGGTGATCCATGCCGGCATCTACTATCCCGCCGGCTCGCTCAAGGCGGCGGCCTGCGTCGAGGGACGCGAGCTGCTCTACGAGTACTGCCGCTCGCGCGGCGTGCCGCACCGGCGCTGCGGCAAGCTGATCGTCGCCACCGATGCGGCGCAGCTCGCCGAGCTCGCCGCGATCCGCGACAAGGCCCATGCCAACGGCGCCACGGAGGTGGTGCAGATCGACCGGGCCGAGGCGCTCGCCATGGAGCCCGAGCTCGCCTGCGTCGCGGCGCTGCACTCGCCGGCCACCGGCATCGTCGACAGCCACGCGCTGATGCTCGCCTACCTCGGCGACGCCGAGGCGAACGGCGCCATGCTGGCGCTGAAGAGCCCGCTCAGCCGCGCCCGGCTGACCCCCGGCGGGATCGAGATGCACGTCGCGGGCGCCGAGCCCTTCGTCGCGCGCGCGGTGGTGAACAGCGCCGGCCTTCGCGCGCCGAGCCTCGCGCGGCGCTTCGAGGGCTATCCGGCCGAGCTCGCGCCGCGCGAGCTTTACGCCAAGGGCAACTACTACTCGCTCAACCGCAAAAGCCCGTTCCGGCGCCTGATCTATCCCGTGCCCGAGCCGGGCGGGCTGGGCGTGCACGTGACGCTCGACCTCGCCGGCCAGGCGCGCTTCGGCCCGGACGTGGAATGGGTCGAGCGCATCTCCTACGACGTCGACCCGGCGCGCGCGGCGCGCTTCTACGCCGCGATCCGCCGCTACTGGCCGGGGCTGCCGGACGATTCGCTCTCGCCCGGGTACGCCGGCATCCGGCCGAAGACCGCCGGGCCCGGCGAGCCGGCGAGCGACTTCGAGATTCAGGGGCCGCGCCGCCACGGCGTGCCGGGCCTCGTGCATCTCTTCGGCATCGAGTCGCCCGGGCTCACCGCGAGCCTCGCGCTCGCCCGGCGTGTGCTCGACGAACTGCGCTAAGATGCCCGCACCCCAGAGGAGGCCAACCATGCTGAAGAAGATCGTCGTAGCCGCGGCGGCGCTGTGCGCCGGCGCGGCGCAGGCACAGACCAAGTGGGACATGCCGACGCCCTACTCCGACGGCGAGTTCCACACCCGCAACGTCGTCGCCTTCGTCGCCGACGTGAAGAAGGCGACCGGCGGCAAGCTCGACATCGTGGTGCACTCGAACGGCTCGCTGCTCAAGCACCCCGACATCCTGCGCGGCGTGTCGAGCGGCCAGGTGCCGATCGCCGAGTTCCTGCTCGGCCAGTTCGGCAACGAGGACCCGATCTTCGAGGCCGACAACATCCCGTTCGTCGCGCCCGGCTACGACCAGGCGTGGAAGTTCTACCAGGCGCAGAAGCCGCTGCTGCAGAAGCACCTCGCCAAGCGCGGCCTGACGCTGCTCTACTCGGTGGCCTGGCCCGGCCAGGGCATCTACACGCGCGAGCCGCTGAAGAGCGTCGAGGACCTGAAGGGCACCAAGTTCCGCACCTACAGCCCGATGACCGCGCGCCTCGCGGAGCTGCTCGGCGCGAGCCCCACCGTGGTGCAGGTGCCCGACGTGCCGCAGATGTTCGCCACCGGCGCGATCCAGGCGATGATCACCTCCTCGGCGACCGGCACCTCGACCAAGGCCTGGGAGTTCGTCAAGAACTACTACAACACCAGCGCCTTCCATCCGAAGAACGTCGTGGTGGTCAACACGCGCGCCTTCTCGCGCCTGCCCAAGAGCCAGCAGCAGGCGCTGCGCAGCGCCGCCGCGACCGCCGAGAAGCGCGGCTGGGGGATGTCGCGGGAGCGCGAGCGCAGCGCCAACGAGCTGCTGGCGAAGAACGGCGTGACGGTGCGCGAGCCCGACGCGGCGATGAAGGCGGCGTACGCCAAGGTCGGCGACCAGATCCTGCAGGAGTGGCTGAAGAAAGCGGGCGCCGAAGGCCAGCAGCTGATCAAGGCCTACCGCAGCAAGTAGCTTGCGGCGGTTTCTCGACCGCCTCTACGCCGCCGCGGCGGTCGTCGCCGCGGTGGCCCTCGTCGCGATCTTCGTCCTGATGATCGCGCAGGCGGCCGGCCGCGAGGCCGGCGTCCTGATCCGCGGCGCCGACGACGTGGTGGCGTGGCTGTGCGCCGCCTGCGCCTTCCTCGCGCTCGGCCATACCTTCCGCCACGGCGACCTGGTGCGCGTCGGCGTGTTCCTCGACCGCCTCGGCGCGCGTGCGCGCTGGATCGCCGAGCTGACGGCGCTGTCGATCACCGCGGCTTTCGGCGGCTACATGCTCTGGGCGGTCGCGGGCTTCGTCTACGAAAGCTGGGAGCTCCAGGAGCCCGCCCAGGGCCTGCTGCCGATTCCGATCTGGATCCCGCAGACCAGCCTGGTGATCGGCATCGCCATCTTCCTGGTGGCGCTCGTCGACGAGCTGGTCGCGGTGCTGCGCGGCCGCAAGCCGGCCTACCGGGAGATGGAAGAGGCGCGCGCCGCGGCCGCCGACTTCTCCGAGACCGTGTGAGGCCGGCGCGTTGAGCCCGCTCGAGTCGGCCGCCGTCCTGCTCGCCCTGCTGCTGGTGCTGCTCGCGGGCGGCGTGTGGATCGCCATCTCGCTCGCGGCGGTGGCGTGGTTCGGGCTGCAGTTCTTCACCAACTCGCCGCCCGAGGCGAGCCTGTTCCAGTCGTTCTGGGGCTCGAGCGCCTCGTGGACGCTGGCCGCGCTGCCGCTGTTCGTCTGGATGGGCGAGATCCTCTATCGAACGCGGCTCTCGGAGGAGATGTTCGAGGGGCTCTCGCCGTGGCTCGGCTGGCTGCCCGGGCGGCTGATGCACGTGAACATCCTGGGCTGCGCGGTGTTCGGCACGGTGTCGGGATCCTCGACCGCCACCTGCGCGACGATTGCCAAGGTGGCGCTGCCGGAGCTGAAGAAGCGCGGCTACGACGAGAAGACCTGCCTCGGCTCGCTCGCCGCGGCCGGCACGCTCGGCATCCTCCTGCCGCCGTCGATCATCATGGTGGTGTACGCGGTGGCCGCCGAGCAGTCGATCATCAAGGTGTTCCTCGCCGGCTTCATCCCGGGCATGCTGCTGACCGGCCTGTTCTCCGGCTATATCGTCGTCTGGGCGCTGCTCAACCCGGACAAGACGCCGCCCGAGGAGCGGAAGTTCAGCCTGCGCGAGAAGCTCTACCGCAGCCGGCTGCTCATGCCGTGCGTGCTGCTCATCGTCTTCATCGTCTGGATGATGGTGATCGGCTGGGCGACCGCCACCGAGGCGGCGGCGTTCGGCGTGCTCGGCGCGCTGGCGATCGCGTGGTGGTCGGGAGGCCTCACGCGGCAGACTTTCTGGGCGAGCCTGATGGGCGCGACGCGGCTCTCGTGCATGATCCTGTTCATCCTGGCCGGCGCGAGCTTCCTCTCTTCGTGCATGGCCTTCACCGGCATTCCGCGCGTGCTCGCCGAGTGGGTCGCCTCGCTCGACCCCAACCCGTACGGGCTGATCGCCATCCTGGCGCTGGTCTACCTGCTCCTCGGCACGGCGCTCGACGGGGTGTCGATGATCGTGCTCACCACCTCGGTGGTGCTGCCGATGATCGAGAAGGCCGGGTTCGACCTCGTCTGGTTCAGCATCTTCATCGTGCTGCTGGTCGAGATCGCCGAGCTCACGCCGCCGCTCGGCTTCAACATCTTCGTGCTGCAGACCATGACCGGCCGCGACAGCAACTACGTCGCGCTCGCCTCGGCGCCGTTCTTCGCCATGATGGTCCTGTGCGTGGTGCTGATCACCGTCTTCCCGGCGCTCGCCACCTGGCTGCCCGATGCGCTGATCGGCGCAGCGGTGAAGTAGCCTTCCCGGGCCCCCTCAGGCGAGGGCGAGCGCGCGCGCGAGGCGCAGGGAATACGACGGGTGCGCCGCGAAGCGCGGCAATCGATGCACGTCGACGTCTCCGCGCAGCGACCCGCCGCCCACGCCCACGGCGAGCCGGTAGTGGCGCCGCGCCGCGGCGAGCGCCGCGCCGTTCAAGTCCCCGTTCGGATAGCAGAATCCGGCGACCGGGCGGCCGAGCTCGCTTTCCAGCCGGGCGCGGCTCGCGCCGACCTCGGCTTCCAGCGCGTCGGCGTCGAGCGACGTCAGGATCGGGTGCGTGAGGCTGTGCGAGCCGATGCTGACGACGCGCGGATCGAGGCGCTTCAGCTCGTCCCAGCCGGCCACGTCGAACGCCTCGCGCTCGGCCGCGCTCGGCCGGAAGGCGGGCGTCGCGGCGCGCACCGCCTCCTCGGCGCGCCGGCGCGCGGCGAGCGGCAGCGTCTTCATCCACTCGACGAAGGCTTCCGCCTCGGCCGGCGCGCCGAGCGCCGCGGCGAGCTCGGCGAGCGCCGGCCGCGGCAGGGCGCGCAGGCGCTGGCGCGCCTCGTGGTTCCACAGCCAGGCGCCGCTGTCGATGATGCCCGGGCAGACGAAGAACGTCGCGTGCAGGCCCAGCGATTCCAGTATCGGGTAGGCCACCGCCACGTTGCTGCGCAGGCCGTCGTCGAAGGTGAGCGCGGCGCGGCGCCGGCCGCGCGGGCCGCGCCCGGGCACGGCGAGCGCCTCGAGCGGCACGACGTCGAAGAAGCAGGCGAGCGCGCGCAGCTGGCCGGCAAGGCGCGCCGCGTCGCCGCGCGGCGTGCCGTGATACATCAGGATGCAGTCGCCCTCGTAGCGTTTCGCCATCCCGGCAAACCGGTGCACTTACAATGCCAGCGTGCCTAGCCCGATCTGCCTAACCGAAGAGATCCGGCGAATCGAAGAGAACGCCGCCCGGACCACGCCGCCGCTCATGGAGCGCGCCGGCGCCGCGGCGGCGGAGCTCGCGGCGAGGCTCGTGTCAGACGAGCGCAAGGACGTGCTGGTGCTCGCCGGCCCGGGCAACAACGGCGGCGACGCCCGCATCGCGGCGGCGCGGCTGCGCGAGCAGTTCTTCCGCGTCACGCTGGCCGCTAATCCCGGCGAGCTACCCGCCATGGCGCGCTGGAGCCTGGTGATCGACGGCCTGTTCGGCATCGGCCTCGCGCGCGACTTGGAGGGCGACTACGCGCGCCTGGTGGACTACGTCAACCGGCAGCGCTGCCCGGTGCTCGCGCTCGACATCCCGAGCGGCCTCGACTCGGACACCGGCCGGGTGCGCGGCTGCGCGGTGCGCGCGACGCACACCCTCACCTTCATCGCCCTGAAGCCGGGGCTGCTCACGCTCGACGGGCCGGACCACTGCGGCGAGATCTCGGTCGCCGACCTCGGCGTCGACACCGGGCCGGCGAGCGCCTGGGTCGCCGAGCCGGCGCTCTTCTCGGCCAGCCTCAAGCCGCGCCCGCGCAACTTCCACAAGGGCATGGCGGGCTCGCTCGCGGTGTTCGGCGGCGCCGCCGGCATGACCGGCGCGGCGCTGCTCGCGGGACGCGCGGCGCTGCGCCTGGGCGCCGGGCGCGTCTACCTGGGCCTCCTCGACCAGACGCTGCACGTCGATCCGCTCGCGCCGGAGCTGATGATCCGCCATGCCGACGACGCGCTCGGCCTCGACCTCGACGCCATGGTGATCGGGCCGGGGCTCGGCACCGGCGAGCGCGCCGAGACGCTGGTCGGCGCGGCGCTCGCGAGCGACCTGCCGTGCGTGCTCGACGCCGACGCGCTCAACCTGATCGCCGAGAACGAGGACCTGCGCAAGGCGTGCGCGCGCCGCAGCGCCGAAACGCTGCTCACGCCGCACCCGGCGGAAGCCGCGCGGCTGCTCGGCTCGAGCACCGCGGCGGTGCAGGCCGACCGGGTGAAATCGGCGCGGCTGCTGGCGCAGAACCTGAACGCGCACGTGGTGCTGAAAGGCGCGGGCAGCATCCTGGTCGCGCGCGACGGGCACTGGTTTATCAACCGCACCGGCCACGCCGGCCTGTCGACCGCGGGCACCGGCGACGTGCTGGCGGGCCTGCTCGGCGCGCTCCTCGCGCAGCGCTATACCGGCGAGACCGCGCTGGTGCTCGGCGTGCACCTGCACGGCGCGGCCGCCGAGGGCCTGCCGCAGGTCGGCCTCGCCGCGAGCGAGCTGATCGAGCCGGCGCGCCGGCTCTGGAACTCATGGCTATGAACCCGATAAACCAGATCGTCGTCGCGAACCGCATCCTGGCGCGCGAAGAGGTGGTCGACGCCTACGGCCACGTCAGCATGCGCCATCCCGAGCACCCGGACCGCTTCCTGCTCGCCGTGTCGAAGGCGCCCGAGCTGATCGAGCCGGGCGACGTGCTCGAGTTCGACCTCGAGGCGCGGCCGCTGGTGCGCGAGACGCGGCCGCTGTACCTCGAGCGCTTCATCCACGCCGCGATCTACGAGGCGCGTCCCGACGTGATGGCAGTGGTGCACGCGCACGCCGAGGACGTGCTGCCTTTCGGCATCAGCAAGACGCCGCTGCGCCCGGTCATCCATTCCGGCGCTTTCATCGGCGCGCACGTGCCGGTATGGGACATCGCCGACAAGTTCGGCGACCGCACCAACCTGCTGGTCACCAACATGGCGCAGGCGCGCGACCTCGCGCAGGCGCTGGGCCGGAACAACGTGGCGCTGATGCGCGGGCACGGCTTCGCGGCGGGCGCGCGCTCGCTGATCGACGTGGTGCGCCTGTCGGTCTACCTGCCGCGCAACGCCCGGGTGCAGCACAAGGCGATGCAGCTCGGCGAGCTGAAGCCGCTCTCGCAGGGCGAGATCGAGAGCCGCCTCGCCGGGTACCAGCCGACCTCGCCCGAGACGCAGCGCGCCTGGCGCTACTGGGCGACCCGCGCCGGCTGCGCCTCGCTACTGGACGACGATCCGGCCTGACGCCGGGTCGTAGCGCCATTTCGCGTCGGGCAGCGCCCGCACGCCGCCCACCCTGCTTCGGCGATGAAGGCGGCGCGCTCGCGCGAGAGCGCTTCCGGCGGCAGGCCGGCGCGCACCGGTCCTTCGTGCAGCGCGTCGCAGCAACGCGCTAGAAGCCGATCGTCAGGCCGATGTTGAGGACGGGAAACGCCTTGAAGTGCTTCAGCTCGTCCTCCAGCCGCGCCTCCTCGGCGGCGACCTCGTTCTGCAGCGTGGCGCACTGCCCGGCGCTCAGGCCGCCGCAGTCGGCGCGCAGCCTCGCTTTCGGCGAGCCCATGAACATCACGCCGAGGTCGGCGTAGAAATTGATCCCCGCGCCGGCGACGTTGCCCCAGCCGATGCCGATGTAAGGCGCGGCGCGCCGGCCGGGCTCCACGGTGGCGTCGAAGCTGCCCGCGAAGCCGGAGGGCCGGCCGGTCGCCCGGTACTTGTTGTCGTTGATGATCACGCCGCCCGTGATGCGGAACGCCGGCCCGAACGGATGGAAGTCGAGCATGCCGCTCAGGTTGGAGAGCTCGAGGTCGCCGTCGTAGCTGGCGTCCGAGGTGTCGGCGTCGTAGCCCCACTTGAGCGCCGAATAGCCGACGCGCGCCGAGAGCGTCGGCGCGATGCCCCACGCCACGTCGGCGCCGATGCCGGTGGTGCCGGCGCGGATGCCGACGCCCGCCGCCTGGGCCGCGCCGCAGGCGGCGAGCGCCGTGATGAGAACGAGCGCGCGCGTCATAGCTTCTCCTGAAGAAACTGCAGCACCAGCACCTCGTCGCGCCTCAGCGCCGCGCCGCGCTCCCGTCTGCCGCGCGGCAGCGCCGGCGCCTCGGGCACCGTCTCGCCCATCAAGTATGCGTGCAGCAGCGCGGGATGCACATAGTACTTGCGGCACACGGCGCGCGTATTCCCGAGCCGCGCCGCCACCGCGTCGATCGCCGCGACGATGTTCCGGTCCGCCTCGCGCCGGCTCGCGGCGGCGCCCATGCGGCGCAGCTCCACCGCGGCGAGCATGGTGCCGCCCCAGGTGCGGAAGTCCTTGGCGGTGATGTCGCGCCCGGTGATCTCGCGCAGGTAGGCGTTGATGTCGTCGGAGGAGACGAGCTGACGGCGGCCGCTCGCGTCGACGTAGCGGAACAGCTCCTCGCCCGGCAGCTCGCGGCAGCGCTGCACGATCCGGGCGAGGCGCGGATCGGCGACCGCGATGCTGTGCTCGACGCCGCTCTTGCCGCGGAAGCTGAAGCGCAGCATCGTGCCGTCGACCGTGACATGGCGCCGCCGCAGCGTGGTGAGGCCGTAGGAGCGGTTCTCGCGCGCGTACTCGTCGTTGCCGACGCGGATCAGCGTGCGGTCGAGCAGCGCGACCACCGCGGCGAGCAGCTGGCGGCGGCTGAGCGTCGGCGCCCCCAGGTCGCGCTCGATGCGCTCGCGCAGCCGCGGCAGCACCTCGCTGAACTCGAGCATGCGTCGGAACTTCGAGCGGTCGCGCGCGTCGCGGTAGTGCGGGTGGTAGCGGTACTGCTTGCGGCCGCGCGCGTCGCGCGCCGTCGCCTGGATGTGGCCGTCCGGGTCGGGGCAGATCCAGACCTGCGTCCACGCCGGCGGTATGGCGAGCGCGTTGAGCCGCCTTTTCACCGCGGCGTCGCGGATCAGCGCGCCCTCCGGCGTGTAGTAGGCCCAGCCGGAGCCGACGCGCTTGCGCCGGATGCCGCTCACCCCGTCGGTCACGTAGCGCAGCCCGGCGCGCTGCGCGGCCTTGCGGTGCTCGGCGAGGCGCGACGAGCCCATGCGCGCGCCGCTCCCTCAGTCGACCCGGATCCCCGCCTTGCGAATGAGCGGCACGAAGCGCGCGAGGTCCTGCTCGACGACGCGCTGCGACTCGGGCCCGGACAGCTGCATCGGCCGCACGCCGCGCTTCTCCAGCGCCTGCTGCACCTCCCGGGACGCCGCCACCCGCGCGAACGCCTCCTGCAGCCGCGCGAGCACCGGCGCGGGGACGCCCGAGCGCGTGAAATAGCCCGCCCAGGTCTCCCACTCGAAGTCGACCACCCCGGTCTCCTTCACGCTCGGCACGTGCGCGATGTAGGCGAGGCGCGCCGCCGAGACGGCGATCGGCCGCACCCGCCCGCCCTCGACGTGGCCGCGCGCGGTCGACGAGGCGTCGAAGAACACGTCGACGCGCCCCGGGATCAGGTCCTGGTAGGCGGCCTGCGCGCCCTTGTAGGGAACGTGCGTCACCTGGACGCCGGCGAGCTGCCACATCAGCGCCGCGGCGACGTGCTGCCCGCTGCCGTTGCCGGCCGACGCATAGGTCAGCTTGCCGGGATTGGCGCGCGCGAAGTCGACCAGCTCGCGCAGCGAGCGCTGCGCGAGGCCGTTGCCCGAGACCAGCGTATAGGAGAAGCCCGCGGCGATGCCGAGCGGCGCGAAGTCCCTCAGCGGGTCGTAAGGCAGCTTCGCGTAGAGCCCGGCGCTCAGCACCAGGTTGGCCGAGGCGCCGAGCAGCAGCGTGTAGCCGTCGGGCTCGGCCTTGGCGACGATGTCGGTGCCGACGATCGTGCCGCCGCCCGGCCGGTTCTCGACGACCACCGGCTGGCCGAGCTCGGCGGCGAGCGGCTCGGCGAGCGTGCGCGCCACGAGGTCGAAGCCGCCGCCCGGCGGCTGCGGCACGATGACGCGCAGCGGGCGCGTGGGGAACTGCGCGTGGGCGGCGAGCGCCGCACACGCGAGCGCGATCAGCAAGCCTGCCTTCAGTGCTTTCATGTCGTCCTCCTCCTGTTGGCGCGCGTGCCGAACCAGCCGCCGGCGAACACCGTCGCCATGCCGGCAAGCGCAAGAAGCGCGTTCCACTCGAAAGCGTAGGCCGCCGAGCCCATCAGCAGCCCGATGACGGCCGAGATCGCCGCCACCACGCCCACGGCGCGCAGCTCGCCGGTGCGCGCGACGCGCGCGCATACGTAGCCGCCGAGGAACGACGCGGCGAAGCCGGCGACGAAGCCGAGAATCGAGAACCACGACCCCGGGTCGGGCTCGCGCATCGCCTGCTCGATTTCCTCGGCCGTGGCGCCCGAGGACGCGAGGTCGATCGAATAGGCGATGGCGAGGACGATGCCGGCGACGATGCTGCCGCCGACGTCGACCAGCACGCCGTAGACCACCGCCTTGACCGGCGCGCCCGCGGGCGGCGCCACGTCGTCGACGGCCGCTCCCGGAGGACGATACGGGTTGCGCGGGTCGCTCATGCCAGCCATGCCATGAGGTGGCTGTCGTAGTAGGCGCCGCGCACGCGCATGTGGCGCCGGCACAGGCCCTCGACCTGGAAGCCGTGCTTCTCGTAGAGCTTCCTGGCGCGCTCGTTGTCGACGCGCACGGTGAGCTCGACGCGCGTGAAGCCCTTCTCGCGCGCGTCGTCGAGCGTCCTGCGCAGGAGCGCGCCGCCCAGCCCGCGCCCGCGGTGCGCGGCGAGAACGCCCATGCCCAGCACGCCGCTGTGCCGGAGCGCGCCGCGCGGCTTCTCGACGACGTCGCACCAGCCGACCGGCGCGCCGTCGGCGAGCGCCAGGAAGTGGGGCCGCCGGCACGCCACGCTGTCGAGCACCGCGCGCAGGCCCGCCGCGTGCTCCTCGGCGAGGGGCACGATGATCATCGGTACTGCGCCGCGGTGATGAACATGGAGAAGCGCTCGCACCACACCACGACCGTGTTGAACGCCTCCACGTCGAGCGAAGGCGGCAGCGGGACGATGAAGTTGTCGAAAGTGCGGATGTCGCCGGCGCGCACCGCGCGCGCCTTGAGGCGCAGGAACGCGTCCCGGGTGTCGACGAACTCCGGCGCGAAGTAGAGCTTGTAGTCCGGCCCTGGCGCGAGCCTGCCGGAGAAGGCGACGCCCTCGCGCGAGATCGCCACCGCGCCCTCGCCCCAGTGCAGGAAGTCGCTGCCCTTCAGGTCGCGCCGGAACTGCGCGCGGTACAGCGCGCCGCTCGCCGCGGCGCTCGCCTGCGCGTCGCTCGGCGCGGGCGGCGCGACCAGGATCGGCAGCGCGTAGACGCCGGCGGCGAAGCCCGCGCCCGCCGCGGCGAGGTGGCTCAGCGCAAGCACGACCACGCGGCCGGCGTTCACGCGACCCTGATCTTCGCCTTCGGCTCGGGATACGGGTAGAGCATGTTCAGCGCCACCGACTGGCCGCTCGCCTGGACGATGCGCACATGCTCGCGCCGCAGCTCGCGCGCGTGCCGCACGCCGCACGAGTGCGCGATCATGTCGATCTCGCGGTTCATGTTGTTGGCGTAGTTGGCGACGCGCAGGTACTTCTCCTCGACGACCAGCGCGCGCTGCAGCCGCTTGTTGTGCGTGGTCACGCCGGTCGGGCAGGTGTTGGTATGGCAGCGCAGCGCCTGGATGCAGCCGAGCGCGAACATGAAGCCGCGCGCGGTGTTGACGAAGTCGGCGCCGGCGCACAGCGCCCACGCCGCTCTCGCCGAGGTGACCAGCTTGCCGGAGGCGACCACGCGGATGCGGCTGCGCAGGCCCGCCTCGATCAGCGCGTCGACCACGCGCGGCAGCGCCTCCTCGATCGACAGGCCCATGTGGTCGGCGAGCGCCTGCGGCGCGGCGCCCGAGCCGCCCTCGCCGCCGTCGATCACCAGGAAGTCGGGCGCGAACTCGAGGCCGCGGCGCAGCACCAGCTCGGCGAGCTCGTTCATGAAGCGCCAGCCGCCGACTGCGGTCTTCACGCCGACCGGCCGGCCGGTCAGGTCGCGCAGCCAGGCGATCTTCTCGCACAGCTCGGCCATGCTGGCGATGTCGCGGTGCCGGTTCGGGCTGATCGAGTCGCGGCCTTCCGGGATGCCGCGGATGTAGGCGATCTCCGGCGTGACCTTGCGCCCCGGCAGCACGCCGCCCTTGCCCGGCTTGGCGCCCTGCGAGAGCTTGATCTCGAAGGCCTTCACCACGCGCGAGAGCTCGAGCAGCCGCTCCTTGGCGACGTTGCCCTGCGCGTCGCGCACGCCGTATTTCGCCGTGCCGATCTGCATGATCACGTCGCAGCCGCCTTCCAGGTGATACGGCGAGAGCCCGCCCTCGCCGGTGTCGAGCCAGCAGCCGGCGAGCGCCGCGCCCTGCGACAGCGAGCGCACCGCCGGCGCCGAGATGGCGCCGAAGCTCATGCCGCTGATGTTGACGATCGAGCGCGCCTCGAACGGCTCGCGCGCGTAGCCCTCGCCGAGCGTGAGCGAGGGCGTCGGCAGCCGCTCCTCCTCGAGCACCGGGAAGGGATGGTTGACGAAGATCAGCGCGCCCGGCTGGTGCAGGTCGTAGGTCGAGCCGAAGCCGATCACCCCCGGCTCGTTCTTGGCCAGGCGATACACCCAGCCGCGCGTGGCGCGGTTGAACGGCATCTCGTCGCGATCGCCGGCGAAGAAGTACTGGCGGAAGTACTCGCCGAGCTGCTCGAAGAAGTAGCGCAGGCGCCCAACCACCGGGTAGTTGCGCAGCACGCTGTGCTTCTTCTGCGTGACGTCGCGTACGAAGAGGAAGGCGAGCGTGCCGATGATCAGGAACGCGGCGAGCGTCCCGATCCCGTACGACAGGATGTCCTTCAGCATGGCCCCTCCCCCGGCGTCCTACTGCGGCAATGATACCGCGCGGCTCAGCTCCTCCCGGGTGGCGGGGCGCACGGCGAGGATCACCACGCTGAAGCGCAGCGCGATGCCGGCCAGCGGGTGGTTGCCGTCGAGCACCACGCTGCCGCCCGCGATGTCGGTGACGCGGTAGATACGGCTGTCCTCCTCGACCTCCATGCCGACGGTCAGGCCTTCGCCGTAGCGCTCGCGCTTCTCCAGGCGCACCAGCTCGGCGTCGTACTCGCCGAACGCCTCCTCGGGCTCGAGCTGCAGCCGCACCTCGTCGCCCGGCTGGCGGCCTTCCAGCGCGCGCTCGAGCTTGTCGAACAGCTGGCCGTAGCCGCCGTGCACGTACGACAGGTCGGTGGGCGCCGCGAGCGGCGCGTTCTGCGCGTCGTGCAACTCGACGCGCAGCGAGACGACGGTGTCGCGCCCTACGAGCGTAGCCGCTTCACCACGTCGAAGACTTCGGCGGCATGGCCGCGGGGATTGACGTCGTAGGCGGCGTGGCGGATCACGCCTTTCTTGTCGATGACGAAGGTCGAGCGCACCAGGCACCGGCGCCGCGCGCCGTCCTCGCTCTGCTTCTCCTGCAGCACGCCGTACTTGCGGCACACCTCGCCCTCCGGGTCGGAGAGCAGCGCGATGGTCACGCCGTGCCGGTCGCGGAAGTCGGCGTGGGTGAGGCAGTCGTCGGGCGACACGCCGAGCACCACGCAGTCGTGCTTGCCGAACTGCTCCTGGTGGTCGGAGAACTCGGTGGTCACCAGCGTGCAGCCGGGCGTGCCGTCGCGCGGATAGAAATAGAGGACCACGTGCTTCTTGCCCTTGAACTCCTCGAGCGCGACGGGCTGCATGTCGGCGTCGGGCAGCTCGAACGGCGGCGCAGGTTGTCCCGGTTGCAGCATCGCGAACGATTCTATTCCAAAAATTTTTTCCTTTGACAAGCGCCCCGCAACCATAATCGGATTCGATGCAGCGACGCATGCTCGGCGGCCTGACGCCGGAAACGTTCCTGCGCCGGTACTGGCAGAAGCGCCCGCTCCTCGTGCGCGGCGCCTTCTCGCCGCGCGCCGCGATCGTCGAGCTCGGCACGCTGCTCGCGCTCGCCGCGCGCGACGACGTGGAATCCCGCATCGTGGAACGGCGCGGCCGGCGGCGCGAGACGCTGCACGGCCCGTTCGCGCGCGCGTGGCCGAAGCCGCGCGACTGGACGCTGCTGGTGAGCGGCGTCAACCTGCACAGCGCCGCCGCCGACCGCCTGCTGCGCCGCTTCTCGTTCATTCCGCAGGCGCGTCTCGACGACCTGATGGTGAGCTACGCGACGCCCGGCGGCGGCGTCGGGCCGCACGTCGACTCCTACGACGTGTTCCTGCTGCAGGGCAGCGGGCGGCGCCGCTGGACACTCTGGCCTTCGCGCGGGCGCAGGCGCAGCCATGTCTGCGGACCGGGCGACCTGCTCTACCTGCCTCCCGGCGTGAAGCACGACGGCGTGGCGCTCGAGCCGTGCTTCACCTACTCGGTCGGCTTCCGCGCGCCGCGCGGCGCCGAGCTCGCCGCCGCCTTCCTCGACTGGCTGAACGAGCGCGGGCTGCCGGACGCGCGCTACGCCGATCCGGCGCTCGCGCCGAGTGCCGCGCCGGCGCGCATCCCGGCGGCGCTCGTCGCCTACGCCGAGCGGCTGCTGTCGCGCATCCGCTGGTCGCGCCGCGACGTCGAAACCTTCCTCGGCGAGTACCTGACGATGCCGAAGGCGCACGTGGTGTTCCGGCCGGCGCGTTCGCGCGGCCGCTGGCTGCGCCTGGACCGCAAGACGCAGCTCCTCTACCGCGGCGCGCGCTTCTTCATCAACGGCGAGGCGTTCACGCTGCCGGCGCGCGACCGCGCGGCGATGCGCGAGCTCGCCGACCGGCGCGAGATCGCGGCGAGCCGCCTTGCCTCGCAGGCGCGGTTGATCGGACAATGGCGCCGCGCCGGTTACGTGCGCCTGGAGAAGCGGCATGGATGAGGCGAGCTACGAGCGGTTCGACACCAACGCGGGATTTCAGGCCGCGATCTCGCGCCTGCTCGCGCAGCCGGGGCGCGAGCTGCGCATCTTCGATCCGGACGGCACCGCGCTGCGCCTCAACGACTCGGCGCGCATCGCCGAGCTCGAGCGCTTCCTGCTGGCGAGCCGCACGCGGCGCCTCTACATGGTGCTGCACGACGTCGATCCGGTGGTGCGCTATTGCCCGCGCATGATGTCGCTGCTCGCGCGCTTCAGCCACGCGGTGCAGATCAACCGCACGCAGGAACAGATCCGCGAGCTGCAGGACGCCTTCCTGGTCCTCGACGCGCAGCACTACGTGCGCCGCCCGGTCGCCGCGTTCTACCGCGGCGCCGTCGGCCTCGGCGACGAAGCCGAAGGCCAGGCGATGCGCGCCCGCTTCGGCGAGATCTGGGAGCAGTCCTTCCCCGCGGTCTCGAGCACCACCGTCGGACTCTAGTTCGGGACGGCGTTTATCTCGCGCTCCTGCGCGACGGCCTGAAGAAGAGCGGTTGCGCGCTGCACGCGTACTGCCTGATGACCAATCACGTGCACCTGCTGGTCACGCCGGCGGACGCCCGCGGCTGCGAAGTGCTCATGCGCAGCCTCGGGCAGCGCTATGTGCAGTACTTGATCCCCTTTCCCGCCGCACACCCGTGGTCGAGTCATGCCGTGAACACCGGCAGCGCGGAAGATTCTCTCGTCGCGCCGCACGTCGAGTACGAAGCGCTTGCCGGGGATGCGCAGAAGCGGCGCGCGGCATATCTTGAGCTCTTTGCCGCCGGCGAGGACCCGGATTTCGTCAAGCAGATTCGAGACGCCACGAATGGCGGCTATCCGATGGTCAGCGAGGAAATGAAGGCCAGCCTGGCGATGCGGGTCGGGCGGCGGCTGGAGCGGCGAAAGCCGGGGCCGCGCGCAGCAGGCGCAGCGCAGGAATCGCTCGAATTGCCGATTTGATCGGCAATTCGGGCTCCGGGTGATCTCAACTCGTCGATGCAACGGTAGCCCGGAGTGCTTCCAAGGGCGTGAGCCAGTTTAAAGTCTCTCGAGGCCGCTCGTTAAGTAGCCGAGCGACACGATTGAGCTCGGCTTGGCTGACGTTGGAGAGATCTTTG
>DASVDO010000001.1:0-19669 GCA_036381055.1 Burkholderiales bacterium | reverse complement strand
CCAAGGGCACGGCCGCGATCGGCCAGGCGATCGCCGATTCCAGCGCCTTCTCCATCGCCGGCGGCGGCGACACGGTCGCGGCGATCCACAAGCTCGGCATCGCCGGGCGCATCGACTACATCTCGACTGCGGGCGGCGCGTTCCTCGAGTTCCTGGAAGGCAAGACGCTGCCCGCCGTGGCGGCGCTCGAAGCGCGCGCTTCCGTCTGAAGCTCGCCGGCGCCATCGTCGGGCAAGGCGCCGGGCCGGCGGAGCAGGCGATCGACAGCCGCTGGCTGATGGCCTACAGCGCCGCGCTCGGCGAGACCGACGGCCGCTATTACGACACCACGGCGCCGCAAGGCGTGCTGGCGCATCCGCTTTTTCCGGTCTGCTATGAATGGCCGCTTGCCCAGCCGCTGCGCAGCCTGCCCGGCCTGCAGCCGCTCTACCCGCGCCTGCTCCACGCGCAACACGACCTCGCGCTCCATCGCCCGCTGCGCGCGGGCGACGTGCTGCAGGTCGCCGGCCGCATCCTGGCGGTGCAACAGCGGCGGCCGGGCGCCTTCGTGGTGTTCCGCTTCGAGGCGCGCGACGCTTCCGGCGCGCCGGTGAGCACGACGGACTTCGGCGCGCTCTACCGGGGGGTCCGGGTCGACGAGCCGCAGGGAGAAGGCATGGCCGAGCCGCCCGCCCACGGCGGCCCGCTGGCGGATCTCGGGTCCATCCGCGTGGCGGCGACGGCGGCGCACACCTACAGCGAGTGCGCGCGCATCTGGAATCCCATCCACACGGATATCGCCTATGCCCGCGCCGCCGGCCTGCCGGGGCTCATCCTGCACGGCACCGCGACGCTCGCGCTCTCGGTATCGAGGGTGCTGCGGGCGCTCGAAGCCGATGCGGCGAAGGTGCGCCGCGTGCGCTGCCGCTTTGCCGGCATGGTGCCCATGCCGGCGACGCTCACGGTCCACGGCGCGAGAAGCGGGAAGGAAGAGGAAGTCTTTTTCGAGACCCGCAACGAGCGGGGAGAGCCGGTGATCACGCGCGGCTCGATTTCTCTGTGATCCGCCACCTGAGCGTCGAGACCGCGGGGCAGGGCCTGCAGGAGATCACCGCGGCGGTGCAGGACGCGGTGCGCGGCGCGAACATTGCTGAAGGTTTGTGCACCGTCTTCGTGCAGCACACCTCCGCCAGCCTGGTGATCCAGGAGAACGCCGACCCGACCGCCAGGCAGGACCTGGAGCGGTGGCTGGCGCGCCTGGTGCCCGAAGGCGATCCCTTCTACACCCACGACGCCGAAGGCCCGGACGACATGCCGTCGCACGTCAAGGCAGCCCTCACCGCGACCTCGCTCTCCATCCCGGTGGTGGACGGGCAACTGGCGCTGGGCACCTGGCAGGGCATCTACCTGTGGGAGCATCGCCGCCGCGGCAGCCGCCGCGGCGTGGTATTGCACATCGGCACCTGAGCCGATAAGGTTGATCGAATGTTTCGCAGCACAAAAATCGTCGCCACGCTCGGCCCCGCCTCCTCGGATCCGGAAGTCCTGGAGAAGATGGTGCGCGCGGGAGTCGACGTGGTGCGCCTGAACTTCTCACACGGCACCGCCGACGACCACCTCGGGCGCGCCGCGCTGGTGAAGGAGATCGCCGCCAAGACCGGGCGCACCGTGGCCATCATGTGCGACCTGCAGGGGCCGAAGATCCGCGTCGGCAAGTTCAAGGAAGGCAAGGTGACGCTGGAGAAGGGCCGGCGCTTCATCCTCGACGCCGGGCTGCAGGTGGGCGACGGCGAGCGCGCCGGGCTCGATTACAAGGAGCTGCCGCGCGACGTCGATGCCGGCTCGGTGCTGCTGCTCGACGACGGCAAGATCGTGCTGGACGTGATCGCGGTGCGCGGCGAGGAGGTGCACACGGTGGTGCGCCACGGCGGCGTGCTGTCCAACAACAAGGGCATCAACCGCCAGGGCGGCGGGCTCACCGCGCCGGCGCTGACCGCCAAGGACATGGAGGACATCCGCACCGCGGCGAAGATCCAGGCCGATTACCTGGCGGTGTCCTTCCCGAAAAGCGGCGCCGACATGTACATGGCGAGGGAACTCATGCGCGCCTCCGGCGGCAAGGCCTTCCTCATCGCCAAGATCGAGCGCGCCGAGGCGGTCGGCGAAAGCGCGCTGCTGGACATCATGCGCGGCTCCGACGGCATCATGGTGGCGCGCGGCGACCTGGCGGTGGAGGTGGGCGACGCCTCGGTGCCGGCGCTGCAGAAGAAGATGATCCGGCTGGCGCGCGAGCAGAACAAGCTCACCATCACCGCCACGCAGATGATGGAGTCGATGATCTCCAGCCCGGTGCCGACGCGCGCCGAGGTGTCCGACGTGGCGAACGCGGTGCTGGACGGCACCGACGCGGTGATGCTGTCGGCCGAGACCGCCAGCGGCCGCTACCCGGTGGAGGTGATCGAGGCGATGGACCGCATCTGCATCGAGGCCGAGCAGACCCAGCCCCTCAACCTCGAGCAGGACTTCCTCAACCGCGTGTTCACGCGCGTCGACCAGTCGATCGCCATGGCGGCGCTGTTCACCGCCTACCACCTGAAGGTGAAGTGCATCGCCGCGCTGACCGAGTCGGGCTCGACGGCGCTCTGGATGAGCCGCCTGAACTCCGGCGTGCCGATCTACGCGCTCACCTCGCAGACCGCCACGCGCTACCGCTGCGCGCTGTTCCGCGACGTCGCCCCGCTCATGGTCAAGTACGTGGGCCACGACCGCGAGGAGCTGCTGCGCGAGGCGGAGAAGGCGCTGGTGGCGAACAAGGTGGTGAAGGAAGGCGACCTGATCGTGCTCACCATCGGCGAGCCGATCGGCAAGGCGGGCGGCACCAACACCATGAAGATCGTCCGCGTCGGCGAGCACCTCACGCCCTGATCCCCAGGTAAAGGTTCCTGCCGGGCGCGAGCGCGCGGATCTTTCCGTCGGCGACGTTGCGCGGCAGCATCCAGAAGCCGCAGTCGGGGTGGATGTACTTCACCCGCCCCCGGCCCAGCACTTTCTCCGCGCGCTCGATGGCGCGCGCGATGTCGTCGGGCTTCTCGATCTCGGTGCGCTTGATGTCCACCACGCCGAGGCCGAAGCCGATGTCGCGGCGCAGGTCCTTGAATACCGCCAGCTCCGCGGGCGGGCGATGCGCGGTCTCCAGGACCACGTGGTCGGCCTTCAGCGCGTTCAGGTAGTCGAGCAGCTTCGCCCAGGTTCCCTTCTGGATCGACTGGCCGCCGTAGTTGCCGAAGCACAGGTGCACCGCGCTCTTCGCCTTGCCCGGCACGGCCTTCAGGACCTTGTTGATCGCCGCCGCGGCCCATTGCCATTCGCCGGGATGGCCGGGCAGGTTGGCTTCGTCGAGCTGCACCACGTCGGCGTCGAGGTGCTTCACCTGCCCGGCGAGCACGTCGGCGATCGCGTGCGCGAGCTTCTCCGCGCTGCGGTAGTGGCGGTCGTGCAGCGTCTTCGCCAGCATGTGCGGCCCGGTGACGGTGAACTTGAGCGGCTTCGCGGCGAGCGCCTTGGCGCGCGCGCAGGGGAGCTTCAGGTTGAGCGTGCCGGCGCCCACCTTCGACTCGACCACGCCCGGCGGCCGGGCGCGGAAGCGCATGCCGCTCGCTCTTGCGTAGTCGAGCCACTCGGCGAAGCCGATGTCGGCGCGCACGCCGGCCATCGGCCGCACGAAGTACTCGATCATGCCGTTGGTCTCGGGATGGTTGACGTCGAAGCGGTAGAGCTCGCCGTCGCACACCACGTCGATGCCGGCGCGCTCCTGGGTGGCGATCACCACGCGCGTCGCGTCGACGAGCGCCTGCTCGGAGGGCGCGCGCACCAGCCAGTCGGGCATCGGGTACGAGCCGACCACCGTGGTGAGGATGCGCGGCGCCTTCATCGCCCGCCGATTATAGATAGGGTTTGACGCGCCGGCCGCCGCGGTGCTTAAATTAAGCATATGCTTAATTATCGCCGGCGCGCGCGGCGCGGGCCGGGGCGCCCCACGGGCGCGGGCGCGGCGCAGCTTCGCGGCCGCATCCTCGAGGCCGCGGCGACGGAGTTCGCGCGCTCGGGGCTGGGCGGCGCGCGCGTCGGCCGCATCGCCGCCCAGGCGGGCGTCAACGTGCGCATGCTGTATTACTACTTCGGCAGCAAGGACGACCTGTTCCTCGCGGTGCTCGAGCATGCCTACGCGACGATCCGCGAGGCGGAGAAGGGGCTCGAGCTCGAGCAGGGCGACCCCGAGGAGGCGATGCGGCGCCTGGTGCGCTTCACCTGGGGCTACTACTTCAGCCACCCGGAGTTCATCACGCTGCTCAACAGCGAGAACCTGCACCAGGGGCGCCACGTGCGGCGCTCCGGGCGGATCGCCGAGCTGCACACGCCGTTCCTGGAAATGATCGGCCGGCTGCTCGAGCGCGGCGCGCGCGCCGGCGTGTTCCGCGACGACGTCGATCCGATGCAGCTCTACATCAGCATCGCCGGCCTGGGCTACTTCTACCTCTCCAACCGCTACACCCTCTCGGCCATCTTCAAGCGCGACCTGATGACGCGGGCGCGCTGCGATGCGCGGCTCGCGCACATGACCGACGTCGTGCTGGGCTACCTGCGCCCCCCCGCCCGCGAGGCGTCCCGTTCGAAAGGAGCGATGGCCGGTGAAGTTGCCTGAACGTTTCGACGACGTCGAGCAGCTCGAGGAGACCATGACCGCCCCGACGCCGGCGCTCGAGGCGGACCTCGCCCGGGTCGACGGCGACATCATGGTGCTCGGCGTCGGCGGCAAGATGGGCCCGACGCTCGCGCGCATGGCGAAGCGCGCGGCGCCCGGCAAGCGCGTGATCGGCGTGGCGCGCTTCTCGGAGCGGGGCCTGCAGGAGAAGCTGCGCGCGCACGGCATCGAGTGCATCGCCTGCGACCTGCTCGACCGCGCCGCGCTGGAGCGCCTGCCGCGGGTGAAGAACATCGTCTTCATGGCCGGCCACAAGTTCGGCGCGGCGGGCAATCCCTCGTTCACCTGGGCGATGAACACCGGCGTGCCGCTGATGGTCGCGGAGACGTTCCGCGAGTCGCGCATCGTCGCCTTCTCGACCATCTGCGTCTATCCCTACGCCGACGTGCGCGGCCCGGGCGCGGACGAATCCACCCCCGCCGAGCCGCCGGCGGGCGACTACGCCAACTCGTGCGTCGGCCGCGAGCAGATGTTCCTCTACGGCTCGCAGAAGTGGGGCACGCCGGGACGGCTGGTGCGGCTGTCCTACGCGATCGACATGCGCTACGGCGTGCTCTACGACGTCGCCGCGGCGGTGCACGAAGGGCGGCCGCTGGACGTCACGATGGGCTACGTGAACGTGATCTGGCAGGGCGACGCCAACGAGCAGGCGCTGCGCCTGCTCGCGCACTGCACTTCGCCGACCACGCCGATCAACATCACCGGCCCGCAGAAGACGAGCGTGCGCTGGCTGGCCGGCCAGTTCGGCGAGCGCTTCGGCAAGGCGCCGCGTCTCACCGGCAGCGAAGCCGCCACGGCGTGGATCGTCGACACCACGCAGGCGCAGCGCCTGCTCGGCCCGCCGCGCGTGCCGCTCGAGAAGATGATCGACTGGGTCGCCGACTGGGTCGCGCGCGGCGGCCCGACGCTCGGCAAGGACACCCATTTCGGCACGCGCGATGGCAAATACTGAAACGGCGCTCACCGTGGACGACCTGCCGGCCGCGCAGGCGCTGGTCGCGGAAGCGGGCTGGAACCAGAACGAGGCCGACTGGCGGATCTTCCTCGAGCTCGGCTCGGCGCTCGCGGTGAAGGACCAACGCGGCAGGCTTGCCGCCACCGCCGCGACGCTGCCTTATCCGAGCGGCTTCGGCTGGATCAGCATGGTGCTCGTCTCGGGCGCCTTCCGGCGCCGGGGCATTGCCACGCGCCTGCTTGCCCGCTGCATCGACATCCTGCGCGGCGCGGGCATGGTGCCCGTGCTCGACGCCACGCCGGCCGGACGCGAGGTCTACCGGCCGCTCGGCTTTCGCGACGGCTGGACGATCACGCGCTGGCGCAGCGCCGCGGTGCGCACGCGCGAGAGCGCCCGGGCGCGGCCGCTCGAGGAGCGCGACTGGCGGGCGCTGCTCGAGCTCGATGCCCGCGCCTTCGGCTGCGACCGAGCGCCGCTGCTCGAGCGCCTGCGCAGCCGCTCGCCGCAATTTGCCTGCGTGGTCGAGGAAAGCGGCAAGCTGCGCGGCTTCCTGCTGGGTCGCGAGGGCCGGGTGGCGACGCAGCTCGGGCCGATCGTGGCCGACGGCGAGGACGTGGCGGCCGAGCTCGTCGAGCTCGCCTGCGCCCGCATCGCCGGGCCGGTGCTGCTCGACGCGCTCGACCGCCATGGCGGCTTCGCGCGCCGGCTCGAGGCGCGCGGCTTCGAGAAAGAGCGGCCCTATACGCGCATGGCGCTCGGACGCGACGAGCTTTTCGGCGATCCGGGCCGTCTCGCGGCGATCGCCGGGCCGGAGCTCGGATAGGGGATAGCCATGACCTCCCGCTCGAACCGGATTCCCGCCGACGTCCTCGCGCTCCTCAAGCGCGGCACGGTCATCCCGGCGCATCCGCTGGCGCTCGATGCGCGGCGCAAGCTCGACGTGCGCCGCCAGCGCGCGCTGTCGCGCTACTACCTCGCCGCCGGCAGCGGCGGCCTCGCGGTGGGCGTGCACGCGACGCAGTTCGCGATCCGCGAGGCCGGGCTCTACGAGCCGGTGCTGCGCATCGCCGCCGAGGAGGCCGCGCGCGCCGGCCGGCCGGTCGTCATGATCGCCGGGCTGGCCGGCAAGACCGCGCAGTGCAGGAAGGAGGCGCAGGTCGCGCGCGCGCTGGGCTACCACGCCGGCCTGCTGTCGCTCGGCGCGATGCGCGGCGCGACGCTCGACGAGCTGGTCGAGCATTGCGCCGCGGTCGCCGGCGAGATCCCGCTGGTCGGCTTCTACCTGCAGACCGCGGTGGGCGGCATGCGCCTGCCGATGGCGTTCTGGCGCCGCTTCGCCGAGATCGAGAACGTGCTGGCGATCAAGATGGCGCCCTTCAACCGCTACGCCACGCTCGACGTGCTGCGCGGCGTCGTGGCGGCGCGCGCCGAGGAGCGCATCGCGCTCTATACCGGCAACGACGACCACATCGTCTTCGACCTCGCCGCGCCCTTCGACATCCGGCGCGGCGGCGAGACGGTGCGCCTGCGCATCCGCGGCGGGCTGCTCGGCCACTGGAGCGTCTGGACGCGAAGTGCAGTGCAGCTACTGGAAAGGATTCACAACGGGCCGATAGACGAAAACCTGCTAGCGCTCGATTCGCGCATCACCGACTGCAACAGCGCCTTCTTCGACGTGGCGCACGACTTCGCCGGCTGCATCGCCGGCTGCCACGAGGTGCTGCGCCGCCAGGGGCTGCTCGAGGGCATCGGGTGCCTGGATCCGAACGAGACGCTCTCGCCCGGACAGGCCGAGGAGATCGACCGCGTCTACCGCGAGCACGGCGATCTCGCCGACGACGCGTTCGTGCGCCAGCATCTCGAGGAGTGGCTGGCGTGAGCGGCTACCGCATCCTCTACGGCGACATCCACAACCACAACGCGCACGGCTACGGCGTCGGCTCGATCGAGCGCTCGCTCGAGGTGGCGCGCACCCACCTCGACTTCTTCGCCTTCACCGGGCACTCGAGCTGGCACGACATGCCGGCGATGGAGGGCGGCCGCGAGCGCCACTGGATCGACGGCTTCAAGCGCCTGAAGGACACGTGGCCGCGCGTGCAGCAGGTCATCGCCGAAGGCAACCGCGCGGGCGAGTTCTGCGCCTTCCTCGGCTTCGAGTGGCATTCGTCGGCGTGGGGCGACCAGTGCGTGGTGTTTCCCCGGGATCATCGGCCGCTCTTCTACGGCGACGAGCCGGAAAAGCTGCGCGCCTTCTGCAAGGCGGAGGGCGCCCTGATGATCCCGCACCACCTCGCCTACCCGCAGGGCCGTCGCGGCGTGAACTGGCGGGTCTTCCGCGAGGACTGCACGCCGGTGGTGGAGATCTACTCCGAGCACGGCAACTCCGAGGACGACCGCGGGCCGTACCCTTTCTTCGCCCATTCGATGGGCGGGCGCGACACCGCCAACACCGCGCGCGCCGCGCTCGCGGCGGGGCTGCGCTTCGGCTTCGTCGGCTCCTCCGACGACCACGCCGGCTTCCCGGGCGCGTACGGCGAGGGATTGATGGCGGCGCTCGTCACCGACTTCACGCGCGAGGGCATCTTCGACGCGATCCGCGCGCGGCGCACCTACGCGCTCACCGGCGACCGCATCGAGCTCGAGCTCTCGGTCGAAGGCGCGCCGATGGGCGCGAGCATCGACGCGGGCCGGCAAGTCGCCGTGGCGCTCGCGGTGCGCGGACGCGACGAGCTGGACGTGGTGGAGGTCATCCAGGACGGGCGCGTCGTGCAGCGCTTTTTCCCCGAGGAGTCGTTCCCCGGGAAGGACGCCCATGGCAAGCCGGTCCAGGTCCGTCTCGAGTGGGGCTGGGGACCCTGGGGCGCGCTCGCGCTCGAGCGCATCTGCGACTGGCGGATGGAAGTGAGCGTCGAAGGCGGACGCATCGCGCGCTTCTTCCCCTGCCTGCAGTCCATGCCTTTCGACGAGCAGCGCCGGCACCGCTTCCAGAGAAAGGGCGAGGGCGCGCTGGCGATCCGCTCCTATACCTCGCGCCGCAATGCCTACCGCGAGAACCCGAACCAGAGCGTGGTGCTGGAAATCGAAGGCGGGCCCGAGACCGCGCTCGGCCTTTCGCTCGAGGCGCCTTGCGTCCAGAAAAGCCGGCACACGCTGCAGGAGCTGGCGCGCGGGTCGGTCAACCGCTTCACCGGCCCGTTCCCGGCGGAAGGCTGGCAGTGGCACCGCCTGGTGCCGCTCGCCGCCTCGTCGCTCGAGGGCCGCTGCACGCTCGACGTGCCGGCGGGTCGCCGCTCCTACGCCTACCTGCGCGCCCGGCAGAAGAACGGCCACGTCGCCTGGGCGAGCCCCGTGTTCATGAACTACCGGTGAGCGACCCGGCCTGAGCGATCATGCGCCCGCCCGACATCTGCTACCTCACCGAGATTTATTTCGGCCGGGGTGCGGTCGCGCGGGTGAGCGAGCTGCTCGCACGCTTCGGCGTGTCGAAGCCGCTGCTGGTGACCGACGCGAAGCTCGTGGCGCTCGGCATGGCGGGGCGGCTGGGCGTCGCCGACGTGTTCGACGGCACCGAGACGAATCCCAGCGAAGCGAGCCTGTGGCGCTGCCTGGCGCTTTACCGGGGGCGCGGCTGCGACGGCATCGTCGCCTTCGGCGGCGGTGCGCCGCTCGACCTGGCGAAGCTCGTCGCGATGATGGCGGTGCACGAGCCGCCGCTCGCGCAGTACGCGATCCTTCATGGCGGAACCGGCCGCATCGGCCCCGGCGCGCCGCCGCTCGTCGCCGTGCCGACGACCGCCGGCAGCGGCAGCGAGGTCGGCCGCGCGGCGCTGCTCAGGCTCGCCGGCGGCCGCAAGCTCGGCTTCCTGAGCCCGCACCTCCTGCCCAGGGCGGCGGTATGCGATCCGGAGCTGACGCTGAGCCTGCCGCCCGCGCTCACCGCGGCGACGGGCATGGATGCGCTCTCGCACTGCGTGGAGACGTACTGCAGCACGCGCAGCAACGCGGTGGCCGACGCCATCGCGCTGGAGGGCCTGGCGCGCGGCTGGCGCGCGATCCGCGGCGCGCATGCCGACGGCGCGGACCTCGCGGCGCGCGAGCAGATGATGTACTGCTCGCTGATGGGCGGGCTCGCGTTCCAGAAAGGCCTGGGCGCGGTGCACAGCCTGAGCCATCCGCTGGGCGGACTGGCCGAGCCGAGCCTGCACCACGGAACGCTGAACGGCCTGTTCCTGCCGCCGGTGCTGCGCTTCAACGCGCCGGCGTGCCCGGAAAAGATGCACGCGCTGGCGCGGGCGATGGGCGTCGCATCGGGCCGCGAGGTGCCCGGCGCCTTCGAGGCGCTGCTGCACGACCTCGGCCTGCCGCGCCGCCTGCGCGAGCTCGGGGTCGCCGAGCGCTCGCTCGGCCCGCTCGCCGCGCAGGCCGCCGAAGACCATTGCAGCGCGACCAACCCGCGCCGCTTCGACGAGGCGGCGGCCCGCCGGCTGTACGCGGAGGCGTGGTGACGACAAGGAGGGCTTCGCCATGAGCGCAGGCATGCGCAGCGTCCACGGGGTGACGCACTACGAGCCCGAGCGCGCCGCGAACGGCTACACGCTGTTCGCGCCGATGTACGGGCGCAACGTCTGGCTGATCGACATGTGGGGCACCATCGTGCACCGCTGGCAGGTGGAAAACCTGCCGGGAAACTACGGCCAGCTCCTGCCGAACGGCCACCTGCTGTTCGCGGGACGCACGATGCCGCCGGCGATCCCGGAGTTCGCCGGCAACGGCGGCCAGCTCGCCGAGTACGACTGGCAGGGCAACATCGTCTGGGAGTACCGCGATCCCTACCTCAGCCATTGCTTCGCGCCGCTCGCCAACGGCCACGTGCTGGTGGCGAAGTGGCGCGCCGTGCCCCCGGCCATCGCGGCGCGGGTCAAGGGCGGCCAGCCCGGCACCGAGCGCAACGGCGAGATGTACGGCGAGGCGATCCAGGAGATCTCGCGCGACGGCCGCGTCGTCTGGGAGTGGCTCACCTACGAGCACCTCGATCCGGAGCGCGACGCCATCGGACCGCTGCACCCGCGCGACCGCTGGACCAACCTCAACTCGCTCGCCGAGATGCCGGACGGCAACCTGCTGGTCAGCTTCCGCTGCATCAACACCATCGCCATCATCGAGCGCTCGAGCGGCAGGATCGCGTGGCGCTGGGGTCCGGGACAGATCGCCGGCCAGCACCACCCGACGCCGCTCGCGAACGGCAACATCCTGCTGTTCGACAACGGCGCGCACCGCGCCTACACCACCATCGACTTCTCGCGGGTGATCGAGGTCGATCCGCGCTCGAACGCGATCGTCTGGGAGTACAAGGAAAACCCGGTGTTCGACTTCAACAGCTTCATCTGCTCGGGCGCGCAGCGCATGCCCGGCGGCACCACCGTGATCTGCGAGTGCACCAAGGGACGGCTGTTCGAGGTCACCCCCGAGGGCGACATCGTCTGGGAGTACCTCAATCCCTTCTACTACGAGCACCCCATCTTCGGCACCAACAACATGGTCTTCCGCTGCATCCGCTACGCGCCGGACCACCCGGCGCTGCGCGGCGCGAACCTGGATCCGGATCGCTATGTGGACCTGAACGCGCTGGTGCCGCGGCGGTTCGTGCGCAGTCCCCGCAGCCGTCAAGCGCTGCGCACGCGCTACGACGTCGGCAGCTTGACGCAAGGCGGTCATTAAACCCACAGGAGGAGGACATGATGCGTAAGACATTCCTGGCTTTGACGCTGCTCGTCGCGTCGGCGAGCGCGCTGGCGCAGCCGTTCCCGTCGCATCCGGTGACGATCGTGGTGCCGTTCCCGCCGGGCGGCTCGTCCGACGTGCTGGCGCGGATCCTGCAGCCGAAGCTCGCCGAGATCTGGCAGCAGCCGGTGATCATCGAGAACAAGCCGGGCGCCTCGGCGAACATCGGCGCCGCCTTCGTCGCCCGCTCGGCGCCCGACGGCTACACGATGCTGCTCGCCACGCCCGCCTTCGCGGTGAGCGCCGCGGTGTTCAAGAACCTGACCTACGACGCGCGCAGGGACCTGGCGCCGGTGGCGATGCTGTCGGTGTTCCCGAGCGTCCTGGTGGTGCATCCGTCGCTGCCGGTGAAGACCCCCGGGGACCTGGTGCAGTACGCCAAGGCGCATCCCGGCAAGCTGAACTTCGCCTCGGCGGGCGCC
Organism: Burkholderiales bacterium; assembly: GCA_036381055.1. Taxonomy (GTDB): domain Bacteria; phylum Pseudomonadota; class Gammaproteobacteria; order Burkholderiales; family SG8-39; genus SCGC-AG-212-J23. The sequence goes on along the minus strand of DASVDO010000001.1, from coordinate 7,770 downwards.
ACCTCGGCGATCCGCTTCGCGTTCGAGCACCTGATGCAGATCACCGGCTTCAAGGCGGTGCACATCGCCTACAAGGGATCCGCGCCTTCGACGCAGGCGATGCTGAGCGGCGAGGCGCATACCATGATGATGACGCTGGTCGACGCGCTGCCGCACATCAAGAGCGGCAAGCTGCGCGCGATCGCCGCCACCACCATCGATCGCATCCCCGAGCTGCCCGGGCTGCCCACCCTCGCCGAGACGGTGGCGCCCGGGTTCGACTACATCATCTGGCACGGCTTCTACGTCCCGGCGGGCACGCCGAAAGCGCTCATCGCGAAGCTCAACCGCGACGTCAACACGGTGCTCGGCCAGCGCGACGTCAACGAGCACCTGACGGCCATCGGCATGGACGTGCGCGCGGGAACCCCCGAGGACCTCGACAAGCTGGTGCGCGGCGAGATCGAGAAATGGACCGAGGTGGGCCGCATCGCCCACATCGAAGTCGGCGGATGAAAATCGAGCGCATCGAAGTTCTGCCGGTCCGCCTGCCCCTCAAGGCGGTGGTGACGCTGTCGCGCGGCGTGTCGCGCACGATCGACGAGGGCAAGCAGCTCGTGCTGGTGAAGATGACCGCCGACGACGGCACGGTGGGCTGGGGCGAGGCGGGCCCCAGCCGGCGCTGGTCGGCGGAGACCGTGCACTCCTGCTGCACGTCGATCCAGCGCTACCTCGCGCCGGTGCTGGTCGGCCGCGACCCGTTCGACATCGCCGGGCTGCACGCGGCGATGGCCGGCGAGCTCGCGCCGGGGCTCGATCCCGGCCAGCCGATCGCCAAGGCGGCGCTCGACCTCGCGGCGCACGATCTCGCGTGCCGCAAGCTCGGCATCGACCTGCAGTCCTGGCTCGGCGCCAAGGCGGCGGACCGCATCGCGCTCTCCTGGCTGGTCTCCGCGACCGACGTGCCGGGCACCGCGGCGTCGGTCGAGCAGGGGCTGCGCGAGGGCTACCGCGCCTTCAAGGTCAAGGTCGGGCACGAGCCGCGGCTCGACGTCGAGCGCACGCGCAAGGTCCTCGAGCTCGCCACGAACTGCACCGTCTGGGTCGACGCGAACCAGGGCTACACGCTGGAAGCGGCCCTGCAGGCCGCGCGCGGCTTCACCAAGCTGGGCGTGCAGCTCTTCGAGCAGCCGATCCCGATGTCGGACTTCTACGGCATGCGGAAGCTCGTCTCGGCGAGCGGCATGACCATCGCCCTCGACGAGGCGGCGATGGGGCTGCCGGTGGTGATCGACCTCATCCGCCGCGACGCCGTCGAGGGCGTCGTGGTCAAGGTGAACAAGACCGGCGGCATCCACTACGCGCGCCAGCTCTGCGACCTGGCGCGCAACGCCGGCCTGACGCTCATCGGCAGCGGCCTGATGGACGCGCCGATCGGCTTCGCCGCCTCGGTGCACCTGTTCGCGGCCTACGGCATCGACTACCCCTGCGACCTGAACGGCCCGCAGCACATCGCGGGCGACTACCTCGCCGAGCCGCTGCCCATGGAAACGACCGCCGAAGGCAGGTTCGCGCTCGTTCCCCGCAAGCCCGGCCTCGGCGTCGTCATGGACGAGCGCAAGATCGCGGCCCTCGCCCTGAACCTGTAAGACAACGGAGGAATCATGAAATCCCTGATCGCAATCCTGCTCACGCTCGCCGCCTCGCTCGCACAAGCGCAGGACTATCCGAACCACGCCATCCGGCTGCTGGTCGGCTTTCCGCCGGGCGGCTCGACCGACCTGGCGGCGCGCGCGCTCGGCGACCAGCTCTCCCGGGCGTTCGGCCAGTCGGTCGTGGTCGAGAACCGGGCCGGCGCGAGCGGCAACATCGCCGCCGAGCAGGTGGCCCGCTCGGCGCCCGACGGCTACACGCTGTACATGGCGCCGACCTCGTTTGCCACGTCGCCGGCGTTCTTTCCCAACCTGTCGTGGGACCCGCTCAAGGACTTCACGCCGATCTCGCTCGTCGCCACCGTGCCGATCATCTGCGTGACGCATCCCTCGGTGCCGGCGAAGACCCTCAAGGAGCTGGTCGCCTATTCCAAGGCGCATCCCGGCAAGCTGAACATGGCCTCGCCCGGCGCGACCACGCTGACGCGGCTCTCGGGCGAGCGCTTCAAGCAGGTGGCCGGCATCGACTGGGTCACCGTGCACTACAAGGGCGGCGCGCCGGCGATGCAGGACATGATCGCCGGCACCGCGCAGGTGATGTTCGCCAACATTTCGGACGTCATCACGCAGGTGAAAGCGGGCAAGCTGAACGCGATCGCGGTCGGCACGCCCAGGCGCTCGCCGGCGGTTCCCGACGTGCCGACGATCGCCGAGTCGGGCTATCCCGAGTACTCGTTCATGACCTGGCAGGCGGTGGTCGGGCCCGCGGGCATGCCGAAGTCGGTGGTGCAGAAGCTGAACGCCGAGATCGTGCGCATCATGGCGATGCCCGAGGTGAAGGAGCGCTTCGCCTCGTTCGGCACCGACGCGGCGAGCAGCACGCCGGAGGAGCTCGGGCGCTTCCTCGCGGCCGAGGTCGACAAGATCGCCAAGGTGGCGGCCTCGGTCGGCGCGAAACCCAACTGACGCCGCCGATGGCCTACGACTTCGTCGTCGTCGGCGCCGGCCACAACGGCCTCGCCTGCGCCGCCTACCTCGCGCGCGGCGGCGCCTCGGTGCTGGTGCTCGAGCGCTTCCATCGCGTCGGCGGCGCCTGCCATACCGAGGAAGTGACGCTGCCGGGGTTCAAGCACAACGTCTGCTCGGTGGTGCACACCCATATCCCCTCGAGCCCGGTGTACCGCGACCTGGAGCTCGAGCGCCACGGCGTGCGCTACGTCTTCCCGGAGCACCTGCGCGGCACCATCTTCCCCGACCAGCGCAGCATCGTGATGTACCGCGAGCCGGAAAGGATGGCGGCGGAGCTGGCGAAGTTCTCGGCGCGCGACGCCGACACCTACCGGCAGCTCATCGCCGACTACGGCGAATTCGTGCAGGCGACGGTCCATCCCCTGATGTATTCGCCGCCGCTGCCGCCCTCGGTGCAGGCCGCCCAGCTCGAGAGCACGCCCGAAGGCAACCTGCTGCTGCAGTGGCAGATGAGCACGCCGGTGCAGCTCCTCGACGAGCTGTTCGAGAGCCCCGAGGTGAAGGTGCACTTCCTGACGCGCCTGACGGTGCTCGGCTTCGCGCCCGACCAGTTCGGCCTGGGCTGGATCTGCCTGATGCGCATCCTCACCGGCGAGGCGCCGATCTGCGTCGGCGGCTCGCAGCAGCTCGCCGAGGGGCTGCGGCGCGCGCTCGAGGCGCACGGCGGCAAGGTGCGCACGGGCGCCGCGGTGAAGCGCATCCTGCTGCGCGGCAACCGCGCGGTCGGCGTCGAGCTCGCGGGCGGCGAGAAGGTCGAGGCGGCGAAGGCGGTGATCACCAACGTCGAGCCGAAGAAGAGCTTCCTCGACATGGTGGGCGAGGAGCACCTGCCGGAAGCGTTCGTGCGGCGCGTGCGGCGCTACCACACGCGCGGCCGCTCGCTCTTCGTGCTGCACCTCGCGCTCGCCGAGCCGCCGCGCTACCGCGCCGCGGCGGGCAATCCGCCGGTCGACAACGCGTTCAGCCAGGAGATGTTCGGCGGCGACGTGATCGAGCAGGTGCGCGCCTACCAGCAGATCTCGCTGGGCGAGGCGCCGCGCAAGGAGATGCTGCAGGTCTGCATGCCGACGCTGCACGACCCGTCGCAGGCGCCGCCGGGCAGGCACACCGCCGTCGTCTGGCAGTACGCGCCATACCGCCTGGCGGCGGGCGGCCCCGAGGGCTGGCGCGCGCTGCGCGAGGAGTACGCCGAGCACGTGCTCGGGCTGTGGCGCTCCTATGCGCCCAACATGACGAAGGACAAGATCCTGGCGATGAAGATCCAGGACCCGACCGACACCGAGCGCAACAACGACAACCTGGTCGGCGGCGTCGACGTCGTCGGCGACCTGACGCCCGACCAGCTCGGCTACTTCCGGCCCTTCGCCGGCTGGTCGCACTACCGCTCGCCGGTGGAAGGGCTCTACATGTGCGGCGGCTATTGCCATCCCGGCGGCGGCGTGCACGCCGGCGCCGGGCACAACGCCGCGGGCGTGATCGCCGAGGACTACCGGCTCACGAAGTGGTGGGACTGATGCCCTCGCGCGAAGCGAGGTTCTCGGTCGCCGCCTCCCCGGAGGCGCTGTGGCGCTTCCTGCGCGACTTCGAGGCGCTGTGCGGCTGCATCCCGGGCGTCGAGCGCATCCGTGTCGTCGATCCCCGCACCGCCGAGCTGCGGGTGAAGGAGAAGGTCGGCGCGGTGCCGCTGGTGGTCGATCTGCGCGCCGAGATCGTCGAGGAGACGCCGCCGCGGCGGCTGCACGCGGTGGCGAAGGGCGAGCACCTGACGATGCGCATCGACGTGGCGCTCGAGGCCTCGGCCGCGGGCACCGAGCTCACCAGCGTGTTCGACGTGACCGGGACCGGGCCGCTCAAGCCGATCGTCAACCGGCTCTTCGAGAAGCGCTCGGCCGAGCGGACCGCCCAGTTCGCCGACGCCCTGGCGAAGCGCTTCAGTCGCCCTTGACGACCTTCATCTTGATCGACTTGTCGAGAAACTCGTTGGTGTAGACGGTCTTCACGTCGAACGGCTTCTCGATGCCGATGTAGTCGCGCACCAGCGCGTAGTCGTCCTGCATGCGCCTGTCGTCGTGCCAGCCGAGCGCCACGGTCTGCGAGATCTTGTCGCTCATCAGCACCTCGACCAGCTGCCAGTTCACCAGCTCGTTGTCGAAGCTGAGCGCGCCGTTGGCGTCGATCAGCGCCTGCACGCACGGCCGCGGGTGCTTGACGCACTCGGCGAAGGCGCGCTGCGTGACCTTGACGAACTTGGCGACGGTCGCCCGGTTCTTCTTGAGGTAGTCGGCGTTGACGATCACCGAGTTGCCGTAGGGGTTGAGCCCGACGTCGCGCCAGGCGAGGAAGCCCATGTCGGCGCCCAGCTCGCGCTTGAACACGTGGTGCAGGTTGTAGAACGACGTGGTGACGTCGATGGTGCCCGCCTTGAGCGCCGCCAGCTTGGCGTTGGCGTCGATGTTCACCCAGGTGACCGACTTGGGATCGATGCCGTTCGCCTTGGCGAGCGCCGGCCACATGACGCGCGCGCCGTCGGCCGCGGGGTTGCCGATCTTCTTGCCCGGGAAGTCCTTGATGCCCTTGATGCCCGAGCTCTTAAGCCAGTACATGCCCTGCGGCGAGTTGGCGTAGACGTTGAACACCGCGACGTTGTTCGCGCCCTTGCCCTTGGCCACCAGCACGCCGGCCATGTCGGCGAGGCCGACCGGGTTGGCGCCGGCGCCGACCTTCTGCGTCGACAGCGCCGAGCCCTTGCCCGGCTCGAGATTAAGCTCGATGCCTTCCTTCGCGTACCAGCCGAGCTTCTTGGCGTAGTAGTAGGGCGCGTGGTCGCCGCCCGGCACCCAGTTGAGGATGAAGTCGATTCGCTGCTGCGCCACCGCCGGCGTAGCGATGGCGGCCGCCGCGGCGGCGATGATGAGCCTGCGCATGGAGCCTCCTCGTTGATCCGATAGGGCGATGGTATACCATCGAGTAACCAGTCGGTTACATGCCGGACCTGCCGCACGTGCCCATCGTGAAAGCTTATCCGCAGAGGTGGCCCGCATGAGCTCCAAGCTCGGCCGCATCACGCTCGCCGTGGTGGCGCATCTCGCGCTGCTCGCGGCCTGGTACCTGTTCGTGCGTCTGGGCGACGTGCCGAAATTCGTCATGCCTTCGCCCGGCGCGACGCTCGACGCGCTGCTCGAGCCGAACTACAGCTGGTGGACCAACATCGCGGTCACCGGCAGCGAGATCTTCGGCGGCTACCTGCTCGCGCTGGGGGTCGGCGTGGCGCTGGCGCTCGCCTTCACCTGGTCGAAGACGCTGGAAGCGTTCTTCATGCCGCTGTTCGTGTCGCTCAACATGATCCCCAAGGTGGCGCTCGGCCCGCTGATCATCGTCTGGTTCAAGTACGGCGTGCTGCCCAACTCGATCATGGCGTTCTCGATCGCCGTGTTCCCGATCCTGCTCACCACGGCGCGCGGCCTGCGCGAGATCGAGCCCGAGCTGCTCGACCTGGTGCGCTCGCTCAAGGGCTCGCGCTGGCAGCTCTTCACCAAGATCCAGCTTCCCGGGGCGCTGCCGTACATCTTCTCCGGCATGAAGGTGGCCGCGATCCTCGCGGTGGCCGGGGCGATCGTCGGCGAGTTCCTCGGCTCGGACAAGGGCCTCGGCTATCTCATGCTGCAGGTACAGGTGACGCTCGACACGCCGGCGATGTTCATGGCGGTGCTGCTGATCACGCTGATGGGCATGCTGCTCTACGGCCTGGTGCTGCTGCTCGAGCGCCTGCTCGTGCCTAAGGATGCGCGTGTTGCCTGAGACCGTGCAAGAACCGTTCATTCACCTGGCGGGCGTGCGCAAGACCTATGGCGAGCACCTCGCCATCTCCGACGCCACCTTCGACGTGCAGGCGGGCGAGCTGGTCGCGCTGGTCGGCCCGTCGGGCTGCGGCAAGTCGACGCTGCTCAAGGTCCTCGCCGGGCTGCATGCCCACGACGGCGGCGAGGTGCGCATCGGCTCGGCGACGCATCCCTTCGACCCGGCGCGCGACGTCGGCATGGTGTTCCAGGCGCCGCTGCTCCTCAAGTGGCGGCGCATCCTCGACAACGTGCTGCTGCCCGCGGAGATCCTCGGCCTGAAGAAGAAGGAATCCGTGGCGCGGGCGCGGCACCTGCTCGAGCTGGTCGGCCTGGCCGGCTACGAGGCGAAGTATCCCTACGAGCTCTCCGGCGGCATGCAGCAGCGCGCCGCGATCGCCCGGGCCCTGGTGCACGACCCGAAGCTGGTGCTGATGGACGAGCCCTTCGGCGCGCTCGATGCGCTGACGCGCGAGAAGATGAACCTGGAGCTGCTGCGCATCTGGAAAGAGGCCGGCAAGACCATCGTCTTCGTCACCCACGGCATCTCCGAGGCGGTGTTCCTCGGCACGCGCGTGGTGGTGCTCACCGCCGGCCCGGCGCGCATGGCCGACAACTTCGAGGTCGACCTGCCGCACCCGCGCACGCTCGACGTGAAGACGCAGGAGAAGTTCGGCGAGTACACGCGGCGCGTGTACCGCCTCCTGGGTATGGAATGAGCGGCATGGAATGAAGAACGGCCGGGATCCGGAGAAGACGCGGAAGAACATCCTCGAGGCGGCGATCGCGGAATTCGCCCGCCACGGCCTCGGCGGCGCGCGCGTCGACCGGATCGCCGAGCGCGCCGGCGCCAACAAGCGCATGCTCTACTACTACTTCGGCTCGAAGGAAGCGCTGTTCCTCGCGGTGCTCGAGGACGCCTACGAGCGCATCCGCAAGGCCGAGCGCGCGCTCGACCTGGAGCATGCCGACCCGCGCGAGGCGCTGAAGCGCCTGGTCGAGTTCACCTGGCGCTACTCGCTCGAGCATCCGGAGTTCCAGTCGCTGCTCGGCAGCGAGAATCTGCACCGCGGCCGCCACCTCGGCCGCTCGCGGCGCGTGCGGCAGCTCCACTCGCCGCTCGTCGAGACGCTGCGCGACGTGCTGCGCCGCGGCGAGAAGCTCGGCCTGTTCCGCCGCGGCATCGATCCGGTGCAGCTCTACATCTCGATCGCCGCCGAGGGCTACTTCTACCTGTCCAACCGCTACACGCTCTCGCGCATCTTCGCCCGCGA